>NZ_JAFCWG010000002.1:0-505094 GCF_049897445.1 Kocuria sp. LHG3120 | reverse complement strand
CGGGTGCGGCGGGGCCGCGTGTGGGGCCCACATAGGGTGGCCGGGCACCCGACCGGGGGGGGGGCCGACGGTCCCGGTCCCCCGCCCGCCCCCCACCGCTGTGCCGTGCTGCTCGGTGCCGTGCTCAGTCCACGCGTTCCGTGTGCCGCGGGTGGAGCAGCGTCCTGACCTTCTCGGCGATCTTGGTCGTGGAGACCCCGTAGCGGTCGTTGAGGGTGGGCAGGGCGCCGGCGTCGAGGAACTCGTCGGGCAGCCCGATGGGGGTGATCTGCCGCAGGACGCCGTCGCGGACGGCGGTGTGGGCGACCGCGTCGAAGAGGCCTCCGATGACGGTGTGGTTCTCGCAGGTGAGCACCAGCCGGTCCTTGGCGAGCTCGGCCAGGATGGTGGCCTCGTCGAGGGGCTTGAGGGTGGGCACGTGCAGCACGGCGACGTCCACCTTGTCGGCCTCCAGGGCCTTGGCGGCTTCCAGGGCGCGTTCGGTCATCAGGCCGGTGGAGATCAGCAGGACCTCGGCCCCGTCGCGGATCAGCTTGGCCTTGCCGAGCTCGAAGGTGTAGTCGTACTCGTCGAGCACCCGCGGGACCTTCCCGCGCAGGATCCGCATGTAGGTGGGTCCGTCGTGGGCGGCCAGCTGGGCGACGGCCTGCTCGATGTCCACCGCATCGCAGGGGTCCACGATCGTGAGGTTGGGCATTCCCCGCAGGATCGCCACGTCCTCGGTGGCCTGGTGGGAGGGCCCGTAGCCGGTGGTGAGCCCGGGCAGGGCGCAGACCATGTTCACGTTGAGGTTCGCCTCGGCGATGTCCAGGCACAGGAAGTCGTAGGCCCGGCGCGTCGCGAACACGGAGTAGGTGGAGGCGAAGGGCACGAAGCCCTCCATGGCCAGCCCGGCGGCGGCCCCGAGCAGGGCCTGCTCGGCCATGCCGACCTGGTAGAACCGGTCGGGCATCGCGTCGCGCAGGATGTGCAGGTCGGTGTACTTGGCCAGATCGGCCGACAGGCCCACGACCCGGTCGTCGCGTTCGGCGAGCTCCACCAGGGCGTGGCCCAGGGGAGCGGCGGTGGTCCGCTGCCCTTCCCGGGCCAGGGAGGCGCTCATCGCGTCCGAGGTCAGCCGCTTCTTCTGGGTGGCGGTGTTCGGGGTGGTGTTCATGCCTGGGACGACTCCTTCAGTCGGTCGTGGGCCTTCTGCCACTCGTCGGCGGCGACGGTCATGAAGTGCAGCTTCTCGCGGTTCTCCAGGAAGTCCACGCCCTTGCCGAGCTTGGTGTTGGCGATCAGGCACCGCGGCTGGTTCGCCTCGATGGTCCGCAGTTCTTCCAGGGCGGTCAGGACGGCGGCGACGTCGTTGCCGTCGACCCGGCGGGTGATCCAGCCGAAGGCCTCGAACTTGCCCTCGATCGGCTCCATGCCGAGCATGTCCTGGCTCTTGCCGTCGGCCTGCTGGTCGTTGAAGTCCACGATCGCGATCAGGTTGTCGAGCTCGTGGTGGGCGGCCACGGCGGCGGCCTCCCAGGTGGAGCCCTCGTTGAGCTCTCCGTCGGAGAGGATGTTGTAGACGAACGCCGGGTTGTTCTTGCGCTTGAGCCCCAGGGCCACGCCGTTGGCGACCACCAGGCCGTGGCCCAGGGACCCCCCGGAGATCTCCACCCCCGGCGTGTAGGACGCCATCGCCGACATCGGCAGCCGGGAGTCGTCGGTCGCGTAGGTCTCCAGCTCCTCCAGCGGCAGGAACTTCGCCTCGGCCAGGGCGGCGTACAGGGCGATGGCGTAGTGGCCGATCGAGAGCAGGCACCGGTCCCGGCCCTCCCACTCCGGGTCCTCCGGGCGCAGGTTCAGCTGGTCGGCGTAGAGCACCGCCAGGACGTCGGCGATGTCCAGGGCCTGGCCGATGTAGCCCTGCCCCTGCACCTCGCCCTGGATCAGTGCGTTGGTCCGGATGCGGAAGGCCGCCTCCTTGATCCGGGTCAGACGCTCGGGCTCGACCGGAGCGATATCAGTCGTTGGCTGCATGGGTTTCCCCTCATGTGGTGGTGGTCGGATCAGCCGGTCGCGCGATACGGCGTCCTGGTGGCCGCGGAACTGGTGCCTGTCGACACGGTCTGTGGTTGGCATCACAGTACGCCGTTCAACTGTTAACAGTCAACAGAAAAGATGACATCTTGATCCTCCCGGAGAAGTGCCGCCCCCGCACATCCGGCCCGGTCAACGGTTAACCGGGCCCGTATGATCGAGGGGTGAGTCGCAGTCACTGTGCGGCGGTACGTTCATGGCACTGATGTCGTCAGCGGAGCCGACCGGGCCGACACTTCCGGGGTTCCGTTCAACGCGCGGCAGGAGGCGGCGGTGCCCCCGCCGCGTCCGACCAGTCCACCTCCAGCTTCCGAAGGATGACCACGATGACCTCTCAGACAGCGGCCCTGGCCGGACTGGCCAAGGTGAACCTGCGCCAGCAGGCTCTGACGGCGCTGCGTCGGGCCATCACCACCGGCGAGCTGCCCCCGGGCACCCACCTGGTGGAGACGGAGCTGTCCGAGCAGCTGCAGATCAGCCGGGGCACCCTGCGTGAGGCCATGCGCCAGCTCCAGCAGGAGGGGCTGATCGCCGCCGGAGCCCGTGGCCGGCTGTCCGTGCGCAGTCTGGATGCCAAGGAGATCGTCGACATCTTCGCCGTCCGGGCGGCCCTCGAGTCCCTGGCCGTGCGCACGCTCAGCCGAGCGGAGCATCGCGATGCGGCCGTGGCCACACTGCGTGACGCGGTGCGGGCCATGGATGAAGCCGTCGGCCACACGTTGGAGGAGCGGATCGAGGCGGACCTGAACTTCCACCGAACGCTGTGCCGCCTCACGGACAACGCCATGCTCCTGCACTCGTGGCAGGCCCTGGAGGGGTCGATCCGGATGTCGTTCATGTGGGCCGGCATGGACCGGGCCGTGGGCAACATGCGCGTGGACCGGCACACCGCCATCGTCGATGTCATCGCGGCCGGGGACGCCCCGGCAGCCGCCGACTACATGCTCTCCCACATGGACGAAGCCGCGGCCAACCTCGTCTCCTGAGCACCGGCTGTCGAGGTGCCGCCTCCGGCCGATCGCCTCGGACTCGCAGGCCCGGGCACTGCGATGCCCAGCCGGGGGCCGACGGCCCGGAACCGGATGACGTCTCGCCGAAACTGAGCTGACCGGTCGACGCGAGCCCCTCTGTCCACGGGGGCGGTCGGACGAGCCCGGACGGATCCGCACCAGCACCCCGCGAACTGCGCCATGTCATCCCCCCGCGCGGCATATTGCGGGCCGGAGACATCGCACGGCTCCGTATGCCGTCCGCAACTCGCCCGGCTGTCAGCCCTTCTGACCCAGGGAGCTGGTGCTCCAGCCCGTCGTGGACCCTGACGGTGGGCCTGCCAGACCCATCGGCCGACTTCGGCCTGTCCGCCCTGTCCAGCGGGCCACGGCTGTGCTGCCGGTCTTCGCCCGGTTGCGGCTCTGGCTGCGGCTCCCGCCTGCGCCGGGGAACCGATGGGCTTCTTGGGCGGCATCATGCGGAGGTTTGCCGGAGGGGCCGCCCCCCGCAACCGGAGAAGCCCGTCACCAGGGCTGGATGGACCTATCCCATCTCGTCGATCAATCATTGCGTCTCGTGTGTGCTCTGTGCCACACTTCCAGCAACAGCAGTTGACTGTTAACAGTCAACTGAAGTCGTGGTCAGTGGTGAGCCGGCCGAGGACAGACATGCATCCGCCCGAGCCCGTGCCGGGAACCGCCGCTCTCGGGTGGTAGGACCGGTCGGGTCAGGCGGTGGTGTTTCGGTGCAGTGAAGCCCGATCACCGGTCGCTGCGGCATGCCACGGCCCTGCTCGCCTCCGTCATGCGGAGCACCGCCCGTGTGACCCGACCACCATCCGCTTGCCGGTCCGTCCGGCGTCATCCACAGAGGAGCAGACATGGACACGCTCGTCCTGGTCCATCTCGCCATCTCGGTCATCGGCATCGTCCTGATGATCGTCTGGGCGAAGATCAACCCCGTCGTCGCACTCGTCGTCGGCGCACTGTACCTGGGCGTCGCCGCCGGGCTCGGCTTCACCGAATCAGTGGCCGCCGTCAATGCCGGCTTCGGGGCGCTGATGGCCGAAGTGGGCCTGATCATCGGCTTCGGCGTCATGATCGGCACCACGCTGACGGCCACCGGCACGATGCAGCGTGTCGTCGACGGGCTGCTGAAACTCGTCGGGCCCAAGCGGTCGCCCTACGTCCTGGGACTGACCTCGGGCATCATCTTCCCGTCGATCTACTTCGACGTCGCCCTGGTCATCCTCGCCCCGATCGCCGGTGCCATCGCCAAGCGCACCGGCAAGAGCATCGCCACCCTGGCCGGTTCACTGGCCATCGGCCTCGAGGTCGGGCTGCTCATCGTGGTCCCGGGTGTGGCGGCGATCGCCGTCGCCGGACCACTCGGCGTGGAGATCGGCACCATGCTGATCTGGGGCATCCCCCTGGGCATCTTCTTCATCATCTCCAGCATCTTCGTGCACGACCTGATGATGCGGAAGATCTTCGACCCCGCCACGGACCAGGACCACAGCTTCGACGACTCCATCTTCGGCGAGTCGATCGAGGAGGAACGCGCCCGCCTCGAGACCCAGCGCGAGACGGGCCCCACCACCGTGGGCACCACCGAGGTCGCCGGCACCTCGGCGGGCACCCTGACCGTGACCGCCCCGACCCGGCAGATGCCACTGGTCGTCGCCATGCTCCCCGTGATCGTGCCGATCCTGCTCATCATCCTGGACACCGTCACCGGACTCATCGGCCAGGAAGTCCCCGTCCTCGGCTTCCTCGGCAGCCCCGTCGTCGCCCTGCTCATCGGCCTGCTCATCGGCATCGTCCTGGCGGTCCCCGCCGTGACCCGCGACGGCATCGACGACCTGCTCACGCGGGGCGCTCAGACCTCCGGCTCGATCCTCCTGTTCACCGGCGTGGCCGGGTCCCTGGGCCAGGTGATCACCGAGGTCGGCATCGGCGACATGATGGCCGCCCTTTTCCAGGCCAATGCCGCGATCCCGGTGCTGCTCACCTGGACCGTGGCCGCCGTCCTGCGCATCGCCCAGGGATCGGCCTCGGTGGCCGCGATCACCGCGGCGACCCTGCTCGCCCCGATCATGGGCTCCATCGAGGCCGCGCCGATCCTGATCCTGCTGGCCGCCGGCACCGGCGCCGCGTTCGGCGCCCACGTCACGGACAACACCTTCTGGATCTTCAAGCAGATGCTCGGGTTCACCACCAAGGGCACGTTCAAGATCTACACGCTCGCCCAGTCCACCTTCGCCGTGATCGGCTTGGGCGTGTGCCTGCTGCTCGACCTGTTCATCTGAGTATGCCCTGCCCGTCACGCCCTCAGGAGGCTCCCATGTCACCCGCTCCACCGCCCCGGATCACCTTCATCGGAATCGGAGCCATCGGCCTGCCCATGGCCGAGCAGCTCCTCGGCGCCGGATTCGACGTCACCGGTGTCGACCCGTTCGCCGAGCAGCGGGCGAAGGCCACCGCACGGGGCCTGCGCGCCGAGGAGACCCCGGAATCCGCGGTCGCGGCCGACGTCGTCGTGTGCATGGTGGCCACACCGGAGCAGCTGCGGGCGGCCACCCTGGGCGAGGCAGGGGTGCTCCGGCAGATGCCGGCCGGCAGCGTCCTGGTGGTGATGAGCACCGTCGGCCCCCGTGCGGTGCGTGAGGTGGCCGCCGCGGCCCCACCTGCGGTGAGCGTGCTCGACGTGCCCGTCACCGGCGGGGTCGCCCGGGCGATCACCGGTCAGCTCAGCCTGTTCGCCGCCGGCGACCCCGCCGCGATCGACGACGTGCGGCCGGTCCTCGACGCACTGGGGGCGATCATCGACTGCGGCACGGAGATCGGCCAGGGCCAGGCCTACAAGGCGGTCAACCAGCTGCTGTGCTCGGTGCACATCGTGGCCGCCGCCGAGGCACTCGCCCTCGCGGAGGAGCTCGGACTGGACCCGGAGAGGGTGCTGCCCGCCGTCGCCGGCGGTGCCGGGGGGTCCTGGATGCTCTCCGACCGCGGCCCGCGCATGCTGCAGGGCCTGGACGCCGAGGTGACGAGCACCATCGGCATCTTCGTGAAGGACTCGACCCTGGTGAAGGACATCGCCGACGAGATCGGCTTCGACGCCCCGATGATCAGCGCCGCCCAGGCGAGATACCAGGCCGCCAAGGACGCCGGCTGGGACCGGAAGGACGACTCCCAAGTCATCCAGACCTACCGGCGGTGATCCGCCCGCCCACCCCACCACGTCCAGACGAGCACCATGGGTCGGCGCCCCGGACACGAGGCGGCGAGAGAGATCGCCGCGTGGCCTGCGGCCCGGTCGGCGGCGGACCAACGTTGCAGTAGGGGTTCCTCGTCCGCGCCAGCAGTGTCTGCGGCATCAATTCACCTGCGGCCCGGCGGTGCGACGCCGCAGCGCGAGCGGCAGAGTCAGCAGTGAGATCGCACCCGTGATCAACAACGCGGTGCTGAACGAGGTCCCTGCGGCGATCATGCCCACCAGGACCGACCCGAGACCGGTCCCGATGTCGAAGCCGATGTTCCACACCGCACTGGCCGTACCGTAGTGCGGCCGGCTGACGGCGTGGAAGGTCACGACCAGGGTGAGGTTCTGCAGGCCGCCGTAGCTGATGCCCACCATCGCTGCTCCGATCATCAACATCGGGGCCTCGGTGGCCCGGGGATCGCGGACCGCCCAGGCGATGGTCATCATGCCGGCCGTGGTCAGCAGCACAAGCGGCGCGATGAACCGGCGTGGGCCGTACCTGTCGGACAGTGCGCCGATCCGCCAACGAGTGAGTGCGGCGGCGAGGTTCATCAGCAGCAGCGCCAGGGCGGTCAGCGCGGCACTGCTGCTCATCTGGGCCATGAAGGTGATCAGCGCGCCGCCGGCCAGGGTGACGCCGGTCAGCAGCGCCATCGGAGGGAGGAGGCGCAGGTAGGGCGCCCGCTCATCCTCCTCGTCCCCCTCCGGGACGCCGTCCAGCATCCGGGCCAGACCGATCGCGGGCACGACGGCGACAACGGGCAGGGCTGCCAGGGTGAACACGACCCAGAATCCGAGCTGTTCGGCGATCCAGGGTCCCGCCGACAGGAACAGGATCTGCGGTCCCGCGATCGCCAGGCCGTAGGCACCGATCGCCTTCCCGCGACGCTGTGGCTCCACCAGCTCGGCCACCAGTGCACTGCCGGTCACGGTCAGTACGCCGAATCCGAGCCCGCGCACCGCGGAGAGCACCAGGGTCGGCCCCAGGGCGTCACTGACGCCGTGGGCCAGGGCGGGCAGTCCCAGCAGGAGCATGCCCGCCACAAGGACCGGCGCCCAGCCGAAGCGGCGCAGGGCCCTGGGGACGAACAGCTGGGTGAGTACGGTGAAGAGCATGAGCACGCCGTTGACCAGCCCCGCGCCGGCGGTGTCAGCGCCGCCGTGCACCGCCCACAGTGGCGCGACGGCCAGCAGCGCGGCATATCCCGAGAAGCCCAGGGCGGTCATCGTCAGCATCAGCGGCATCCCCGGCGCCCGCCAGACCGAGTTGTTCACCATCGATCGTGGCCCGTGACGACGGCCCCGTCATCGTGGCGCGCCTCAGCGGGGGCTGTGCGGCGTAGCGGCCCTACGGGTGACTGCTGGTCGCGGACAATGATGATCGACATGATGACGCCAGCCTATGTCCGGCATCCTTCGATCCCTCGACCTGGGGGATCGCGACAGGGCCGGTCGCCAGCACGGGCGCCGGGCCCCAGCGATGCGGCCGGTGAGGCGCTGCTCCAGGAAGCCGAGGCCGCCACCGCCCGTGCCCTGGCCGACCGGCCGGTGGACCAGCTTCCGCACGTGGCCGCGTGGCGGGAGGCCTACCGGGCGTTCGGGGCGAAACCGCAGCGCACGCGCAACAGCCTGGAGGCCCTGACGCGCCGAGCGGCCTCCGGGCTGCCGCGGGTGAACCGGCTGACCGATCTCTACAACGCGGTCTCGGTCCTGCACCAGATCCCACTCGGCGGGGAGGACCTGGCCGGCTACCACGGAGCGCCGCGACTGGTACGCGCCACCGGCCAAGAGCCCTTCGACACGGTGGCCGGCGGTGAACCGGTGATCGAGCACCCCGAACCCGGCGAGCTGGTGTGGTGCGACCAGTCCGGGGTGACCTGCCGCCGCTGGAACTGGCGCCAGGGCCGGCGCACCGCACTGACAGCGGAGACCACCACGGCCCTGTTCATCCTCGACGCGCTGGCGCCCATGACGGACGAGGCCCTGCACGCCGCCGAGGACCTCGCCACCCGCCTGGCCGATCTCGGCCCCGACGTGCGGAGCGCCCGCCGCCTGTTCACTGCCGGCGACCAGCACACCCCAGGGGACCCGTCATGACCCTTCGTCGCCCTTCCCCCACGGCGGTGCCGCCGCGATCCACCATCCGTTCCACCGAAGGAGACAGCACCATGTTCACCGGTTTGAGCGCCTTCCCCCTCACCCCCCTGGCCGACGATGCGGTGGACGAGTCCGCTTACGTGGGCCTGATCCGACGGCTGGCGGCGGCGCAGGTGGACTCCATCACCGCCCTGGGCTCCACCGGCTCCTACGCCTACCTCAGCACCGAGGAACGACGCCGTGTCGCCCACCTGGCCGTCGAGCACGCCGGGGACGTCCCGGTGTTCGTCGGCATCGGTGCCCTGCGCACCTCCCACGTCCTCACCCACCTCGAGCACGCCCAGCAGGCCGGAGCCGCCGCGGTGCTGCTGGCTCCGATGAGCTATCAGCCGCTGACCGACGACGACGTGGTCGGGCTCTTCGACACCGTCACCGCGCACTCCTCGGTGCCGGTGATCGTCTACGACAACCCGGGCACCACCCACGTCACCTTCACCACCGAGCTCTACGGCCGCATCGGGCAGCTGCCCGGTATCGCCTCCCTCAAGATCCCCGGCGTGCCCGCCGACCCCCAGCAGGCCCGGGCGCGGGTGCGCGAGATCCGCGCGGTGCTCCCGGCCCACGTGAGCATCGGCATCTCCGGGGACGCCACGGCCGCCGCCGGACTGACCGCCGGCTGCGACGCCTGGTACTCGGTCCTCGCCGGCACCCTGCCGGCCCCGGCCCTGCGCATCGCCCGGGCCGCCCTGGACGGACGGGCCGAGGAGGCCGCGGCAGCCTCCGACCGGCTGGCACCGCTGTGGGAGCTGTTCGCCGAGTTCGGGAGCCTGCGGGTCGTGGCCGCGTGCGCCGAGCAGCTGGGCCTGGCTCCCAGGGCCTGTCTTCCGCTGCCCCTGCAGGGCCTCGACGAGGGGCAGCGCGATCGGGTGGCCCGGGTGGTCGGCGACCTCGGACTCGACCATCACCGCTGACATCAGGAGCTCCGCAGGGCGGATCGCCGGGGCGCAGCACTGGCGCGACATGTCTTCGCCGCGACCCCGGTGCGCAGCACCGACGGGGGAGCGGCGGACGCCATCGTGCTCGTGGCCCGGGGCGGCGGACTGTCCGGATGGGTGGCGGGACTGTGGGCCTCGGTCACCGCTTCCCACCTGCTCGGACCGTTCATCGCCCGGCGCCTGGACACCGCCCGCGACGGGCGCAAGGTCCTCGCCATCCCGGCCCGGACACTGCGCCTGGTCCTCAGGTGCGGCCCGCTGCGCGGGGCGGCGGACCGCCTCAGGAGCGCCCTCGCCGTCCTCGCTGCCGCCGCCGTTGCCAGCATCGTCGATCGATCCCGCCCGATCTGAATCAGGCCACAGCTCAGGCCGTCCCCTCCGATTCACCTGTGGCCCGCTACCGGTCACTGCCCACGAGAACGACGTCACCGTTGAGGTTTCGTTCCGGTATGGGCCCAGGCGTTGGCGTGGCTATGTCTTGGCCGGGGGTGCTTGATCGGCAGTAGCGGCTGGGTCGGGGCGGCCGAGGGTTTCGACCGCGGTCATGAAGGCCTCCCACTGGTCGTTCAGTTCGTGGAGCTGTTCGAGTCCTGCGGTGGTCAGTGCGTAGACCTTCCGCGCGGGGCCCGGTCCGCTCTGCTCCCACCGTGCGGTGATCGCACCATCGTCTTCGAGCCGTCCGAGGGCGGGATAGAGCTGAGCTCCCTTGATGGGTTGAAGTCCTGCCGAGACGAGCGCCTGGGAGATCCCGTACCCGTGCCGCGGTGCCACCGCGAGCACACGGAGGAGGAGCATCGGCAGGGATGCGCGCTGCCACGCGGGGAGGGTCATTGCCTCGCCCTCCAGGGTCGGTCGCCCCAAGCGGTGCCCAGCACCACGGCCGCGGACAGCACGAACGCCAGCGCGACCGGGATCGTCAGCGCCCCCCAGCTGTGGGCGGTGACGATGAGGGCGGCGATGACCAGGGGTGTGAGCGTGCCGGCGAGTGTGAGGACCCACCAGCGCCGTGTCCGAGCGATCCGATGGGTCGCGGCCAGATCGCGCGCCAGCACCAGCGGGTGCCCGAACTCGGCGTAGGCCGAGGTGCCGGACAGCTCCAGGGCCTGCTCGATCTCGGTGACGTGGTCCCGAACGGATCTGGAGGGCACCAGGCGGGTGCGCAGCCCGCTGGTGAAGCGACGCAGCCACTGCTCGTCGTTCCATTCCTGGCGAAGCACCTGTTGCGGCATCCGCTGGGAGACCGCCAGCAGGACCACCCCGGGGGTGAGCATCGCCGAAGCCAGCAGTACCACGGGGACATCGCGTGCCGCGTAGTGCCCGGATCCCAGGTTTGCCGCGAAGGCGATTCCCGCGACGACGACCGCGCCGAGGACGACAGAGACGCTGATCGTCACCCCCGCTCGGCCGGCAACGAATAGAGCTCGAAGCACCACCCACCCGAGGAAGGCCAGGAGCACACTGGCGGCGACGAGCACATGGGTGATGTCGACGTCGATGGACCACCCGTGGCGCAGGACCTTGAGCAGCGCCGCGACAGCGCTGATGCCCGTCAGCCTGCCGCCGATCTCCTGCAGTACCGGCCGCAGCCCTGCGCCGAGGGAAGTTCGTACCTCTTCCTCGACTGTCGCAAGTTCAGCGGCATCTTCCGTGGCCAGTGCCGTGGGATCACCGAAGAGCTCGGCAGCAGAGACCTGGGCCACCCGGACCGCGTCGAGCAGCTCGTGCTCACGTTCCTGGAGCGAGGACTCCGGGACGTGCTTGCCCGTCATCACCGTTCGGTAGCGCGAAGCCCATCCCCGGTCCTGCGCCGACCACTGATCCGCATCCATGCTGGCCACCTTGTATCTAGGTCAAAAACGTATCTACATACAAGCACGAGGCGGCGGTGTTGGCAACGTCCTGCCGGTCGGGTGTGGCGGATGGGTCTGTGGCAGGGCGTGCGCCCGATCTCCACCGACTCCCAGTTCCGCAGCGCCCTACAGTTGATCTAGAGGCGGGGAGCCGGCCACCCAGGTCGCCCGCCATCTGGACATCTCTGGAGCGGCCTTGTACCCCCGGATACTGGGATCGGCCATCTGGATGCCGCTGCGGACGCACGGCACTCCTGCGGGACCATGCCGTCCTGAGGGCCACGCACCGATTCCATCGAATACTCCACCCTCGGTGGAGCAGAGGAGGGACAACTCTTGGTGAAGGCTCCGGTTCGCGAGAAGCGGAAGCGCATCCTGGCGACGATCGCCTGGGCGTCTTTCCCGGTCTCCACCGCGCTGACGCTGATGCTCCTCGATTGGCAGGGCACGGGAGTGGCCAAGCCGCTGTGGACGTTCGCGCTGCCCCCGGTCAGTGGACTGGTGGGTGGCATTGCCGGATTCCGCGCGCAGAAGGAGATTCTGGGGGCTGTGGCTGTCGCCTTCGGTCTGCTCTGCGTTCCGGTGGCGATCTTCGTCGTCGGACTGGTCTACGGGCCCTGACCATGAGCACGATGGCGATCCGCAGCTCGGGTTCCCGACGGGTGCTGCACGGCAGTCGCCGTTGAGGGTCCGTCCTTCGGAACATGAAGACGCGTCGGCAGGACCGGATTGCCGCGGCTCGGTACGATGCACCACATGTCCATCAAGTTCGAGAACGTCGGTATCGCCGTCCGTGACCTCGACGCGGCGATCGCCTTCTTCACCGACCTCGGACTGACCGTCCTGGGCCGGGACACGGTCAGCGGGGAGTGGGCGGACACCGCCGTCGGCCTCGACGGCAACCACGTCAACATCGCCATGCTCCAGACCCCGGACGGCAACGGTCGCCTCGAGCTCTTCGAGTACATCCACCCGGAGGCGATCGAGACACAGCCCACCCGGCCTCACGAGATCGGCATGCACCGCGTCGCCTTTTCCGTCGACGACATCGACGACGCCCTCGAGATCGCCGCGAGGCACGGCTGTCACCCGCTGCGCGGGGTAGGGACCTACGGGGACGCCTACAAGCTCGCCTATGTCCGCGGCCCCAGCGGCATCATCGTGATGCTCGCCGAAGAACTGCACAGCCGCTGACGACGGGTCAATCCGGACGTTGCCAGGGGTTCTCGGCCTGCTGCTCCCAGCCGGCCTCCTCGAGGGTGCCGATCGAGGGGTCCTCGATGCCGGGCACCTGCGCGAACCGTCCTGACATGCGCCTATTCTCCGGGTGCGGCCGGGCCCGGTCGCCCGGCCCGGTGTGCTCGAGCGTCCGGGTCGTCCGGTCGCTGCGCACCGCCGGCCGTGCCGTGCATCCGGATCAGACCCGTGGCGCCGTCGATGGTGACCACCTGGCCCTCGGTCAGCAGGGTGGTGGCGTCGGGCACGCAGATGACGGCCGGGATGCCGTACTCGCGGGCCACGGTCGGGCCGTGGGCGATCGTGGAGCCGGTCTCCGTGATGAGTCCGCCGAGGGTCAGGAACAGCGGGGTCCAGCCCGGGTCCGTGGTCGGGGCGACGAGGATGTCACCGGGCTGCAGCCTCGCCTCCGACGGGTGGTGGACGATCCGCACCGGCCCGGTCACGATCCCGGTGGCCGCCGGCTGGCCGACCAGCACGTCCGGCCCGTGCTCGGGCGCGGTGGCGTCGGGCAGGGCCTGGGGGTTCGTGCCGTCGGACAGCAGCAGGCCGGGGACCTGCCGCCGTCGGGCCTCGCGGTGGTGCTCCCTGCGCCGACCGGTCACCACCGCGCGCAGGTCCGCGCCGTGCGAGGCGTCGAGGGCCTCGTCCAGGGTCAGGAACATGATGTCCTCCGGCTGCTCCAGCAGGCCGCGCCCGGTGAGCTCGGCCCCCGCGGCGAGCAGCTGCCGGCGCACCTCGGCCAGCGGGGTCAGCCAGAGGAACTTCGGCAGCTCGCGCAGGCCGGCCAGCTCCCGGCTGCGGCGCAGCATGGACCCGGCAAGGCGGGCCCGCAGCGGCCGGGTGCGCCTGGCGCGTGCGACGAGGTCAGCCAGGGCGGCCTCGGCCTCGACGGCGGCGCGGGCGAACCGGGCCGGCGGGGCCTGGTCCGGGTCGGTCACCTGCAGGTACCCGGCCAGGGCGGCGAACACGGGAGTGGGGTCGTCGGCCCACCGGGGGGAGCCGACGTCGATCTCGGCGCTGCCGCGGATCCCGTACTCCGCCAGGAAGGCCGACAGGCCGAACTCGGGCAGCTCGCCGCGCGAGAAGCGCGCGGCGAGCTCGTCCGGGGCAGCGCCGACCAGCAGATCGCGGTGCGGGCGGGCGGCCTCGGCCACGGACCAGAGCTTCAGGTCCATCTGGGTGGTGACGTTGTGGGGCATCCCGCGCAGGGTCGCGTTCAGCTCGCCGGGCTGCAGGATGCCGTCCAGCAGCCAGCCGGCCACCCCCTGGGCGATGAGCGCCGCCCACAGGGGCGGCAGGGAGCGCATCATCGGTCCGGTCATCGTCGCGTCCTGCAGCCCGGCGGCGGAACGGACCCTTTCCGCCGTGTCCGCCGGTTCGGTCCGGGGCTGCCGGCGGACCTGTTCGAGTTCGTGGAACGCGCGCTCGCGGGCGGCGGCGGGCCGGGCCAGGGCCCGCAGCGCGCCGAGCAGCGAGGCGGGGACGGTGGCCAGGAGCAGCCGCGCGGTCGCACCGGCGGAGAACACGCGCTGACCGGGACGGGGCGCGTAGCGGGGGTCGTCCAGGACGCGCCGCACGCCCCGCGCCACGGCCGGACCGTAGACCTGCACCATCTCGGGGACGCGGGAGTGCAGGCGCGGGCTGCGGACGAGGCCGGTGAGGTCCATGAACAGCCGGCCGCCGATCTCGACGAGGAACGGATCCACCACGGCGTCGTCGACGCCGATGATCTGCAGCCAGCGGCGGGTCGTCTCCCGCAGCACGGACACGCCCATGGGGGTGACCGGGCGCCGCAGGCCCTGCATGTGGCCGACCTCCATGTAGACCCGTGGGTCGCCCTGCACCGGGTCGGTCCCGGCCGGGAGCGGGAAGAGCGTGGTGATGGGCCGGGACTGCAGCAGCCAGAGCGTGCCCTCGGCGTCGTAGGCGAACTCGATGTCCTGCGGGCTGCCGAGGGCGCGCTGCACCCGCTGCCCGGTCGCCTGGAGCTCGCGGAGCTGGTCGGGGGAGAGGCAGCCGTGCTCCTGTGTCCCGGGGAGCGGACCCTGGCCGGGCAGGACGTAGTGGTCGGTGTCCATGGTGCCGTCCACGACTCCGGTGCCCAGCCCCGGGACCGCGTCGATGACGGTCTCCGTGCGGGTGCCGGTCAGCGGGTTGGCCGTGAACATCACCCCGGCGGCCGCCGGGGTGATCATGCGCTGCACGACGACGGCCATCGCGAGGTCGCCGGTCTCCAGCCCCTGACCGGCCCGGTAGGCGACGGCGCGCTCGCTGTGCACGGAGTCCCAGCACTGCCGGACGGCCTCGAGCAGTGCGTCCCCGCCCTCGACGTCGAGGACGGTGTCCTGCTGGCCCGCGAAGCTTGCGTCCGGCAGGTCCTCGGCCGTGGCGCTGGAGCGGACGGCGACGGGACCACCGCCGAGGTGCTCGTAGGCCGTCAGCACCGCCCGCTCGGGGACGGCGCCCGAGCGGTAGGCCTCGGTGGTCAGGCAGAACCCGTCCGGCACGCGCTCGCCGGCGGACAGGAGGGCTCCGAGACCGACGGCCTTGCCCCCGACGAGCGCGGTGGTCGCCGAGGTGATGTGGGCCAGGTCGATCACGTCCATGGGATGCCTCTCTGGTGCCCCGGGGCCGGCGGGAGGTGCGCAACGGGCAGCGCCATGGGGCGTCCGGTGGCCCGTTCACAGCCGATGATCCGGCCCGCCGATCGGCGGGTCAACCTCCCCGTGCCGTGAGGCACTGGCGTGACGGCGCGGCGGTGCCGGTGGTCGACACGGACCGGTTCCCCCGGCGTGGCCGGTCCGTCCGCGGGGGTCGTTCCGGTCGGCCGCGCGGGGAGCCCGCTCAGATCCAGGAGACGAGCACGGGGACGGTGGTCGTCAGCCCCAGCGCCACGAAGACCGCCCCGGAGGTGAGCTCGATCCTGCGGGCCACGGTGGGACGGTTGAGCCAGGTGCCGGCGGTGTGGGCGGCCAGGGCCACGAGGAGCAGGTAGACCCCGATGGTGGCCGCCACCGTCCCGCCCATCACCACCACGACGAACAGCGCCCCGGCCCCGGGCGGGGTGAACTGGGGCAGCAGGGCCAGGAAGAACAGCCCGGTCTTCGGGTTGGTGAGGCAGCACACCAGCCCTGCGGCGAAGGCCGATCGCGCCCTCGGCCCGGAGGGCTCCCGGCGGTCCGGGGCGGCGGTGACGGTCGACCCCGCGGTCAGTGCCACGCCGACGGTCATCGGCACGGCGGTGGCCGGGGCGGGAGCGTTGGCGGTGATCGCCCGATAGCCCAGGTAGAACAGGTAGGCGCCCCCGAGGATCCGCAGAGCCTGGAAGGCGGCCGGGGAGCTGTCCAGGAAGGCGGCCACGCCCACCGCGACCAGCCCCGCCCAGACGAATACCCCCACCGCGGACCCGGCGGCGGCCAGCATCCCGGCCCGGCGCTGCCGCAGGGCGCAGCCCAGGGTCAGGACGGTGTCGGGTCCCGGGGTGAGGGCCAGGACCACGGCCACGCCCAGCAGGGCCAGATAGCTCGAGGTGTCCACGGCAGCTCCTTGTCGATCAGTACTCGGTGACTTCTACCGTGCCACCGCGTCACCCTTCAGCACTAGCAATGATTTCCGTGGCATTGGCAGGTGAAAGCGTACGATCGGGGCATGCTCGACCCGCACCGGCTCACCATCCTGCGCGCGGTCATCGCCGCCGGCTCGATCCACGCCGCCGCCCGGAACCTCCACCTGGCCCCGGCCACCGTCAGCCAGCACCTCCGCGCCCTGGCCCGTCAGACCGGGCTGGTGCTGTTCGAGAAGAGCGGCCGGGGCATCGAGGCCACCCCGGCCGCCCGGCACCTGTGCGAGGCCAGCGCGGAGACCCTCAGCAGCCTGGAACGCCTCGAGCGCACCGTGGAGGATCTGCGGCAGGGCCGGGCCGAGCAGATCGCCGTCGCCTGCTTCGCGTCCCTGGCCCAGGCCTGGATGCCCGGGGTGGTGGTCGCCCTGCGTGCCCGGTCCCCGGACGTGGTGGTGGAGATCAGCATCAACGAGCTGCACTCCACCGGAGGCCGCCGGGCCCCCGACGTCGACGTGCGCAACGAGTCCCTCCACGGGCCCCTCGTCCACCTGGAGGGATACCAGCGCCATGCCCTGCACGAGGAGGACTTCTGCGTGGTGCTGCCGGTCGGCCACCCGCTGGCCGCACGCCCCGCGGTGACGATGGCCCAGCTGCGCGACGAGCCCTGGATCGACCACGACATCCACGACGGCCCCACCGGGCGCATCATCACCCGCGCCTGTCACGCCGCCGGCTACACCCCGCACTACGTCGCCCGTCTCGACGACCACCATGCGGCCACCAGCCTCGCCGCGGCCGGGCTGGGCATCACGGTGCTGCCCCGGATCGCGCTCGCCGGGCTGCCGGCGGCTCTCACCTCGAGGCCGCTGGTCGACCCGGCCGTGCACCGGCGCATCGTCGCCCACACCCGCAGCCACCCCACCCGGGCGCGGCTGATCCACACGGCCCTGACGGCGCTGCGCGAAGCCGCTCGACGGAGCCGCCCGGCACCACCGGACGAGCACTGACTCCGCGACCGCTCGGACGGACCCCGTGCTCGCATCGCGCCCCCGACGCCGGACGCGGACGGCAGGACGCCCGCTCAGGGCTGTGCTCCGGTGCGCGTGTGGCGCAGCACCGGGCGCTTGGCCCGGGGGAGTCCTTCGACGACGAGCTCGTAGGCGTTCAGCACCAGCTCCTCGACGAGGTCCGGGGTGATCCCCGGGCCGGCGGCGAGGGAGATCCAGTGCTGCTTGTTCATGTGGTAGCCGGGGGTGATCGTGGGGAACTCCTGGCGCAGCGCCATCGCGTGCGGGGGCTCGCACTTGAGCGTCACGATCGGCTTCCCGGGTGCTTCCGTGGTCATCAGGAAGATCTTGCCCACGACCTTGAACACCTCGTGGTCCGGGCCGAAGGGGCAGGTGTGCGTCACGGCCGGCAGTCCGGCGGCCGCCTCCATGGCGATCTGCTGAAGTCTCGTCCCGTCCACGCCGCTGCTATCCGCGGGACCGGGGGTGGCGGACCTCGTAGCCGACCTGGACCATGCCGTTGTCGAAGCGGCGCTCCCGGAGGAGGCGCAGCTCCAGGGACAGCCCGTCGGGGAAGACCGGGGTGCCGCCGCCCACCGCGACCGGGCACAGCAGGAGCTCGACCACGTCGACCAGCCCCAGCCGCAGGGCGCTGCCGGCCAGGGTCGGGCCCTCGATCGTGAGGTCGCCGGACGCCTCGGACCTCGCGCGCTCGAGAGCCGCGGCGGTGAACTCCCGCTCGAGCCGGGTGCGCTCGGTCCAGGTCCGGCCGAGGGAGGAGGAGAAGACGATCTTCTCGGCGCGCTTCCAGGTCTCCGCGAAGCGCGCCGACTCCGGGGACCACGTCGCCGCGGACGGGTCGGTCTCCCAGACGGCCATGGTCTCGTACATGCGCCGCCCGTAGAGATAGGTGCTGACCGGTGCCAGGTCCGTGGTCAGGGCGGCGACGACGGCCTCGTCGGGCACGGCCCAGGAGAAGCTGCCCTGCTCGTCCGAGTTGTAGCCGTCCAGCGAGGAGGCGACGGAGTAGATCACTTTCCCCATGCCCCCACTCAACCCGCCGGAGCTGCCCGGGCACAAGAGGGGCAGCGGATCCGAGGTCCGTCGTGCGTCCAGCGGCGGGTCGTCAGCCGTGCCCGTCCCGGTCCTCGCCGCGGCGGGACGCCTCCGCCCGCGCGGCAGCACGCACGTGCGGGTCGGCGGCGTTGTCGGCCGCGTGGCGACGGTCGGCGGCGCTCAGGTGGTCGCTGCCGAGCGCGGCAGCCGCCACGTCGACGTCGCTGTGGTGCAGGGTGATGTCGAGCAGCTCCGCCGTGTCCGTCAGCTCCTCGACGCCGTCGGCGGTCCAGGCCTGGACCCGGCGTCGGTGGTCGGCCTCCTTCTGCGCCAGCTGCCGCATCAGCTCACCCGTGTTGATGACAGAGGTGATGGGCTGGGAGTCGTCGTGCTTCGTCACCGTGTCCTCCTGGGGGTCCGTCCGTGGTCGTTCCATTCATAGCCCACGACGCCGTCCCCTGTGGGGAACCGGCCGTCCCCGGAGGCGGAAAGCAGCCCCGCGGGCCCGGGTCCGCCGCGTCGCGGAGCTCTGGGCTGCGGCTTCTGCGAGATCAGCCGCTCCCGCGTGTCGCGCCCTGGCCCGGCGATCTCCCGCCGCCGCGTCACGGTCGCCCACTGATCGCCGGACCCCGAACAGGGTCCCTCCGCCCGCTCCGGGTGGCGGGGCCCTCGGGGTGGGAGGACGGTGCAGGAGTCAGCGGACTTCGCGGAGGGAGCCGTCGGTGACGTCGTAGACGAAGCCCCGCACGCTGTCCCGGTGCGGGACGAAGGGGTTCTCGGTGATCCGCGCCATGGACCGGCGGACGTCGTCGTCGGGATCGGTGAAGGACTCCGGTGACCACGGCGGGCGCATCCCGGTGTCGGCCTCGATCTGTGCCGTGAAGGCGTCGTCGGTGAAGGTGAGCATGCCGCAGTCGGTGTGGTGGATGAGGATGATCTCCCGGGTGCCCAGCAGTCGCTGGCTGATGACCAGGGACCGGATCTCGTCGTCGGTGATCACCCCGCCCGCGTTGCGGATGACGTGGGCGTCGCCCTCGCTCAGCCCCAGCAGTCCGTAGGGGTTGAGCCGGGCGTCCATGCAGGCCACCACGGCCACCGGCAGGGCCGGGGGCATGGGCAGATCGCCCTTGGTGAAGGCGGCGGCGTAGGCCTCGGCGTGGTCCAGGAGGTCGTCGGTGGCGCTCATGGCGGGTCCTTTCCTCGACGGGTGCGGCGGACCGCGTCCCGGGGGCCGGCTTCGGTCCCCGGTGTCCCCGGGCGCTGCGGTCCGACCCGTCCGGAGCCGCCCGGTCCGCTCCTCACCCTAGGACCGGGCGTCGCCCGTGCACACCCCTCCCGTGGTCATCGTTCGCGACGCGGAGGCCGGTTCCGGGGCCCGGCGCTGCGACCGGCTCCTCACTCCGGACCGCCCCGCAGCACGTCCACGTGCACGTGGTCGAGGTGGCGCAGGATCTCGTTGCCGGGCTCGGGCGCGTCGTAGTCCCGCCACCGCCCCCGCGAGCTGTGCGCGCTCCAGAAGCGGTCGTCGAAGATGACGTACTGGACGTCCAGGTCCTCGGCGTGCGCGACCAGCCAGTGGGCCAGCAGCCACCCCTCGCGCCGGTTCTCCTCGGTCACGGGGCGGAAGAAGACGTCGACGGCGCGGCCGTCGTAGTGCGTCGACTCCTCGCCGTGCCCCTGGCCGACGCCGCCGGGGGCGAACCCGCCCAGACTCTGCTCTCCGAACACCTCGGTCATCGCTGCGCGCACCCGCTCGGCGCGCGGGGTCAGGCCGGTTGCGGTCAGCTGCTGCTGCGGCAGGTCGTCGGCCGCTGAGCCCCGGCAGCTCAGGCTCGCGCCGGCGTCCTCGGGTGGTCCGTCGGCCAGGCGCCGCAGCACCGCCGGGTCGAGGCCGGAGGTGTCCGGGGCCTCCACCCCGCGGGCGGCGAGCGCCACCGCGGTCGTGGCCCGCTTTGCCTCCTCGCGGTCGAGCCCGACCGCTCCGTCCGCGGTCTCGACGACGCACTCGGCGCCCCAGGTCAGCCCGCCGTCTCCGGTGCGCAGGCCGCTGACCAGGCCGGGTCTGAGGAGCACCAGTGCTCCCGCCAGCATCCCGAGCACGAGAAGCAGTGCGAGGAGCGAGCGCAGGGGGCGGCTCCGGTCCCGGTCCCGGTGCGCGGTGCCGGCGGTTCTGGTGGTTCTGGCGGCGATGATGCACCTGCTTCCGCTCGGGGTGTGGGGATGCCGGCTCCAGCACAGCAGGCGGACCTGGCGAGAACCTGCACGAGACGTGCAGGAAACCGGCTCGTGGCCCCTTGACAGCCCGGTGTGATCCGTATCATGCTGGACCACATGAACCTGTCAGACAGCCGGACAGTCGGACAGCCGGTGGAGCGCTTCAGTGCGGCGGAGGCCGTCTTCAAGGACCTGCTCGCGCAGATCCGGGAGGGGCGCCTCGCCGTGGGGGAGAAGCTGCCCTCGGAGGCTGCGCTGGCCCAGGGGTACGGCGTGAGCCGGTCCGTGATCCGCGAGGCGCTGCGCTCCTGCGCGGCGCTGGGTCTGACCGTCAGCCGCACCGGCAAGGGGACGTTCGTCGTCTCCCAGCGGGTGGCCGAGGACCTGGCCCTGGGCGCGTACTCGGCCCGGGACCTGCACGAGGCCCGGCCGCACATCGAGGTCCCCGCGGCCGGTCTCGCCGCGCGCCGCCGCACCGAGGAGGACGTGCGCTTCCTGCAGGACGTCGTGGCGGCGATGGCGGCCGAGGACGACCCCCAGGCCTGGGTCGAGCTGGACACCAGCTTCCACGCCGCCGTCGCCCGGATCAGCCACAACCGGGTGTTCGAGAAGGTCATCGCCGACATCCGCGAGGCGCTCTTCCACCAGTCCGAGACCCTCAACGTGGTCGCGGCCCGCCAGAAGCGCTCGGACGAGGAGCACCTGCGCATCTTCCACGCGATCCGCGACGGCTCGGCCGACGAGGCGGAAGCCGCCATGCAGGACCACCTCGCGGCCGTGCGCGGCGCCCTCGGCGCCATCACCGGCGAGTAGCCCGCCGGCCGCGTCCCGGCCACTGTTCCGGCCTCCCGGCCTCCGCTCGAGCAGGCGCGGTCCTCGCCCTGCTCGTCCGTCGTCCTGCCCTCGACCCTGCCCTCCGTTCCGCGCGGGGCGCCCTCCGGCGCCTCCCTCCGGCGCGCGCCCCCGCTCGCACCGATCACCTCCAGCAAGGACCCAGCATGACCACCGCAGCCCTCGAGGCACCTCTGTCCACCGCCCGCCCGCAGCACGTGCCCGTCGCCGAACAGGTCCGCGACGGCGTTGTCGAGAGCGTCCACCACGGCTCGCTCGTGGCCACGGACGCCGCCGGGCGGATCCTGCTCGAGGCCGGAGACCCCCTGGCCCTCTTCTACCCCCGCTCCTCCCTCAAGCCGCTGCAGGCGGTGGCCATGCTCCGCGCCGGCCTCGAGCTGCCCGGGCCCCTGCTGGCCCTGGCCGCGGCCAGCCACTCCGGGGCGCCCCGGCACCGGGACGGCGCGCGCCGCATCCTCGCCGGCCACGGCGCGGACGAGACCCCCCTGGAGAACGTGCCCGACCTGCCGTACGGACCCGCCGAACGGGCCGCCGCCCTGCGCGCCGGCGAAGGGCCCACCCGCCTGGCCCAGAACTGCTCCGGCAAGCACGCCGCCATGGTCGCCACCTGCCGGGTCAACGGCTGGCCCGTGGCCGGCTACACCGGCCCCGGCCACCCGCTGCAGCTGCTGATCGCCCAGGTCGTGGCGGAGCTGACCGGCGAACCGCTGGGGCCCGGCAGCACCGACGGCTGCGGCACACCCCTGCACGCCGTCACCCTCCGGGGCATGGCCACCGCCTTCGCCCGGCTGGCCTCCGCCGCCCCGGGCACGCCCGAGGCCTGGGTCGCTTCCGCCATGACCGGGCACCCCGAGCAGGTGGCCGGCGAGGGCCGTGACGTCACGGAGCTCATGCGCAGGGTCCCCGGTCTGCTGGCCAAGGACGGCTTCGAGGGCCTTCAGCTCGTGGGCCTGCCGGACGGGCGCGGTCTGGCCGTGAAGATCGCCGACGGCGCCGACCGCGCCCGGATGCCGGTGACCGTGCAGGCCCTGCAGCGGCTCGGGGTGGACCCCGCAGCGCTCGCCGGCCTGGGCCGGGTCCCTGTGCTCGGCGGGGGCCGCACCGTGGGGTCGCTGCACGCCGTCGCCCTCGCCGCCGCCCCCTGAGCCACTGCTCGCTGTCCCTCCCGCTCCATGAGAGACCGCCCTCGTCCCGCTGACCCACCGTCCCGCTGACCCACCGTCCCGCTGACCCACCGTCCCGCTGACCCACCGTCCCGCTGACCCACCGTCCCGCTGACCCACCGTCCCGCTGACCCACCGTCCCGCTGCCGTCCACCACCTCGTGATACCCGAGAGAACCGAGAGAACCATGACCGCTCCCGCCTTCCGCACCGAGCACGACCTGCTCGGCGACCGCCAGGTCCCCGCCGACGCCTACTGGGGCGTGCAGACCCTGCGCGCCGTGGAGAACTTCCCCATCACCGGCCTGCCCCTGGGCGGCCACGCCCACCTGGTGCGGGGACTGGCGGCCGTCAAGCTCGCCGCCGCCCGCGCCAACCACGAGCTCGGGCTGCTCGACACCGCCCGGGCCGACGCCGTCGTGGGGGCCTGCCAGGAGATCCTGGACGGGCGCCTCCACGAGCAGTTCCGCGTGGACGTGATCCAGGGCGGCGCCGGCACCTCCTCCAACATGAACGCCAACGAGGTGATCGCCAACCGGGCCCTGGAGCTGCTGGGCGCCGGGAAGGGGGAGTACACCCGGCTGCACCCCAACGACCACGTCAACCTGTCGCAGTCCACCAACGACGCCTACCCCACGGCCGTGAAGATCGCCACGATCACCGGCGTGCAGGAGCTGCTGGCGGCCCTGGAGGTGCTGGAGGACGCCTTCGCGGCGAAGTCCCGCGAGTTCCGCACCGTCGTGAAGATGGGCCGCACCCAGCTGCAGGACGCCGTGCCCATGACCCTGGGCCAGGAGTTCGGCACCTACGCCGTGATGATCCGGGAGGACCGCCAGCGCCTCGCCGAGGCGAGCCTGCTGGTCCACGAGATCAACCTCGGGGCGACGGCGATCGGCACCGGGCTCAACGCCCCGGACGGCTACGCCGCCGCGGCCTGCCGCCACCTGGCCGCCGTGACCGGCCTGCCGCTGGTCACCGCCGTCGACCTCGTGGAGGCCACCCAGGACGTCGGGTCCTTCGTGCACCTGTCCGGGGTGCTCAAGCGGGTGGCCGTGAAGCTGTCCAAGATCTGCAACGACCTGCGGCTGCTCTCCTCCGGGCCCCGGGCGGGGCTGGGCGAGATCACCCTGCCCGCCGTGCAGTCCGGCTCCTCGATCATGCCGGGCAAGATCAACCCGGTGATCCCCGAGGTCGTCAGCCAGGTCGCCTACGAGGTCATCGGCAACGACGTCACGATCACCATGGCCGCCGAGAGCGGACAGCTGCAGCTCAACGCCTTCGAGCCGATCATCGTCCACAGCCTGCACAAGAGCGTCGCCCACCTCCGGGCGGCCTGCACCACGCTCACGGAGCGCTGCGTGCGCGGCATCACCGCCAACGAGGAGCACCTGCGCGCGTCGGTGGAGCACTCCATCGGCCTGGTGACCGCGCTGAACCCTCACCTGGGCTATGCCACGGCCACCGCGATCGCCCAGGAGGCCCTGGTCACGGGCGCCGGCGTCGCGGAGCTGGTGCGCGAGCGCGGTCTGCTGACCGCCGAGGAGCTGGGCCGCATCCTGCGCCCGGAGCGCCTCGCCAACCTCACCGTCTGACCCGTCCACGAGCTCTTCCGCCACCACCCAGGAGACCGAGCCATGCCCCCTGTGTCCGTCCACCACCCGGACCGGCGCCACGCCACCCCGGCCCAGCCACCGACCGCCGCCCTCGACGTGCTCCACGCGGAGGACGAGGGCTACCACAAGGGGCTCAAGCCCCGGCAGATCCAGATGATCGCGATCGGCGGCGCCATCGGCACCGGCCTGTTCATGGGCGCCGGCGGGCGGCTGGCCAGCGCCGGGCCCGCCCTTGTGCTCGTCTACGCGGCCTGCGGCTTCTTCGCGTTCCTCATCCTGCGGGCCCTGGGCGAGCTCGTCGTTCGCCGCCCGTCCTCGGGCTCCTTCGTCTCCTACGCCCGGGAGTTCTACGGCGAGAAGGCGGCGTTCTTCACCGGCTGGCTGTACTGGCTCAACTGGGCCATGACCGCGATCGTGGACATCACCGCCGTGGCGCTGTACATGAAGTTCTTCGCCCGGTACTGGGCTCCCATCGGGGACGTCCCCCAGTGGCAGTACGCCCTGGCCGCCCTGCTGCTCGTCCTTGGGCTGAACCTCGTCTCGGTCAAGGTCTTCGGCGAGCTCGAGTTCTGGTTCGCCCTCATCAAGGTGGCCGCGCTCTCCGCCTTCCTGGTGGTCGGGATCTGGCTGGTGCTCTTCGGCACCCCGGCCGACGGCCAGGAGGTGGGCCTGTCCCTCATCGGCCAGAACGGCGGGCTCCTGCCCAACGGTCTGCTGCCGGCGGTCGTCGTGATCCAGGGCGTGGTCTTCGCCTACGCGTCCATCGAGCTGATCGGCACCGCGGCCGGTGAGACGGAGCACCCCGAGAAGGTCATGCCGCGCGCCGTGAACACGGTGATCGTGCGCATCGCGGTCCTCTACGTCGGGTCGCTGACCCTGCTGTCCCTGCTCCTGCCCTACACCGCCTACAAGGCGGGGGAGAGCCCGTTCGTGACGTTCTTCGGCTCCATCGGCGTGGCCGGCATGGACACCGTGATGAACCTCGTGGTGCTCACCGCGGCCCTGTCCTCGCTCAACGCCGGGCTCTACTCCACGGGCCGGATCCTGCGCTCGATGTCCCTGGCCGGATCGGCCCCCCGCTTCGCGGGCCGGATGAACCGGGCCGGCGTCCCGTACGGCGGCATCGTGCTGACGGCGGCGGTGGCCGTGCTGGGCGTGGTGCTCAACGCCCTGGTGCCGGCCCAGGCCTTCGAGATCGTGCTGAACCTCGCCTCGGTCGGCATCATCAGCGCCTGGGCGATGATCATGCTCTGCCACCTCCGGCTCGTCTCCTGGTCCCGGCAGGGCAGGGCGGAGCGCCCCGGCTTCCGGCTCCCCGGCGCGCCCTTCACCGGCTGGCTGACCCTGGCGTTCCTCGTGAGCGTCGTCGTGCTGATGGCCTTCGACTCCCCGATCGGGACCTGGACCGTCGCCTCCCTGCTGCTGCTCGTGCCGCTGCTGGTCCTCGGCTGGTACCGGTGCCGGGACCGGGTGCACGCGATCGCCGCGGCCCACGCCGCCGTCGCCCGGACCGCCCCGGCGGCCTCCGAGGAGACGGGGCCGCCCGTCCGGTAGGGCCCCGCCCCGGGGGCGCGGCATCCGCGCACCCGGCTCACGGACGTCCGGACCCCCGGCTCACCTCCGCCCGGCCGGCGGCGATCTGGGCGGCCCAGCGCACCCGGAAGGGCCGCCGATCCGGGTCCGTCGTCCGCGGCGGCTCGACGGCCGGCTCCGCGGCCCCGGTGTCCGTCCCGGCGGTCTGCTGCCGGGGCCGAGGGGAGGCGTGGCGTCGGGCGGCCGCCACCGCCTCTGCCCGGCGCTGCTCGGCCTCCGCCGCGGCGCGCTGGTCCGGCGAGCGCATCGGGGTGCCGTCCTGGTGGGTCCAGGTGCGCAGGCGGGCGGCGAACCAGGCCCCGGGGTTCTCGATCCCGGTGACCGAGTCGTGGGTGTAGCGCACGCTCTGCGGGGTCCAGTCCAGGGCGTGCAGGACGTCTGCGACGGTCCACCCGGCCTCGAAGTGCGGCCCGGCCACGGCCACGACGTAGGCGGTGGTGATCCGGCGCAGCACCAGCGTGTGGTGCTGGAGCTCCAGTCCGGCCCGACGGAGCACCTGTTGCCGGTCCCGCCGGGTCGGCGCCGTCGTCGTCGGCCGCACTGCCGCGTGGGCCGGCCACAGCGGAGCTGTCCGCCGGCCCAGGGCGGCCTTGACCTCCCGCCGCTGCGCGTCGGCTCCGGCAGCGGGCGGGGGTGCCGCGGGAGCCCTCGAGGCAGGCGCCGCGCGCGCGTGCGGGGGAGGGCCCGACCTTTCCGTGGGAACCGGGTCGACGTTGCGATCCACTGGCGTTGCCTCCTCTGCCGGCTCGTCGGTGGTGTTCTCCGGACCCGGGGCCGGCCCGTGGGCAGGAGCCCGGGGTCCCTCAGCCCGCACCGGACTGGACGACCAGCAGCATCGTGCCCTCGGGATCACGGACGTAGGCGACGGTCTCGCCCCACGGCATGGCCTCCGCATCGACAGGCACGGCCGCACCGGCCCGGCGGGCGGCGTCGAGGACGGCCGGAAGGTCCTCGACGTAGACGCACAGGTCCACCGCGTGGCCGGTCGCGGGCAGCGGGGTGTCGCCGTACAGCGCCGCCGTGGTGCCGACGCCCAGGCCCAGCTGACCGTCTCCCACGCGCAGGACGAGGAAGGCCGGCTCTCCCGTTCCGGGGAACCGGTACGTCTGTTCGGCGTGGAACACCTCTTCGTAGAAGGCCCCGGTGCCGACTAGATCCGCACAGTTGACGATGGGGAACAGCTCCTGCCCGGTCATGGTCCGACAGTACCGGGATGTGCTCTACTCGGTCGCATGAGCGGTGACTCCCTGCCCGAGGTCCCCACGGCCGACGACTTCCGCGCACTGGCGCGCAGCTCGCCGTGGCGGTTCACCACCGTGCACTTCACCCACCGGCGGCAGCGGGACGCCGGGAGCACTCCGGACGGCGAACCGGTCGAGGCCTGGCTCGACCGGCGGCTCGGCCGTGTGGTCGTCCGCTCCTCCGGGGGCGTCGAGGTCGCCGAAGGGCCTCCCTACGGTGCGGCGGTGAGTCTGGTGACCTGCGACGACGACGCGGAGGGCGCCGTTCCGTCACCGCCGCCGCCGGAGCCGGAGGTGGTGCTGCGCCCGGACGGTCTGGTCGCCCGGCGCCCGGAGGACTGGCACTTCGACCACGGTGATCCGATGTGGCAGGACTACCGGTGGACGGCCATGCTCGACCCGGCCGAGCTGAGCCGGGGAGTGGACGTCAGCGAGGTCGTCGCCACGACACTGCGGGGCCGCCTCACCTGGTCGGCCGCCTGCCGGCCGCTGCTCGGTGCCGGCGAGGACAGGGAGAACGGCTACACCCCGCGGTGCGGGTGCTGCCCTCTGCTGGACGGTGCCGCCAGCCGGATCCACGAGTACGGCCGTGAGGACCCGACCCTCACCAGCGGCGACCTCGCCACGGTCTACCGCGTGCACCTCGACGTGCAGACGGGCATCGTCGTGGACATCACCCCGCTGGACGGCCTCGACGGCACCGGCCTCAGCAACGAGCTCCACGCCGTCGACGCACCGCTGGACCCTCCGCCGCAGGGACCGGAGCAGCCGGGCCGCCCTGCTTGAGGCGGCCGCCGTCGAGGACCTCGTGGACCGGGCCTGACCTGAGGGCACGGCGCGGCCGAGGGCCTCGACCCTCCGGTCACCGCCGCGAGGCGCGCCGGCCCAGGAGCCAGCCGGCGCAGAAGGCCCACAGGACGAGCCCGGCCACCACACCGGCCCACCCCGCCGTGGCCTCCGGGGTCACCAGGGTCATGGCCGGGAACGCCGCGTCGCCCGGCGGGGCTTCCGCGAACCACCCGAACGACGCCTCCGCCGGGTGGAGCAGCACCAGCAGCGCCCCGCCGAGCACCAGGAGACCGCCGAGACACGCCAGGACCACCCACCAGGGCGGCATCCGGCGAGGCGGGACGGACGGAGGGACGGCGGGGCCGGCGGCGTTCATGGTCCGACCCTACGGGCGGATCCCCGCACCTCGCGCAGCACGCGGCGGCGGCACCGCGTCCGCCGTCGTCGTCACCCGTCCCCCTGCGGCCTGGAGGGACGCGCGGACCGCCCGCCCCCGGGGCACCCGGGTGCCCGCCGCCGCCGCCGGGGCGAAGACCATAGGATGGAACGCATGTCCAGACCCCACGTGCGCCTGCTCGGCCAAGGCATCCGGTACCTGACCACCCTGCGCGGCGGAGGCTCCGCCTTCCCCGGCCTCGTCATGGAGCGGCTGCACCCCGGGTTCGTCGCCGAGGAGCTGGCCAAGCTGCCGCACGGCGTGGTGCTCATCAGCGGCACCAACGGCAAGACGACCACCACCAAGATGGCCGTCCAGCTGCTGCGCTCGCAGGGCTACAAGGTCTTCACCAACCGCACCGGCTCCAACTTCGTGCGCGGCGTGGCCGCCGCCCTGCTCGGGGAGATGAGCCTCACGGGCCGCCTCGACGCGGACGTCGCCGTGCTCGAGCTCGACGAGGCGCACGCCGTGCACTTCGTCAAGCAGGTCAAGCCCCGCCACGCGCTGCTGCTCAACGTCATGCGCGACCAGCTCGACCGCTTCGGCGAGATCGACACCACCCGGCGGATGCTCGTCCAGATCGCCGCGGCCACCACGGGCACCGTGGTCCTCAACCGGGAGGACCCCCGGATCGTGTCCCTCGCCGAGCACGTCCCCGAGGGCACGCAGACCCGCTGGTTCGGGCTGTCCGCCCCGCTGCGGCCCATGTTCCCCTCCGACGACGACATGCGTTCGGCCGGCGGACCCGACGCCGAGGCCGACCACGAGGCGGAGCTGGCGCCCCGGCCGGCCGCCGACGTGGAGCTGACGTCCTTCGAGGCGAACCGGGTCCGGCTCACGGTGGGCGGGGAGGCCGTCGAGACCACCGTGGAGCTCTACGGCGTCTACAACATGTACAACGCGGCGGCCGCGCTCGCGCTGGCGCTCGCCGTGGCCGGTCCCGACGCGGACCGCGCCGCGCTGGTGGACGAGCTCTCC
Source organism: Kocuria sp. LHG3120 (assembly GCF_049897445.1). Lineage (NCBI taxonomy): Bacteria > Bacillati > Actinomycetota > Actinomycetes > Micrococcales > Micrococcaceae > Kocuria > Kocuria sp. LHG3120. The sequence goes on along the minus strand of NZ_JAFCWG010000002.1, from coordinate 476,083 downwards.
CGCGTCACCCCCGCCTTCGGCCGCGGGGAGACCATCACCGTGGACGGCCGGCCGCTGCAGCTGCTGCTCGTGAAGAACCCCGCCGGGTTCCGCCTCTCGCTGGCCTCGGCGCGGCCGGGCGACTACGCCACGATGATCGCCATCAACGACGAGTACGCCGACGGCCGCGACGTCTCCTGGCTGTGGGACGTGGACCTCCACTCCCTGCGCTCCGGCGGCGTGGACACGGTGTCCGGCACCCGGGCGTGGGACATGGCCCTGCGCCTGGACTACGACGAGGTCGCGGTGCGCGAGGTGGTCCCGGGCCTCGGCGACGCCCTGCGGCGCTTCGTCGCCGGGGCCGGGGACCGGCCGATGCGCGTCTTCTGCACCTACACGTCCATGCTCGAGCTGCGCCGGGAGCTGTCCCGCGTGGCCGAGGTCGCCGAGATCTGAGCGGAGCCCCCGTGACCGACCGCACCGTCCACCTCGTCCAGCTCTACCCCCGGGACATGAACATCTACGGGGACTGGGGCAACACCCTCACCCTCAAGCGCCGGCTGGAGAAGTACGGCTACGCCGTGCGGCTGAGCGACCACAACCCCGGGGACCCGTTCCCGCCCGACGCCGACCTGCTGGTGGGCGGCGGCGGCCAGGACTCGGGGCAGTTCCGGGTCCAGGAGGACCTGCAACGGATCGCCCCCGAGCTGCGGGCCATGGCCGCCGACGGCGTGCCCATGCTCGCGATCTGCGGCCTCTACCAGCTCTTCGGCCACGAGTTCCGCACCGGCGCCGGCGAGACCCTGCCCGGCATCGGCATCCTCGACCTGACCACGGTGGGCGGGCCCACCCGCCTGATCGGCAACATCGTGCTGGAGTCCCCGGAGTTCGGGACCGTCGTCGGCTACGAGAACCACTCCGGGGTCACCCGGCTCGGCCCGGACCAGACGCCGCTGGGACGGGTGCTCAAGGGCGCGGGCAACAACGGCGAGGACGGCACCGAGGGCGCCCGCGTGCACCACGTGGTGGGCTCCTACCTGCACGGGTCGATGCTGCCCAAGAACCCCGCCGTGGCCGACCACCTCATCCGCGCCGCCGTGGAGCGCCGGCTCGGCGTCTTCGACGCCGCACCGCTGGACGACACCCTGGCCGAGCGGGCCCGGGAGGTCGCGCAGGCCCGGCCCCGCTAGGGCCCCGGCCGGGGCGGCGCGCACCCGGTAGAATGGACCGGGACTTCTCCGGCCCGTCCCGGCCACCGCCGGGGCGGGCCGTGCCGGGACGACGCACGACGCGTCCCGGCCGACCGCGAACGACTTCCCGAGGAGGGACGCATGTCAGGACACTCCAAGTGGGCCACGACCAAGCACAAGAAGGCCGCGATCGACGCCAAGCGGGCGAAGGCCTTCGCCAAGTACATCAAGGGCATCGAGGTGGCCGCGCGCATGGGCGGGCCCGACACCGCGGGCAACCCGGCGCTGGACCTCGCCGTGTCCAAGGCCAAGAAGAACTCGGTGCCGGTCGCGAACATCGACCGCGCCGTCAAGCGCGGCGCCGGCCTGACCGGTGAGGTCGTCGACTACACCGAGATCCTCTACGAGGCCCGCGGCCCGCAGGGCACGGCGCTGTACATCGAGTGCCTCACCGACAACAAGAACCGCGCCGCCTCCGAGGTGCGCGTGGCCGTGACCCGCAACGGCGGCACCATGGCCGACTCCGGCTCCGTGGCGTTCCTCTTCGAGCGCAAGGGCGTCGTGGAGGTCACCCGCACCGACGGGCTGACCGAGGACGACGTCCTCATGGCCGTCCTGGACGCCGGCGCCGACGAGGTCGTGGAGCAGGAGGACGTCTTCGAGGTCGTCTCCGAGGCCACCGACCTGCCCGCGATCCGCGCGGCCCTCGACGAGGCCGGGCTCGAGTACAACAACGACGACCCGCAGTTCCGCCCGAGCATGCTCGTGGAGCTCGACGCCGAGGGCGCCCGGAAGTTCCTGCGCCTCGTCGACGCCGTCGAGGAGCTCGACGACGTGCAGAACGTCTACGCCAACGCGGACATCCCCGCCGAGGTCCTGGCCCAGCTCGACTCCGAGGACTGACCACGGCCACGCAGCGGATCCTCGGGGTCGACCCGGGACTGACGCGGTGCGGGTTCGGCCTGATCGACATGGCCGGCAACCGCACCGCGTCCTTCGTGGACGTCGGGGTGGCCGGCACGGACGCCGCCGACCCGCTCGACGTGCGCGTGCTGCGGATCTGGGAGGCCACCGAGCGGTGGATCGAGCACTACCGTCCCGACGCCCTCGCCCTCGAGCGGGTGTTCGCCCAGACCAACGTGAACACCGTCATCGGCACGGCCCACGCCTCCGGCGCCGTGATCGCCTCGGCCGCCCGCCACGGCGTTCCGGTGGCCTGGCACACCCCGTCCGAGGTCAAGGCCGCGGTGACGGGGGAGGGACGGGCCGACAAGGCATCCGTGGCCCGCATGGTGATGCGCATCCTCCGGCTCGACGAGGCGCCCCGGCCCGCCGACGCGGCCGACGCCCTGGCCATCGCCATCTGCCACGGCTGGCGCGGCGGCGGCACGGGCGTGGACGCCACCGCCCGGACCGAGACGCACCAGGGCGCCCGCCCCCTGGCCGCCGCCCGCTCCGGCATGACCCCCGCCCAGCGGGCCTGGGCCGAGGCGGAGCACCGCGCCAAGCGGGGCGGGCGCCGCTGAGCCGGCGCCCACTGCTAGAGTGGTCGTCATTCGTAGATCTGTTCGATCGACCGTGCACGGCCCCCGCCGGGCACGGGAAGGAGTTGCGCGGTGATCGCGTCCATCACGGGACAGGTCGAGCACGTCGGCCTCACCACCGCCGTCGTGGCGGTAGGCGGGTTCGGCGTCCAGGTCCAGGCGACGCCGGAGACCCTGTCCGGCCTGCGGATCGGCGGGGAGGTCCGGCTCGACACGGCGTACGTGGCCCGCAAGGACGAGTCCCCGCTGCTCTTCGGCTTCCGCAGCCCCGCCGAGCGCGAGGTCTTCGAGATCATGCTCGGCGTGAGCGGCGTGGGCCCCCGCACGGCGCTGGCGGTGCTCTCCGTGCTCGGCCCGGACGCCGTCCACCGCGCCATCGCGCAGGGGGACGCCAAGGCGTTCACCACCGTCCCCGGCATCGGCCCCAAGGGCGCCCGCCGGATCGTGCTGGAGCTGGCCGACAAGCTCATCGTCCCGGACCGTCCCGCCCAGCCGGCCGCCGCCGCCCCGATGGAGCCGTGGCGGGAGCAGGTGCTCGAGGCCCTCGTGGGCCTGGGCTGGAACGAGAAGGACGCCGCCCGGGGCATCGCCGACGCCCTCTCCGGCCGGGAGGAGCTCGCCGCCTCCGGTGACGTGCCCGCGATCCTGCGCACCGTGCTCGGGTGGCTCGGCGCGGCCAAGGCCGGGCCCCGGGTCCCGGCGGAGCGAGGAGCCTGAGCGTGGCCCGCGACGACGGCGCCGCCGTGAACTCCCGGGACCGGCTGGTCTCGGGGGAGGACGAGCCCGACGAGAAGCAGCTCGAGTCGGCGCTGCGGCCCGCGAACCTCGACGAGTTCGTGGGGCAGAAGCGGGTGCGCCAGCAGCTGTCCCTGGTGCTCGAGGCCTCGCGGCTGCGGGGCCGCTCCGCCGACCACGTCCTGCTCTCCGGTCCGCCCGGTCTGGGCAAGACGACCCTGGCCATGATCATCGCCGAGGAGATGGGCGCGCCCCTGCGGATCTCCTCCGGCCCGGCCATCCAGCACGCCGGCGACCTCGCCGCGATCCTGTCCTCCCTGACCGAGGGGGAGGTGCTGTTCCTCGACGAGATCCACCGCATGTCCCGGCCCGCCGAGGAGATGCTCTACATGGCCATGGAGGACTTCCGGGTGGACATCGTGGTGGGCAAGGGCGCCGGCGCCACCTCCATCCCGCTGGACCTGCCGCCGTTCACCCTGGTCGGCGCCACCACGCGGGCCGGTCTGCTGCCCGGCCCGCTGCGCGACCGCTTCGGCTTCACCGGCCACCTCGAGTTCTACTCCGTGGAGGAGCTCGAGCTCGTGCTGCGCCGCTCCGCCGGTCTCATGGACCTCGCGATGACCGCGGAGGGCTTCGCCGAGGTCGCCTCCCGCTCCCGGGGCACCCCGCGCATCGCCAACCGGCTGCTGCGCCGGGTGCGGGACTGGGCGCTGGTGCACGGCATCCAGCGGATCGACGCCCGCACCTCCTCCGCGGCCCTCGACATGTACGAGGTGGACACCCGCGGCCTCGACCGGCTGGACCGCTCGGTGCTCGAGGCGCTCGTGACGAAGTTCGGCGGCGGGCCGGTGGGCCTGTCCACCCTGGCGATCGCCGTGGGGGAGGAGACGGAGACGGTCGAGACCGTGGCCGAGCCCTACCTGGTCCGCGAAGGCCTGCTCGGCCGGACCCCCCGGGGCCGGATCGCGATGGCCGCCGCCTGGGACCACCTGGGCCTGCGCCCGCCCGAGCACGCGGCGTTCAAGGACCCCGGGCTGCGGGCCGCCTTCGGCGGCACGGCCGCGGCCCCGGCCGCCGAGGACGTCCCGCCGCTGTTCGAGGACTGAGCGCGGCCGCAGACCCGGGGGCTGCCTCCCGGGTGCCGTCCAGGACGCTGACGGGCCGGATCACCTACCATGGTGAGGACACCCACCACCGATCGAACGGAAGTCCGTGAGCCCGCTCCTCCTCGTCCAGTCCCTCCCCGCCCAGGCCGCCCAGCCCACGGGAGGCAGCACCGCCTGGCTGCTGCCCCTGATGCTCGTGGCCATGGTGCTCCTGCTCTGGCTGCCCATGCGCCGACAGAAGAAGGCCGTGGCCCAGGTCAAGGAGAAGCAGGCGGCCATGGGTCCCGGCACCGAGGTCATGACGAACTACGGCCTCTACGGCACCGTGCGCTCGATCGACCGGGACACCAACAAGGTGGTCCTCGAGATCGCCCCGGGCACCGCCGTGACCGTGCACCTGCAGACCGTCACCACGGTCGTCGAGGACGAGGCGGCCCCCGCCGCCGAGACCGAGGCGGCGCCGTCGGTGGTCGAGCCCGACGCCCCCGGCGCGGGATCGACCCCGGTCGAACCCCTCGACGACGACGCCCGGCGCGAGCCCGGGCAGCGCAACGACTGACCCCCCACGCGGGACGACGGGCCGACCACTGGTCGGCCCGTTCCCATGCACAGGCCCGGCCCCACCGGGCCGTCGTTCGTAAGGAAGACCATGGCACTGACCACACGCAAGACCCCCGGTGACCCGGGGCCCGCCGCCCCGGACGGCCCGTCCGGGCGGGGCGGCTCGACCGCGCCGGCGCGCTCGGGGGTGCGGGCCGCCCTCTCGACCGCCCGGCGGTCCCTCATCGGGCTGGCCGTGCTGCTCGCCCTGCTGGCCGGGCTCCTGGCCTGGGGCGCGGGCACCGACCGCACCGGCTGGGGCCCCAAGCTCGCCCTGGACCTGGAGGGCGGGACGCAGATGATCCTCTCCCCCTCCCTGCAGGGGGAGGACGCCGGCCAGGAGATCACCGCCGAGCAGCTGGACCAGGCCGTCGAGATCATCCGCCAGCGCGTCGACGGCTCGGGCGTGGCGGAGGCGGAGATCGCCACCCAGTCCGGCAACAACATCGTGGTCTCCATGCCCGGCGTGCCCTCCGCCCAGACCCGCGAGCTCATCCAGACCTCGGCGCAGATGAACTTCCGCCCCGTGCTCACCACCGCCGCGGCGGAGCCGGTGCCTGAGGACCAGCGCGTCGCCGACGACGAGGTGCCCGAGCCCACGGCCGAGCCCACCGACGCCTCCGACCCGAACTGGATCACCCCGGACCTGTTCCGGGAGTTCGAGGAGGCCGACTGCACCGTGCCGCAGTCCCCCGAGGAGCGGGAGGCCCAGGACGCCGACGCCCCGACCATCGCCTGCGAGCCCGAGACCGGCACCAAGTACCTCCTGGGCCCGGTCGAGATCCAGGGCACCGGGATCGAGGACGCGTCCTACGGGACGGCGCAGAACTCCACCGGGGTCTCCCTGAACCAGTTCGCCGTGAACCTGCAGTTCGGCCCCGAGGCCACGGACACCTTCCGGGAGCTCTCCGAGCGGCTCTACGGCATCGGCAGCGCCACGCCCGGCGACCCCCGCAGCCAGTTCGCGATCCTGCTCGACGGCCAGGTGGTCTCCGCCCCGTCGATGAACGCCGTGATCTCCGACGGCCAGGCCCAGATCACGGGTCAGTTCACGGAGGAGCAGGCGCAGTTCCTGGCCGAGCAGCTCAAGTACGGCGCGCTGCCCATGAGCTTCGACATCCAGTCCGAGCAGCAGATCTCCGCGACCCTGGGCGCCGACCAGCTGCGGATGGGCATCATCGCCGGGATCATCGGCCTGGTGCTCGTGTGCGTGTACTCGCTCTTCCAGTACCGGCTGCTGGGACTGGTGACCATCAGCTCGCTCGTGGTCGCGGGCGTGCTCACCTGGCTGGCGATCACGCTGCTGGGCTGGTCCGCGAACTACCGGCTGTCCCTGGCCGGCGTGGCGGGCCTGATCGTGGCGATCGGCCAGACCGCCGACTCGTTCATCGTCTACTTCGAGCGCATCCGCGACGAGATCCGCAGCGGCCGCTCCATCCCCGCGGCGGTCGACCACGGCTGGCAGCGCGCCCGCCAGACCGTGCTCGCGTCCAAGGCCGTGAACCTGCTGGCCGCGGCGGTGCTGTACTTCGTGGCCGTGGGCAACGTGCGCGGCTTCGCCTTCACCCTCGGGCTGACCGCGATCGCCGACCTCCTCGTCGTCTTCCTGTTCACGCACCCGGTGATGGTCATGCTCGCCCGCACCCGCTACTTCGGCGGCGGCGGGAAGCACTCGGGGCTCAGCCCCGAGGCCCTCGACGCGGTGCCCCTGTACCGGGGCGCCGGACGGCTGCGCGAGCCCTCGGCGGAGCACGACGGGCTGACCATCGCCGAGCGGCGCCGGCGCGCGGGACGGACCGCGCCGCAGGACCCCCCGTCCGCGGTAGCACCGGACGGCGCGCCGGTCGGCGCGCCGTCGTCCGCCGCCCGCACCCCCGAGGAGAACGCCTGATGTCCCGGTTCGCAGATTTCGGCAACGCCCTGCACAGCGGGCGCACCTCCTACCCCTTCGTGGGCCGGGCCGAGCGGTGGCTCGCGATCGTGGGCGTCCTCGTGCTGCTCTCCCTGCTCGTGCCCGTCGCCAAGGGTGGCTTCAACCTCGGCATCGACTTCACCGGCGGGTCCGAGTTCACCGTGTCCGCCGTGGCCGACCCGGACATCGAGACCGGCCAGCAGGCCGTCGCCGATTCCTCGGACGCCGCGGAGGTCGAGGTCACCAACATCGCCCCGGAGACCGTCCGGGTGCGCACCGAGCAGCTCGACGACGACCAGACGCTCGCCGTCAAGGACGCCCTGGTCGAGGCCTACGGCGTGAGCGAGCAGGAGGTCACCTCCAACTTCGTGGGGCCCACCTGGGGCGCCGGCGTCACCAGCCAGGCACTGCAGGGCCTGGTGGTCTTCGTGGTCCTGGCCACCGCCCTGATGGCCCTGTACTTCCGTACCTGGAAGATGTCCGTCTCGGCGATCGCCGGCATGCTCGCCTCGGTCGCGATCACCGCCGGGATCTACTCGCTCGTGGGCTTCGAGGTCACCCCCTCGGCGGTGATCGGCTTCCTCACGGTGCTCAGCTACTCGCTCTACGACTCCGTGGTGGTCTTCGACAAGGTCCGGGAGAACACCGAGGGCCTGCTCGACGGCACGGCCCCGCCGGAGCGTGCCGGACGGAAGTACTCCGACCAGGTGAACCTCGCCGTCAACCAGACGCTCGTGCGCTCGATCAACACCTCCGTGGTCGGCATCCTGCCGGTGGGCTCGATCCTGTTCATCGGCTGGCTCGTCCTGGGCGCGGGCACCCTCAAGGACCTGTCCCTGTCCCTGTTCGTCGGGATCATCGTGGGCACCGCCGCCACCCTGTTCGTGGCCGCGCCCCTGTACGCGCTGCTGCGCCGCGGGGAGCCCGCCATCCAGGAGCAGGAGGCCCGTGCGGGGGCGTCCGCCGAGCGTGCCGCCGAGGAGACGCTCGCGCACTAGACTGTAGCCACCGTAGGGCGGGCCGTGCAGGAGCGGACCGCCACAGCAGCACACGTCGGACCCGGACCGGGGACGAGGACAGGGGCGGCGGCCGCACGGCCGCCGCCCCGCGTGCATCGATTGGGAAGGAAGTCCCGGCCATGAGCTCGTCCGACGACGGGGCCGTCCCCACGGGCCAGAGCGCCGCACCGACCCCGCCGCGCCGCTCGGACATGGCCGGCACCCACTACGTGGTGCCCGCGTCCCGGCCGATGCTGGGGCGGGCCGTGTTCCCGGGCCGCAGCGACCGCACCCGGTCGAGCCTGTCCTACCTCTCCGGCCGGCCCATGGACCACTCGCCGATCCTGGAGCCGCTGCTGCACACCGTGCGCGCCACCCACCCCGAGGAGGACCTCGAGGTCCTCCAGCGCGCCTTCAAGGTCGCCGAGAAGTGCCACGAGGGCCAGAAGCGCAAGAGCGGCGACCCCTACATCACCCACCCCGTGGCCGTGACCACGATCCTCGCGGAGCTCGGCATGACGGGCGCCACCCTGGTGGCCGCCCTGCTCCACGACACGGTCGAGGACACGGACTACACCCTGGAGCAGCTGCGCGCCGAGTTCGGCGACGAGGTCGCCGCCCTCGTGGACGGCGTGACGAAGCTGGACAAGGTCCAGTACGGGGACGCCGCGCAGGCCGAGACCGTGCGCAAGATGATCGTGGCGATGGCCAAGGACATCCGCGTGCTCGTCATCAAGCTCGCCGACCGCCTGCACAACGCCCGCACCTGGCGCTTCGTCTCCCAGACCTCCTCCTCGAAGAAGGCGCGCGAGACCCTCGAGATCTTCGCCCCGCTGGCCCACCGGCTCGGGATGAACACCATCAAGTGGGAGCTCGAGGACCTCGCCTTCGCGGCGCTCTACCCCAAGGTCTACGAGGAGATCGTGCGGATGGTGGGGGAGCGCCAGCCCCAGCGCGAGCGGTCGCTGGCCAAGATCCGCGAGCGGATCGCCCTGGACCTCTCCGAGGCCGGCATCGAGGCGACCATCACCGGCCGCCCCAAGCACTACTACTCGATCTACCAGAAGATGATCGTGCGCGGGAAGGACTTCGACGAGATCCAGGACCTGCAGGCGGTCCGGGTCCTGGTGAGCACGGTGCGCGAGTGCTACGCGGCCCTGGGCGCCCTGCACGCGCGGTGGCGGCCGCTGCCGGGGCGGTTCAAGGACTACATCGCCATGCCGAAGTTCAACATGTACCAGTCACTGCACACCACGGTGATCGGCCCGGACGGGCGCCCCGTGGAGATCCAGATCCGCACCCACGAGATGCACCGCCGCGCCGAGTACGGCGTGGCCGCGCACTGGAAGTACAAGGACCAGGCCAACCAGGCGAACTCCGCGACCCCGAAGGCCATGGAGGGGGACCTCGCCTGGCTGAGCTCGCTCGTGTCCTGGCAGGAGGAGACCCAGGACTCCTCCGAGTTCCTGGACTCCCTGCGCTACCAGATCAACACGTCCGAGGTGTACGTCTTCACCCCCAAGGGCGAGGTCATGGCCCTGCCCGCCGGCTCCACGCCCGTGGACTTCGCCTACGCCGTGCACACCGAGGTGGGGCACAAGACCATCGGGGCCCGGGTCAACGGCAAGCTCGTGCCGCTGTCCTCGGAGCTCCAGCACGGGGACTGGGTGGAGGTGCTGACCTCCAAGTCCGAGCACGCCGGACCGTCCCAGGACTGGCTGAAGTTCGTGCAGTCCCCGCGGGCGCGCAACAAGATCCGCCAGTGGTTCTCCAAGGAGCGCCGCGAGGAGGCCATCGAGAAGGGCAAGGACGCCCTCACCCGCGCCCTGCGCAAGCACCACCTGCCCCTGCAGCGCACGCTCACCCAGGAGTCCCTGCTCGCGGTGGCGCAGGACTTCCACCGCACCGACATCAGCTCCCTCTACGAGGCGATCGGCTCCGACGTGGTCAGCGCCCAGGACGTGGTCGCGAAGATCGTGGGCGACCTCGGCGGGGCCGACGGCGCGGAGGAGGACTTCGCGGAGACCACCATCGCCACCCAGCCGGTGCGCCCGCGCGTGTCCGACTCGGGGGTGACGGTCCAGGGCGCCTCGGACGTCTACGTCAAGCTGGCCCGCTGCTGCACCCCGGTGCCGCCGGACGAGATCATGGGCTTCGTCACCCGCGGCGCCGGGATCTCCGTGCACCGCAAGGACTGCGCCAACATGCTCGCCCTCACCTCCACCGAGCGGGTGGTCGAGGTCGAGTGGGCGCCCACCCAGTCCAGCGTGTTCCTGGTCGAGATCCAGGTGGAGGCCCTGGATCGCAAGTCCCTGCTCTCGGACGTGACCCGGGTGCTCTCCGAGAACCACGTCAACATCCTCTCCGCGTCCGTGCACACCTCGAAGTCGCGGCTGGCGATCTCCCGCTTCGCCTTCGAGATGGGCGACCCCCGCTACCTGGACCACGTGCTCAACCAGGTCCGCCGGATCGACGGGGTCTACGACGTCTACCGCACCTCGGGCAACCGCCCCATCTCGGAGCCCTCCGGTCGGTGAGCCGCCCGGCCGCCCCCGTCAGCGCAGGGGGCGGCCGACGGCGCGGGCGGCGCGGCGGACCCGCAGCAGCGCCGCCTGCCGGCCGGGCATCCGCTCGAAGCTCTCGAGCGCGGCCTGCACCAGCGGGGGCGGGCAGTGCAGGTGCGGGGCGTGCATGAGCTTCTCCAGGGCCGCGGTCCCCTCTTTTCCCGGCACGTGCAGGGCCAGGTCCACCGCGGTGCGCAGCGGCGTGGTGACGTGCACCGGCCCGGCGTCGTGGACGTCGTAGCCGCCCAGCGTGACCTGGTGCAGCGCCAGGCCCTCCGGCACGGGGGACATCGTGGTGCGGCGCAGCTTGTCCAGCAGCACCGGCAGGATGCTGGGGCGCCCGGCGCAGTCGTAGAACCACGCGGCGGAGAGCCGCCCGAGCACCCCGCGCCGCAGCAGGTGCGGCGGCAGCTGCGCCTCGAGCGCCGCGACCTTCACCGCCCGGGTCACCGGGCGCCCGCGCAGCACGTGCGCCTCCAGCACCACGGGCACGAGCACTCCGTCCGTGACGAGGGCCGAGAGCTCGGCGCGCGAGAACGGCCGTGCGGGCAGGTACAGGGTGTCGGGGTGCCAGGGCGGGGCGTCCATGGGCCCACTCTCGTCCACGGCCGCGGCACGGGAAAGGCCCCGCGGCGCGCTGTGGACAGCGCGGCCGCGGGGCCTTCCGGGGCGTCCCCGGTCAGCGCAGGTCGGCCGCCGATCGGCGCAGCGTCTCGAGCCACTGGCGGCTGGTGGCGAGCTCGCCCTCCAGCTTGGCCGCGCGCTTGGTGTCCCCGGTGGCCTGCGCCCGGGCCAGCGCGTCCTCCTGGTCCTCGATCTTCGACTCGAGCTGGGTGAGCATCGAGTTGGACCGTGCCTTCGTCTCCGGGTTGGAGCGCTGCCACTTCTCGTCCTCGACCTGGCGCACGGCGTCCTCCACGGTGCGCAGCTCGGCCTCGACCCGGCGCATGTGGGCGCGCGGGACCTTCCCCGCCTGCTCCCACCGGTCCAGGATGTCGCCCAGGGCGCGCTTGGCGGCCTTGAGGTCCGTGACCGGCAGCAGCGCCTTCGCCTCGGCGAGCAGCTGCTCCTTCACGGCGAGGTTTCCCTCGAACTCCTCGTCGATCCGGTCGTTGTCGGCCTTGCGCGCCGCGAAGAAGGTGTCCTGGGCGGCGCGGAACCGCGCCCACAGGGCGTCGTCGTCCTTCTTGGAGGCACGCTTGGACTCCTTCCACCGGTCCATCAGACGGCGGTACTCCGCGGCCGTGGCGCCCCAGTCGGTGGAGCCGGACAGGGCCTCCGCCTCGGCGATGAGGGCCTCCTTGGCCTTCTTCGCCTCGGAGTTGTCGGCGTCCAGCTGCGAGAAGAACGCCCGGCGGTGCCGGTCGAACGTGGTGCGCGCCGTGCGGAACCGCTTCCACAGGGCGTCCTCCGCGGCCCGGCCCAGACGGATGCCGGACTTCTGGTGGGTCTTCCACTGGTCGAAGAGCTCCGCCATCCGGGCCGAGGACTGCTTCCACTGCGTGCGCTGCGGGTCCTGGGCGGCGATCTGCTCCGCCTCCGCCACGATCGCCTCCCGGGCCGCGACGTTCTGGGCGCGCTGCGCCTCGTGGGCGGCCCGCTCGGCGGCCTCGAGCTCCCGGATCGCCGGGCGCAGGGCCTCCAGCCGGGACTCGAGGGCCTTGACGTCCCCGAGCATCTTGCGCTGGCCGACCTGCTCGGCGAGGTGGTCCACGGTGCTCTGCATGTCGGCCGAGGGCGCGCCCGCGGCCACGCGCTGCTCGAGCAGCGCCACCTGCGCCTCGACGTCGTCGAACTTCCGGGCGAAGTAGCCCAGCGCCTCGTCCTCGGTCGCGTCCGGGAACTGGCCGCAGAGGACCTCCTCGCCGTCGACGACCACGTAGACGTGCCCGTCCTCCGTGACCCGCCCGAAGGCCCGGGCGCGGGCCACGGACTCCGGGGAGGCGAGGGCCGGCGCCGCCGCCGACGGGGCCGCGCTCGGGGCCACCGACGGGGTCGCCGCCGGGGTCGCGGACGGCGGGACCGCCGCGGGGGTGGGGGCCGGGCCGGGGGAGGCCTGCGCCGGCGCCGCGGGGGCGCCCGGCCGGGGGATCCCCGGCTTCGGCACGGGTCCCGGGGCGGGGACGGGGCGGGGCGTGGGCTGGTCGTCGGATTCGAGACGTTCTGTCACCGCTGGAACTCTTTCGCTCTCGCCGGGTGCCGACCCCGGGAGCGTGCCCCGCGTCGTCGCCCGGCTTCGGACAATCGTCCTGCCCATACTACCGAGGCCGCCTGCTCCGGCCGCCGGGCGCTCCCCGGTGCCCCTGCGCCGCGCCCGGCGGGGCTCCGGACGGGGGCAGGGCGCGGGGCCGGGTCCAGGGCCGGTCCGGGCGGGGCTTTGGGCCGGGCGCGCGGGGATCCCTAGGATGAGTGCGGAACCGTCGGGCCCGTCCGGGCCGGCCGTCCACCCGTCCCGCCGCCGATCCACCCGAGGAGCACGTCCCCATGGCCCGCAAGACCTCCCTGTCCGGTTTCCCCGAATGGCTTCCGGAGGAGCGTCTGGTCGAGCTGCACGTCCTCGACGTCCTGCGGGAGAGCTTCGAACTGCACGGCTTCTCCTCGATCGAGACCCGCGCCGTCGAGACGGTCGGCCAGCTGCTGCGCAAGGGCGAGATCGACAAGGAGGTCTACGTCGTCTCCCGGCTGCAGGAGGACGAGGACGCCGCCCCCGCCGAGCGCGGTGACGACCAGCTGGCGCTGCACTTCGACCTCACCGTTCCCTTCGCCCGGTACGTGGTGGAGAACGGCGGGCACCTCGCCTTCCCGTTCCGCCGCTACCAGATCCAGAAGGTGTGGCGCGGCGAGCGCCCCCAGGAGGGCCGGGCCCGCGAGTTCACCCAGGCGGACATCGACGTGGTGGGCGACGGCGCGCTGCCGTTCCGCTACGACGTGGAGCTCGCGCTCGTGATGATCGACGCCCTGTCCAAGCTTCCCATCCCGCCGTTCGTGCTACGGGTCAACAACCGCAAGCTCGCCGAGGGGTTCTACCAGGGCATCGGGCTGCAGGACACCGCCGGGGTGCTGCGCAACATCGACAAGCTCGAGAAGATCGGCCCCGAGCGGGTGGCCCAGGCCCTGTGCGACGAGGTCGGCGCCACCCCCGAGCAGGCGCAGGCCGCGCTGCAGCTGGCGGCGATCCGCACCGAGGACACGTCCTTCGTGGAGCAGGTCCGCGCGCTGGGGGTGAACACCCAGCTGCTCGAGGAGGGGCTGCGCGAGCTCGCCGAGGTCGTGGGGGAGGCCTCCCGGCGCGCCCCCGGCACGGTGGTCGCCGACCTCTCGATCGCCCGCGGCCTCGACTACTACACCGGCACCGTCTACGAGACCGTGCTGGTGGGACACGAGCAGCTCGGCTCCGTGTGCTCCGGCGGCCGCTACGAGTCCCTCGCGTCCACCGGCAAGAAGACCTACCCCGGCGTGGGCCTGTCCGTGGGCGTCACCCGGCTGGTCACCCGCATGCTGTCCCAGGGGATGGCCGCGCCCTCCCGCAAGGTCCCCACCGCGGTGCTGATCTCCCTGGTGGACGAGGAGTCCTGGTCCCCGGCCCAGGACGTGGCCCAGCAGTTGCGCGAGCGCGGCATCGCGTGCGAGGTCTCGGCGAGCGCGGCCAAGTTCGGCAAGCAGATCAAGTACGCCGAGCGCCGCGGCATCCCCTACGTGTGGTTCACGGTCCGCGGCGAGGACGGCTCGCTCGCCCACGAGGTCAAGGACATCCGCTCCGGCGAGCAGGTCTCCGCCGACCCGGCCTCCTGGTCCCCGCCGGCCGAGGACCTGCGCCCGGTCGTGCGCGCCGCGGGCTCCTGACCGGCGCGGGGGAGGTCAGGGCCGCCGGGACAGGGCCAGGGCGCGCCCGGCCAGGCCCACGGCGAAGACCCCGAGCATCGTGACCACGGACTGCCACGGCAGGGTGAACGCCAGCACCAGGCAGCCGGCCAGGCCGAGCGCGTTGACCGCCCGGGGCGCCCACCCCGGGCGCTGCCGGAGGGTGAGCGCGGAGAGGTTCGCCAGCGCGTAGTAGACGAGCACGCCGAAGCTCGAGAAGCCGATGACCGTGCGGACGTCGCCGACCAGCACGAGCACCACCACGAGGCCGGCCACGGCCAGCTCAGCCGCCCACGGCACCCGGTGCCGCTGCGACACCGCGCCCAGCGGCCCCGGGAGGTCCCGCTCGCGGGCCATGGCCAGGGCCGTGCGCGAGATCCCGGCGACCAGCGCCAGCAGCGCCCCCAGCGTGGCCAGGGCGGCGGCCGCGGTGACGACGACGGCGCCCGCGGTCGCCGGCCCGGCCGCCCAGCCGGCCTCGCGCACCACCGTCAGGAGCGGGGCGGCCGACGCCGCGAGCCGGTCGACGCCGAGGAAGCGCAGCAGCCCGAGGCCGAGCAGCCCGTAGAGGAGCAGCGTGAACGCCAGCGCCCCCAGGACGGCCCGGGGGATGGTGCGGGCCGGGTCCCGGACCTCCTCGCCCATGGTGGCGACCCGGGCGTAGCCGGCGAAGGCGAAGAACAGGGTGCCCGCCGCCGGCAGCACGCCCCAGCCGGTCCCGTCCCACCCGGGGCCGTCCCCCGCAGGGGCCCCGCCCGCAGTGGGGCCGGTGCCCGAGAACAGCAGCACGACCACGGCCAGCAGGACCACCAGCACCGGGGCGACCAGCAGCTTCGTCAGCCGGGCGGTGCGGGTGACCCCGCCCAGGTTCACCGCCGTGAGACCGAGGACGGCGGCCACGGCGAGCAGCCGCGCCCCGGCGTCGTCGGCCCCTGTGAGCTCCGCGGCGTAGAGGCCGAAGGTCAGCGCCATCGCCGCCGCGGACGCGGTCTTGCCGGTCACGAAGCCCCAGCCGGCCACGAAGCCCGGCCACGGGCCCAGCTGACGGTTCGCGTACACGTACGTGCCGCCGGAGGCGGGGTGGACGGCGGCCAGCTGGGCGGTGGAGGTCGCGTTGCACCAGGCGACCACCGCGGCCAGCAGCAGCGCCAGCGGCAGCCACGGGCCGGCGAACCCCGCGGCCGGGGCGAAGGCCACGAACACCCCGGCGCCGACCATCGAGCCCACCCCGATCACCGTCGCGTCGAGGGTGCCCAGGCGGCGGGCGAGGGCCGGGTGGCCGGGGGAGGTGCTCATGGTCGTCCTGTCGTCGTCCTGGCGGCGGAGGCCCGGGCTGTAAACTCGTGCACGGAACGAGAGTAGGGGCACCCGGTGAATCCCCGGGAAACGCGCGATGGGCGCGGCCCCGTCCGCACCTCCCGAACAACGAAGGGTTTTTCAGTGCTGCGCACCCACAACCTCGGCGCCCTGCGCGCCGAGCACATCGGAGAGACCGTCACGCTGGCCGGCTGGGTCGGCCGGCGCCGCGACCACGGAGGGGTGGCCTTCCTGGACCTGCGCGACGCCTCCGGGGTCGCCCAGATCGTGGTGCGCGACGAGGCGGACTTCCACCACCTGCGCAACGAGTTCGTCCTGCAGGTCACCGGCACCGTGGAGCGCCGCCCCGAGGGCAACGAGAACCCGGCGCTGTCCACCGGCGAGGTCGAGGTCATGGCCGAGACCGTGACCGTGCTCAACACCGCCGCCGCGCTGCCCTTCCAGATCGACGAGCACGTGGAGGTCGGCGAGGACGCCCGCCTGCGGCACCGCTACCTGGACCTGCGCCGCCCGGAGCCGGCCCGTATCATGCGCCTGCGCTCCGACGCCAACCGGGTGGCCCGCGAGATGCTGCACCAGGACGGGTTCACCGAGGTGGAGACGCCCACGCTGACCCGCTCCACCCCCGAGGGCGCCCGCGACTTCGTGGTCCCGGCCCGCCTGGCCCCGGGCTCCTGGTACGCCCTGCCGCAGTCCCCGCAGCTGTTCAAGCAGCTGCTGCAGGTCGGCGGGATCGAGAAGTACTACCAGATCGCACGCTGCTACCGGGACGAGGACTTCCGCGCCGACCGACAGCCCGAGTTCACCCAGCTCGACATCGAGGCCTCCTTCGTGGAGCAGGACGACGTCATCGCCCTCGGCGAGCGGATCGTGGCCGCGCTGTGGAAGCTCATCGACGTGGAGATCCCCACCCCCATCCGCCGGATGACCTACGCGGAGGCGATGGCGAAGTACGGCTCCGACAAGCCGGACCTGCGCTTCGGCCTCGAGCTCACCGAGCTGACCGAGTACTTCCAGGACACCACCTTCCGCGTGTTCAAGGCCCCCTACGTGGGCGCCGTGGTCATGCCCGGCGGGGCGTCCCAGCCGCGCCGCACCCTGGACGCCTGGCAGGAGTGGGCCAAGCAGCGCGGGGCCAAGGGCCTGGCCTACGTCCTCGTCGGCGAGGACGGCACCCTGACGGGGCCAGTGGCCAAGAACATCACCGAGGCCGAGCGCGAGGGCCTCGCCGCCGCGACCGGCGCGCAGCCCGGGGACTGCATCTTCTTCGCCGCCGGCGAGAAGAAGTCCTCCCGCGCGCTGCTCGGCGCGGCCCGCGTGGAGATCGGCCACCGCACCGGGCTGATCGACGAGGACGCCTGGGCGTTCGTGTGGATCGTGGACGCGCCCCTGTTCGAGTCCGCGGCCGAGGCCGTCGAGTCCGGCGACGTCGCCGTGGGCGCCGGCCAGTGGACCGCCGTGCACCACGCGTTCACCTCGCCAAAGCCCGAGTTCCTGGACACCTTCGACCAGGACCCCGAGCACGCCCTGGCCTACGCCTACGACATCGTGTGCAACGGCAACGAGATCGGCGGCGGCTCGATCCGCATCCACCAGCAGGACGTGCAGCGGCGGGTCTTTGAGGTCATGGGCATCGGCCGGGAGGAGGCCGACGAGAAGTTCGGGTTCCTGCTCGAGGGCTTCAAGTACGGCGCGCCCCCGCACGGCGGCATCGCCTTCGGCTGGGACCGCGTGGTCGCCCTGCTGGCCGGGACCGACTCCATCCGCGAGGTCATCGCGTTTCCGAAGACCGGCAACGGCTTCGACCCGCTGACCGCCGCCCCGGCGCCGATCACCCCGCAGCAGCGCAAGGAGGCCGGGGTGGACGCCAGGCCGGGGGCGAAGCAGGACGAGGACCTGAAGGCCGAGAAGGCGGCCGCGCACTAGGCCAGGCCCCCATCGGGCCGGGTCCGCCCGCTCCGGGCGGACCCGGTCCGATGTGCTCCCGGTGCGCCGGTGCTCGGGCCTCAGCGCGGACACGGACGGCGGAGCTCCCCCCGCAGCGGACCGGTCAGATCCCCTCTCGCGTCCTCGTCCACGGCGACGGTGTCCGCGCCCAGCCACGTCGCGGTCGTCGCCAGCTCGGCCGCCAGCTCCCCGACGACGACGGAGCGCGTCGGCCACCTCGTTGCCGCGGCGGCGTCGGGACCCGGCTCCTCGGCGAAGGCGGAGCGGACCAGGAGGACGCCGCGGTCCCGGTCGTACTTGAGGTCGACCCGGGCGACGAGGGACTCGCCGAGCAGGAACGGCAGCACGTAGTAGCCGTGGGTGCGCCGGGAGGCCGGGGTGTAGATCCCGATGCGGTAGTGCATCCCGAACAGCTCCAGGAGCCGACGACGCTCGAAGACGAGCGGGTCGAAGGGGGCCAGCAGGGCACGGGCGCCCGTGCGGCGCGGGACGCCGGCGTCGACGTGCAGCCACGCCGGGCGGTCCCAGCCGGCGACCGTGACGGGCAGCAGCTCACCGGCGGCGACGAGCTCGTCGACAGCGCGGCGGGTGACGCGCTGCCCGAGGCGGAAGTAGTCGGCGAAGCACCGGACGGTGCCGATGCCGTGGGCGCGGGCGGAGATGCGGACGAGCTCGCGGACGGCGTCGTCCGGGTCCGGCGGCGGCTGCCCACGGACGTGCGGGGGCAGGACGCGCTCGGCGAGGTCGTAGACCCGCTCGAACTGTGCGTTGCGGCGCGCGGCGCCGAGCTGCCCGGCGTCGAAGAGGATCTCCAGGGCTGTCCTGGCGGGACTCCACCGCCAGCCCCACCCTTCCTCGGCGCGCTGCGCGTGGTGGGCGTCGACGAACGCCTCGACCTCCCGGCCCGTGAGCGGGCCGCGCTCGGCGACGACGTCACGGACGAGCTCGAGCACGCCCGGGTGGCGGGCCTCCAGCGCGTCGGGGTCCATGCCGGCCCAGCGCCGGCGGGTCCAGGCGACGAGCGGGAAGGTGGCGACGGGCAGGTAGCAGGCCTCATGCGCCCAGGCCTCGACGAGGCGGCGCGGCGCCCGGCCCGCTGCCCGATCGAGCAGGGCGGTGTCGTACGGCCCGAGCCGGGCGAGCAGCGGCAGCAGGTGCGCCCGGGCGAGGACGTTGACCGAGTCGATCTGCAGCAGCCCGATGCGCTCCACGGTGCTCGTGACGTGCCGCATCGTCACCACCGGGGGCCGGGTGCGGTCCAGGCCCTGGGCGGCGATCGCGACGCGGCGCGCCTGGGCCGAGCTGATCGTGCGGGTCACCCGGACGACGATACCGAGACCGGCGTGCGGAGTCGACGGCATTCGCGGCCGCGCGCACGACTGCGGCCGGGGCATGGTGGTCCGGGCACCAGCGGTCCGGCAGGGCAGCAGCCGGCGAGGGGGTCAGTCGAGCAGGCTCTCCAGGTGCGGGGTGCGCTCGTGGGCGCCCGGCAGCGGCTCGCGGCCCCGGCCCAGGAGGAACCACAGCGGGACCACGAGCAGCGCGAGCACCAGGCCCACCCACACCCACGAGGCGGTCAGCGCGTACTCCGCGCCCGTCAGCACGAGGGCGACGGCCATGAGCGCGGCGCCCAGCACGCCGAGCGCCCGCGCCGCGGCGGTCCGCCCGAGCTTCGCCACCGCGGCGCAGGCCAGGCCGTAGTAGAGGGCCACGAGCACCGAGATGATGCCGATCGAGTCGTCGAAGAGCGGCCCGGAGAACGCCATCCAGGCGGCGGCGACGGCGGCGGTGGTCCAGGTGGCGAAGGACAGGGACCGGAAGCGGCGCGGCAGGTGCCCTCCGCGCGCCATGGACATCAGGCCGCGGGAGGTGGGGATCATCGTGGTGCCGATGGACGCCCCCGCCGAGACCGCCACGAGCGCGGCCAGCAGCGGAGAGGCCACCGAGGACCCCGGGGCGTAGGCCCAGCCGATGGCGGCGTAGGCGGCCGCCACCACGCCCAGCGCGACCCACGCCGAGACCCGCGGGGCCCGCTGCGTGGTGGACTCCTCGGTGAGCGAGAACGTGGAGTCCCACCCCCAGTACAGGAACAGGGCCAGCAGCACGGCGGCCGCCACGTCCCCGGCCGAGACCCCGGTGCCGACGGCGAGCTCCGCGGTGCCGTAGAAGCCGGTCCACTCCCCGTCCTCGCCCGTGCCGGGCGGCAGGGCCGGCGCGGTGCGCACCGCCCACACCAGCACGCCCACCCCGATCAGCTGCAGGACGGCCAGGACCCACTGCACGGCGGCCGAGACCCTGATCCCCGTGGCGGACACCGCCGCGAAGGCCGCCATGAGCAGGGCGGCCACGGCGGTGGTGGTCCAGGGCCCGGCGCCGATCCCGAGGGCGAACAGGGCGGAGTCGGCCGTGACCCAGGCGAGGGAGGCGAGCACGAGGGTCGCCGAGAGCCACAGCCCCCACCCGCCCAGGAACCCGGCGAATGCCCCGTAGGCCTCCCGGGCCCATCGGTAGACGGTGCCCTGGTCCTCGTAGAGGGCGTCCAGGCGGGCGAAGCAGACCGAGACGACCACCATGGGGAGCACGGCGCCGACCAGCACCACGGGCGTCCAGGCGCCGACCAGGGCGTGGATGAGGCCCACCGTGACCACGGCCGAGTACAGCGGGGCGATCGAGGTGGACCCGATGACCGCGGAGGTCGTGGTGGAGATCGACCGGGGGAGCAGGTGGGCGGTCACAGCAGACCCTTCTTGTCGATGACGTTGGGCACGAACCGGCAGTAGTAGTCGGTCAGCGGGCCGTCCGACTCGCGGATGCCGATGCCGGCCGCGCCCGCCTCGCCCACCACCCACGAGCCGATGACCGGGTGGTTGGGGGCGCCGTCGGAGCCCGGGAAGTTCCGGATGGGCGTGTAGGCCTGCCACACGTCCAGCGGGGAGGCGTGGGGATGCTCGGAACGGATCCGCACGTCGCGGGCGTGCATCTCGATGCCGTCCCCCTCGCGGCCGAACACGGGCTTGCGCACCCACTCCCGCAGCTCGCCGGGCCCGTCCGGGTGGGCGGCCAGCAGGTTCTCGTGCCCGGGGAAGCACCGCCACAGCGCCACGAGCAGGAGCTTGTTGGACTGGAACATCTTCCACGCCGGCTCGTACCAGTGGTGCATCCGGGTGGGGTCGTCGAGCACGAACGCGCCGGGGCCGTCGTCGACCATGTGCTCCCACGGGTGCAGGGCGAAGATCTCCTCGATCGGGCCGACCACCACGGGGTCGTCCACGTCCCCGGTCGCGTGCACCCAGCCGCCGGACCCGGTGTCGTAGCGGACGTCCTCGACGGGCAGCAGGACGGCCCGGTAGCCGGCCTCGACCGCGGTGTTCGCGATGACGGCGGCGTTGGCCGCGTCCTCCCCGGACTCCTCCTCCCGGGTGTAGGCCACGTGCAGGGTCTTCGTGGCCGAGTACGGCAGCCGCTGCCGCCACCGGTCCACGAGCATGGGCCACAGCCCGTTGAGCTGGTCGAACTCCGGGTGGTCCTCGCCCAGGCCCGGGAACAGCGCCTCCATGCGGCTCCACTGGCAGATCGCCCCCTCGACCAGCCCGGTGGGGGTGTCGCCGTTGAGCTCGAGCATCTTCGGCGGGCCGGCCCCGTCCCAGGCCAGGTCGAAGCGGCCGTAGACCGAGGGCTCCCGCAGCCGGAGGGAGTGCTGGGCCAGCTCGAAGGCCGCGTCCGAGAGCCCGAGGGTGCCCAGGGCGCCGGTGGCCAGGTACCGGGCGGCCTCGGCGCACATCCGGTGCAGCTCGTCGGTGACGGACTCCAGCTCGTCCGCCTCGTCGGGGGAGAAGACGTAGGCGGCCGTCTCGTTCCAGTACGAAAAGGACCGGCCGTCGGGCCGCTCGGTGCGGGCGTAGGTGAGCCCCTCGGCGCGGACGGTGCGCTCCCAGCCGGGGCGCGGCGCCAGGCCGTCGATGCGCCGCATCAGGAGCCCCAGCCGCTCTTCGACCCGCCGAAGCCGCGCGAGACGCCGCTCTTGCCCACGGCGGCCCCGTCGCGGGGCAGACCGCGGGCCACGGTGGCCGAGCCCGGCGGCCGGCCGGTGCTCCAGCCCGCCGCGGACGACACCGGTGAGCCCACGGCGGGGACGGCCGTGGCCCGGGCGGAGCTCATGAGCACCCACATCGGGAAGAAGCCGCCCACCCGGGGCCCGCGGTCGTCGTCGCACTCGTCGTCGTCGACCCGCACTGGCTCGGCGCCGCCCTCGCCGTCCGGGTCCTCGACGCAGATCTGGGCGTAGTCCGAGTCCACCTCCTGCACGTCCTGGGCCTCCTGCCCGCAGCCGGTCAGGGCGATCGTCAGGGCGCCGATCGAGGCGGCGGCCATGGTCCGTGAGGAGGGGCGGGGCGGCATGCGGGGCCTTCCGGGACGAGGACGGGACGGGGTCGGTCGAGGGCTGAGGTGGCGCCGGTCCGGCCGGCGCGGTCCGCACGGCGGCGCCGGCGCACCCGGCCCGCCCGTGCGGGTCCTCCGAGCGTACGACGTCCCGGCCCCGTCCGGGCGCCCCGGCCCGGCCCGTGTCCCGGGCGCCGCCGGCGCCCGGGGCCCGGAGGAGCGGGCGCAACCAGGCGCAACATCGGCCCTTCCGCCGTCGCCGCGCAGTAGGCTTCGGGCACCTCCGGGGCCGGATCCCGCCGACCGGACCCGCCCCCGCGCCGAGCACCCAGGGGAGCCCATGAGCCGTGATCCCGCCGCCGCCCGCACCGCCCTCCTCGACGCCGGGGCCTGGTTCGCCGACCTCGTCGGGGAGATCCGCCCGCACCACTGGACCCGGCCGGGCCTGGGGGCCTGGGACGTCCGGGCGCTCGTGGGGCACACCCACCGCGCGCTCGTCACGCTCGGCACCTATCTCACGGTCCCCGCCGACGACGAGACCTGCACCGGCACGGCCCAGTACTACGCGCTCTCCGCCGCGGCCACGGACCCCGCTGAGGTCGAGGCCCGGGGCGTCGCCGCCGGCCGCGAGCTCGGCCGGCACCCGGCCGCCACCGTCCGGGCCTCGCTGGACCGGGCCCGGGACGCCCTGGCGCAGGTGCCCGTCGACGAGGACCCGCTGATCCGCACCCTGGTAGGCGGCACCCGGCTGCGCGCCTACGTGCCCACCCGCACGTTCGAGCTGGCGGTCCACGGCCTGGACGTCGCCGGGGCCTGCGGGCTGGACCGGAGACCCCCCGAGCACGTCCTGGCCGACGCCGGACGGACGGCGCTGGAGCTCGCCGCCCACGGCGGGCACCTGCCCGGGGTCCTGCTGGCGCTCACGGGCCGGCGGCCGCTGCCCCGGGGCTTCTCGGTCCTGGGCTGAACCGACCGGGGCTGCACCGACCAGGGCTGCACCGACCGGGGCGCCGGTCCTGGGCGGAAGCGGCCCGGACGCCGGTCAGAGCACCGTGCGCACGACCGTCGCCCAGCCCAGCGCGACGAGCACGCCGATCAGGGCGCCGACGACCGTCTGCGCCGGGGTGTGGTCCCCGGTGCGCACCCGCGAGACGGCCAGCACGACCGGCACCGGCGCCGCGGCCAGCGACGCCCACGGGGCGCTGAGGACGCCGAGCCCCACGGCCCAGCACGCGGCCATCGCCACGTGGGCGGAGACCTTCCACCACAGGGTCACGACCAGCAGCACCAGCAGGCCCAGCAGCACGAACGCCGTGGTCACGGGCACCACCGGAGGGACGCCCAGCGCGAGCTCGGCGACCACCACGAGCGCCGTCAGCACCCCCGTGGCGGCGTAGACCGGCAGCCGCTGGGCCCGGGCGCGCACGAAGTGCCCGTCCACCCGCCCGCGCCGGGCCAGCACCCGCAGCACGAGCATCGGCAGCGACGCCACGACCACCGCCGTCCCCAGACCCCACAGGGCCCCGGACCACCCGGCCCCCGACCAGCCGGCGAGCACCAGCAGGGACAGCACCAGCGGGGCGGGCGCGAACACCTCGGCCACCAGGGTGCTCGGTCGGGGCGTGCTGCGCGCGGTGGTCATGGGACGAGGCTAGCGGGGCCCCGGGTGCGCCCGGTCCTGTGGTGGACTGGGGCCCATGCGCATCGTTCTGCAGAGAGTGTCCCGGGCCGCCGTG
The DNA here is from genome assembly GCF_049897445.1 of Kocuria sp. LHG3120. Lineage (NCBI taxonomy): Bacteria > Bacillati > Actinomycetota > Actinomycetes > Micrococcales > Micrococcaceae > Kocuria > Kocuria sp. LHG3120. The sequence goes on along the minus strand of NZ_JAFCWG010000002.1, from coordinate 452,214 downwards.
ACCGTCGGAGGAGAGGTCGTGGGGGCCGTCGAGGAGCCGGGGCTGCTGGCCCTGGTGGGCGTGACCCACGACGACGACGCCGCGACGGCCGCGAAGCTCGCCGAGAAGACCTGGACGCTGCGGCTGCTGGAGGGCGAGCGGTCCTGCGCCGACCTCGGCGCCCCGGTGCTCGCCGTCAGCCAGTTCACCCTCTACGGCGACGCCCGCCGGGGCCGGCGCCCCTCGTGGTCGGCCGCCGCCCCCGGCCCCGTCTCGGAGCCCGTGTTCGAGGCGTACGTCGCCGCGCTGCGGGAGCTCGGCGCGCGCGTGGCGACCGGCCGCTTCGGGGCGGCGATGCAGGTGGAGCTCGTCAACGACGGCCCGTTCACCCTGGTCCTGGACAGCGCCGAGCTGGAACGGCCCCGGCGGGGCTGAGACCGGGGCCGGCGCGGGCCGTCAGATCGCCGTGCGGGGAGCGGCCTCCTCGGAGCCCGTCTCCTCGCGGGCCTTCCGCTCCCGGGCGCGGTCGAGGGCCGCGATGACGGGCCCCGCGGTGACCCCGTGCAGCAGGACCGAGCCGACGACCACCAGCCCCACGATGCGCCACAGGGCCTGGTCCTCGGCGGCGAACTCGCCCTCGGACAGGGCGTAGGCGAGGTAGTAGATCGAGCCGATGCCGCGCACGCCGAAGAAGGCGAGCACGCCGCGCTCCCACGGTCCCGTCCGGCCGCCGAGCAGACTGATCCAGCCGGCGAGGGGGCGCACCAGCAGCAGGAAGGCCGCCGCGACGAGCACCTCCCGCCAGCTGAGCCCGGCGAACAGCCCCCGGGCCACGGCGCCGCCCAGGAGCACGAGCACCACCACGGTGAGCAGCCGCTCGAGCTGCTCGATGTAGCTGTGCAGCACGCCGTGGGCGCCGTGCACCCGCTCGCCCGCCCGGATGGTCACGGCGCACACGAACACGGCGATGAACCCGTAGCCCTCGACCATCTCGGTCAGACCGTAGGTGAGGAAGGTGGCGGCCAGGGCCACGAACCCCTCGGTCTGCGCGGTCGTGCGGACGCTGTCGAGCCGGGAGCGGAAGAAGAGCCGCCGCAGGAGCAGGCCCACGAGGACCCCGGCGAGACAGCCGACCGCGATCCGCCAGGCCACGTCCACGCTCAGGAAGTGCGGCAGCCACGCGCCGGGAGCGGTGCCCACCACGCTCAGGGCGATGGCGAGGTAGACGAACGGGAAGGCCAGGCCGTCGTTGAGCCCCGCCTCGGAGGTGAGCCCGAAACGGACCTCGTCCTCGCCCTCGAGGTCCTCCTGCGACTCCGAGGGCTCCCCGACCTGCACCTCGGAGGCCAGGACCGGATCGGTGGGGGCCAGCGCCGCGGCCACGAGCACGGCCCCGGCCGCGCTCAGCCCCAGCACCGACCAGCCCAGCAGGGCCGCCCCGAGCAGGCTCAGGGGCATGGCGATCCCCAGCAGCCGCCAGGTCGTGGCCCAGCGCCGGAAGCCCAGCGGTCGGTCCAGGGCCAGCCCGGCGCCCATCAGCGAGACGATCACGCAGATCTCGCTCAGGTGCAGGGTGACGGCGCTGTGGGCCACCGGGTCCGGGTCGGGCAGGGTGTCGGCCAGGGCGAAGATCACCGCCCCGGCGGCCAGGAACACCATGGGCATCGACACGGGGGCCCGCACGAGCAGGCGGGGCAGCAGGGCGGCCGCGAACACGGCGAGCCCGGCGGCGGCGAAGAGCAGACTCGGGGCCTCGAACACCGGTACCTCATTCCTGGAACGGCCGGGCGGGATCCCCGGTGGACCCCGCGCCGCAGCGGTCGTGGCCGTCGCCGGGCGGAGCGCGCCCGCCGCCGGCACCGACGTGATCAGCGTGCTGATCGTACGCCCTGTGCCCCCTCGTCCGACAGGCCGCGACGGGTGCAGCCGCTAGCCTGAGGGGGTGACCGGCTCCCTCTTCGACGACCTCGACGCCCCCGACCCCGGTCCCCGCGCCGCCGGGGACGGGGCGGACCGTGCCGCCCGCCCGGCCGGCCGGGCGCGGCGCTCCCGGGCGCCGCTGGCGGTGCGGATGCGCCCGCGCCGCCTCGACGAGATCGTGGGCCAGCAGCACCTGCTCAAGCCCGGCTCCCCGCTGCAGGTGCTGGCGGGGGAGGACCGGGGCCCGGCGGGACCGTCGTCGATCATCCTGTGGGGCCCCCCGGGCACGGGCAAGACCACCCTGGCCCACGTGATCGCCCGGGGCGTGTCCCGGAAGTTCGTGGAGCTCTCCGCGATCACCGCCGGCGTCAAGGACGTGCGGAAGGTGATGGACGAGGCGCTCACGGACCGGGACCTGCACGGGCGCACCACGGTGCTGTTCCTCGACGAGATCCACCGCTTCACCAAGGCCCAGCAGGACGCGCTGCTGCCCGGGGTGGAGAACCAGTGGGTGGTGCTGGTCGCGGCCACCACGGAGAACCCGTCCTTCTCGGTGATCTCGCCGCTGCTCTCGCGCTCGCTGCTGCTCACGCTGCAGCCGCTGGAGCGCGCCGACATCGGGGCGCTGCTGGACCGGGCCGTCGCCGACCCCCGGGGACTGAACGGCGAGGTGGAGCTCACCGCGGAGGCCCGCGAGCACCTCCTGGACCTGTGCGGCGGGGACGCCCGCAAGGCCCTGACCTCCCTCGAGGCCGCCGCCGGGGTCGCGTTCTCGGAGCAGCCGGACGACCACGACACGGACGGGGACACCGGCGGGGATACGGACGGGGACGACGGCGGGGACCGCGCGCGGCCGGTGCCGGTGATCACCCGGGAGCACGCCGAGGAGGCCCTCGACCGGGCGGCGGTGCGCTACGACAAGAACGGCGACCAGCACTACGACGTGGTCAGCGCGTTCATCAAGTCGATCCGCGGCTCCGACGTCGACGCCGCGATGCACTACCTGGCCCGGATGATCGAGGCGGGGGAGGACCCGCGGTTCATCGCCCGCCGGCTCATCATCTCCGCCTCCGAGGACATCGGCACCGCCGACCCGACCGCCCTGCAGACCGCGGTGGCGGCCGCCGACGCCGTGCAGCTCATCGGCATGCCCGAGGGGCGGATCCCGCTGGCCCAGGCCGTGGCGCACCTGGCGACCGCCCCGAAGTCCAACGCCGCCTACACCGCGATCAACGAGGCGATCGCCGACGTCCGCGCCGGCCGAGCCGGACCCGTCCCGCTCCACCTGCGCGACGCCCACTACCCCGGCGCGGGCCAGCTCGGCCACGGCCGGGGCTACGTCTACTCCCACGACGAGCCCAACGGCGTGGCCGCCCAGCAGTACCCGCCCGACGAGCTCGTGGGCACCGACTACTACCGGCCCACCGAGCACGGCCGCGAGCGCGAGATCGCCCACCGCCTCGAGATCCTGCGGGGCATCGTCCGGGGCCGGTGACCGCCGGGCTCAGCGGCCGAACAGGTGGCGCACCACCGACGCGGCCGTGCGCTCGTCGATGAGCAGGTCCGTGACCACGCCCGCCCGCAGGGCGCCCACCACGCCCGGCACCTTGTGGTCCCCCGCCACCACGCACAGCCGGCGCGGGATCCGCCGCAGCTCCATGGGCGTGGGCCCGCTCGCCCGCCGGTTGTAGTCGATGTCGGCGTAGGTCCCGTCCTCCCGCAGGAAGACCGTGCACACGTCGCCGACCACCCGGTGCGCGGACAGCTCCCGGAGCGCGTCCTCCGGCAGGTAGCCGCTGGTGTACACCTGGGAGATCATCGGACCGCGGAAGGCCCCCACGCTGAACACCGCCAGGTCCGCCGCGTTGCGCACCGCCAGCACCCGCCGCACCGAGGACTCCTGCCACATCAGCCGCCGCGTCTCCTCCTGGTCGAAGAACGCGGGGGCGGGGAAGGGCAGCAGCGCGGCCCCGAAGGCCGCCGACATCTGCCCGAGCAGCGCCGAGGACTGCGCCGCCCCCGTGGAACGGGCGCTGACCGCGCCGTTCATCTGCACGACCACCGCGTCCCGCGTGGCCTTCGGCTGCAGGTGGCCCCCGATCGCGGAGGTCGTGATCCCCCAGGCGACCGCCAGCGTCATCCCGTCCCCGAACCAGTCGCCCAGCAGCCCCGCCGCGGCCCGGGCCACGGACTCCAGCCGCTGCGGCTCCGTGGCCGTGCGCGGCGTGCCCGCCACGTGCACCGTCACCCCGAAGGCCTCCCGGAGCCGGTGGGACAGGTCGTGTCCCGCGTCCGGGGGAGCCGCGAGGCTGATCCGCACGATGCCCCGCTCCCGGGCGGCCTGCAGCATCCGCGAGACCGTGGGGCGGGAGACCCCGAAGCGGTCCGCCACCGCCTCCATCGTCATGCCCTGCACGTAGTACAGCTCCGCCGCGTGGTGGAGCTCGGCATCACCGTGCATGTGACCCTCCCTTCCCTGCACGTCCGTTCATTTGCTTTGAGCATAGGTGCAACCCAGGACAGAGTGTGATGCAGAGCACCTTCCCGACCGCAACCACCCGCCCCGAGGAGTTCCCCACCATGGCCCACCCCACCCTCTCCAGCGCCGAACGGGACCGCGCACTCGCCGAGTTCTCCGACGGCCCCGAGCTCGACGTCCTCGTGGTCGGAGGCGGCATCACCGGCGCCGGCATCGCCCTGGACGCCGTGACCCGCGGACTGCGCACCGGCATCGTCGAGGCCCAGGACTGGGCCGGCGGCACCTCGCAGTGGTCCTCCAAGCTCGTCCACGGCGGCCTGCGCTACCTCCAGCAGCTCGACTTCAAGCTCGTCTCCGAGGCGCTGCGCGAGCGCGAGCTGCTCCTGGACTTCCTCGCCCCCCACCTCGTCAAGCCCGTGCCCTTCCTCTACCCGCTGACCCACCGCTTCTGGGAGCGGCCCTACGTCACCGCCGGGATCGGCCTCTACGACGCCCTCGCCCACATCGGCGCCAAGGTCGCGACCCTGCCCTACCAGCGGCACTACAGCTTCAAGGGCGTCCAGCGGGTCTTCCCCGACATCAAGCCCGGCTCCATGGTCGGCGCCGTCAAGTACTGGGACGGCCAGGTCGACGACGCCCGCCTCGTCGTCACCATCGTGCGCACCGCCGTGCGCTACGGCGCGCTCGCGGCCAACCGCACGCGGGCCGTGTCCTTCCCCACGGACGAGACCGGCCGGGTGGTCGGCGCCACCGTGCGCGACCTCGAGACGGGGGCGGAGCACACGGTGCGGGCGAAGACCGTCATCGCCGCCACCGGGGTCTGGACCGAGCAGACCCAGGACCTGGCCCACGCCGAGGGCGGGCTGAAGGTGCTCGCCTCCAAGGGCATCCACATCATCGTGCCCCGCGAGCGGATCCGCGGCGAGAGCGGGCTGATCCTGCAGACCGAGAAGTCCGTGCTCTTCATCATCCCGTGGGCGCGGTACTGGATCATCGGCACCACCGACACCCCCTACCACCAGGACCTCGTCAACCCGGTGGCCACCGCGGAGGACATCGACTACGTCATCGACCACGCCAACGTGGTCCTCGACCGGCCGCTCACCCGCGAGGACGTGATCGGCACGTACGCCGGGCTGCGGCCGCTGCTGCAGCCCGGGACGAAGAAGGGCGGCGGGGACGCCCAGTCCACGAAGATCTCCCGCGAGCACACCGTGACCGAGGTCGCCCCCGGGCTGATCACGATCGCCGGGGGCAAGCTCACCACCTACCGGGTGATGGCCGAGGACGCCGTGGACCTCGCCCTGGGGGAGGAGCGGGCCAAGGCCGTGCCCTCGGTCACCGACCGCACTCCGCTGCTGGGCGCGGAGGGCTATCTCGCGCTCCGCCACCAGGCCGGCAGCCTGGGCGCCCGGCACGACTGGAACGAGGAGCGGGTGCAGCACCTGCTCGGCCGCTACGGTTCGGCGATCACCGAGATCGCCGAGCTCGTGGAGGACCGCCCCAACCTGGGCCGCCCTCTGGAGGGGGCCCCGGCCTACCTGCGGGCGGAGATCGTGCACGCCTGCACCCACGAGGGCGCGCTGCACCTCGAGGACATCTTCGACACGCGCACCCGGCTCACGTGGGAGCAGGCCCGCCACGGCCTCGACGCGGTCGAGGAGATCGCGGACCTCGCGGCCGAGGCCCTCGGCTGGGACGACCGGCGGCGGGGGGCCGAGGTCGAGGCCTACCGGCTCCGCTGCGCGGCGGAGGACGAGGCCGCGAGGACCCCGGACGACACCGCGGCCGCCGCCGCACGGGCAGCGGCCCCCGACGTCCTGGAGCTCGTGCGCCCCTCCGAGGCCTGAGCGCCCACCCGTCCCACCGAGCCCCGTCCCCTGACCCCACCCCCCCCCACCGGCCGTCCCCGACGGACGGCCGGTCCACCCAATCCGCACCACCTGAGGAGTCGCAGTGCTGTCGATGTCGAACGCAGTGGTACAGGCCGTCGCGCCCACCGTGCCCATCTCCCTGTCCACCGTCTTCTGGTCCGAGGTCGCGGGCACCGCGATGCTGATCCTGCTCGGCGCCGGCGTGGTCGCCAACGTCGCACTGCCGAGGTCAAAGGGCCTCGGCGGCGGGTTCCTGATGGTCAACTTCGGCTGGGGCCTGGCGGTGTTCGCCGGCGTCTACGTCGCCTGGCAGTCCGGCGCGCACATCAACCCCGCCGTGACCGTGGGGCTGTGGGCCAGCGGCGCCGAGGAGTACGCCCCGGGGGTGGCCGTCACCCTCGTCAGCACGCTCGTCTACTTCGCCGGAGAGCTGATCGGCGCCTTCCTGGGCGCCGTGCTCGCCTTCCTCGCCTACAAGAAGCACTTCGACGAGGAGATCGACGCGGCGACCAAGCTCGGGGTCTTCGCCACCGGCCCGGCCGTGCGCTCCTACGGCTGGAACGTGGTCACCGAGGTGATCGGCACGTTCGTCCTCGTCATCGTGATCCTGCTCTTCGGCAACACGCCCTCGGAGATCGGGCCGCTGGCCGTGGCGCTGCTCGTGGTCGGCATCGGCGCGAGCCTCGGCGGGCCCACGGGCTACGCCATCAACCCCGCCCGTGACCTCGGTCCGCGCATCGCCCACGCCGTGCTGCCCATCCGCGGTAAGGGCTCCAGCGACTGGGCCTACGCCTGGGTCCCGGTCGTGGGCCCGCTCATCGGCGCCGTGCTCGCCGGCGGCTTCTACCAGCTGTACGCCAACGTTCCCGCCTGACGCCCGCACCACCACCGACCCGTCCACGACACCACAACGAAGTGAGGGACCACCCATGAGCACCGACACCAAGTACGTCATGGCCATCGACCAGGGCACCACGAGCTCCCGCGCGATCATCTTCGACCACCGGGGCACGATCGTCAGCACCGGCCAGCTCGAGCACGAGCAGATCTTCCCGCGCGCCGGCTGGGTGGAGCACGACCCCATGGAGATCTGGCGCAACGTCCGCAAGGTCGTCGCCGACGCCGAGGCCTCCGCCGAGATCAACGCCCGGGACCTGGCCGCCGTGGGCATCACCAACCAGCGCGAGACCACCGTGGTCTGGGACCGCACCACCGGGGAGCCCGTCTACAACGCCATCGTCTGGCAGGACACCCGCACCCAGAAGATCGCCGAGGAGCTCGGCGGGGAGGCCGGCCCGGACCGGTACAAGGACCGGGTGGGCCTGCCGCTGGCCAGCTACTTCTCGGGCCCGAAGGTCAAGTGGATCCTGGACAACGTGGACGGCGCCCGGGAGCGGGCCGAGCGCGGGGACCTGCTCATGGGCAACACCGACTCCTGGCTGGTGTGGAACATGACGGGCGGCGTGGACGGCGGGGTGCACGTCACCGACGTCACCAACGCCTCGCGCACCATGCTGATGAACCTGGCGACCCTCGACTGGAACGAGGAGATCTGCGCGGACATGGGCATCCCCACGTCGATGCTGCCCGAGATCCGCTCCTCCTCCGAGGTCTACGGCAAGGGCCGCACCCGCGGCTTCCTCAAGGACGTGCCGATCGCCGGCATCCTCGGCGACCAGCAGGCCGCGATGTTCGGGCAGGCGTGCTTCGAGAAGGGCATGGGCAAGAACACCTACGGCACGGGCAGCTTCGTGCTGATGAACGTGGGCACCGAGGTGGTGCACTCGGAGAACGGGCTGCTGAGCACGGTGTGCTACAAGATCGGCGACCAGGACGCCGTCTACGCCCTGGAGGGCTCCATCGCCGTGACCGGGTCCCTGGTCCAGTGGCTGCGCGACAACCTGGGCATCCTCTCCTCAGCACCGCAGGTCGAGTCCCTGGCCGCGTCGGTCGAGGACAACGGCGGGGCCTACTTCGTCCCGGCCTTCAGCGGCCTGTTCGCCCCGTACTGGCGCTCGGACGCCCGCGGCGCCCTGGTGGGCCTGACCCGCTACGTCAACAAGGCCCACATCGCCCGGGCCGCCCTGGAGGCCACGGCCTACCAGTCCCGCGAGGTGGTCGAGGCGATGAACGCCGACGCCGGGGTGGACATCACCGAGCTCAAGGTGGACGGCGGGATGACCGCCAACGAGCTGCTCATGCAGTTCCAGGCGGACCAGCTCGGGGTCCCGGTGATCCGCCCGGAGGTCACCGAGACCACGGCCCTCGGCGCCGCCTACGCCGCGGGCATCGCCGTCGGCTTCTGGTCCGGGACGGAGGAGGTCACCGCGAACTGGGCCGAGAACAAGCGCTGGGAGCCGCAGATGGAGGACGCCGAGCGCGGCCGGCTGTTCCGCAACTGGCAGAAGGCCGTCACCAAGACCTTCGACTGGGTGGACGAGGACGTCGACTGACCGCGTCCGCGCCGAGGGCTCGTGCGCCGGAGCGCCGTCCGGGACTCCCGGGCGGCGCTCCGGCGCGCCGGGACCGGGACGGGGGCCGGCCCGCACCGCGAGCACCCCGGGGCGCGCCACGGCCCCGCACACGCTATAGTGGGACGTCGGCCGGCAAGGCCCGTGCTCCCGCACGCCCGGCGCACCGCCTCAACCACGGTGCGCGGCGCGCGGCCACGGCGCTTGCAGGACAGGAGGATTGCGGCTGATCCTCACCTCTCCGGCGGGACCGATCCCGTCCTCGGAGGCCGGACCGAACAGAACACGCTCCCCCCGCACCGCACGCCGGACGGGGGAGGGCACCGCATTGTGAAAGGTAAACGTGGCTAACAACACGCGTGCGCGCCGCCAGGTGCGCAAGTCCCGCGCCCTCGGGATCGCCCTGACCCCGAAGGCCGAGAAGTACTTCGAGCGCCGTCCCTACGGCCCCGGCGAGCACGGCCGTGCCCGCCGGAAGGCAGACTCGGACTACGCCGTCCGGCTGCGCGAGAAGCAGCGTCTCCGGGCGCAGTACAACATCCGCGAGAAGCAGATGCACATCGCCTACGTCGAGGCCAAGCGCCAGGAGGGGCAGACCGGTGAGAACCTGGTCGCCCTGCTGGAGTCCCGCCTGGACGCCCTGGTCCTGCGCTCCGGCTTCGCCCGGACCATGGCCCAGGCCCGCCAGATGGTCGTGCACCGCCACATCCTGGTGGACGGTGAGCGGGTGGACCGCCCCTCCTACCAGGTCAAGGAGGGTCAGCTGATCCACGTGCACGCCAAGTCGGAGAAGATGGTGCCCTTCCAGGTCGCCGCCGCCGGCGCGCACCAGGCCGTGCTGCCCGACACCCCGGGCTACCTCGACGTGCAGATCGAGAAGCTGCAGGCCAAGCTGGTCCGCAAGCCCAAGCGCGCCGAGGTCCCCGTGACCTGCGAGGAGCAGCTCGTGGTGGAGTACTACGCCCGCATGGCCTGATCCTGCGGGCTCCTGCCGCCGGGACCCCCCCGGGGCAGGGCCTTCCCTGCGGAGAGCCCGCGGCGCCTGCGCCGCGGGCTCTTCCGTTCGGTACAGTTGATCCCCGGGCACCGCGCCGGTGCCCGTCCCCGCACGCCCGGGCGGTCCTGCCGCCCCGGCCCCCCGACCCGACCAGCAAGGAGCGCGCCGCCCCATGACCGGTGGAGAAATCGCAGGACTGCTCGCCGCGGGGGTGTTCGCCGTGCTGGTGCTCCTGCTCGCGGTGCCGATCCTCAAGCTCGGCAAGGTCTTCGACGAGCTGCGGCTGACGATCCGCTCGCTCAACAACGAGACTGTCCCCCTCATCGACGAGGTCACCCGCACCGTCTCGACCACCAACTCGCAGCTCGAGAAGGTGGACGGGATCACGACCAACGTCTCCGACGCCTCCGCGAACGTCTCCGCGCTGTCCTCCCTGGTGGCCTCCACCGTGGGCCAGCCGCTGATCAAGGTCGCCGCGTTCTCGCACGGCGTCCGCCGGGCGTTCACGGGCGACACCGCGCCGCACGGCTCCCACCGGGCCGACCGCTTCGGGGCCGCCGACGAGCAGGCCCCCGGCGCCCCGGGGGAGGACCGGCCATGAGCTTCTGGGGCCGGCTCGCCCTCGTGGCCGCCGGCGGCGTGCTCGGCGCCGCCGCCACCCGCCTCGCCCGATCACCCGGCCAGGACCTCTCCGTGCCGGGCGGGGCCGGCGCCGCGCGCACCCCCCGCCCCGGGGACTGGCGCTCCCGGCTCTACCGCTTCGCCGCCACCGTGCGCGCGGGCATGGACGAGCGCGAGGCCGAGCTGCGCGAGTCCTTCGGCGTCGCCGCCCCCCGGCCGCAGACCGGCCGTCTCGACGCCGGTCGCACCGCCCCGCCGGTGCTCGACGGCACCGCCGCCCCCCGCGCGGCCGGGGCCGCGGCGGAGCCCACCGACCCCTCGACCGAACGCGAAGGAAAGCACCGGTAATGCTCTCTCAGGAAATCACCAAGCGCTGGCTGGACTACTTCGAAGGCCAGGGCCACACCGTGGTGCCCTCCGCCTCGCTGATCTCCTCCCAGCCGGGTGCCATGTTCACGATCGCGGGCATGGTCCCGTTCATCCCGTACTTCCTCGGCCAGGAGACCGCCCCCTACCGGCGCGCCACGTCCATCCAGAAGTGCATCCGCACCCTCGACATCGACGAGGTGGGCAAGACCGCCCGGCACGGCACGTTCTTCCAGATGGCCGGCAACTTCTCCTTCGGCGACTACTTCAAGGAGCGCGCCATCCCCATGGCGTGGGAGCTGCTCACCAGCCCGCTCGAGAAGGGCGGCTTCGGCCTGGACCCGGACCGGCTGTGGGTGACCGTCTACGAGGGCGACGAGGAGTCCTACACGCTCTGGAAGGACACCGTGGGGGTGCCTGCCGAGCGGATCCAGCGGCTGGGCCGGGACGAGAACTACTGGGACACCGGCCAGCCCGGTCCCGCGGGCCCCGACTCCGAGATCTTCTACGACCGCGGCCCCCGGTACGGCCGGGAGGGCGGCCCGGCCGTCGACGACGACCGGTACATCGAGATCTGGAACCTCGTCTTCATGCAGTACCAGCGCGGTGAGGGCTCGGGCAAGGACTACGAGATCCTGGGCGACCTCCCCGAGCAGAACATCGACACCGGCCTCGGCGTCGAGCGCCTGGCCATGCTGCTCCAGGGCGTCGAGAACTTCTACGAGACCGACCAGGTCCGCCCCGTCCTGGACCGGGCGTCCGAGCTCTCGGGGAAGCGCTACCACGGCTCCGAGAAGCCGGGGGAGGAGGGCTACGACGACGACGTGCGGATGCGCGTGGTCGCCGACCACGTCCGCTCCTCGCTGATGCTCATCGCGGACGGCGTGAGCCCGTCCAACGAGGGCCGCGGGTACATCCTGCGCCGCCTGCTGCGCCGCGCGATCCGCGCGATGCGCCTGATGGGCGTCACCGAGCCCTGCCTGCCCGTGCTGCTGCCCGCCTCCCGGGACGCCATGCGCGGCGTCTACCCCTACGTGGCCGAGGACTTCGAGCGGATCTCCCGGATCGCCTACGCCGAGGAGCGGGCGTTCCTGAAGACCATCGAGTCCGGCACCACCCGGCTCAACGAGGCCGTGGCCGGCGCCCGGCGCCAGGGCCAGGCCGTCTCCGGCGCGGAGGCCTTCGCCCTGCACGACACCTACGGCTTCCCCATCGACCTGACCCTCGAGATGGCCGCGGAGGCCGGGGTCGCGGTCGACGAGACGGCCTTCCGCGGTCTCATGGAGGAGCAGCGCCACCGCGCGCAGCAGGACGCCCGCGCCAAGAAGGGCGCCCACGCCGACCTCTCGGTGTTCCGCCGGCTCGTCGACGAGGGCGGCTCGGTGTTCACCGGCTACACCCGGCTCGGCCACGAGACCGTGCTGCGCGCCCTGCTGCAGGACGGCGTGACCGTCCCTGCAGCCTCGGCCGGGGAGCACGTCGAGGTCGTCCTCGACGAGACGCCGTTCTACGCCGAGGCCGGCGGCCAGGCCGCCGACCGGGGCACCATCAGCGGCGACGGCTTCGTGCTCGAGGTCACCGACGTCCAGCAGCCCGTGAAGGGGCTGTCCGTGCACCAGGCGGTCGTGCGCGAGGGCGAGGCCCTTTCCGGGGCCACGGTGCTCGCCCAGGTGGACGTCGCCCGCCGGCGCGCCGCCGAGGCCGCCCACACCGGCACCCACATCGTCCACGCGGCCCTGCACGACATCCTCGGCCCCGAGGCCGTCCAGCGCGGTTCCTTCAACAAGGAGGGGTACCTGCGCTTCGACTTCGCGTGGGGCGAGGGGCTCGCCGAGGCCCAGCGCCGGGAGATCGAGGAGGTCTCCAACGCGGCGATCCACGCCAACCACGAGGTCGTCACGCAGGAGATGGCCCTCGACGAGGCCAAGGCCATGGGCGCCATGTCCCTGTTCGGCGAGAAGTACGGGGACCGGGTGCGCGTGGTCGAGCTGAACGGACCCTGGTCCCGGGAGCTGTGCGGCGGCACGCACGTGGGCGGCACCGCCCAGATCGGCTCCCTCACCCTGCTCACCGAGCAGTCCGTGGGCTCGGGCAACCGCCGCGTCGAGGCGCTCGTGGGCCTGGACTCGTTCCGCCACCTCGCGGCCGAGCGGACCCTCGTGCACCAGCTCACCGGCATGCTCAAGGTGCAGTCCTCCGCGGAGCTGCCCGAGCGCCTGGCGGGCACCCTCGAGAAGCTGAAGTCGGCCGAGAAGGAGCTCGCGGTCCTGCGCCGGGAGAAGTTCCAGGCGCAGGCCGGCGCCCTGCTCGACGGCGTGCGGGAGGTCGGCGCCGTAAAGGTCCTGACCCACGACATGGGCGAGGTCTCCGGGGCCGACGACGTCCGCTCGCTCGCCCTCGACCTGCGCGGCCGGATGACGGCGGAGCCGTTCGTCGTCGCCGTCACGGGCACGGCCAAGGGCCGTCCCCTGGTCCTCGTGGCGACCACCGAGGGCGCCCGCGCGGCCGGGGTGCAGGCCGGCCGGCTCGTGCGCACGGCCGCCAAGGTCCTCGGCGGCGGCGGCGGCGGCAAGGACGACATCGCCCAGGGCGGCGGGCAGGACCCGGCCAAGACGGGGGCCGCCCTGGACGCGGTGCTGGCCGACATCGCCCGGGCGACGGGCGGCGCCGCCGCGTGAGCGACGCCTACGCCCGGGGACGGCGGATGGGGGTCGACGTCGGCCTCGTCCGCGTCGGGGTCGCCCTGTGCGACCCCGACGGCATCCTCGCCACGCCGCTCACCACGCTGCGGCGCGACCCCGACCCCCGGAAGGGCTTCGACGTGAAGCTGCTGGCCGGTCTGGTCCAGGAGCACGACGTCGTCGCCGTCTACGTGGGGCTGCCCCGCAGCCTCGACGGCGGGGAGAACGCCTCGACCGCGATGGCGCGCGACTACGCGGAGGCCCTCGTGCGGCGGCTGCGCGTGAAGGGCCGCGACGTGCCGGTGCGGCTGGTCGACGAGCGCCTCAGCACCGTGGACGCCCACCGGGCGCTGCTGGAGGCCGGGGTCGCCCGCCGCGACCACATGGACAAGGTCGACCAGGTGGCCGCGGCCACCATCCTGCAGAGCGCCGTGGACCGGGCCAGGGCGACCGGGGCGGAGCCCGGCGCGCCGGTGGAACCGCCGGTCCCCGGCGCCGCGGCACCCGCCGTCCCGCATAATGGGGGTGACCGCGACGGGCAGGGTCCGGCCGCGGCCCGCCGCGGGGAGTCGTCCACCGGAGCCGGGAACACGGCCGAGGACACCGCCGAGGACACCGCCGGAGCGCCCGACCGGGCGCGGACGGCACCGTTGACGACCACCGATCCGGACGGAGAGCATTCGTGAGCGACGATCCGTACGACCAGTCGGCGCCCCGCCGACCCGAGGCGCCCCGGGAGTCGTCCGGCGGCGGTCTGGGCAGCCTCCTGGACGCCCCGTCCTCGAGGGAGCCCTCCACGGGCCTGCGCGGCGTCTTCGAGCACGAGGAGCTCACCCCCGAGCAGGTCAAGCGGCGCCGGCGCCGCGGCCGCGTCTCACTGACCACGGCCATCGCCCTGTTCCTGCTCGCCGCGCTGATCACGGTGTCCGTGCTCGGCTCCACCTTCCGGTGGTTCGAGGTCCGCGACTACCGCGGCGACGGCAAGGACCCCGTGACCTTCTCCGTGGCCGACGGCGCCACCACCGGCCAGATCGCCGTGGCCCTCGAGGCGCAGGGGATCGTGGCGGACGCCGAGACGTTCGTCGAGACCTACCAGGAGGAGCACGCCGAGCAGTTCATCCAGCCGGGCGAGTACGAGCTGCGCACGGAGATGAGCTCGGAGGCCGCCGTGGACGCGCTCATGGAGGAGGACGAGGCCACCCACTACGCGGCGGTCAACCGGACCCTGCGCATGACCGACGTGTTCGGGGTCCTCAGCGAGTCCACCGGCATCCCCGTCTCCGAGTTCGAGGCCTACCGGGAGGACACGGCGACGTTCGGGATCCCGGACCGCTTCCCCACCCTCGAGGGCTGGCTGCACCCGGGCGAGTACCGGTTCCCGCTGGACGCCACGGCGGAGCAGATCCTGCAGACGATGGTGGACCGCACCCGCACGACCCTCGACGACAACGGCATCAGCGACGAGGACCAGATCTTCGAGGTGCTCACCATCGGCTCGATCATCGAGTTCGAGGTCCAGCCCGAGCACTACGACGTGGTGGCCGGCGCGATCGAGAACCGGCTCGAGAACCCCGACGGCGAGACCTCCGGTTTCATCCAGTCCGACGCGTCCGTGACCTACGGCCTCGACCGCCGCAGCTACGACTTCTCGGAGGAGGAGCGCCGCGACGAGTCCAACCGGTACAACACCTTCGCCAACCCCGGCCTGCCGGTGGGCCCCATCGGCTCCCCGGGCGACGCCGCCATCGCGGCGGCCGCCGACCCGCAGGACAACGACTACTACTTCTGGGTGACCGTGGACCTGGACACGGGCGAGACGAAGTTCGCCGAGACCTACGCGGAGCACCTGGGGTACGTGGAGGAGTACAACCAGTGGTGCAGCGAGAACGAGGGCCGGTGCGGGTGAGTCCCGCCCGCGCCGCCGTGGTGGGCCACCCCATCGGCCACTCGAGGTCCCCGGACCTGCACCGCGCCGCGTACGCGGTGCTGGGCGAGGACGTGCACTACGACGCCCACGACCTGGTCGAGGAGCAGCTCCCGCCGTTCGTCGACGCCCGCCGGTCCGATCCCGCCTGGCGCGGGCTGTCGGTGACGATGCCCCTGAAGTCGGTGGCCGCCGCGTGCGCGGACGAGCTCACGGTCCTCGGGGCGGCGGTGGGCGCGGTCAACACCCTGCTCTTCCGCCCGGACGGGACGGTGCTCGGCCACAACACCGACGTCACCGGCATCGTGGGCGCGGTGCTCGCGGCGGGCACCGTGCCGGCCGTCCCCCGGGCCGCCGTCCTCGGCGGGGGCGGCACGGCCACGGCCGCCGTCGCCGCCGCGCAGCGGCTCGGGGCCGCCTCCGTGGACGTCTTCGTGCGCTCCGCCACCCGCGCCGGGCGCGCCGTCGAGGCGGGGCGCCGGCTCGGGATCCCCGTGCACCTGCGGGCGTGGGACGAGGCGCCGGGCCTCCTGGCCGCGTACGACGTGGTCGTCTCCACCCTCCCGCCGCACGGCGCGGACGAGCTGGCGGCGCAGCTGGAGGCCGCCGCCCCGACCACCACGGGCGTCCTCCTGGACGCCGCCTACGACCCGTGGCCGTCGGCGGTGGCCGCGGTCTGGTCCCGGGCCGGGGGAGCGGTGGCCCCGGGACTCGATATGCTGATCTTCCAGGCGGTGGACCAGATCCGCCTGTTCACCGGCCGCGATCCGGGCACACCCCTGCCCCGCGAGCAGGACGTGGTCGCCGCGATGTGCGCGGCCGTGGGGCGGCCCATCCTCGCCGCCCCGTCCCTGCCCCGCACCTGAGACCTGTCGGCGGCCGCGCCCCGCGGGGCCCTGTCGCCGAGACCCCGAACGGAAAGAGTTGTTATGTTGCGTTGGCTCACGGCCGGCGAGTCGCACGGCGAGGCGCTCGTCGGGATCATCGAGGGCGTCCCGGCTGGGGTGAGCCTGACCAGCCAGGACGTCCGCGACGCCCTGGCCCGCCGCCGGCTCGGCTACGGGCGCGGCGCGCGGATGAAGTTCGAGCAGGATCAGGTGCGCCTGCTCGGCGGCGTGCGCCACGGCGTGACCCAGGGCGGGCCGGTGGCGATCGAGATCGCCAACACCGAGTGGCCCAAGTGGCGCGAGGTGATGTCCGCGGACCCCGTGGACCCGGAGGTGCTCGCGGGCCGCGCCCGCAACGCCCCCCTCACCCGCCCCCGCCCCGGCCACGCGGACCTCACCGGCATGCAGAAGTACGGCTTCGACGAGGCGCGGCCCGTGCTCGAGCGCGCCAGCGCCCGGGAGACGGCCACGCGCGTGGCCCTCGGCGCCGTCGCCGCGAAGATCCTCGAGGCCGTGGGCGTGCAGCTCGTCTCCCACACCACGGCCGTGGGCGCCGTCAGCGCCCCGGTGGACGCCGCGCGCCCGCTGCCCTCCGACGTCCCCGGCCTCGACGCCGACCCCCTGCGCTGCTTCGACCCCGCCACGGCGGAGGCCATGGTGACGGCGGTGGACGCCGCCCACAAGGACGGGGAGACCCTCGGCGGCGTCGTCGAGGTCCTCGCCTACGGGCTGCCCCCGGGGCTCGGCTCGTACGTGCACTGGGACCGGCGGCTCGACTCGCGCCTGGCCGGGGCCCTGATGGGCATCCAGGCCATCAAGGGCGTCGAGGTCGGGGACGGCTTCCTGACCGCCGCCCGGCCCGGCTCCGAGGCCCACGACGAGATCTCCCGCGGCGCCGACGGCGCGGTCCGCCGCGTGAGCAACCGCGCCGGCGGGATCGAGGGCGGCATGTCCATCGGTGACGTCCTGCGCGTGCGCGCGGCCATGAAGCCCATCGCCACCGTGCCGAAGGCGCTGCGCACCGTCGACGTCGCCACCGGCGAGGCCGCCCGCGCCCACCACCAGCGCTCGGACGTCTGCGCCGTGCCCGCCGCCGGGGTGGTCGCCGAGGCGATGGTCGCCCTCGTGCTCGCCGACGCCGTGACGGAGAAGTTCGGCGGGGACTCGATCACCGAGACCGCCCGCAACAAGGACGCCTACCTCGCCGCGATCCCGGAGTCCCTGCACTCCGCCGGCGAGCTCGGGGCCTTCGGGGACGACGCCGCCGCGGCGCGCGACGACCACATGGGCGACCCCCTCGTGGCCCCCGCCGAGACCGTGGCGCCCGCAGATGCGGTGGCGCCCGCCGAGCCCGGGGAGGCCCAGGCGTGAACGCGCAGTTCCCCGCCCCGGCCGACGCCGCCGAGACCCCGCAGCGGCCCGTGGTGCTGATCGGGCCCATGGCCGCCGGCAAGTCCTTCCTGGCCCTGCACATGTCCAAGTTCTACGGCTACGACTTCGTGGACGCCGACCAGGTCATCGTCTCCCGGTACGGCGTGATCTCGAAGATCTTCGCGGAGCACGGCGAGAAGTACTTCCGCGACCTCGAGGCGGACACCGTGGCCGAGATCCTGCGGGACCCGGACCACGCCAACGCGATCTTCTCCGTGGGCGGCGGCGCCCCCACGACCCCGTCCACCCGCGAGCTGCTGCGCCACGAGCTCGTCGCCTACCTCGAGGTGGACACCGAGACCGTGCTGCCCCGGATCAGCGGCAACCGGACCCGCCCCATGCTCCAGCCGGACCCGGAGCGGCGCTGGCAGGAGCTCTACGAGTCCCGGCGCGCCTGCTACGAGGAGCTCGCCGACATCACCCTCGACGGCCGCGGCAACCGGCCCGTCGCCGAGATCGGCGCCGACCTCGAGGCGGAGCTCACCCGCCTGCGCTCCGCGCGGAGCGCCGGCGGCACCACCGACAGCACCCAGGAGGCCCAGGCATGAGCGAGTCCGCTCCCCGCACCGTCACGACCATCCCCGTCACCGGGGAGCGCCCGGCCGAGAACTACGACGTCCTCGTCGGCCACGGGCTGCTCGGCGAGGTCCCCCGCGTGCTCGGCGACCGGGTCCAGCGCGTGCTCGTCATCCACCCGCGGGCGCTGCGCAGCACCGGCGACGTGGTCATGGAGGAGCTGCGCGGACAGGGCTACCAGGCGTTCACCGCCGAGATCCCCGACGCCGAGGAGGGCAAGCACGTCCAGGTGGCGTCCTTCTGCTGGCAGGTCCTCGGGCAGAACGACTTCACCCGCTCGGACGCGATCGTGTCCGTGGGCGGGGGAGCGGTCTCCGACCTCGCGGGGTTCGTGGCCGCCACGTGGCTGCGCGGCGTGCGCGTGGTGCACGTGCCCACCACCCTGCTCGGCATGGTCGACGCCGCCGTGGGCGGCAAGACCGGGATCAACACCGCCGAGGGCAAGAACCTCGTGGGCGCCTTCCACCCGCCCGCGGCCGTGCTGTGCGACCTCGACACGCTGCGGACGCTGCCCGAGAACGAACTGCTCACCGGCATGGCGGAGGTCGTCAAGTGCGGCTTCATCGCCGACGAGCGGATCCTCGAGCTGATCGAGGCCCACCCGGAGGCGGTGCGCGACTCGCAGTCCGAGGTGGTCCGGGAGCTCGTGGAGCGCAGCATCCGGGTCAAGGCCGAGATCGTCTCCGGCGACCTGCGCGAGGCCGGCCGCCGGGAGATGCTCAACTACGGGCACACCCTCGGCCACGCGATCGAGCACAACGAGCGCTACCAGTGGCGCCACGGCGCCGCGGTCTCGGTGGGGCTGGTCTTCGCCGCCGAGCTCGCCCGCACCGCCGGGAACCTGGCCGACGACGTCGTCGAGCGCCACCGCAGCATCCTCGCCTCCCTCGGCCTGCCGACCGCGTACCGGTGGGACCAGTGGCCGCGGCTGCTCGAGGTCATGAAGCGGGACAAGAAGACGCGCGGGAACCTGCTGCGCTTCGTCGTCCTCGACGCCGTGGGCCGGCCCCGCGTGCTCGAGGTCCCCGACCCCGCGATCCTCTTCGCGAGCTACCAGGAGATCGCCGAGGGCGCGCCCAGCTAGACTGGTCCGCGGTCCGGGACGACACCCCCTGTCCGCGCCGACCTGCCGACTTCGCAGACAACCAGAGAGAGAACCTGTGGCTACGACCAACGACATCAAGAACGGCACCGTCCTGAAGCTGGAGGGCAACCTCTGGAACGTGATCGAGTTCCAGCACGTGAAGCCGGGCAAGGGCGGGGCGTTCGTGCGCACCAAGATGCGCAACATCACCTCCGGGAAGGTCGTCGACAAGACCTTCAACGCCGGCGCGAAGATCGAGACCGCCACGGTGGACCGCAGCGAGTACCAGTACCTGTACCAGGACGGCGCCGACTACGTCTTCATGGACAACAAGACCTACGACCAGATCACCGTTCCCGGTGAGGTGGTGGGCGACGCCGCCAACTTCATGCTCGAGAACCTCAACGCGACCATCGCGCTGCACGAGGGGGCCCCGCTCTACATCGAGCTGCCCGCGTCCGTGGTCCTCGAGATCACCTACACCGAGCCGGGCCTGCAGGGCGACCGCTCCACCGGCGGCACCAAGCCCGCCACCGTGGAGACCGGCTACCAGATCCAGGTGCCGCTGTTCCTCGAGCAGGGCACCAAGGTCAAGGTCGACACCCGCACGGGTGACTACCTGGGCCGCGTCAACGAGTGAGCGCCCGGGGCAAGGCGCGCCGGCGCGCCGTGGAGATCCTCTTCGAGGCCGAGCAGCGTTCCGAGGACGCCCGCGAGGTCATGGAGCGGCGCCGGATGCACAGCGACTCGCAGGTCTCCCCGTACGCCGAGGAGCTCGTGCTCGGCGTCACGATGCGCCGCGGTGAGCTCGACGAGTACCTCGAGACGTACTCCCAGGGCTGGACCCTCGAGCGGATGCCCGCGGTGGACCGCAACGTGCTGCGCGTGGGGGCCTGGGAGCTGCTGTTCAACGACGACGTCCCGGACGGGGTCGCCGTGGCCGAGGCCGTGAGCCTCGCCAAGGAGCTCGCGGGCGACGACTCCCCGCGCTTCGTCAACGGCCTGCTGGGCCGGCTGCAGCAGATGAAGCCGACCCTGCTCGGCTGACGGGGCCGCCGGACCCCGCCCGGGGCGCTACCATTTCCGGGACCACGACCGTGCGTCCCGCGGAGGTCCGCATGACAGCTCCCGCGCTGCGCCTGCAGGGCGTCTCGAAGCACTACGGGGCCGTGCGCGCGGTCGACCGCGTCACCCTCGAGGTCCGCCCGGGGAAGGTCTACGCGCTGCTGGGCCTCAACGGCGCCGGCAAGACCACCGTCATGCGGACGGTCCTCGGCATGGTCCGCCCCTCGGCCGCGGGCGCGGCGACGCGCACCGCGCGGGGCCCGCGGTCGTGCTCGGCGAGGCCCGGGCCGCGGACCGCCCGGACGCGGTGGCCGCCGCCCTCGTCCACGGCGGCGTGCCCCCCACCGGCCTCGCGGTGGTCCGCGAGGACCTCGAGGCCTACTTCCTGCGCCTGGTGGGCGCGCAGCACCGGCAGGAGCGCCCCGGTGACCGGTGAGCCGGCGGCCGCCCTCGGGGCGGAGGCGCTGAAGCTGCGCCGCTCCCGAGTGCCCTGGGCCACCGCCGGGGCCATGGCCCTCGCCGTCCTCGTGGCTCAGGTGCTCGCCGCGGTCGGCCACGGCGCGTGGTTCCCCTGGGCCGTGCCCGCCCTCCTCGCCGGGACGGCCGGCCCGGACGCCGCCGGCGCCGGTCCGGGCGGCGTCCTGGGCGTCGCGCTCGTCGCCCTCGGCTCGGCCGCGGCCACCGCCGCCTGGTGGGAGCGGGCCGACCACAGCGCCTAGCCCGGGCGGGGTCGCCGGGGGAGGCGGGCGTCACACCGGGCCCGGGGCGTCAGGGCCGCTGTGCTAGTTTGGGGCGAGCAAGCAACCTTTAAGTCCGTCCTGTGAGGCGGGGAAGGAGGCGGCACCCATGAACGACGACACCTCCGCGGCCGGTCCCTCGACGGGACCCGCCGCCGCGCGCGTCATCCTCTCGGCAGCCGACATCGACCGCGCCCTGACGCGCATCGCCCACGAGATCCTCGAGGCCAACAGGGGCAGCTCGGACCTCGTCCTGCTCGGCATCCCGCGCCGCGGCTACCCGCTGGCCCAGCGGATCGCCGCCAAGATCGCCGCCTCCGACACCGGCTTCGACGCCGCCGCGAGCCTCGGCCAGCTCGACGTCACGATGTTCCGCGACGACCTGCGCAAGAATCCCGCCCGCGCCCCCCAGCCGACCCGCATCCCCGTGCAGGGCATCGACGGGCGCACCGTGGTCCTCGTCGACGACGTCCTGTACTCCGGGCGCACCGTGCGCGCCGCCCTCGACGCCCTCGTGGACGTCGGCCGGCCCCGCGTGGTCCGCCTCGCCGTGCTCGTCGACCGCGGCCACCGGGAGCTGCCCATCCGCGCCGACCACGTGGGCAAGAACCTGCCGACCTCCTCCCAGGAGAAGGTCCGGGTCCGGCTGGCCGAGACCGACCCCGAGCCCCGCGCGGCGGAGAACGCCGACTGCGTGGTCATCGAGACCACCGTGCCGGGAACCGGCGCATGAGGCACCTGCTGTCCACGAAGGACCTCTCCTACGACGCCGCCCTGACGTTCCTGGACACCGCGGACCAGATGGCCGCCGTGGGCCAGCGCTCCGTCAAGAAGCTCCCCGCGCTGCGGGGCCGCACCGTGGTCAACCTCTTCTTCGAGGACTCGACCCGCACCCGCATCTCCTTCGAGACGGCCGCCAAGCGCCTGTCCGCGGACGTCCTCAACTTCTCCGCGAAAGGCTCCTCGGTCTCGAAGGGGGAGTCCCTCAAGGACACCGCCCAGACCCTCGCGGCGATGAGCGCCGACGCCGTGGTGATCCGGCACTCGGCCTCCGGCTCCCCGCAGCAGCTCGCGGAGTCCGACTGGATCGACGCCGCGGTGGTCAACGCCGGCGACGGCACCCACGAGCACCCCACGCAGGCCCTGCTCGACGCCATGACCCTGCGCCAGCACCGTGCCCGCACCGAGGGCCGCGAGAGCACCCGCGGGCTCGACCTCGAGGGCATGCACGTGGTGATCGTCGGCGACGTCCTGCACTCCCGGGTGGCCCGCTCCGACCTGTGGCTGTTCACCACCCTGGGCGCCCGGGTCACGTTCGTGGCCCCGCCCACCCTGCTGCCCGTCGGCATCGCGGACTGGCCTTGCCGGGTGGTCTTCTCCCTCGACGAGGCCCTGGACCCCGCCCCGGACGCGGTGATGATGCTGCGCGTGCAGCGGGAGCGGATGCACGCCGCGTTCTTCCCGACCGCCCAGGAGTACGCCCGGGAGTGGGGGCTGACCCCCGAGCGGGTCGCCGCCCTCGACGCCGCCGGGGCCGCCACGGCGATCATGCACCCGGGACCCATGAACCGCGGGCTGGAGATCTCCTCCGCCGCGGCGGACTCCCCGCGCTCCACGGTCCTGGACCAGGTGCGCAACGGCGTCTCCGTGCGGATGTCGGTGCTCTACCTGCTGCTCTCCGGCGACGACCTCGACCCCACCTCCACCCCGCACCCCCAGGAGCGCTGACCTCTCGTGACCTCGTACCTCATCCAGGGCGCCCAGCTGCTCGGCGAGCAGACCGCCGACATCCTCGTCGAGGACGGCGTGATCCGGCGCATCGGCCTCGACCTCGCCGCGGAGGCGGGCGACGCCCGGATCCTCGACGCCGCCGGGCTCGTGGCCCTGCCCGGGCTCGTGGACATCCACACGCACCTGCGCGAGCCCGGCCGGGAGGACGCCGAGACCGTCGAGACCGGCACCCGGGCGGCCGCGCTCGGCGGCTACACCGCGGTCTTCGCGATGGCCAACTCCGATCCCGTGGCGGACACCGCCGGTGTGGTGGAGCAGGTGCACGAGCTGGGCCGCTCCGCGGGCTGGGTCGAGGTCCGTCCCGTGGGCGCCGTGACCGTGGGCCTGAAGGGCGAGCGGCTGTCCGAGATCATGGCGATGGCCGAGTCCCGCGCGGGCGTGCGGATGTTCTCCGACGACGGCATGTGCGTGCACGACCCGGTGCTCATGCGCCGGGCCCTGGAGTACGTCAAGGGCTTCGACGGCGTCGTGGCCCAGCACGCCCAGGAGCCGCGGCTGACGGAGGGCGCCCAGATGAACGAGGGCGCCGTGTCCGCCGAGCTCGGGCTGACGGGCTGGCCCGCCGTCGCGGAGGAGGCCATCATCGCCCGCGACGTGCTGCTCGCCGAGCACGTCGGCTCCCGCGTGCACATCTGCCACCTCTCGACCAGGGGCTCCGTGGACATCGTCCGCTGGGCCAAGCAGCGCGGCATCGACGTCACCGCCGAGGCCACCCCGCACCACCTGCTGCTCACCGACGAGCGGGTCCGCAGCTTCGACCCGGTGTTCAAGGTCAACCCGCCGCTGCGCACGGACGAGGACGTGCACGCCCTGCGCGCGGCCGTGGCCGACGGCACCATCGACGTGATCGGCACCGACCACGCCCCGCACCCCGCCGAGGACAAGGAGTGCGAGTGGTCCTGCGCGGCCAACGGGATGACCGGGCTCGAGACCGCGCTGTCCGTGGTCCAGCTCAGCCTCGTCGACACCGGCCTGCTGACCTGGCGCGACGTCGCCCGGATCACCTCGGCGACCCCCGCCCGGATCGGGCGCCTCGCCGGCCAGGGCCGGCCGCTCGAGGAGGGCGAGCCCGCTCACCTCACCCTGTGGGACCCGGCCGCGACCACCGTGGTGGACCCCGCCCGGCACGCGTCCAAGGGCCGCAACAGCCCCTACCGCGGCATGGAGCTGCCCGGCGCGGTCCGCGCCACCTTCTTCCGCGGCCACCCCACCGTCCTCGACGGGGCCCTCAACACCCCCGCCCCGACCCCCGCCGCCTGACCGCGCCGACCCCCTTCCACCGCCCGGAGGCCCCCGTCCCATGGACCAGCTCAGCACCGTGCTCGTCACGGTCATCGTCCTCGCCGTGCTCTTCGCCCTGCTCCGCCGGGGCTGGCGCACGCGCGTGCGACGCCAGTCGGGGATCGCGGCGCCGGCCGCGCCGCCCGAGGGGATCGAGGAGCGCGAGCCCCGGCTCGTGGTCCCGGGCATGTACGTGAGCACCACGGAGACCGGCGCCCCGCTCGAGCGGATCGCGGCCCACGGACTGGGCGTGCGCGCCCGGGCGACGGCCCTGGTCCACGACGACGGCGTGCTCCTGGACCGGCAGGGCGCCCCGGGCCTGTTCGTCCCCGCCGCCGACCTCGTGGCCGTGGGCACCAGCTCCGGGATGGTCGGCAAGTTCGTGGAGCGGGACGGGCTCGCCGTGCTGACCTGGCGGCTGGGCTCCACCGTGGTGGACACCGGCTTCCGCACCCAGCGGGCCGAGGACAAGCAGCGCCTCCTCGACGCCGTGGAGGCGATCGTCCCGGCACCGCACTCCTGACCCGCCGGCGGCACCCGCCGCCCCGCCTTCCCGACCCACAGACCCGAACGTGAGGACGACCTTGAGCTCGATCACCACTGACCCCGCCGTGCTCGTGCTGGAGGACGGCCGCGTCTTCCGCGGCCGCGCCTACGGCGCCCTCGGCACCGCCCTCGGCGAGGCCGTGTTCTCCACCGGCATGACCGGCTACCAGGAGACCATCACCGACCCGTCCTACGCCGGCCAGCTCGTCGTGCAGACCGCCCCGCACATCGGCAACACCGGCGTCAACGCCGCCGACGCCGAGTCCCGGCGGATCTGGGTGTCCGGCTACGTCGTGCGCGACGCCGCCCGCCGCCCGTCCAACTGGCGCTCCGAGGGGTCCCTCGACGAGCAGCTGGTGGCCCAGGGCGTCGTCGGCATCCAGGACGTCGACACCCGGGCCATCACCCGCCACCTGCGGGACCGCGGCGCGATGCGCGGCGGGATCTTCTCCGGGGACGCCGCGCTGCGCCCCGACGCCGAGCTCGTCGCCGAGGTCGGCGCCGCCGAGCGGATGGAGGGCCGCCGGCTCGCCGAGACCGTCTCCGCCCCCGAGGCCTACGTCGTGGAGCCCGCCGAGCACGGCTGGACCGGCGAGGTCCTGCACGAGCTGGTGGCGGTGGACCTCGGCATCAAGTCGATGACCCCGCACCGCTTCGCCGAGCGCGGGGTGCGGGTGCACGTGGTGCCCGCCGACACCGGCTTCGAGCAGATCCGGGCCCTGGCCCCGCGCGGGGTGTTCTTCTCCAACGGCCCCGGCGACCCCGCCACCGCCGAGCGGCAGATCGAGACGCTGCGGGAGGTGCTGCGCGCCGGGATCCCGTTCTTCGGCATCTGCTTCGGCAACCAGCTGCTCGGCCGGGCCCTGGGCTTCGGCACCTACAAGCTGGTCTTCGGCCACCGCGGGATCAACCAGCCGGTCCTGGACCGGCGGACCGGGCGCGTGGAGATCACCGCCCACAACCACGGCTTCGCCGTGGACGCGCCCCTCGACGGCCCGGTCGAGGCGCCCCTGGGCGAGTTCGGCCGCGTCGAGGTCAGCCACGTGTGCCTCAACGACGACGTGGTGGAGGGCCTCAACTGCCTCGACCTGCCCGCGTTCTCGGTGCAGTACCACCCGGAGGCCGCCGCCGGCCCGCACGACGCCTCCTACCTCTTCGGCCGGTTCATCGAGCTGATGGACAGCCACCGGGACGGCCGCGCCGACCCGACCGTCGACAACGCCGTCCCCGGCGGCGCCCAGGGCGCCCAGAGCCCCGAGGACACCCCGAACGCACAGGAAGAAGGGCAGAACTGACATGCCGCGCAGGACAGATCTCACCAGCGTTCTGGTCATCGGCTCCGGGCCGATCGTCATCGGACAGGCCGCCGAGTTCGACTACTCGGGCACGCAGGCCCTCCGGGTGCTCAAGGAGGAGGGCCTGCGGGTCATCCTCGTGAACTCCAACCCGGCGACCATCATGACCGACCCCGAGTTCGCCGACGCGACCTACGTGGAGCCCATCACCCCCGAGGTGGTGGAGAAGATCATCGCCAAGGAGCGGCCCGACGCCCTGCTGCCCACCCTGGGCGGGCAGACGGCGCTCAACACGGCGATCGCCCTCGACGCCAACGGCGTGCTCGACAAGTACGGGGTGGAGCTGATCGGCGCCAACGTCGAGGCCATCAACCTGGGCGAGGACCGCGAGAAGTTCAAGGGCGTGGTGGAGCGCTGCGGCGCCGAGTCCGCCCGCTCCGTCATCGTGCACTCCATGCCCGAGGCCCTGGCCGCCGCCCAGGAGCTGGGCTACCCCATGGTGGTCCGCCCGTCCTTCACGATGGGCGGCCTCGGCTCGGGCCTGGCCTACGACGAGGAGGACCTGCACCGCATCGCCGGCGCCGGCATCCAGTACAGCCCCACCTCCGAGGTGCTCCTCGAGGAGTCCATCCTCGGCTGGAAGGAGTACGAGCTGGAGATGATGCGCGACAAGAACGACAACGTCGTGGTCGTGTGCTCCATCGAGAACTTCGACCCCGTGGGCGTGCACACCGGGGACTCGATCACCGTGGCCCCGGCCATGACGCTGACCGACCGCGAGTACCAGAACCTGCGGGACATCGCGATCGCCGTGATCCGCGAGGTCGGCGTGGACACCGGTGGGTGCAACATCCAGTTCGCGATCGAGCCGGACACCGGCCGCGTCGTCGTCATCGAGATGAACCCGCGCGTCTCCCGCTCCTCGGCCCTCGCCTCCAAGGCCACGGGCTTCCCGATCGCCAAGATCGCCACGAAGCTGTCGCTGGGCTACACCCTCGACGAGATCCCCAACGACATCACCCGCAAGACCCCCGCGTCCTTCGAGCCGACGCTGGACTACGTCGTCGTGAAGATCCCGCGCTTCGCGTTCGAGAAGTTCCCCGCCGCGGACCCCACGCTGACCACCACCATGAAGTCGGTCGGCGAGGCCATGGCGATCGGGCGCAACTTCACCGAGGCGCTGCAGAAGGCCATGCGCTCCCTCGAGCAGAAGGGCTCCAGCTTCTCGTTCGTGCGCCCCGAGCTCGACGACGACGCCCTGGCGCGGCTCGTCGACGCCACCCGCACGCCCACCACCGAGCGGATCCAGCAGGTCCAGCAGGCCCTGCTGGCCGGCGCGTCCGTGGAGCGGCTCTACGAGGCCACGGGCATCGACCCCTGGTTCCTCGACCAGCTGGTGCTGCTCAACGAGGTCGCGGACGTGGTGCGCCAGGACGCCGACCTCACGGTGCGCACCCTGCGCCTGGCCAAGCGGCACGGCTTCTCCGACGCCCAGATCGGCGAGCTCGCCCACCTGGCCGAGGACGTGGTCCGCGGCGTGCGCCACGCGCTGGGCATCCGCCCCGTGTTCAAGACCGTCGACACGTGCGCGGCGGAGTTCGAGGCGTTCACCCCGTACCACTACTCCTCCTACGACGAGGAGAGCGAGGTCGGCCGGCACGAGCGCCCCTCCATCATGATCCTCGGCTCCGGGCCGAACCGGATCGGGCAGGGCATCGAGTTCGACTACTCGTGCGTGCACGCCTCCATGGTGCTGCGCGAGGCCGGGCACGAGACCGTGATGGTCAACTGCAACCCGGAGACCGTCTCCACCGACTACGACGTCTCCACGCGGCTGTACTTCGAACCGCTGACCTTCGAGGACGTCATGGAGGTCGTCGAGACGGAGCGGCGCACCGGCGGGCTGCTCGGGGTGTTCGTGCAGCTGGGCGGGCAGACCCCGCTCAAGCTCGCCGCCCAGCTCAAGGCCGCGGGCGTGCCGATCCTCGGCACCACCCCGGAGGCCATCGACCTCGCCGAGGACCGCGGGGAGTTCGCCCGGGTGCTCGCCGAGGCCGGGCTGCGCCAGCCGAAGAACGGCACGGCGTCCACCTTCGAGGCCGCCAAGCGGATCGCGGACGACATCGGCTACCCGGTGCTCGTGCGCCCCTCGTACGTGCTCGGCGGCCGCGGCATGGAGATCGTCTACGACGAGCCGGCCCTGGCCCGCTACCTGCAGAACGCCACCGAGGTCTCCGCCTCGCGGCCCGCGCTGATCGACAAGTTCCTCGAGGACGCCATCGAGATCGACGTGGACGCCCTCTACGACGGGACGGACCTCTACGTGGGCGGCGTGATGGAGCACCTCGAGGAGGCCGGCATCCACTCCGGGGACTCCGCGTGCACCCTGCCGTCCATCACCCTCGGCCCGGACGTGGTCGAGCGCGTGCGCGAGGCCACCCTGGCCATCGCCCGCGGCGTGGGCGTGTGCGGGCTCATCAACATCCAGTTCGCCGTGGCCTCCGACATCCTCTACGTCATCGAGGCCAACCCGCGGGCCTCCCGCACCGTGCCGTTCGTCTCCAAGGCCACGGGCGTGCAGCTGGCCAAGGCCGCCGCCCTCATCGGCACCGGCACCACCATCGCCCAGCTGCGGGCCCAGGGCCACCTGCCGCAGCGGATCGACGGGTCCACGCTGCCCGCCTCGGCCCCCGTGGCCGTGAAGGAGGCCGTCCTGCCCTTCGCGCGCTTCCGCACCGCCGAGGGGGCGGTGGTCGACTCCCTGCTCGGCCCGGAGATGCGCTCCACCGGCGAGGTCATGGGCCTGGACAAGTACTTCGACACCGCCTTCGCCAAGGCGCAGGCGGCGGCGAACGTGTCCCTGCCCACGTCCGGGCGGATGTTCGTGTCCGTGGCCAACAAGGACAAGCGCTCCTCGATCGCCTACGTGCGGATGTTCCGCGACCTCGGCTTCGAGATCCTCGCCACCGGCGGCACCGCGGACGTGCTGCGCCGCAACGGCATCGAGTCCACCGTGGTCCGCAAGATCCGCGAGACGGCCCCCGGGGAGCGGACCATCGTGGACCTCATCGCCGACGGGGAGATCGACCTGATCTTCAACACCCCGGCCGGCGGTGCCGCCCGCGGCGACGGCTACGAGATCCGCGCCGCGGCCACCAGCGTGGGCGTGCCCCTGATGACCACGGTCTCCGTGCTGGGCGCCGCCCTGCAGGCCGTCACCGCGCTGCGCTCCTACTCGTGGGACGTGACGAGCCTGCAGGAGCACGAGCAGCGCCTGGAGGTCCTCCTGCGCGCTGGCGAGCCCGAGGCCGTGCGTGCCTGAGGACACCGCCCCGGCGCCCGGCCCGGTGACCGACCCGGTGACCCCGGCGCCCGGCCGGGCACCCTTCGGCGCGCGGCTGGGCGCCGCGATGGACGAGCACGGGCCCCTGTGCGTGGGCATCGACCCGCACCCCGGCCTGCTGGACGCGTGGGGCCTGCCCCGCTCCGCCGAGGGCCTGCGCCGGTTCGCGCTCACGGTCCTGGAGGCCGCCGCCGGGCACGCCGCCGCGATCAAGCCCCAGGTGGCGCTGTTCGAGCCCTACGGCGCCGCCGGCTTCGCCGTGCTCGAGGAGCTGCTCGCGCAGGCGCGCTCGGCGGAGCTGCTGACGGTCGCCGACGCCAAGCGCGGGGACATCGGCTCCACGATGGAGGCCTACGCGGCCGCGTGGCTGGGGGAGGGGTCCCCGCTCGCGGCGGACGCCGTGACCCTGAGCCCCTACCTCGGCTTCGAGTCGCTGCGCCCGGCCCTCGACCTGGCGGCCCGCACCGGCCGCGGCACGTTCGTGCTGGCGCTGACCTCCAACCCCGAGGGTCGCTCCGTCCAGCACGTCGGGGGCCGGGAGTCCGTCGCCGGCTCCGTGTGCGCCGCGGCGGCCGCCGAGAACGACCGGCTCCGCGGTTCCGGGGGAGAGCCGGCCGCCCGGGCCGGTCTCGGCTCCTGCGGGCTCGTGGTGGGCGCCACGGTCGGCAGCGCGCTGACCGAGCTCGGCATCGACCTGACGGCGGTGCGCGGGCCGCTGCTCGCCCCCGGCTACGGCGCGCAGGGCGCCCGCGCCGAGGAGCTCCCGGCCGTGTTCGGCGCCGCGGCCGGGCAGGTGCTCGCGGCCTCGAGCCGGGCGATCCTGCGCCGGGGACCGGAGGTGCCGGCGCTGCGGGAGGCGGTCCTGCGCTCGGCAGGGGAGCTGGCGGCAGCCCTGGACTGAGCCCCCGCGGTGGTCCCGCGCCTCCTCCCGCCGGCTCCCCGGCGACGACACCCCTGGTCACACCACGGTCGTGTCGCCTTGCGAAGCATCGTTCTTCATGTAGTTTCTTTAGCAAACGGGCTGTCCGTCCTCTCGTGGGACGGGGGCTGCAGTCCGTGGCGACGAGGAGGAACCACATGGCACTGCGTCCGTTGACCGACGAGGAGCGAGCCGCCGCGAGGGAGAAGGCGACCCGGGCACGGACGGCGCGCGCCGACGTGAAGAAGGGGCTGCGCGAGCGCCGCATGACGGTCGCCGAGATCCTCGACCGCGCGGACCGGGACGAGGCCGTGAGCCGGCTGAAGGTCTCGGACCTGCTCGAGGCCACCCCCGGCATCGGCAAGGTCCGCTCCGCGGCCATCATGGACGAGATCGGCATCGCCCGCACCCGGCGGCTGCGCGGGCTCGGCGTGCACCAGCGCAGGGCGCTCATCGAGCACCTGGACCGCTGAGCCGGGCGGGGCGCGGAGGCCCCGGGCGCGATCCGCTAGATTGGGGGAAACACCCCAGTCCCAGGAGGATACCCGTGAGCCTCGACGCGCCCCGCGCCGCGCGCCCGTCCCTGACCGTGCTCGCCGGACCCACGGCCGTGGGCAAGGGCACGGTCTCGACCTACGTCCGGGACCACTACCCGCAGGTGTGGCTGTCCGTGTCCGCGACCACCCGGGACCCCCGCCCCGGGGAGGTCGACGGCACCCACTACTTCTTCGTCTCCGACGAGGAGTTCGACGCCATGGCCCGCGACGGGCAGCTGCTGGAGTGGGCCGTGGTGCACAACTCGCACCGCTACGGCACGCTGCGCTCCACCGTGGAGCGGGCCCTCGAGCGCGGGCTCAGCGTCCTGCTCGAGATCGACCTGCAGGGCGCCCGCCAGATCCGCAACACCATGCCGGAGGCCAACTTCGTGTTCCTCGCCCCGCCCAGCTGGGACGAGATGGTCGCCCGGCTCGTCGGCCGGGGCACCGAGACGGCGGCCGAACAGCGGGTCCGGCTGGAAACCGCTAAACTGGAGCTCGCGGCAGAGCCGGAGTTCGACCACACCGTGATCAACGACCGGGTCGAGCGCGCCGCCGCCGAACTCGTGCAGCTCATGGGGGTCGACCCCGAGCCGGCATCCTGAGACCCGTCCACCCCGTCTGGAGCAATCGCTTGTCTACCCACACCGAAGGCATCATCAACCCGCCGATCGACGCCCTGCTGAAGAAGTCCGACTCCAAGTACGGACTCGTGATCTTCGGCGCCCGGCGGGCCCGGCAGATCAATGCCTACTACTCGCAGCTGCACGAGGGCCTCTTCGAGTACGTCGGTCCCCTCGTGGACACCCAGCTCAACGAGAAGCCGCTGTCGATCGCCTTCCGCGAGATCGACGAGGGCCTCATCGAGGGTCGCCCGGTCGAGCACGCCGGGTTCGCCGAGAACGGCCAGCTCACCACGGAGGCCGACCTCGCCGCCGACGTCTTCGGCGCCGACTTCTTCGCCCAGGGCACCGAGGAGAGCGCCGTGGACTTCTCCGCGGACGCCGCCTTCTCCGGCGGCACCTCGGTGGACTTCTCCTCGGGCGACGACAGCCCCGCCGAGCCGCTGGGCGACCTGCCCGGCAGCGGCGCGGCCATCGCCGCCGACAACGCCTCCGACGGCGCCGGCGACGCGGCGGACGCCGCTCCGGAGGAGCCGGGGCGCGAGCCCGGGGACCTCCAGGACCTGTGAGCCGGCCGGCACCCCGACGACGGGGCGCGGCGGCGTGAGGATCGTCCTCGGCATCGGCGGGGGCATCGCCGCGTACAAGGCGGCGCTGCTCCTGCGCCTGTTCACCGAGAGCGGCCACACGGTGGTGCCCGTCCCCACTGAGGCCGCGCTGCGCTTCGTCGGCGCCCCCACCTGGGAGGCGCTCTCGGGCCAGCGGGTCAGCACGGACGTCTTCGACCGCGTGGACGAGGTCAACCACGTCCACCAGGGCCAGGCCGCCGACCTCGTCGTCGTCGCCCCGGCGACCGCCGACCTGCTGGCGCGCGCCGCCCACGGGCACGCCGACGACCTGCTGACCACCACGCTGCTCGCCACGCGCGCCCCGGTGCTGTTCGCCCCGGCGATGCACACCGAGATGTGGCTCAACCCGGCCGTGCAGGCCAACGTCGCGCAGCTGCGCGCCCACGGGCACACCGTCCTGGAGCCCGCCGACGGCCGGCTCACCGGCCCCGACTCGGGCCCCGGCCGGCTGCCCGAGCCCGAGGTCGTCCGCGACGCCGCGCTTCGCCTGGCCGGGGACGGCGGCGCCCCCGACGGCCCGCTGGCCGGCACGCGGGTGCTCGTGAGCGCGGGCGGCACCCGCGAGCCGCTGGACCCCGTCCGTTTCCTGGGCAACCGCTCCTCCGGCAAGCAGGGCGTGGCGATCGCCGCCGCCGCCCGGGACGCCGGTGCCGCGGTCACCCTCGTGGCCGCCCACCTCGAGACGCCGGTGCCCGCCGGCGTCGAGGTCGTGCACGCCGGCACCGCCGAGCAGCTGCGCCGCGCCTGCGTGCGCGCCGCGGCGCGGGCCGACGTCGTGGTGATGGCCGCCGCGGTGGCCGACTACCGCCCGGCCCGGATCGCCGACGCCAAGCTGAAGAAGGCCGAGGACGGGTCCAACCCCGTGCTCGAGCTGGTGCGCAACCCCGACATCCTCAAGGAGCTCGTGGACCTGCGCAACACCGCCCGGCGCCGCCAGCTCCTCGTCGGCTTCGCCGCCGAGACCGGGGACGCCGAGACCGACCCCCTGACGTTCGGGCGCCGGAAGCTCGTGCGCAAGGGCTGCGACCTGCTGGCCGTCAACCACGTGGGCGAGAACCTCGTCTTCGGCCAGGACACCACCACCCTGACCGTGCTCAGCGCGGCCGGGGCCCCCGAGCAGGTGCTCGAGGGCTCCAAGACGGACGTGGCCCGCGGGCTCGTGGCGCGGATCGCCCAGGAACTGGCCGGCGTCCGCGCCGGAGCCTGACCCGCCCGGGCCGGCGGCGCCGACCGGTGCGGCGCTGCGCCGTCCGGGGCGCCCGGTAGTGTGGTCTCCCGTGAGCGAGACGACCCAGCACCTGAGACTGTTCACCTCCGAGTCCGTCACGGAGGGACACCCCGACAAGATCTGCGACCAGATCAGCGACTCCATCCTGGACGACCTCCTGCGCCAGGACCCCGAGTCCTCCGTGGCGGTCGAGACCATGGTGACCACCGGGCTGGTGCACGTCGCCGGCGAGGTGAAGACCCGCGGCTACGTGGAGATCCCCAACGTGGTGCGCAAGACGCTGCTCGACATCGGCTACAACTCCTCGGTGCACGGCTTCGACGGCGAGTTCTGCGGGGTGTCCATCAGCGTCGGGGAGCAGTCCCCGGAGATCTACGAGGGCGTGTTCCAGTCCCTCGAGGTCCGCGAGGGCACCGCCCGCGACGCCCGCGACGCCCAGGGCGCCGGGGACCAGGGCATCATGTTCGGCTACGCCTCCAACGAGACCGAGGTGCTGATGCCGGCGCCGATCCACATCGCCCACCGCCTCTCCGAGCAGCTCACCCGCGTGCGCAAGACCGCCGTGCTGCCGGGTCTGCGCCCCGACGGCAAGACCCAGGTCACCCTCGGCTACGACGGCGACCGCCCCGTGGCCGTGGACACCGTGGTGGTCTCCGCCCAGCACGTCGAGGGCTACGACCTCGACCAGCTCGCCTCCGACCTGCGCCGCAGCGTGATCAGCCCCGTGCTCGAGGACTCCGGGCTGGACCTCTCCGGCACCCAGGTGATCATCAACCCGGCCGGCAACTTCGTGCGCGGCGGGCCCGTGGGGGACGCCGGTCTGACCGGCCGCAAGATCATCGTGGACACCTACGGCGGCATGGCCCGCCACGGCGGGGGCGCCTTCTCCGGCAAGGACCCCTCGAAGGTGGACCGCTCCGCCGCCTACGCGATGCGCTGGGTGGCCAAGAACGTGGTGGCGGCCGGCCTCGCCGACCGCGTGGAGGTCCAGGTCGCGTACGCGATCGGGCGCGCCGCCCCCGTCGGGCTCTACGTCGAGACCTTCGGCACCGAGAAGGTCGCCCCCACCCGGATCGAGCACGCCATCCGTGAGGTCTTCGACCTGCGGCCGCTGGCCATCATCGAGGACCTCGATCTCAAGCGCCCCATCTACGCGCGCACCGCCGCGCACGGGCACTTCGGCCGCTCCGAGCCCGAGTTCACCTGGGAGCGCACCGACCGCGTCGCGGACCTGCGGTCGGCCGCCGGGGTCTGACCGTGGACCCGGAGGGCGCCGGGGACGCCGCGGAGGGCCCGCGGCAGCTGTCGCTCCTCTCGGGCTTCCCGCCCCGGCCCCCGCGCGAGGACGCCAAGGGCGTGGGCGCGGTGCTGCCGGCCGAGCACGACCCCGTGGCCCGGGTGCTGCTGGACACCCACGTCCCGCACCTGGACCGCCCGTTCGACTACCTCGTGCCGGCCGAGCTGGCCGGGGCGGCGGTGCCGGGCGCCCGCGTCAAGGTCGGCTTCGGCGGGCAGGAGCTGACGGGCTTCGTGCTCGAGCGCACGGGCGAGTCCGAGGTCATGCACCGGATCCAGCCCCTGCGCCGGGTGCTGTCCCCGCTGCCCGTGCTCGCCCCGGAGATCGCGCGGCTGGCCGAGGACGTCGCCGCCCGCTCGGCCGGCACGGCCGCGGACGTCGTCCGGGTGGCCGTCCCGCCCCGCGTCGCCCGCGTGGAGAAGGAGGTCGAGCAGCGGCTGGCCGAGGTGCCCGGCCACTCGACCGGGCTGTCCCCGCACGCCCCGGGTCCCTCCCACGACGCCGCGCTGGCGGACTACGCCGGCGGTGCGCAGTTCCTGGCGGAGCTGGCGGCGGGGGCCTCCCCGCGGGCCGTCGTCGAGGTGCTCCCCGCCCATCCCGCCCACGACTGGACGGACGTCCTGGCCGCCGCGATCGGCGCGGCGTGGCGGGCCGGGCGCGGGGCGGTCGCCGTCGTCGCGGACCAGAAGGCGCTGGCGCGGCTCGAGCGCTCGGTCGCGGACGAGATCGGCGGGGAGCACCTGGTGCGCCTGCACGCCGAGGACGGGCCCACGCCCCGCTACCGGGCGTTCCTCGCCGCGGCCACCGGGCAGGTCCGGGTGGTCCTCGGCACCCGCTCCGCCGCGTACGCCCCCGTGGACGACCTCGGCCTCGTGGCGTGCTTCGACGACGGCGACGAGAACCTCGTGGAGCAGCGCGCCCCCTACCAGCACGTCCGGGACGTGCTGCTGCTGCGCGCCGGGCGCAGCGGGTGCGCGGCGCTGTTCGCCGGTCACGCGGTCAGCCCCGAGGCCCAGCGCCTCGTCGTCTCCGGGTGGGCCCGCCGGATCGCCCCCGCGCGGGACGTGCTGCGCGTCCACGCCCCGCGGATCGTCTCCACCGCCGACTCCTTCCACGCCGCCCGGGACCCGCTGGCCTCCCGGGCCCGGCTGCCCGAGACGGCCTACCGGGCGGCCCGCGAGGCCCTCGAGCGGGGCCCCGTCCTGGTCCAGGTCGCCCGCGCCGGCTACGCCCCGCACCTGGCGTGCGAGCGCTGCCGGGAGCCCGCCCGCTGCACCGCCTGCGACGGGCCTCTCGGGGTCGTGTCCCGGCGCGGGGTGCCCCGGTGCGGCTGGTGCGGCCGCTCGGCGCACGCCTGGTCCTGCGCCGCCTGCGGGTCCCCCCGGATGCGCCTGGTCACCGTCGGGGCGCTGCGCACCGCCGAGGAGCTGGGGCGGGCGTTCCCGAAGGTGCCCGTCGTGGCGTCCTCGGGCGACGCGGTGCGCGCGGACGTCCCCGGCACGCCCGCTCTCGTCGTGGCCACCCCGGGCGCCGAGCCGGTCGCGGAGGGCGGCTACGCGGCCGCCCTGCTGCTGGACGGCAACCGGATGCTGATGCGCCCCGCCCTGCGCGCCGCGGAGCAGACGCTGCGCCGGTGGTTCAACGCCGCCGCGCTGGTGCGCCGCGCCCGGGACGGCGGGATCGTGGTGGTCACCGCGGAGCACGAGGCCGCCGTGGGCGCGCTCGTGCGGTGGGACCCGGCCGGGTACGCCGAGCGCGAGCTGGTGGAGCGCCAGTCCCTGGGCCTGCCCCCGGCCGTGCGCTCGGCGGCCGTGACGGGCCCGGCCGCGGCGGTCGCGGCGTTCCTGGCCGACCTCGAGCTGCCGCCCGCCGTGCGGGTCATCGGGCCCGCCCCCCTGGAGGACCACGAGCCCGGGCCTGAGGGGGAGCCGGCCCCGCACCGGGCGCTGCTGTTCTTCGGCTACGGCGTGGCCGGGGAGGTCACCCGCCGGCTGCGGGCCGCCCGGTCGAAGGCCTCCGCGCTGCGCAAGCACGCCCCGGTGCACGTGCGCTGCGACGTCACCGACCTGCTCTGAGGACCGCGCCGGCCCAGGCGCACCCGTGGTCGGCGCAGCGGCGGGTGCGCCCGGGTGTTGGCGCACGGGCCGCGGTGTGGTTGGTTGGTGTCCTGGGGCCGCGCCGCGGCCGGGAGTCGGAGGCCACCGTGGGCGAAGAGGTCAGTTCCCGCAGCTACACGCGCGAGCAGCGCCAGCGCTACCGGGAGAAGGTCCGTGCGGACCTCGACGTGTTCGAGCAGATGCTCGCCCGCGCCTCGTTCGAGTTCGACCGGCCCATGACGGGGCTGGAGATCGAGCTCAACCTCGTCGACGGGAGCTTCGACCCGCACTTCCACAACGACGAGGTGCTCGCCGCGATCGCCGACCCCGGGTACCAGACCGAGCTGGCGCGGTACAACATCGAGCTCAACGTGCCTCCCCGCCCGCTGCCCGGACGGGCCGCCCTCGAGCTCGAGGAGGACCTGCGCGCCTCGCTCAACGCCGCGGACGCCGCGGCCCGCGGGGTCGGCTCACGGATCGTGACGATCGGCATCCTGCCCACCCTGCGCCCCGAGCACTACGAGCAGGAGTGGATCAGCGACAACAACCGCTACACGGCGCTCAACGACTCCATCTTCGTGGCGCGCGGGGAGGACATCCGCCTCGAGATCGAGGGGCCCACCGGCGAGCGGGTCGACACCTGGTGCGACTCGATCGCCCCCGAGTCGGCGTGCACCAGCGTCCAGCTGCACCTGCAGGTCGCCCCCGCCCAGTTCGCGGCGCACTGGAACGCCGCCCAGGCGCTGTCCGCCCCGCAGATCGCCCTCGGCGCGAACAGCCCGTTCTTCTACGGCCGGCGGCTGCACGCCGAGACCCGGATCGCGCTGTTCACCCAGGCCACGGACACCCGCCCGGTGGAGCTGAAGAACCAGGGGGTGCGTCCCCGGGTGTTCTTCGGCGAGCGGTGGATCACCTCGATCTTCGACCTGTTCGAGGAGAACGTCCGCTGGTTCCCGGCGCTGCTGGCCGAGAGCTCCGAGGAGGACCCGGCCGCGAAGCTGCGGGCCGGGATCGCCCCGGACCTCTCGGAGCTGCGGCTGCACAACGGGACGGTCTACCGCTGGAACCGGCCGATCTACGACGTCGTGGGCGGCCGGCCGCACCTGCGGGTGGAGAACCGGGTGCTGCCCGCGGGCCCGACGATCACCGACGTGATGGCCAACGCCGCGTTCTACTACGGGGCCGCGCGCGTGCTGGCCCGGCAGGAGCGGCCGGTGTGGACCCGGATGAGCTTCCCGGCCTGCGCCGAGAACTTCACCCGCGCCGCCCGGGACGGCATCGACGCCCGGCTGTACTGGCCCGGCTTCGGGGAGGTCAGCGCCGACGAGCTCGTCCTGCGCCACCTCCTCCCGCTGGCCCACCAGGGTCTCGAGGAGTGGGGGGTGGCTCCGGAGGTGCGCGAGCGCTACCTGGGGATCATCGAGGGCCGGTGCGTCTCGGGGGTCAACGGCGCGGTGTGGCAGACCCGGGCGGTCGAGCACTTCGAGCGCCACGGCGCGGACCGGCCCACCGCCCTGCGCCGGATGCTGGAGGCCTACGCCGAGCACATGGACGAGAACGAGCCGGTGCACACCTGGTCCGTGCCCTAGGGGCCACGCGGGCGCCGCGGGCGGGCCCCTGCGCCGGTGCGGGGCTCAGGTGCCGATGGGCTCCACGTCCTCGGCCCGCGCAGGGACCGGCGGCGGGACCGCATCGGCCGCGGCGGGCTGCGGGGGCGTCAGGACCGAGGCGTAGGCGTGCTCCGTGGAGTACCGCAGGAATGACAGGTGGGCTTCGTAGCGGTCCAGGACGTCGTTGATCAGCTGCTGCTGGGTCAGACCCATCAGGTCGTAGCCCTCACTGCCGGTCTGGGTGAACACCTCGAGCCGGTAGTAGACGTCCGTCTCCCGGGACATGCTGCGGGCCCCGATCATCGGCACCGGCGCCCGGACGGCCGCCACCTGGTAGTGGAAGTCCCGGTGGTCGGCCATGTTCACGACGAGCGCGTGCTCGTCGATGCCGGTCCCGGCGTTCGGGGTCGTGCGCAGCTCCGCCTGGTGGCCCAGGTCGCGGAACTCGTCGGCGACGTCCTGGAGCGCGGGTCGCACGACGCGCCCGACGAACTGGGCGACGGCCTTCTGCGAGGGATAGGACCGCAGGCGGGCCAGGCGCTGCCGCCACGTCTTCTCGGGGACCAGGCCGCCGTGGACCGCGTCGAAGCGCCGGCGCAGGGTCCGGCCCTCGCGCTCGGCCCGCTCCATCCGCAGCACCTTCGAGAAGGAGGCCATCACGAGGAAGGCGATGACCGTCACCGGCAGCGCGAAGATCAGCGTGGCGTGCTCCATGGTGGTGACGCCCCCGGCCACGAGCATGGCGATGGTGAGCACCGCGGTCAGCAGCGCCCAGAAGATCCGCAGCCACTTCGGCCCGTCCTGCGCCGGGTCGGGGATGGTCGAGGAGAAGTTCGACATCACCATCGCACCCGAGTTGGCGCTCGTCAGATAGAACAGCAGCCCGGACAGGGTCGCCAGCCCGATCAGGAACGCCGCGCCGGGGAACATCTCGAGCAGTGCGTACCAGCCCTGCTCCGGGCTCTCCACGGCCAGCCGGGCGAACTCGGTGTTGCCGCTGAGCACCTCGTGCATGGCGGAGTTGCCGAAGACGGTCACGATGAAGAAGTCGCAGAGCACGGGTGCGGTGATGGCCGCGACGACGAACTCCCGCAGCGTCCTGCCCCGTGAGATGCGGGCGAGGAACAGTCCGACGAACGGTCCCCACGCCAGCCAGAAGGCCCAGAAGAACAGCGTCCAGCCGCCCATCCACTCCGAGCCGCCCTCCACGTAGGCGAAGGTCTGCACCGTGCGCTCGGGCAGGGTGAAGACGAAGCGGCCGATGTTCTCGAC
Organism: Kocuria sp. LHG3120; assembly: GCF_049897445.1. Taxonomy (NCBI): domain Bacteria; kingdom Bacillati; phylum Actinomycetota; class Actinomycetes; order Micrococcales; family Micrococcaceae; genus Kocuria; species Kocuria sp. LHG3120. Next base: position 412,656 of record NZ_JAFCWG010000002.1, on the reverse strand, counting down.
CATGGCGTTGAGCAGGAAGGCGGTCTCGCCGGTGACGAGGATGTAGAGCATCATCGCGCCCGCGCTCCAGAGGTTGAGCTCGGAGATGACCCGGATACCCCGGTCCACCCCGGAGGTGCAGGCGGCGACCGTCATGACGACGGCCACCAGCACGAGGGCGATCTGCAGCGCCAGGCCTTCCGGTAGCCCGAAGAGCCAGGCAAAACCGACGTTCAGGAGCACGACCCCGATGCCCATCGAGGTCGCCACGCCGAACACGGTGCCCACCAGGGCGAAGACGTCGATGACGTCGCCGGTGGTCCCGCGGACGCGCCGGCCGAGCAGCGGGTACAGGGCGGCCCGGATGGAGAGCGGCATGCCCCAGCGGTAGGCGAAGTAGCCCATGGCCATGCCCAGCAGGGCGTACATCGACCAGCCGGCCACGCCGTAGTGGAACATCGTCCAGACCACGGCGTCCTGGGCGGCCTCGGCGGAGCGGGGGTCGGCCGCGGGGGGAGCGACGAACTGGGTGATCGGTCCGGTCACCGAGTAGAAGAGCATGTCGATGCCCACGCCGGCGGCGAAGAGCATCGCGACCCAGGTGAAGAGCCCGTACTGCGGGCGGGAGTGGTCCGGGCCCAGCCGGACGCTGCCCTCCTTGGAGAAGGCGACCCAGAGGACGAAGAGGATCACCAGGGTCACCGTGAGGACGTAGAACCAGCCGAGGTTGGTCGCGATCCAGCCGACGACGTCCCGCATGGCGCTCGCGGCGTGGTGCGGGGCGGCCATCGCCCAGACCGAGAACGCGAGGATGACCAGGGAGGACGTGACGAAGACCCGCCAGTTGACGCGGGGCTCGCGGTCCTCGGCGAGCTCGGCCGGGCCCTTGCTCAGCTCGGTGCTGGAGATCGGGGGGAGCTCCTCGTGGGGAAGGCGTGAACGGCGGCGCACGGCCGCGCCGAACCGGTCCCGCTCGACCATCGCCCTCGACGGCTCGGGCTCCGGCCGCTGGTCGTCGTCTGCTTCCGTCACTCGATCGGTCCTTTCCTGGGGTGGGGTTGTCCGGGTGGCGCGGCACGGCGCGCCGGTGACCGGGCGAGGACCTCTCGGAGACGGCGGACCGGCCTGCTGCGCTCCTTGCCGCTGGTGGCCGTGCTCGTGCGGCGGCGGTGGCAGGCCCCCGGGTGCCGGTCCGCCGGCTGCGGTGGGTGCCCGGTCCGGCGTGGTGCCGTGGCCGGCAACGGTGCGGGCCGTGGCGCCGTCGTCGTGCCGGGTCGCTGCGGGAGGTGCGCTCAGAGACCACGGGGCGCTTCCCGTCCGCCGGGGCCGCCCGGGGTCGGTCGGGGCGGCGCGCCGGAGCACGGCGAGGGGAGCGGGCCCGGGAGGTCCTCCGGGTCGGCATAGGGCGTGCCCCCAGGATGCCCGCCGAGGTCCCCGCGCGTCCAACGATCAGAGGCGATCGACATCATCGGCAACCGCGATGGATCGACGGCGGGCCCCCGGGTCCGCGCGGCGGCCCGGGAGGGTCAGGCGGGAGCGGGGTGCCGCAGGCTGTGGTCCCAGAACCGCTGGGCGACCTGGGAGATCCGGCCCGGGCGGTGGACCAGGACCGTGCTCCACTCCAGGCGGGGACCGGTGTAGTCCACGATCCGCACGTCCGATCGGCCGGTCACGACGAAGCGGGGAACCATGGCGATGCCGCTGCCGGAGGCCACGAAGTCCGGCACGGCCGTCAGGTCCGAGAGCTCCACCGCCCGCCGGCGGACCAGTCCCGCGGCGGAGAAGGCGCTGTCGACGATGTGCCGCACGGCCTGGCCCGCCGCCGTGTCGATCCAGGGGTGCTCGCTCAGCTCGGCCAGGGTGGGCGGGGAGGCGGCGTCCGCGGCCAGGGGGTGCCGGGAGGGCGTGATGAGCACGAGCGCGCCCGAGGCCAGCGGGGCGGTGACCAAGTCGTGCACCACGGCACGGGCGGGCAGGGACACCACGGCGAGGTCCAGCTCGTGGGCCCGCAGCCGCGTCAGCAGCCCCTCGGAGCCGGCCGGATCGGTTCTCAGCGAGACCTGCACGTGCGGGTGCTCGGCGGAGAACCCGGCCAGCATCCCCGGCAGGTCCAGATGGCTGATGGGGTTGATCGTGCCGATCCGCAAGGAGCCGCGCCGGCCGCCGTCGGCCTCGAGCACGTGCTGGCGCAGGTCCTGTCCGAGGTGCAGCCAGGCCGGCGCCTCCTCGGCGAGCACCAGCCCGGCCGTGGTCAGCCGGGCGGTGCGGCGGGACCGGTCGAACAGCCGGACGCCGAGATCCTGCTCCAGGGCCCGGACCCTGGTGCTGACGCTCGACTGCACCGTGCCCAGTTCGTCGGCCGCACCGGCGAAGGTGCCGGTCCCCACCACCGCGAGGAAGGCCTCCAGCTGTCTCGTCTCCACCGGTCCAGCGTAGCCGCGGGACGGAGGACCCGCGGGGGCTCGTGGACTCCGTTCGGACGGTCCGGTCAGGGGGAGCGGTGCCGGGAGCGGGACTCGTGGACGCCGCGGGCGACCGCCAGCAGCTCGCGCGCGGAGTCATCCCACGAGTAGGCCCGGGCCCGCTCGAGCCCGGCCAGCACCCGGGCGCGGGCCCGGGCAGGGTCCTCGAGGGCGCGCACGGCGGCGGCGAACCCGGCGTCGTCGTCGGGCGCGGCGTAGCCGGCGGCGCCCCCGGCGACCTCCCGGAAGATCGGCAGGTCGCTGCACACGACGGGCGTGCCCGCAGCGAGCGCCTCCACGAGCGGCAGCCCGTAGCCCTCGGCCCGGGACGCGTGCACCAGGGCGGCCGCTTCGGCGAGCAGGGCGGCGTACTCGGTCTCGTCCACCCCGTCGTGGAAGACGACCCGCGCCCCGTCCGGGACGAGGGCCTCCAGCTGGGCGCGGCGGGCCGGGGAGATCCGGGAGAGCAGGTGCAGCTCGTGGTCCGGGAGCCGCCCGGCCGCGCGCAGCAGGGTCTCCACGTTCTTGTACGGCAGGAAGGAGCCCATGTAGAGCAGCTTCCGGCCGCGCCGGGGCAGCCGTGCCAGGGCCTGCCCGGTGGGGAGCACGGACCCGGGCTGGGGGGCGTTGGGCACCACGTGCACGGGGCGGCGGGTGAGCCGGTGGGCGGCGATGAGCTCGCGGGTGGTGTCCGAGACGGTCACCACGGCGTCGGCGCGGTCCAGCAGGACCCGCTGGGGCCACCAGGCCCGGTGGTAGAGCCGCCAGCCCGCGCGCACGGCGGCGGGCAGGTCCCCGGGCGGCTGGGGGTGGTCGTAGTAGATGAGGTCGTGCAGGGTGAGGATCAGCCCGTGCCGGCGGCCCGCGGAGCCCATGGTCTGCATGGGGGAGAACACGACGTCGGGCGCGTACCGGTTGAGCACCAGCGCCGTGGCGGCCTCGGCGGCCGACACGGGGGAGGGCCCGGTGACGTGGGGGAGCCCCGGCAGCAGGGCGAGCTGGCGGGGGTCGCTGACGAGCAGGGCCACGTCCAGCCCTGGGGTCGCGCCGGCGAGACCGGCCACGGCCTCGGCCAGGCTCGCCCCGTAGCGGCTGATCCCGTCGTGGCGGTCGAGACGGGTGTAGCGGGCGTCCAGGAGCAGTCTCACCGGCGGCGTCCTGCCTGCTGGTCCCGGCGGGCCCGGTGCCCGCGGCGCACGATGCGCTGCAGACCGGTGAACGGGGCGGTGTCGGGGGCGGGGGCGTCGACGGGGGGCGCCTGCGCGTGCAGCGCGGGCGGCCCGCCGTCCGGTCCGGGGGGCGGGCCGGGGACCGGCTCGGGGGCGGGGGAGGAGAGGAAGTCGTGGACGAGCTCGGCGGTGCGCCCGGGGGCCTCGTAGTGGATGAGGTGGCCCACGCCGTCGAGGACCTCGAGGCGGTGCCGGGGGATCCAGGAGGCCATGGTCCGCTGCGCGGCGAGCGAGCCCAGCTCGTCCTGGGCGCCCACGACCAGCAGGGTCGGCATGCTCAGCTGCATCGCGACCTCCGCGACGGTGTGCGAGACGGAGGCCTCGTAGGCCTCCAGCAGCACGTCCCGGTCCGCGAAGGACGAGAAGTAGGCGCGGTGCTGGTGGCGCACGTAGCCGCGCACCCGGGGGTCCTGCGACTTGGTCATCACCCCGCTCATCGCGTCCGTGACGAGCCAGCTGGAGAGCAGCCGCCGGCCCAGCCGCCGGGGCAGAGCCCGGCCCAGCCGGTAGTAGCCCACCGTCAGGCGGCTCAGCAGCGCCTGCTCGCCCTCCAGCGCGGGCTCGCAGATCGGGTTGACGAGCACCAGCCGCTCGACCATCGCCGGGTGCGCGGCGGCGAAGTGCGCGGCGACCACCGAGCCGAAGGAGTGGCCCAGCACGGCGACCCCGTGCGGGGCGCCGTCGTGCACCGCGCCGTCGGTGAGGGTCTCCACGAAGCCGCGCAGGAACTCCGCGTACCCGGCGATGTCGTGGGGCCGGTCGGGGAAGGGCTCGGAGCGGCCGAAGCCGGGCAGATCGGGGACGACCACGTGGTAGCGCTCGCGGAGCCGGTCGGCGACCAGCTGCAGGCCGTGGTGGTCGCCGCGGAAGCCGTGGACCAGCACGAGCAGCGGCTTGGGGGCCCGGTCGACGTCGTAGAACCAGTAGCGCACCTTGTGCCCGTCCAGGACCATGCTGCGCCGCTCGGCCCAGGGGTTCTGCACCGCGCTGCCCGGAACGTCGGCGTCGCGGCCCGTGCCGGTGGGCCCGCCGCCGTCCGCCGCGCCGTGCCGTGCGCCGGCCGCTGCCGCCATGGTTCCTCCCTGCGGGCCCGGCAGGCGCCCGGTGCGTCCCGGCCCGCTGTCGATGCTAGCCCCTGCGGGCCGGGAGGCCGGGCGGCGCTGGGCTAGGATGGGACGGATTCCACCACCGTCGGCGCACCGCCGGGCATCCGTGATGCCCGGGTGCCGCACACGCGACCGCGCGCCGCCCGTTCCGGGGCCGGCGGCGGTCCACGACCGCGAAGGCGAGGACCGTGACCGAACAGCAGCACACGACCGAGACCACCGGGTACGACTTCCGTGCCATCGAGGCGGCGTGGCCGTCGTTCTGGGCGGAGCAGCAGGTCTACGCGCCCGTCGACGACGGCTCGCGGGAGCGCCGCTACGTCCTGGACATGTTCCCCTACCCCTCGGGCGACCTGCACATGGGGCACGCGGAGGCCTTCGCGATGGGGGACGTGGTGGCCCGGTACTGGCGTCAGCGCGGCTACGACGTGCTGCACCCGATCGGCTGGGACTCCTTCGGGCTGCCGGCGGAGAACGCGGCGATCAAGCGCGACGCCCACCCGGCGGAGTGGACCTACGCCAACATCGAGACGCAGAAGGCCTCCTTCCAGCGCTACGCGATCAGCGCGGACTGGTCCCGGGAGATCCACACCTCCGACCCCGAGTACTACCGGTGGACGCAGTGGCTGTTCCTGCAGTTCCACCGCAAGGGCCTGGCGTACCGGAAGAACTCGCCGGTCAACTGGTGCCCCAAGGACCAGACGGTGCTGGCCAACGAGCAGGTCGTCAACGGGGCGTGCGAGCGCTGCCACACCCCGGTGACGAAGAAGGCCCTGAACCAGTGGTACTTCAAGATCACCGACTACGCCGACCGGCTGCTCGACGACATGGCCGCGCTCGAGGGCCACTGGCCCGAGCGGGTGCTGGCCATGCAGCGCAACTGGATCGGGCGCTCCGAGGGAGCCCACGTGCGCTTCGCCATCGAGGGCGCCGGCGAGGGCGGCACGGACCGCGAGGTCACCGTGTTCACGACCCGCCCCGACACGCTCTACGGCGCCACGTTCTTCGTGGTCGCCGCGGACGCCGAGCTGGCCGGGCAGATCGTCGCCCCGGAGCACGCGGCGGAGCTGGCCGCCTACCGGGAGCAGGTCAAGGCGCTGTCCGACATCGAGCGCCAGGCCACCGACCGGCAGAAGACCGGGGTGTTCCTGGGCCGCCACGCCGTCAACCCGCTCAACGGCGAGAAGCTGCCCGTGTGGGCCGCGGACTACGTGCTGGCCGACTACGGCACGGGCGCGATCATGGCCGTGCCCGCCCACGACCAGCGCGACCTCGACTTCGCCCGCACCTTCGACCTGCCCGTGCGCGCGGTGCTCGACACCGGCGAGGAGGACCCCGCCGTCACCGGGACCGCCACCACGGGCGAGGGCACCCTGATCAACTCGGGCGAGCTCTCCGGGCTGGAGAAGACCGAGGCCATCGAGCGCGCCATCGGCCTGGTCGAGGCCGCCGGGACGGGCAACCGCCAGGTCAACTTCCGGCTGCGCGACTGGCTGCTGTCCCGCCAGCGCTTCTGGGGGGCGCCCATCCCGATCGTGCACTGCGGGGCCTGCGGCGAGGTGCCGGTGCCCGAGGAGCAGCTGCCGGTGCGGCTGCCCGACGACCTGCGCGGCGAGCAGCTCGCGCCCAAGGGCCGGTCCCCTCTCGCGGCGGCCGAGTCCTGGGTGCACGTGAACTGCCCCTCCTGCGACGGCCCCGCCCTGCGCGACACCGACACCATGGACACGTTCGTGGACTCCTCCTGGTACTACCTGCGCTTCGCCTCCCCGAACGACGAGACCGCGGCGTTCGACCTCGAGCAGACCCGCAAGTGGCTGCCCGTGGACCAGTACGTGGGCGGCGTGGAGCACGCGATCCTGCACCTGCTCTACTCCCGGTTCTTCACCAAGGTGCTCTTCGACCTGGGGCTCGTGGACTTCACCGAGCCGTTCAAGGCGCTGCTGAACCAGGGCCAGGTGCTCAACGGGGGCCGGGCGATGTCCAAGTCCCTGGGCAACGGCGTGGACCTGGGCGAGCAGCTCGACCGGTTCGGCGTGGACGCCGTGCGCCTGACCATGGTCTTCGCCTCCCCGCCGGAGGACGACGTGGACTGGGCCGACGTCTCCCCGCAGGGCTCCCAGAAGTTCCTGGCCCGGGCCTGGCGCCTGGCCCAGGACGTGACCGGCGACCCCGGGGCCGACCCGGCCGACGGGGACCTGACCGTGCGCCGGGCCACCCACCGGGCCGTCGACGACGCCGCCCAGCTGCTCGACGCCGCGAAGTTCAACGTGGTGATCGCCAAGACCATGGAGCTGGTGAACGTGGTCCGCAAGGCCATCGACTCCGGCTGCGGGCCCGCCGACCCCGCCGTGCGCGAGGCCGTCGAGGCGGTCGCGGTCCTGCTGTCGCTGGTCGCCCCGTACACGGCCGAGGACATGTGGCACGCGCTGGGCCACGAGGGCTCCGTCGTCGTCGCCGGCTGGCCCGCGGTCGACCCGGAGCTGCTGGTGGACGACACCGTCACCGCCGTGGTGCAGATCAAGGGCAAGGTCCGGGACCGGCTCGAGGTGCCCGCCGACATCGGCGAGGACGCCCTGCGCGAGCTCGCCCTGGGCTCGGAGACGATCCGCCGCCAGCTGGGTGACGCCGAGATCCGCAAGGTGATCGTGCGCGCGCCCAAGCTCGTCAACATCGTGGCCTGAGCCGCCGCTCCCGCACGGGAGCACGACGACGCCCCGCCGCTCCCGGCCCCCGGCCCGAGCCCCCGCCCCGCACCCGGGGGCCGGTGCCCGGACCGGGGGCCGGGCCGGTGTTCAGGCCGGTGTCCGGGCTCCACAGTCCTGCTCCGGGCCCGCGCGCGTCCCCAGCGGGGCCCCGTTCGGCGCGTGGGACCGGCCGGCCGGGGTGGGCTGGGGCCATGACCGGTACCGTGCCGCGCGCCCGACGGCGAGCGAACCCCACCCCGCCCGCGCCCGTCGTCCCGCCTGCGCCTTCCGCGTCCGGCGCGACGGCTGCCGGGGCCAGGCCCGGCCGTGCCCCGGCACCAGGCGCTCCGGCACCCGGTGCTCCGGCACCCGGTGCTCAGGAGCCCGCCGAACGGCTGGTGTCGCTGCTGGCCGAGGCCCGGGGCGAGGCCACCGGTCCCGGCCGGGCGCCGTCGCCCCAGGACGGGGCACCGGGGGCCGCTCCCGCCCACCGTCGGCCGGTCGCCGCCCGGACCCGGGTCCCGGCCTCGCTGCTGCTGATCGCCCTGGCCGCGCTCGCCTGGCTGAGCTGGACGGTGCTGGGGCCCGGGAAGGACGGCGGGGACGTGCCGGAGACCGCCGGGCGGCCCGTCCTCGCCGAGGCGGAGCTGGGCGGCGACCAAGGGCAGGACACCGGGCAGGACCCTGGCCGGCACGGCGGGGGCGACACCGGGCGAGGGGCCGGGGACGGAGCCGTGGCCGGTGCGGGAACAGGCGCGGCGACCGGACCCGGGACGGGCCCGCCGGGGTCCGCCGCGGCCCAGCCGCCCGCGGCGGGGTCGACGCTGCACGTGCACGTGACCGGAGAGGTGGCCCGCCCCGGCGTCGTGTCCCTCGAGCCCGGGGCCCGTGTCGTCGACGCGGTCGAGGCCGCCGGAGGCCTCACCGATGCCGCCGTGACGGAGTCCGTGAACCTGGCCGCCCCCGTCACGGACGGCCAGCAGGTGCTCGTCCCCGACACCGAGACCGCTCCCGTCCCTGCTCCCGGAGCTCCGGCGCCCGGAGCCGCAGCGGCGCCGGGAGCGGCGGTGCCGCCCGGGGTCTCGGGAGCACCGCCCGGGACCGGGGCACCGGAGGGCGCCGCCCCGGGCGGGACGCTGAACCTCAACACGGCCACCGCGGCCGAGCTCGAGACCCTCCCGCGGGTCGGGCCCGTGCTGGCCGGACGGATCGTGGAGTTCCGGCAGCAGCACGGCGGATTCGCCGCCGTCGCCGACCTCGACGCCGTGCCGGGGATCGGCCCCGCCCTGATGGAGTCGCTCGGGCCGCTGGTGAGCGTGTGAGGCGCCCCGCCGAGTGGTGGGCCGGGGCCCTGGAGCACCAGGAGCACCGCGACGCCCGCGCGCCGGGCCGCACCTGGGACCTGCGGCTCGTCCCCGCCGCACTGGGCGCGTGGCTCACCGGTCTGCTCGCCGCGCACCTGCCCCCGGCACGGGTCGCGGCCGCCGGGGCGCTCTACCCGGCGGCGCTGGTGCTCGGCGCCGCCCTGGTCCTCGTCGTGGCCCGCGCCCTCCGGCGGGAGGAGCCCCCGTCCGGGCGGCCCCGCGCCCCCGGGCTGTGGCGGGCCCTGCCGTGGTCGGCCGTGGCCCTGAGCGCCCTCGCCGTCACGGCCGTGCTGCTGAGCACCACGGCCGCCCAGCGCGAGACCGCCCACGGCCCGCTCGGGGCAGCACTCGCCGGGGCCGGGACGGTGGCCGTCACGGCGGAGGTGGCCGAGCCGCCCCGGCGGTGGACGGCGCCCGCCCCCGGGACCGGCCACGAGGACGAGGACCGCACCGGCGTGGTCCTGGGGCTGCGCCTCGAACAGGTCACCCACGAGGGCCGCGGCGGACCCGCCGACGTCGACGTCACGGTCTTCGCGGACGGGCCCGCCTGGGCCGGGCTGGTCCCGGGGCAGCGGATCACCGCCGTGCTCACCGCCGGGGCCCCGTCCCCCGGACCCCCGGTGCTGCGCGCCGCCGCCCCGCCGGCGGTCCTCCCGGCACGGGAGCCCGGCCGGCGGGAGCAGGTCCGGGAGCGCTTCGTGGCGGGCACCGCAGGACTGGGCCCCGACGCCGCGGGGCTGCTGCCCGGGATGACCTTCGGCGAGCGCGCCGGGATCGGCCCGGAGCTCGACCAGGCCATGCGGGACACCGGACTGACCCACCTGACGGCCGTCTCCGGCGCGAACTGCGCCCTCGTCACGGCCCTGGCCGGGCACGCCGCGCTGTCCCTCGGCGCGGGGCGGCGCACCTGCCTGGCCGCCGGCCTCGGCGCCCTGGCGGCGTTCGTGCTCCTCGTCGGTCCGGACCCGTCCGTGCTGCGCGCCGCCGTGATGGGCGGACTCGCCGCCCTCAGCCTCCTCACGGGGCGCACCGCCGTCTCCCTGGCCACTCTTGCGGGCGCCGTGATCGCCCTCGTCGTCGTCCGGCCGGCGCTCGCCGCCGAGTACGGCTTCGTCCTCTCGGTGCTGGCCACCGCGGGGATCGTGGTGAGCGGGCGGCCCCTGACCCGGTGGCTGGGCACCCGGGTCCCGGAGGTGCTCGCCGTGGCGGTCGCGATCCCCGCGGCCGCCCAGCTGTGGTGTGCCCCCGTGCTCGTGCTCCTCCAGCCCGCCGTGCCCGTGTACTCGCTGCCGGCCAACGTCCTCGCCGCCCCGCTGGTGCCGGTGGTGACCGTCTGCGGCCTCGCGGGACTGCTCCTGCTGAACCTGCCCGACGGGGCGGGCGCCGCGGCGGCCGTGCTGCCCCTGGGCGCCGGCGCACTGGGGGCGCGCCTCGTCGCCGGCACCGCCCGGGCGCTGGCCGGGGCCCCCGGGGCACTGGCCCCGTGGCCCCAGGGCCTGCCGGGCGTGCTGCTGATGACCCTGGCGAGCGCGGCGCTCCTGCTCGCCGTGCACGCCCTCGACGTGCGCCGCCGGCGCCCCCGGCCGACGTCCGGGACCGTGCACGAGGGCGACGCGCCGGTCCCCGTCCCGGAGGAGCACTGGCGGGAGCGGTCCCGCCGGCGCCGGCGGCGGCGGATCGCGGCCGCCGCGGCCGTGCTGCTCGTCCTCGCGGCGCTGGCCCTGCGCGCCGCCGTGGACGCCCGACGTCCGCCGCCGGCCTGGGAGGCCGTGCTGTGCGACGTGGGCCAGGGGGACGCCGTCCTCCTGCGCACCGCACCGGGCCGTGCCGTCCTCGTGGACACCGGTCCCGACCCGCAGGCCCTGGCACGGTGCCTGCGGCGCAGCGGGGTGGAGCACCTGGACCTCGTGGTCCTCAGCCACGCCCACGCCGACCACACCGGAGGCCTGCCCGCCCTCGCCCGGCACGGGCGGATCGGCCAGGTCTGGTACGCCACGGCGGCCGCGGCACCGCCGGACGGGCTGACCGACGCGCTGCCCGGCACCCCGGCCCGCCGGCCGGCCCCGGGGGAGACCCGGACGCTGGGCGGACTGCGCCTGACCGTCCTCGCCCCGGCACCGACCGCGCCGGGGCGCTGGAGCGACCCGTCCTCCGCCGACGAGAACAACGCCTCCCTCGTGCTGCGCGCCGAGCTCACCGGCGAGGACGGCGGGTCCACCTCCTGGCTGCTCACCGGGGACCTCGAGGAGGAGGGCGCACGCGCCCTCCTGCGCACCGCCGGGCCGCTCGTCGACGTCGACGTGCTCAAGGTCTCCCACCACGGCGCCCGCAACGGCGGCACCGCCGTCATCGACGCGGCCGGACCCCGGCTGGCCGTCGTCTCCGCCGGCCGGGACAACGACTACGGCCACCCCCACCCCCGGATCCTCGACCACCTGCGCACCCGGGGGATCCCCCTCGTGCGCACGGACGAGCACGGCAGCGCCTATATCCTGCGCGAGGGGGGCCGAATCCGTGCCGTCCCCGCCGAGCCTTAGCCCGCCGGCCCCCGGACCACCGTCCCGGGCCCCGGCGGGTCCTCGCCCCCCGCCCCCCGGTCCGGGGGACCCGGCCCGCGCTCCTCCCGCCGGCGCACCTGCTCGGTCAGCTCCGCCACCTGCGCCCGCAGCGCCGCGACCTCCGCGGCCGGGTCACGGCCCCCGCGGGCGGCCACCGCCTCCACCAGCCAGGAGGCCAGCAGAGCCGTGACCAGACCCAGCACCCCCACACCGCCCAGCATCAGGACCACCGCCACACCCCGGCCCAGCACGGTGACCGGGTACAGGTCCCCGTAGCCCACCGTGCTCATGGTCGTGACCGTCCACCAGGCGGCGTCCCCGAAGCTCGTGATGCCCGCCCCGGGAGCGCCCCGCTCGGCGTCCAGCACGGCCAGCGAGCCGACCACGCCCAGCAGCAGCGCCCCGCCGGCCAGGTGCACGGCCACCCGCCCCCGCAGGTCCGCCGAGGCCCGCCGGTTGACGACGAGCACCAGGGCGACCAGCCGCACCAGCTCCAGCTGCCGGAGCACCGGGAAGACCAGCACCAGCAGGTCCAGCAGATGGCAGGAGACGAACTCCCGCCGGTCCCCGGCCCGCACCAGGCGCACCACGTAGTCCCCGACGAACAGCGCCCACACCCCGCCCAGCACCACCCGGCACGCCAGCACGAGCCGCGGCTCCAGCCCCGGATCCAGGATGGGCCACGCCCACGCCACCAGGAACACGACGGCGGCCCCCGTCAGCACCCGCCCGGCCACCCGTTCCCCGCGACCCCTCCGCATGCCACGATCATGACCCCACCACCCGGGACCACGCCACCACATGTCCCCCGGACGTGGGAAGCTGGAGACCACCCCACCCAGCAGGCGGCCCCGTCCGGCCGCCACCACAGGAGGACGCGGCCATGACCCCACCGAGGCGCCCCGCACCCACCGCCGGACCCACCTGGCGCGACGTCGAGCCCACCCCGCTCATCCTGCTCACCGGCCCCGAGGACTACCTCGCCGCCCGCGCCCGCGACCGCGTCCGCACCGCCCTCAAGGACCGGCGCGGCCCCGTCGAGCTCTCCACCGTCGACGCCGCCGCCTACGCCCCCGGACAGCTCGCCGCGCTCGCCAGCCCCTCCCTGTTCGACGACGCGAAGCTCATCCACGTCAGCAACCTCGCCGCCATGAACGACGACTGCCTCGCCGACGGCCTCGCCTACGTCCAGGCCCCCGACCCGGACGTCGTCGTGCTCTGGGAGCACAGCGGCGGCAACCGCGGCAAGAAGCTCCTCGACGCCCTCAAGGCCGCCGGCGCCGCCGTCGTGGAGTGCAAGCCCCTCAAGAACGACCGCGACAAGACCGACTTCATCGTCACCGAGTTCCGCACCCACCGGCGTCGCATCGACCCCGACGCCGCCCGCGCGCTCGCCGCCGCCGTGGGCAGCAGCACGGCCGAGCTGGCCGCCGCGTGCGCCCAGCTGCTGTCCGACGGGCCCGAGAGCATCAGCTTCGACGACGTGGAGAAGTACTACGGCGGGCGCGTGGAGGCCACCGCGTTCAAGGTCGCGGACGCCGCGCTGGCCGGACGCGCCGAGAGCGCCCTCAAGCTGTGGCGACAGGCCCTCGACACCGGGGTGGACCCCGTCCCGATGGTCGGGGCGCTGGCCGCGAAGCTGCGCACGATCGCCCAGGTGCACGGGACCCGCGGCGGCGCGGGTCAGCTCGCCCAGCGGATCGGGGCGGCCCCGTGGATGGTGGAGCGGGCGCAGGAGGAGTCCCGGCGCTTCTCCGAGGAGGACCTCGTGCGGGCGCTGCGGGCGCTGGCCGAGGCCGACGCCCAGGTCAAGGGCGAGGGGCGGGACCCCGCCTACGCGGTGGAGCGGGCGATCACGACCATCGCCCTGTCCGGCCGCCGCTGAGCGGCGGTCCCCGGGCCGGACGGGCGCGGGGGACGACGGAGGCCCCGTCCCTGAGCGGGACGGGGCCTCCGTGCGGCCCGCCGGAGCGGCGGGCGCGGTTCGCGGGGAACCGGGATCAGATCTTGGCGACCAGCTTGGCCAGGCCGGACTTCTTGTTGGCCGCGTTGTTCTTGTGCAGGACGCCCTTGCTGACGGCCTTGTCGAGCTTGCGGGAGACGACGCGCAGGGCGTCCTGGGCGGTCTCCTTGTCGGAGGCGCCGACGGCCTCGTCGACGCGGCGGACCAGCGTCTTCAGCTCGGACTTGTACGCGTTGTTGCGCAGGCGCGACTTCTCGTTGGTGAGGTTGCGCTTCTTCTGGGACTTGATGTTGGCCACGTATAACTCCTTGGCGATGGGTGCGGAATTCGGTCAGTGAGGGCAAACAGGACAGCCATGTGACTGAGTGGGAGTGGGGACGCCCGTGTGGCGACCGTCCTGCAGTGCCCGACGACCAGCGCGGACACACAGCAGAAAAGTCTAGCAGACCGCGCCCCGCCGCCGGGCGGCGCCGACACGGGCCGTCCCGGCCCGTCCGTTCAGCCGCGCAGGCGGTGGAGCCGCCCGGCCACCCGGTCGAAGAGGGGCTCGGGCAGGACCGCGCCCTCGCGCCGGACGTCGACGGGCAGCACCTGGACCACGCGGTCGAGCTTGACCTCGGACGGCCGGCCCCGCGGGTCCCACGGCCCCGTCCCGACGTCCACGTAGTCCGGGTCCTGCGCCAGCCCATTGCTGCGGTCCCGGGAGGTGAGCATCAGGCACAGCAGGTGGTCCCCGGCCCGGTCCACGACCAGCACGGGCCGGTCCTTGCCGCGGCGGTGGTCCTCCTCGAAGGGCACCCAGGTCCACACGATCTCGCCGGGGTCGGCCTCGCCGTCGGACAGCGGCCGGTAGACGGGCCGCACCGGACCCGTCCAGTCCCCGGGGTAGGGGCGGGAGAGCCCCGCGGGGCGGCCGTCGCCGGCCCGGGACGGCACGGTGGGCCGGGGCCGCGCGGACGGCGCGGCGGTGCGCCGGCCCGGCCGGGAGGGCTCCGGGCGGCGCCGCCCGGAGCGCTGGTAGGCGTCCACGGCGCGGGCGGCGAGCCGGGTCAGGGTGCCGAGGTTGAGCTTCATGCGACCACTCTAGCCAGGGGCCCTCCGGCGCGGCCGGGGCCCCCGCGGGCCGAAATGGCTCTCCATGACCGAACGTGGGAAACTGGACAGTTGAATCCCCGGCGCGGTCCACCCGCCGGTAGCCCCAGGACCTGCCGGAAGCGACGTTCTCCCGGAGAAAGGACCGCCCGTGTCACCGCTGGCCGTCAATGCCCCGGTTCCCGCCTCGACCGACCCGTCGATCCTCCGAAACTTCTGCATCATCGCCCACATCGACCACGGGAAGTCCACGCTCGCGGACCGGATGCTGCAGGCCACCGGCGTGGTCACCACGCGGGAGATGAAGGCCCAGTACCTGGACCGGATGGACATCGAGCGCGAGCGCGGCATCACCATCAAGTCCCAGGCGGTGCGGATGCCCTGGAACGTGGGGGGCACGGACTACGCGCTGAACATGATCGACACCCCGGGGCACGTGGACTTCACCTACGAGGTCTCCCGCTCCCTGGCCGCCTGCGAGGGCGCTCTGCTGCTGGTGGACGCCGCGCAGGGCATCGAGGCGCAGACCCTGGCGAACCTGTACCTGGCCATGGAGAACGACCTCACGATCATCCCGGTGCTGAACAAGATCGACCTGCCCGCGGCCCAGCCGGAGAAGTACGCCCAGGAGCTCGGCAACCTCATCGGCGTGGACCCCGAGGACGTGCTGCGGGTCTCCGGGAAGACCGGTGAGGGCGTCGAGGCGCTGCTCGACCGGATCGTGGAGCTGGTCCCCGCCCCGCAGGGGGACGCGGACGCGCCCTCGCGGGCCATGATCTTCGACTCCGTCTACGACACCTACCGCGGCGTGGTCACCTACATCCGCGTGGTCGACGGCAAGCTGACCCCGCGGGAGCGGATCCGGATGATGTCCACCGGCGCGCAGCACGAGCTGCTGGAGATCGGGGTCATCTCGCCCGAGCCGAAGCCCACGGAGGGGCTCGGCGTGGGCGAGGTGGGCTACCTCATCACCGGGGTCAAGGACGTGCGCCAGTCCCGGGTGGGGGACACCGTGACCAACCACCAGCGGCCGGCGGCCGAGAACCTGGGCGGCTACGAGGACCCCAAGCCGATGGTCTTCTCGGGGCTGTTCCCCATCGACGGCTCCGACTACCCGGTCCTGCGCGACGCCCTGGACAAGCTCCAGCTCAACGACGCCGCCCTGGTCTACGAGCCCGAGAACTCCGCGGCCCTTGGCTTCGGCTTCCGGTGCGGGTTCCTGGGCCTGCTCCACCTCGAGATCGTCCGGGAGCGCCTCGAGCGCGAGTTCAACCTGGACCTGATCTCCACGGCGCCCTCCGTGAGCTACAACGTCACCCTCGAGGACCGCTCCGAGCGCGCGGTCACGAACCCCTCCGAGTTCCCCGAGGGCAAGATCGCCGAGATCCGCGAGCCCATGGTGGCCGCGACGGTGCTGGCCCCGTCCGAGTTCATCGGCGCGATCATGGAGCTGTGCCAGTCCAAGCGCGGTCAGCTCAAGGGCATGGACTACCTCTCCGAGGACCGGGTGGAGCTGCGCTACCGGCTGCCCCTGGCCGAGATCGTCTTCGACTTCTTCGACCAGCTCAAGTCCCGCACCAAGGGCTACGCGTCCCTGGACTGGAAGGCCGAGGGCGAGGAGGCCGCGGACCTCGTGAAGGTCGACATCCTCCTGCAGGGCGAGCCGGTGGACGCCTTCAGCGCGATCACCCACCGGGACAAGGCGTACGCCTACGGGGTGATGATGACCGGCAAGCTGCGCGAGCTCATCCCGCGCCAGCAGTTCGAGGTGCCCATCCAGGCGGCCATCGGCTCCCGGGTGATCGCCCGCGAGAACATCCGGGCGATCCGCAAGGACGTGCTCTCCAAGTGCTACGGCGGCGACATCTCGCGCAAGCGCAAGCTGCTCGAGAAGCAGAAGGAGGGCAAGAAGCGGATGAAGATGGTCGGCCGGGTGGAGGTCCCCCAGGAGGCGTTCGTCGCGGCGCTGTCCTCCGACGAGTCCGGGGCGAAGGACAAGAAGAAGTAGTGGCCCCCGCCCAGCCGGAGGGCCTGCCGGGCCCGCTCGACGGACTGCTGCCGCCCTCCGCCGCGGTGGGCTCCGCCGACCGCACGCTCAGCCTCTACGTGCACGTGCCGTTCTGCGCGGTCCGGTGCGGCTACTGCGACTTCAACACCTACACGGCCGTGGAGCTCGGGGCGGGGGTGTCCCAGGACGCCTACGCCGGGGACGCCGCGGCGGAGGTCCGCTGGGCGCGCCGGGTGCTGGAGGACTCCGGGGTGGCCCCCCGCCCGCTGCACAGCGTGTTCTTCGGCGGCGGCACCCCCACGCTGCTGCCCGCCGAGGACCTCGCCGCGGTCCTGGCGCAGGCCGCGGAGAGCTTCGGGCTCGCGGCGGGCGCGGAGGTGACCACCGAGGCCAATCCGGACTCCGTGACGCCCGAGTCCCTCGCGGTGCTCGCGGCGGCGGGGGTGACCCGGGTGTCCTTCGGGATGCAGTCGGCCGTCCCGCACGTGCTCGCCGTCCTGGACCGCACGCACGACCCCGACAACGTGCCGCGGGCCGTGCGGTGGGCGCGCGAGGCCGGCCTGGGCGTCAGCGTGGACCTCATCTACGGCACCCCGGGGGAGTCCCTGGCCGACTGGGAGCACTCGGTGCGCACGGCGGTGGGCTACGAGCCCGACCACGTCTCCGCGTACTCGCTGATCATCGAGGACGGCACGAAGCTCGCGGCGCGGATGCGGCGCGGGGAGGTCCCGCCGATCGACGAGGACGACCAGGCCGACAAGTACGAGCTCGCGGACCGGGTCCTCGCCGAGGCCGGCTTCGAGTGGTACGAGGTGAGCAACTGGGCCCGGCCCGCCGAGGGCGCGGACGCCGGTGCCCACCGCAGCCGGCACAACCTCGCCTACTGGCGCAACCAGGACTGGTGGGGGATCGGGCCCGGGGCGCACTCGCACGTGGGCGGGACGCGCTGGTGGAACCTCAAGCACCCCGTGCCCTACACGAACCGGGTGCGCGCCGGGCAGTCGCCGGCGGCCGGGCGCGAGATCCTCGACGCGGACACCCGCCACCTCGAGCGGGTGATGCTGGAGGCCAGGATCCGCGACGGCCTGCCCACGACCGCCCTGGCCGGCGGCGGGCGGACCGCGGTGGCCGGGCTGATCGCCGACGGGCTGGTGGAGCCCGCGGCGGCGCTGCGCGGCTCGCTGGTGCTGACCCTGCGGGGCCGGCTCCTCGGCGACGCCGTGGTGCGGCGGCTGCTCGCCTGACGGGGGCACCCCGGCCGGGGCGCCCGCACGAGGAACGGACGCACCCGTCGGGAACGGATGCGTCCGTCAGGGACGTCCCCGGCGCGGACCGGGATCAGCCGCGCGCGGCGCGCCCCCGGGACCGCTCGCGGAGGCGCTCGACGAGCCGGTCGTAGAGCCGGGTGTTGAAGCGGTAGAGGTGCGGTTCGCCGCGGTTGACCCGGACCCCGCCGATCAGGGAGCCGACGGCGAGCAGCAGCCACGCGGCGGCGGCGGCGAGCGCGAAGAACCAGCCGATGAACGGCACCGGGGCGAACAGGATCCCGGTGACCACCACGAGGGTCGGCAGCAGGGTGAAGTTCATGGCCTCCATCGACTCCTGCTCCGTGAACGGGCCGCGCCCGCGGAAGACGCGGTGGACGAGGAACGAGGGGAGGAAGCCGATGACGCCGCCGAAGTGCGCCAGGGTCGCCCACTGGTGGTCCTCGGTGACGGTCAGCGGCTGGGCCACGGGGGAGAGGCCCTCGAACGGGGCCCCGGCGTCGTCGCGGCTCGGTCGGGGGTCGGTCTGCACGGGCACGGATGTCCTTCGGCGGTGGGACCGCGGCGGGGCCGCGGACGGTGGGTGGGACACGACCATCCTACCGACCGGCCCGGAGGGCGGAGGATCGGCCCCGCGCACGTGTGCCTTTGTGACGATCTGCTGGGCGTTGCCCGTGCACGCGGGGCGCCGGGTCAGGCCCCGGGGGCGGTGAGGAAGTCGATGAGCTCCTCGACCCGGCCCAGCAGGGACGGCTCGAGGTCGGCGTAGCTGTCCACGCGGGACAGGATGTGCTGCCAGGCCCGGCCGAGGTCGCCGGGGGTGCGGTGCGGCCACCCGAGGGCGGCGGCGGTGCCGGTCTTCCAGTCCGTGCCCCGCGGGACCACGGGCCAGGCGTCGATGCCGAGGGTGCGCGGCCTGACCGCCTGCCAGATGTCGACGTACGGGTGGCCCAGCACCAGGACGTTGCCCGCTGCGCCGGGCAGGCGCATGGTCTCCGCGGCGATCCTCGACTCCTTGGAGCCGGCCACGAGGTGGTCGACGAGGATGCCGAGCCGCCGCCCGGGGCCCGGCCCGAACTCCCGCACGGCGGCGGGCAGGTCGTCGATGCCGTGCAGCGGCTCCACGACGATGCCCTCGACCGCCAGGTCGTGGCCCCACACCTTGGCCACCAGTTCGGCGTCGTGGTAGCCCTCGACCCACACCCGGGAGGCCTTGGCGGTGCTAGCGCGCAGCCCTTCGACGGCCACGGAGCCCGAGCGTGTGCGGGAGGGCTTGCGCGCCGCGGGGGCCCGGCGGGGCTCGACGACGACCACGGGCTCGCCCTCGAGCAGGAACCCCGGTCCCAGGGGGAACGCCTTGACCCGCCCCCTCCGGTCCTCGAGTCCCAGCACGCGCATCCCACCGATGGTCTCCAGGGACACGACCGCGCCGACCCAGCCGGTCGCGACGTCCTCCAGGATCATCCCCGGGGCGACCGGGACCTCCGCGGAGACCGGCCGGCGGCGGGCGAGGGCGTCGTCGTCGAGGCTGCGCGGCCCCCAGCCGTGGTGGCTCATGGTCGTCCTCCCGGGTCGCGGTGCCGCGCGTCCGGCGCGGATCAGCCGGAAGCGTACCAAACCGCGGGGGCGACCGGCCGTCGGACACGGGGGCTACACTGGACGCCGTTGGCACTGTGGCCACCCGAGTGCCAGGGCATCTTCGGGGGCGTGGACGAACCGGGGAGGAGCGACGTGAACCATCCGAGACGACTGCAGATCCTGCAGGCCATCGTGGAGGACTACGTGCACTTCCGCGAGCCGGTCGGCTCCAAGGCCCTCGTGGACCGGCACCGGCTCGGCGTCTCCTCGGCCACCGTGCGCAACGACATGGCCGCGCTCGAGGAGGAGGGCCTGATCACGGCCCCCCACACGAGTTCGGGCCGGATCCCCACGGACAAGGGCTACCGCACGTTCGTCGACCAGATCGCGGCCGTCAAGCCGCTCTCGGGTCCGGAACGGCGGGCCATCCAGCGGCTGCTGGACGACGCCGCGGACATCGACGACGTCATGGAGCGCACCGTGCGGCTGCTCGCGCAGCTCACCCAGCAGGTCGCGGTCGTGCAGTACCCGCACGCCTCCGGGGTCACCGTGCGCCACGTCGAGGTCGTGGACCTCGGCGCCGGCCGGGTGCTGGTGGTGCTCATCCCGACCAACGGCCGGGTGGCGCAGCGCGTCGCCGTGCTGCGGGCGCCGCTCGAGGAGTCCCAGCTGCTCGAGCTGCGCGCCCGGGTGCTGGCCGCCGCGGTCGGGCGCTGCCTGACCGCGGTGCCGGACGCCCTCGCCGTGATGACCGCGAGCACGGCCCCGCCGCTGCAGCCGGCCGCCGCCGCCGTGGCGGAGGCCGTCGGCGCCCTCGCGGCGGGCGGGGCCGAGCACCGCATGGTCATGGCCGGCACCGCCAACCTCGCCCGCTCCACCGGGGACTTCCACCTGAGCATCGGCCCGGTCCTCGAGGCCCTCGAGGAGCAGGTGGTGATGCTCCGGCTGCTCTCCGAGATGGAGCAGGACGCCCGCGGGGTGGCCGTGCGGATCGGCACGGAGAACGCCGAGGGCCCCCTGTCCGAGGCCGCCGTCGTCGCCACCGGCTACGGGCCGCAGTCCAAGGTGGGGGTCGTGGGCCCCATGCGCATGGACTACCCGTCCACGATGGCCGCCGTGCGCGCCGTCGCCCGCTACCTCTCCCGTATCCTCGGGGGCTGAGCCCCCGCGGGCCCCGTCCCCCGGGGCCCACCAGCGAAACCCACCACAGACCTCTCGACAGAACGGACCACGGTGAGCGATCACTACGAGACCCTGGGCGTGTCCCGGGACGCCAGCCAGGAAGAGATCAAGAAGGCCTACCGCAAGAAGGCCCGCCGGCTGCACCCCGACGTCAACCCCGGCCCGGAGGCCGCCGAGGACTTCAAGCGCCTCTCCCACGCCAACGACGTCCTCTCCGACCCCGAGAAGCGGCGCGTCTACGACGCGACCGGCAACGAGAACGGCACCGACACCGGCTTCGGCGGGGGCTTCCCCGGCACGGGGTTCGGCTTCGCCGACATCTTCGACACCTTCTTCCAGGGCGCCGGCGGCGCCGGCTCCGGCCGGCGCGGACCCGCGTCCCGCACCCGCCAGGGCCAGGACGCCCTGATCAACGTCCGGGTCACCCTCCGGGACGCGGTCTTCGGCACGGAGAAGAAGATCACCGTGGACACCGCCGTGGTCTGCCCCACCTGCGACGGCACCTGCTGCCAGGCGGGCACCCAGCCCGAGACCTGCGACGTCTGCCACGGATCCGGCCAGGTGCAGCGCCAGGTCCAGTCGATCCTCGGCACCGTGGTCACGGCGGCGCCGTGCTCCACCTGCCAGGGCTTCGGCACCGTCATCAAGCACCCGTGCCACGAGTGCTACGGCGAGGGCCGCGTGCGCGACCGCCGCCCGCTGACCGTCAAGATCCCCGCCGGCGTCTCGACCGGCAACCGGATCCGCCTCTCGGGGCAGGGCGAGGCCGGCACAGCCGGCGGGCCGAACGGCGACCTCTACGTCGAGCTCAAGGTCGATCCCGACCCCACGTTCGAGCGCCAGGGCGACGACCTGCACGCCCGCGTCCGGGTGCCCATGACCTCCGCGGCCCTCGGCACCACCGTGACCCTCGAGACCTTCGACGGCGAGCGCGAGGTGCCCGTCGCCCCCGGCACGCAGACCGGCCACACCGTCACCCTGCACGAGCTCGGGGCCACCCGGCTGCGCGGCGGCGGCCGGGGCGAGCTGTTCGTCCACCTCGAGGTCGAGACCCCCACGGCGCTCGACGACGAGCAGCGCGAGCTGCTCGAGCAGCTGTCCCGGCTGCGCGGCGAGGACCAGTCCACCGGCACCACCCTGAACTCCCCGGCCGGCTCCGGCGGCTTCTTCTCCCGGCTCAAGGACCGGTTCTCCGACCTGTGAGCCTGCCGGTCTTCAAGGTCGAGCCGGGCCGGCTCGCCGGTCTCGGCCCCGGGGCGGCGCTCACTGTCACCGGCCCGGAGGCCCGGCACGCCGTCACCGTGCGCCGGCTCGCGCCCGGTGAGCGGCTCGAGCTCGTCGACGGCGCGGGGACCCGGGCCACCGGGGAGCTGCGCGCGGGGGACCGGGACAGCATGGAGGTCGGCGTGGTCTCGGTGACCACCGAGCCCGCCCGCACGCCCCGGCTGGTCCTCGCCCAGGCCCTCGCGAAGGGCGACCGGGACCTGCTGGCCGTGGAGACGGCCACCGAGCTGGGCGTCGACGCCGTGGTGCCCTGGCAGGCCGACCGCTCGATCGTGCGGTGGAAGAAGGAGCGCGCCGCCAAGAGCCACGAGAAGTGGGTGCACACCGTCGCGGCGGCCGCCAAGCAGTCGCGGCGGGCCGCCTGGCCCGAGGTGCTGCCCCTGTCCACCACCCGCGAGCTCGCCCGCCTGCTCGGGGAGCCGGGGACCCGCGGCCTCGTCCTGCACGAGGAGGCGCACGACTCCCTCGCCGACCTGGCCGGCGCCGCCGGCGCCCCGTGGGCGGGGGCCGAGCGGATCGTCCTGGTGGTGGGGCCCGAGGGGGGCGTCGCGCCGGCGGAGCGCGAGGTCCTGGCCGGGGTGGGGGCCCTCGCGGTCCGGCTCGGCCCGGAGGTGCTGCGCAGCTCCACGGCGGGACCGGCCGCGCTGGCGGTGCTCAGCGCCGCGCTCGGCCGCTGGGCGTCCGGGACCTGATGAGTCCCGGGCGGCCGGTTCAGCCGGGGACGACCTCCACGTCCTTGTCGTCGCGCACGGTCCCGCCCTCGGCGTCCCGGCCGACGACCGTCACCACGTAGGGGCCCGGCTCCAGCTCGAGCTCGGCCCGGAACCCGGCGGTCCCGTCGCCCCGCGGGACCTCGTCCGCCGCGCCGCTCGAGACGCGCTCCCCGTCCGGTCCGGCCACGGTCCACCGGCAGTCCCGCACCTCGTCCAGCGCCCGTCCCGAGAGGGTGAGGGTCCCCTCGGACCGTTCGTCCTGCCGGGGCTCGTCGAGCCACAGCGGGGCCTCCAGCGCCTCGTCGGGGCGGAGGGGGCCGTCGAGGCGCACGGAGCCGAAGACCTCCTCGTCGGGCCGGCCGTCCACGAGCACCACGACCTCGGCCGCGGAGCCCTCCGGCAGCAGACCCGCCGTGGCCGCCGTGGCGGTCACGGTGTGCGCGAGCTGCTGGAGGGCCAGCCGGACCTCGCGGTCGTCCAGGTCCGGGCGGAAGGCCTCGGACGGCAGGTCCACGGTGATGGTCCCGCCCGGGGACGTCGAGGCGCCCACCCGGTCCACCGGGGACCACAGCGTCCGGTAGTCCGGGTCCTCCGGGGTCGCCCCGGTCATCAGCGCCGCCGCCGCCGCGATGGGGTCCACGGCCGCGGCCGCCTCGGAGGCGTCCCGGAACTCGCGGAACAGCCGCTCCTCGCCGTCCGCACGGCCCACCCAGTAGACGGGCAGCTTCGTGGTGGCCACCCGGCCGTCCGCGGTGCTCGCCGTGGTGGACGCGGCCGGCGCGGCGCCCGACGCGCTGACCGTTCCCTCGAGGGCGGTCTCCGGGCCGGTGCCGCACGCGCCGAGGACCAGGACGCCCGCGGCGGACAGGGCGAGCACGGGGAGCCGGCCGCGGGCGGACCGGGGCCGGGAACGGGCAGTGGCCATGGGGGGACGCGCACCTCGGCTTTCCGGGATCGGGTGGGGGGCGGTGCCGGCACCGGGGGAGGCCGCACCCGTCCCCCTGCCGGAGGACCGGACCATTCCAGCACAGGGCCCGTGGACGCCCCCAGCCGAGGAGCCCCGGCGGGCGTGACCGATACCAAATCGCAATGTGCGGCCGGCGACCTCCGGTGCCGGAGCCGCGCGGTACCCTGGGGAGAGGACGAGTCCCGTCCGCCGTCCCTACCACGGCGACCCACGAGAGAGCGAGAGCACGGCCCGCGCGGCCGGACCCATGACTGAGACGCTGCCCGGCACCACGCACCCCCTGACGGCCCGCACCGTCATCACCTTCCCCGACCGCGAGACGATGGTCCGGTGCCTCGGCTCCGGGGACGACACCCTGCGCCAGGTGGAGACGGCGTTCCCCGGCCTCACGACCAGCCCGCGCGGTCTCGAGCTCGGCATCGAGGGCCCCAGCGGGCCCGTGCGGATCGTCGCCACCCTCTTCGACGAGCTGAAGGTCCTGGCCGGCCGCGAGACCGCGGTCACCCCGCAGGTCATCACCCAGCTGCTCGAGCTGATCGGCAGGGACCTCACCGCCCGCCCCAGCGGCGCCCTGACGCAGAACATCCTCTCCAGCCGCGGCCGCAAGATCCGCCCCAAGACGCTGCACCAGAAGACCTACGTGGACGCCATCGACGAGCACACCGTGGTCTTCGGCATCGGTCCCGCCGGCACCGGCAAGACCTACCTGGCCATGGCGAAGGCCGTCCAGGCGCTGCAGGCCAAGGAGGTCTCCCGGATCATCCTCACGCGCCCCGCCGTGGAGGCGGGGGAGCGGCTGGGCTTCCTGCCCGGGACGCTCAGCGAGAAGATCGACCCGTACCTGCGCCCGCTCTACGACGCGCTGCACGACATGATGGACCCGGACTCGATCCCCCGCCTCCTGGAGGCGGGCACCATCGAGGTCGCCCCCCTCGCCTACATGCGCGGCCGCACCCTCAACGACGCGTTCATCATCCTCGACGAGGCGCAGAACACCACGCCCGAGCAGATGAAGATGTTCCTCACCCGGCTCGGCTTCGGCTCCAAGATGGTCGTCACCGGGGACGTCACCCAGGTGGACCTGCCGGGCAGCGCGTCCTCGGGGCTGCGCCAGGTCCAGCACGTGCTCAGCGGCGTCCCGGACGTCGCGTTCACGGAGATGACCGCGGAGGACGTGGTGCGCCACGAGCTGGTGGGCCGGATCGTCAGCGCCTACGACGCCTTCGACACGACCAACCGGCACCGCAACGAACGGCGCCGGCGCAAGGACGACGCCCGTGCCGCCCGCGACGCCGCGCCGGCGGCCCCGGACGCGGACGGGGCGGAGGCCTGATGGCCGTCGAGTTCGACCTGCAGGTCGACCCGCAGGACGTCCCCGCCGGGGACCGCGCGGCCTGGGAGGCGGTCGACGTCGAGCTGCTGGGCCGGCTCGCGGACCACGTCCTGGAGCGCCTGCACGTCCACCCCGACGCGGAGCTGTCCATCGCGGTGGTCGACGAGGACGAGATGGCCCGCCTGCACGTCGAGTGGATGGACCTGCCCGGCCCCACGGACGTGCTCTCCTTCCCCATGGACGAGATGCGCCCGGGGACCCCGGAGGAGCCCGCGGAGGGCACCCTGGGCGACATCGTGCTGTGCCCCCCGGTCGCCCGCCGGCAGGCCGAGGCCGGCGGTCACTCCGTCGCGGACGAGCTGTGCCTGCTCACCACCCACGGGATCCTGCACCTGCTGGGGCACGACCACGCCGAGCCCGAGGAGCGGCAGATCATGTTCGCCCTCCAGCGGGACCTGCTCACCGACTTCCTCGGCCGGCCCGCGCCGGTCGAGACCATGGAGTAGCGCCCCATGATGACCACTGCCGTCCTGGTCGTCGCGGCGATCGTGTTCCTGGGCACGGCGTTCGTCCTCACGGCCGCCGAGACGGGCCTCACCTACCTGCCCCGCGCGGACGCCGAGGCCATCGCCCGGGACGCCCCCGACTCCTCCGCCGCCAGGATCCTGGCCACCCCCACCGCGCACCTGCAGGCCCTGCGCTTCTGGAGCGTGTGGTTCGAGACGGCCTCCGCCGTAGCGGTGGCCCTCGCGATGTTCGACGGCCTCGACGACGTCTGGCTCGCCGGCCTCCTGGCCACCGTGGTGATGGCCGCCGTGGGCTTCGTCCTCACCGGGGTCTCCCCGCGCCAGGTCGGGCGAAGCCACGCCGCCGGCACCGTCCGGGCCACCGCCGGCCTGGTGCGCCTGCTGCGCATCGTGCTCGGGCCGGTCCCCGGGATGCTCGTGCGGCTGGGCTCCTCGGGCACCCGGGACGCCGGGAACATCGCCCCCGGCTACCTCACCGAGGAGGAGCTGCTCGAGTTCGTGGACCGGTCCACGGGCCAGGCCCTCATCGAGGACAACGAGGCGGAGCTGCTGCACTCGGTCTTCGACCTCGACGACACCAACGTCCGGGCCGTCATGGTGCCCCGCACCGACATGGTCTCCGTCGACGACGACGACACCGTGGACAACGCCCTGAACCTCTTCTTCCGCTCCGGCTACTCCCGCATCCCGGTGATCGGCGAGAGCGCCGACGACGTCCTCGGCATCCTGTACCAGAAGGACCTCGCCGAGCGGGTGCACCGGCTGGGCACCGGGCTGCGGCTCACCGGGCTCTCCGAGCTCGCCCGCGAGGTCCGCTACGTGCCCGAGTCGAAGAAGGTCAACGAGCTGCTGCGCGAGATGCAGCTCGAGTCGATCCACGTGGCGATCGTCGTCGACGAGTACGGCGGCACCGCCGGGCTGGTGACCCTCGAGGACCTCATCGAGGAGCTGCTCGGCGAGATCGTCGACGAGTACGACCGGGAGAAGCCCGAGGTGGCCGAGCTCGGCGACGGCCGCTACCGGATCTCCGCCCGGCTCAGCGTCGAAGACCTGGGCGACCTGTTCGGCCTCGACCTCGAGGACGACGAGGTGGACACGGCCGGCGGCCTGCTCGCCAAGTCCACCGGCCGGGTGCCCATCGTGGGCTCCCGCGCCACCGTCGAGGGCATCGTCCTCGAGGCCATCACCCTGGAGGGCCGGCGCAACCGGGTGGGCCAGCTCGAGGTCCGCCGGGACCCCGACTGGGTCCCCCCGGGCTCCACGGCCGTGGAGCCCGCCGCCCAGGAGTCCGAGGAGGAGACCCACCACCATGTCTGAGCCCACACCCGCCGTGCCCCCCGGGGTCGGCGATTCCACCACCGGGGAGCCGGTCCCGTTCCGCGCCGGCTTCGCCGTGCTGGTCGGCCGCCCCAACGCCGGGAAGTCCACGCTCACCAACGCCCTGGTCGGGCAGAAGGTCGCGATCACCTCGAGCCGGCCGCAGACCACGCGGCACACCATCCGCGGCATCGTGCACCGGCCCGAGGGCCAGCTC
Organism: Kocuria sp. LHG3120; assembly: GCF_049897445.1. NCBI lineage: Bacteria > Bacillati > Actinomycetota > Actinomycetes > Micrococcales > Micrococcaceae > Kocuria > Kocuria sp. LHG3120. The sequence goes on along the minus strand of NZ_JAFCWG010000002.1, from coordinate 385,828 downwards.
GTGCTCGTGGACACGCCGGGCCTGCACCGGCCGCGGACGCTGCTCGGCGAGCGGCTCAACGACCTCGTGGCGGACACCCTCGCGGAGGTCGACGTCATCGGCTTCTGCGTGCCCGCCGACGAGAAGATCGGCCCCGGGGACCGGTTCATCGCCCAGCAGCTCGCGGCCTCCGGCAACAAGCCGGTCGTGGCGATCGTCACGAAGACGGACACCGTCTCCCGCGCCGAGCTCGCCGAGCAGCTGCTGGCGGTCACCGAGCTGGGCCGCTCCGTCATGGAGGCCGAGCACCGGGTTCGCGCCGAGCGCGCCGAACGGGCCGCCCGCAAGCCCCGCCACCGCTCCGCGGCCGCGCACGCGCCCCGGCCCGACGCCGACGACCCGGGCTGGGCCGACGTCATCCCCGTCTCCGCCGTGGACGGCTTCCAGGTCGACGCCCTCGCCGGGCTGCTCATCGGCAGGATGCCGGAGTCCCCGGCCCTGTACCCCGACGGCGAGCTGACCGACGAGCCCGAGATGACGATGGTCGCCGAGCTCGTCCGGGAGGCCGCCCTCGAGGGGGTGCGGGACGAGCTGCCGCACTCCCTCGCGGTCGTGGTCGAGGAGATGGTGCCCCGCGAGGGCCGCCCCGCGGACCGGCCGCTGCTCGACGTGCGGGTCAACGTCTACGTCGAGCGGTCGTCGCAGAAGGCCATCATCATCGGCAAGGGCGGCGCGCGGCTGCGCGAGATCGGCACCCGGTCCCGGACCGCCATCGAGGCGCTGCTGGGCACGAAGGTCTACCTCGACCTGCACGTGAAGATCGCCAAGGAGTGGCAGCGCGACCCCAAGCAGCTGTCCCGCCTGGGCTTCTGAGCCACCCGGGGCCCCCGGATCGCGCCCCCACCCCGCCGCGTCGCCCGCCCCGAGTCCCGGGGCGGGCGACTAGCATGACACCCGGCGCCCCGGCCGGGCGCCGTCCCCCCGACCCCGGGCCCCGCGCCCGGGGCCTGCCAGGAGAGAGTCACCGTGTCCTCTACGCCCCCCGCCGCCCACGGACGCCACCGCGCCCGCCGATGGTCCCGGAAGCGCTGGGCCGCCGTCGGGCTGGTCGTCGTCCTGCTCGCGGTCCTCGGGGCCGGCGTGGCCGCGACCTGGCGGCTGCAGTCCAACCTGGACACCTCCCCGCTCGACCTCGGCGACGGGACCGGCCCCGAGGCCGGCCCGCTGGACATCCTCGTGATGGGCACCGACACCCGTGACGGCGAGGGCAACGACCGGTACGGCGACGACGAGGACAGCGCCGGCGCCGGCCTGACCGACGTCATGATGCTGGTGCACGTGAGCGAGGACCGCAGCGGCGTGACCGTGGTGTCCCTGCCGCGCGACCTGGTCGCGGACATCCCGCGCTGCACGGACCCCGAGTCCGGCGAGGTCCACCCGGCGGAGGAGGACGCGATGCTGAACTCGGCGATCGCCAACGGCGGCCCCGGGTGCACGGTCGCCACCGTCAACCAGATGACCGGCCTCAGGATCGACCACTTCATGCTCGCCGACTTCAACGCCGTCAAGGAGCTGTCCTCGACCGTGGGCGGCGTCGAGGTGTGCGTCAACGACGCCGTCGACGACCCGAAGTCGGGGCTGGAGCTGCCCGCCGGCGTCTCCTCCGTGGAGGGCGAGCAGGCCCTGGCGTTCCTGCGCAGCCGCGCCGCCTTCGGCGACGGCGGGGACACGAGCCGGATCCGCTCCCAGCAGTCGTTCCTCGCGTCCATGGCCCGCAAGATCAAGGACGAGGGGACGCTGTCGGACCTGCCGAAGCTCTACGAGATCGCCGACGTCGCCACCCGCAACCTGCACGTCGACGAGGGGCTCGGCTCCGTCCCGACGGTGGTCGGCCTCGGCACGGCGGTCCGGGGGATCGACCTGGGCAGCATGGTCTTCGTGACGGCGCCCACCGAGCCCTACGCGCTGGACCCCAACCGGCTCCAGCTCGACGCGGACCCGGCCGAGCACCTCTTCGAGGCGCTGCGCGAGGACCGGCCGCTCACGTCGCCCTCCGCGGAGCCGGCCGACGAGCCGACCTCCTCCGCGACCCCGTCGCCCGACGCCGCCGTCCCGGCCCCCACGGTCGACCCGGCCACGGTCCCGCTCACGGTCGCCAACGTCTCCGGCGTCGACGGCCGGGACGCGGACATCGCCGACGTGCTCGAGGACGAGGGCTACACGGCCGTCGAGTCCGGCCCGCAGGCCACCGAGCTGCCGGGCACGCAGATCTTCTTCGGCGCGGGGTGGTACGAGGCGGCCGTCGAGGTCGCCGAGCTGCTCGGCGTCCCCTCCTCGCAGATCGTGCCGACCACCGACGTGGTGGGGGTGTTCGTGTCGGTGGGCCAGGACTTCCGCGAGGGGGACCGGCTCGAGCTCGGGGCGGGGCTGCCCGGGGACCTCAACGGCCAGACCGCGGAGCAGTACACCTGCCAGCAGGCGGCCGGCGACTGGTGAGAACGCGACCCGGCGCGCCGGACACCCCGTGATAGGTTGAACACATGCGGACCGGGACGCTCCTCCTCCTTACGTGCCGCAACGGGGCCTGACCCGAGGACTGGATGGCCGGCCTCCCGTTGCGGAGTTCCTGATGCCCGGCCACCCGCAGACGTCTCGAGCAGAACAGGCCCCTTCCATGCGCAACTACCAGCAGCCCTCCGGCATGCCGATCCACAAGTACGTGCCGTACCAGCAGCAGTTCCCGTTCGACCTCTCCGACCGCACCTGGCCGGACCGGGTGATCACCGAGGCGCCCCGGTGGTGCGCCGTGGACCTGCGGGACGGCAACCAGGCGCTGATCGACCCCATGAACTCCGACCGCAAGCTCAAGATGTTCGAGCTGCTCGTGCGGATGGGCTACAAGGAGATCGAGGTCGGGTTCCCCTCCGCCTCCCAGACCGACTTCGACTTCGTGCGCCGGCTCATCGAGGAGGACCGGATCCCCGACGACGTCACGATCCAGGTCCTGACCCAGTCCCGCGAGCACCTCATCGAGCGCACCTACGAGGCCATCGACGGCGCCGACAAGGCGATCGTGCATCTCTACAACGCGACCTCCACCCTGCAGCGGCGCGTGGTCTTCGACCAGGACATGGACGGGATCGTGGACATCGCCCTCACGGGGGCGCGGCTGTGCCTGAAGTACGAGGAGCAGCTGAAGAACACGTCCGTGACCTACGAGTACTCCCCGGAGTCCTACACCGGCACCGAGCTCGAGTTCGCGGCGCGCATCGCCAACGCCGTGGCCGAGACCTTCGAGATCGGCGGGGACCGGGAGATGATCCTCAACCTGCCCGCCACCGTGGAGATGGCCACCCCCAACGTCTACGCCGACTCCATCGAGTGGATGTGCCGCAACCTCTACAACCGGGACGCCACCGTGGTCTCCCTGCACCCCCACAACGACCGCGGCACCGGCGTGGCGGCGGCCGAGCTGGGCTACCTGGCCGGCGCCGACCGCATCGAGGGCTGCCTGTTCGGCAACGGTGAGCGGACCGGCAACGTGGACCTGGTGACCCTGGGCCTGAACCTGCTGACCCAGGGCGTGGACCCGCAGATCGACTTCTCCGACATCGACGACATCCGCCGGACCGTCGAGTACTGCAACCAGCTGCCCGTCCCCGAGCGGGCCCCCTACGGCGGGGACCTCGTGTTCACGGCGTTCTCCGGCTCCCACCAGGACGCCATCAAGAAGGGCTTCGACCGGATGGCCCGGGACGCTCAGGAGCAGGGCCGGGGCGTCGACGAGCTGGTGTGGGCCGTGCCCTACCTGCCCATCGACCCCAAGGACCTGGGCCGCACCTACGAGGCCGTCATCCGGGTGAACTCGCAGTCCGGCAAGGGCGGGGTCGCCTACCTGCTCGCCAACGAGCACGGGCTGGACCTGCCGCGGCGGGCGCAGATCGAGTTCTCCCGCGTGGTGCAGGAGCACACCGACACCTCCGGCGGGGAGGTCTCCGGCGCGGAGCTGTGGAAGGTGTTCGCGGACGAGTACCTGCCCACCGTCCAGGACGGGGACGCCGGGCGCTGGGGCCGGTACCGGATCACCAACATCACCACGACCTCCGAGGAGGACGGGGAGAGCACCCTCGAGATCGGCCTGGACGTCGACGGCGTCCAGCACCACCGCACGGCGCAGGGCAACGGCCCCATCGAGGCGCTGCAGACGATCCTCGCGTCCGAGGGCGTGGACGTGCGCGTGCTCGACTACAGCGAGCACGCCCTCTCGGCCGGCGGCGACGCCCAGGCGGCCAGCTACGTCGAGGCCGCCGTGGGGGACCGCGTCCTGTGGGGCGTCGGCATCGACGCGAACACCACCCGCGCGTCCCTGAAGGCCCTCGTCTCGGCGGTCAACCGGGCCGTGCGGGACGCCCAGGGCTGAGCGCCCGGCGCACCGTGCGACGGCGGGCCGCCCCGGACGTGGGGCGGCCCGCCGTCGTCGTCCCGCCCGGCCCGTCCCGCTGCGCCGTCGGCCTGCGCCGTCCGCCCCGCGTGGGACAATGATGCGGTGGCCAGGACGACGTTCGCATCACGCAGCTACCGGGACGACGCCGTCGTGCTGCGCACCTACAAGCTCGGCGAGGCCGACCGGATCGTCGTGCTCCTGACCCGGGACCACGGGCAGGTCCGGGCCGTGGCCAAGGGCGTGCGGCGCACGACCTCCCGCTTCGGCTCCCGGCTCGAGCCGTTCAACGTCGCCGAGCTGCAGCTGGTCACCGGTCGCAACCTCGACATCGTCTCCCAGGCGCTGGGCAAGCGCGGCTACGGGTCGGTCATCGCCGCCGACTACGCCAAGTACACCGCCGCCGCGGCCATGACCGAGGCCGCGGAGAAGTTCACGGAGAACGACGACGAGTCCGCGGCCCAGCAGTACCGGCTGCTCGTCGGCGCCCTGTCCGCCCTGGCCCGCGGGCTGCACGAACCCGGGGCCGTCCTGGACTCCTACCTGCTGCGCGCCGTGTCCACGGCCGGGTGGGCCCCGAGCTTCACCGACTGCGCCCGGTGCGGCGCCCCCGGACCGCACGAGGCGTTCTCGGCCCCGCTCGGCGGCGCCGTCTGCCCGGCCTGCCGCCCGCCGGGGGCCGCCGCCCCCGACCCCGCGACCGTCGAGCACCTCTCCGCCCTGCTCACCGGGGCGTGGGAGCGGATCGACGCCGTGGAGCCCCGCACGGCCCGGGCCGCCGCCGGGATCGTGGCCACCTACGTACAGTGGCACCTGGAGAGGGCCGTCCGGTCCCTGAACCTCGTGGAACGGAGCTGACCATGCCCGGCTTTGCCGCCCCGCCCGCCCATCCCAGCGGCGCCAGCGCCCCGCCGATCCCGCGGCAGTTCGTGCCGCAGCACGTGGCCGTGGTCATGGACGGGAACGGGCGCTGGGCGAACCAGCGCGGGCTGCCGCGCAACGAGGGCCACAAGGCGGGGGAGGCGGCCCTGATCGAGGTGATGGCCGGGGCCATCGAGATGGGCATCCCGTACGTCAGCGCCTACGCGTTCTCCACCGAGAACTGGAAGCGATCCCTGGACGAGGTGACGTTCCTGATGAACTACACCGCCGACGTCATGGAGCGCCAGCTGCCCACCTTCCAGGAGTGGGGCATCCGGATCCGGTGGGCCGGGCGCAAGCCCCGCCTGTGGCGCTCGGTCATCAACCGCCTGGAGGAGGCCGAGCGGGCCACCCGCGACAACGACGTCGTCACCCTCACCATGTGCGTGAACTACGGGGGGCGGGCCGAGATCGCCGACGCCGCGGCCGCCATCGCCGCCGACGCCCGGGCGGGCGTCCTGAACCCGCGGAGCATCGACGAGAAGACCGTCCAGCGCTACCTCGACGAGCCCGACCTTCCGGACGTCGACCTCTTCCTGCGCTCCTCCGGGGAGCAGCGGATCTCCAACTTCCTCCTGTGGCAGTCCGCCTACGCCGAGCTCGTCTTCCAGGACGTGCTCTGGCCGGACGTCGACCGCCGCACCCTGTGGGAGGCCGTGGAGGTCTACGCCCGGCGGGACCGGCGCTACGGCGGAGCCGTCGACCGCGTCGCCGGCCCCGGCGCCTCCGCCTGAGGCCGGCGCCGTCGCAGACCGCGCAGCCAGGCGGCGAGATCCCTCTGCGCGGCCCGGCGCACGGCCTGCCGGGAGAGGCGCACGTCGTGGACGGCGCCCTCGTAGGAGCGCAGCGTCACGTCGGTGCCCAGATCGGGCGCGTGCCGGCGGATCTGCCGGACGTCCAGCACGGTGTCGGCCGAGCGCATCCGCTCGCTCCACCAGGGGCGGATGCATGAGCGGGCCGAGGTCTGCACCAGCACTGGAAGGTGAAGGTTCAAACCCTTCGCCACTTCACCCTGAGCCTGAAGGACAGCGTTGAGCCACCCCGGGGTGATGTCGAAGCTGGTCTCGGGCCGCCACCGGGCGTCGATCGGCCACTCGCCCTCCGCGTGCTCGCTGATCACCCGGTAGTAGTGGCTGCGCAGCCGGGCCCGCACCGGGACGTCCGGGCGCTGCTCGGCGAGCCGGGCCACCAGGGGGCGCAGGACGGCGCCCACGGCGTCGGAGCCGTGGCTGCCGATCCAGGGGGCGTTGAGGGCCAGTCCGTCGAGCCGGTCGGGGTGCCGTGAGGCCCACATCGCCGCGGTGAGCCCCCCGGTCGAGTGGCCCATCAGCACGAGCCGCCCCTGCGGACCGGGCAGACCGTCCTCGGCCATCACGCCGAGCGCCGCGGCGATGTCGTCGTCGTAGTCCGCAAGGTCCGTGGTGTGGCCCGGGCGGCCCTCCTCCACGGCGAGCACCTCGTCGGTGAGGTTCCGGCCGTAGCCGTGCAGGTCCAGGGCGTAGAACGCGTAGCCCGCGGCCGCGCACGTCCGGGCCAGCTCGGCGTTGAAGAAGTAGTCGGACCAGCCGTGCAGGTACAGCACGGCCCCGCGCAGCCGGCCCGGCACGAGCGGGACGTCCCCCGGCCGGTAGCGGACCACCGTGGCGGTGGAGTGGGGGGCGGAGCCGGGGTCCAGGTCCACGGTCCGCGCGCAGAAGCCGGGTCCCAGCACGTCGGGCACCCACGGGTCCGGGGGAGCACCCATGCCCTCACCTCGTGCGGGCGGCCCGTCGGGGCGCCGGTCCGTCAAGCCCCTCCGCGGCCGCCCGGCCGGAGGAGTGCCCTGTGGAAGACTGGGACCATGCGCTTCTACCCTACGTTCTTCACGGCTGTCTTCTCCCGGATGGACCCCGAACGGGCCCACCGGGTCGGCTTCCTCGGGATCCGGGCGGCGCGCGCCGCCCGGATCAGCACCGCGCTCCGGGTCTACACCCGGCCCGACCCCGCGCTCGAGGTGGAGGCGCTGGGCCTGCGCTTCCCGTCCCCGTTCGGGCTGGCGGCCGGTTTCGACAAGGGCGGTGAGGGGATCGGCGCCCTCACCGACCTCGGCTTCGGGCACGTCGAGATCGGCACCGTGACCGCCCAGGCGCAGCCGGGCAACCCCCGGCCCCGTCTGTTCCGGCTCGTCCGGGACCGGGCCGTGATCAACCGGATGGGCTTCAACAACGAGGGTGCGGCGGCCGTGGCCCCGCGCCTCGCGCAGGCGCGCCGCGAGCTCGAGGCGGACCACCGCGGCCGCGCCCGTCCGGTGCTCGGCGTCAACATCGGCAAGACCAAGGCGGTGCCGCTGGAGGACGCGGTGGACGACTACCTGCAGAGCGCCCGGGTCCTCGCCCCCCTCGCGGACTACCTCGTGGTCAACGTGTCCTCGCCCAACACCCCGGGCCTGCGCCAGCTGCAGGAGATCGAGAGCCTGCGGCCGCTGCTCGGCGCGGTGGGCCGCGCGGCCGACGAGGCCGCGGACCGGCACGTCCCGCTGCTCGTGAAGATCGCCCCGGACCTGTCGGACGAGGACGTGCTGGCCGTCGCGGACCTGGCCCTCGACCTGGGCCTGGACGGCATCGTGGCCACCAACACGACCATCGCCCGGACCGGGCTGGGGCTGGCCTCCGATCCCGCCGAGATCGAGGCGCACGGGGCCGGCGGGCTCTCCGGGGCCCCGCTGCGGCGGCGCTCCCTCGAGGTGCTGCGGCTGCTGCGCGAGCGCGTGGGGGACCGGCTGGTCCTGGTCTCCGTGGGCGGGGTGACCACGGCGGAGGACGTCCAGGAGCGCCTCGACGCCGGCGCGACCCTCGTGCAGGGCTACACCGCCTTCCTCTACGAGGGACCCTTCTGGGCGCGCCGCATCAACCAGGGCCTGGCGCGCCGGGCGGGCCGCGCCTGGAGCTGACGGCTCACCGGGGCTGACGGCTCCCGTCCAGACGGGGCGCCGCCGACGGCCGTCCCGTCGTCGGAAACGGGACTGCCCCCGGACCGTGCGGTCCGGGGGCAGTCCTGTCGCGGCCGGGCCCTGCGCCGGGCGCGGGCCGACCGGGGCTCAGGAGGGGCGCTCCCCGCGGGCGACCTGGGGCTTGGGCAGGCGGAGGCGGCGCATCGTGAAGGAGCGCATCGCGGCGTACCAGCGCACGCCGCGCTCCACGGTCCCGAACTTCGCCTGCATGGCCTTCTTCATCCGGGCCGTCGACAGCACGGCGTCCACGATGCCCAGGATCATCAGCGCCCAGATGAGGTAGACGCCGTAGGTGGCCACGTCCTGGACGGGGAAGAACAGGATGACGAGCGCGAGCAGCGCCACAACCATGAGGTACTCGCCCACGTTGATCCGGGAGTCCACCCAGTCCCGCGCGAACCGGCGCTGCGGGCCGCGGTCCCGCGGCCCGAGGAACCGCTCGTCCCCGGCCGCCATGCCGGCCTGCGCCCGCATCCGCTGCTCGCGCGCGGCGTCGCGGGACTGCGCCTTCGCAGCCTTGCGGTCCTCCGGGACCAGGGGCCGGCGCCGGGCCGCCTCCTGCTGCCGGCGGCTGGGCGTGGGCCGGCCCTTGCCCGGGGTCTGCCGCGGGGCGGCCACCGGTTCCGTCGGGGCGGCCGCAGCGGTCACCGACGTGGACCCTGCGCGGTCTGCTTCCTTCTTGCGTCCAAACACCCGTCAAGGATAGCCGACGGACCTGCCGGCCCCTGCCGGGCCCCGGACATAGGGTGGGTGCCATGAGCGAGCCCTGTGCCCCGACCGTCCCCGTCCCCGTCGACACCGTGCGCGCGGCCGTGCGCGCGGACATGCCGCGGACCCTCGAGCAGCTCGTCGAGCTGGTCGCGATCCCCGGCATCGCCTGGGAGTCCTTCGACGCCGCGCAGCTCGAGCGCAGTGCGGTGGCCGTGGCCGGCGTGCTCGCGGACGCCGGCCTGGAGGAGGTGGAGATCCTGCGCGTGCCCCTGGGCGACGGGCCGGGACACCCCGCCGTCGTCGCCCACCGCCGGCCCGCGCCCGGCCGGCCGACCGTGCTGCTCTACGCCCACCACGACGTCCAGCCCCCGGGCCGGCGCGAGCTGTGGGACTCCGAACCGTTCGTCGCCGAGGAGCGCGACGGCCGCCTGTACGGGCGGGGCGCGGCCGACGACAAGGCCGGGGTGATGGCCCACGCCGCCGCCCTGCGCGCCGCGACCGCCCACCGCGGCGACGACTTCGGCCTCGGCGTGACCGTCTTCGTGGAGGGGGAGGAGGAGGCCGGCTCCCCGTCCTTCCGGGACTTCCTGGAGGCCCACCGGGAACGGCTGGCCGCGGACGTCATCGTCATCGCGGACTCCGCCAACTGGGAGGTCGGCGTGCCCGCCCTGACCACGAGCCTGCGCGGGATGGTCGGCGCCGTCGTGGAGCTGTCCGTGCTCGAGCACGCCGTGCACTCGGGCATGTACGGCGGCCCGGTCCTGGACGCTCCCACGCTGCTGGCCCGGCTCATCGCGACCCTGCACGACGACGACGGCGCGGTCGCCGTCGAGGGGCTGCTCGCCGAGGACCGCACCGACCTGGTCTACGACGAGGAGCGGTTCCGGGCCGACGCGGCGGTCCTGGAGGGCGTCCGGCTGGCCGGGCGCGGTTCGATCGCCTCCCGGCTCTGGACGCAGCCCGCGCTGTCGGTCACGGGCATGGACGTCACGCCCGTGGACACCGCCGCCAACACCATCGCCGCATCCGCCCGCGCGAAGCTGAGCCTGCGCACGGCGCCGGGCCAGGACCCCGCCGAGGCCGCGGAGGCCCTCCGGCGCCACGTGGAGGAGCACGCGCCGTTCGGGGCGCACGTGCGCTTCGAGCTCGAGGAGACGGGACAGTCCTTCCGCACCGACATGAGCTCCGAGTCCGCGCGGATCGCCCGGTGGGCGCTGGGGGAGGCGTGGGGCCGGCCCGCCGTGGAGACGGGCATCGGCGGCTCCATCCCCTTCACCGCGGACCTCCTGGAGGTCTATCCTGAGGCCGGCATCCTCATCACGGGCGTCGAGGACCCGGACTCCCGGGCGCACAGCGCCAACGAGTCGCTGCACCTGGCGGAGTTCGAGCGCGCGGTGGTCGCGGAGACGCTGATGCTGCTCGCCCTCGACGACGCCGCCCGCCCCGGGCGGCGGATCCGGGAATGAACCCGATCGCCCATCCGTTGTGCCCGTGACAGACCCGCCGCCGGTCCGACCCCGTGCGGCACCCCTCCACAGAAAGTGAGCATCATGAGCGTCACGACCGAGAACGGCGCCGCAGTGGACGGCCTGCCCACCCACGGCGTCCAGCTGACCGACGTCGCGTCCCAGAAGGTCCGCGCCCTGCTCGAGCAGGAGGGCCGCACCGACCTCCGGCTGCGCGTGGCGGTCCAGCCCGGCGGCTGCTCGGGCCTCATCTACCAGCTGTACTTCGACGAGCGCATCCTGGACGGGGACTCCGTGCGGGACTTCGGCGGCGTCGAGGTCATCGTGGACAAGATGAGCGTGCCCTACCTCGAGGGCTCCACGGTCGACTTCGAGGACACGATCTCCAAGCAGGGGTTCTCGATCGACAACCCCAACGCCGGGGGTTCCTGCGCCTGCGGCGACTCCTTCCACTGAGTCCGTCCGCTCCTCCCGAGAGGCCCGTCGTCCGTCCGGACGGCGGGCCTCCCGGCGTTCTTAGGGGGTCCCGCGAACCGCTCCAAGAGGGGCCTCCGAGCGCCGCGCGGAAGCTGACACTGTGTCACCAGATGTCAGCGACACGGGGTAAGCTCGGAGGGAAACATTCCACCTGACTGTGTCCGGGCTCTTCGAATCGGGGCCTTCGGCGCGCAGACGACGAGCACGAGAAGAAGAGGAAGGGCCGTCTGTGAGTTCGCACACACGAACCGACAGCCTCCGGCGCCGCACGGCGAAGGTGTCTGCGGTAGCAGTCCTGGCAGCAACCGCGCTGACGGGTTGCTCGGAAGAGGCGAAGCTCGGCTGGATGCCCACCGAGCGTGGCACCACCGACAACGCCGACATGATCCTCGACCTGTGGGTCGGGTCCTGGATCGCGGCCCTCGTCGTGGGACTGGTGACCTGGGGCCTCATGCTCTGGTGCATGATCGCCTACCGCCGGCGCAAGAACGAGACCGGCTACCCGCGCCAGGTGGCGTACCACGCCCCGCTCGAGGTCTTCTACACGATCGTCCCGATCGCCCTGATCATGTCCCTGTTCTTCTTCACCGAGCGGACCCAGGCCGAGATCACGGCCCAGCACGACAACCCGGACGTGACCGTCCAGGTCTACGGCAAGCAGTGGGCCTGGGACTTCAACTACCTGACCGACGACGTCTGGGACACCGGCATCCAGGGCCACCTCGACGGCGAGGAGGGCGTCCCCGAGCGGGTGCCTACCCTGTACCTGCCCGTCGACAGCGACGTCGAGCTGCAGGTCACCTCCCGCGACGTCATCCACTCCTTCTGGGTCCCCGCGTTCCTCGAGAAGGCGGACATGTTCCCGGGACGCACCAACAACATCAGCATCACCACGGGCCGTGAGGGCGAGTACTTCGGCAAGTGCGCCGAGTTCTGCGGCGAGTACCACTCGGAGATGCTGTTCAACGTCAACGTGGTCAGCCAGGCCGAGTACGACGCCCACATCCAGTCCTTGCGCGACGCCGGCCAGACCGGGGCCCTGGGCGAGGAGTACAGCCGCGACTCCTACCCGGGCGCGGACGACCAGCAGCAAGAATCTTTTAACAACTAAGGAGTACCGGTGTCCACACTCGAGTATTCACGGGACGAGGCAGCCACTGTCGCTCCGCGCGTGGTGCCCCGGTCCAAGGGACGGATGGTCGTCAACTGGATCACGTCCACCGACCACAAGACGATCGGGTACATGTACCTGATCTCCTCGTTCGCCTTCTTCTGCATCGCCGGCGTCATGGCGCTGCTGATCCGCGCCGAGCTCTTCGAGCCGGGCATGCAGATCCTGGAGACCAAGGAGCAGTACAACCAGCTGTTCACCATGCACGGCACGCTGATGCTGCTGATGTTCGGCACCCCGCTGTTCGTCGGCTTCGCCAACGTCATCGTCCCGCTGCAGATCGGCGCCCCCGACGTCGCGTTCCCGCGGCTCAACGCCCTGGCGTTCTGGTTCTTCCTGTTCGGCTCGCTGATCGCCACCGCCGGGTTCCTCACCCCCCAGGGCGCGGCCTCCTTCGGCTGGTTCGCGTACACGCCGTTGAGCAACTCCTCGTTCTCGCCCGGCGCCGGTGGTGACCTCTGGGTCTTCGGCCTCGCCCTGTCCGGCTTCGGCACGATCATGGGCGGCGTCAACTTCATCACCACGATCATCGCGATGCGCGCCCCCGGCATGACCGTGTGGCGGATGGGCCTGTTCACCTGGAACACGCTCATCACCTCGCTGCTCGTGATCATGGTGTTCCCGCCGCTGGCCGCCGCGCTGTTCGCACTGGGCATGGACCGGACCCTGGGCGGGCACATCTTCGACCCGGCCAACGGGGGAGCGGTGCTGTGGCAGCACCTCTTCTGGTTCTTCGGCCACCCCGAGGTGTACGTGCTCGCGCTGCCGTTCTTCGGCATCGTCTCCGAGATCATCCCGGTGTTCTCCCGCAAGCCGCTGTTCGGCTACAAGGGCCTCGTGTTCGCGACCATCGCGATCGCCGCCCTGTCGGTGACCGTGTGGGCCCACCACATGTACGTCACCGGGGCCGTGATGCTGAGCTTCTTCGCGTTCATGACCATGATGATCGCGGTGCCCACCGGCGTGAAGTTCTTCAACTGGATCGGCACGATGTGGCAGGGCTCGATCACCTTCGAGACCCCCATGCTGTGGGTCCTGGGCTTCATGTTCACGTTCCTCTTCGGCGGCCTGACCGGCGTCATCCTGGCCACCCCGCCGCTGGACTTCCACGTCTCCGACTCGTACTTCGTGGTCGCCCACTTCCACTACGTCATCTTCGGCACCGTGGTGTTCGGCATGTTCGCCGGGTTCTACTTCTGGTGGCCCAAGTTCACCGGCAAGATGCTCAACGAGCGGATCGGCAAGATCCACTTCTGGCTGCTGTTCCTCGGCTTCCACATGACCTTCCTGATCCAGCACTGGCTGGGCGTGGACGGCATGCCGCGCCGCTACGCGGACTACCTGCCGGAGGACAACTTCACCTGGATGAACCAGATCTCCACCGTCGGGGCGATGCTCCTCGGCGTCTCGATGATCCCGTGGTTCTGGAACGTCTACACGACCTGGCGCAACGGCACCAAGGTCGAGGTCGACGACCCCTGGGGCTTCGGCGGATCGCTGGAGTGGGCCACGTCCTGTCCGCCGCCGCGGCACAACTTCACCTCGCTGCCGCGCATCCGCTCCGAGCGGCCGGCGCTGGACCTGCACCACCCGGAGCTGGCCGCGGAGTCCCCGCAGCAGTCCCCGGTCGACGACGGCGCCATCGCCACGCGGAAGGGCTGAGCATGAAACTCTCCATCAAACTGTTCATCCTCATCGGGGGCTTCAGCCTCCTGGTGGCCGTGGTCTACGGCTTCCTCACGCGGTTCGACGAGCTCGTCGGGTTCCCGGCGCTGCTGGCCGTCGGCGCCATGTCCTTCATGCTGGCCGTCTACCTGTGGCTCGTGAACCGCAACACCGGTGGCGTCCTCCCCGAGGACAAGCTCGACGGCGAGATCGTCGAGTCCGCCGGCGAGTACGGACACTTCTCCCCGTGGAGCTGGTGGCCCCTGCTGCTCGGCACCGGCTGCGCCCTCGCGTTCACGGCGCTGGCCATGGGCTGGTGGATCCTCGGCCTCGCCGCCCCTCTGGCGGTGCTCGGCCTGGTCGGTCTGATCTTCGAGTACTCCCGCGGCGACCACGCCCACTGACACGGGCGGCTGAACGCCGACCGTCGACAAGGCCCCGGACACCCCAGGTGTCCGGGGCCTTTCGCGTCCCCGCGCTGCGGGCGGCCGTGGCCCGTCCCGGGGGAGACCTGGGCGGGCCACAGCGTCCTCGGGGACGAGGCCGACGGCCGGGGAGCCTCTGCCGCGGCAGGCCCTTGAGCAGGCCGGCGACGACGCTCCGTGCGACGGGTGCCTGGTGCCCCAGGGCCCGAGGCAGAACCTCGGGTGGAGCCGGGGCCGGGTTCCCGGGAACCGGGGCCAGCTGCCGCCCGCGACCTCGACGACACGGTCCGGAGCAGCGGCCCGGTCACTCCGCCCTGAGCGGCCCGGTGCGTCATCCAGAGGCTCCGGTGCGCCGTTCAGGGGTTCCGGCGCGATCGGACGGACGATGCCGGATGGCACGTGGTGCACCGGTCGAAGGTCGAGGCGCAGGACCATCCCCGGGCGGTGCACCCTGGCGACCGTCCGTACTGCGTCCTCTGCCTGGTCATGGTGCGCCTCGAGCGGCTCGGTGTTCCGCGCGGGACCGTTCTCGACGCTGACCGGGTCGTCACCGCCGCGCCGTAGGCTCCGCGATGCCAGAGGACACGGAGCGTCCTCCCGCGTCCGTCCGGTGCCGGACCAGCCCGCCCGGCCCGGGGCCGCCGGAGACGCCTCGGAGACGCCTGTCGACGCCGGACGAATACTGAGCAGATGCGACGGTCGAAAAGTGAGCACTCGACGATTGGAGTGTGATCACTGTGGAAGATTGGGCGTTGATCCGTCGGCTGCATGCCGAGGGGGTGCCGAAGTCCCAGATCGCCTCGCGGCTGGGGATCTCGCGGAACACGGTCGCCAAGGCCGTGGCCGCCTCCCGGCCACCGCGCTACGAGAGGTCTGCGGGGCCCAACGCGTTCACCGATGTCGAGCCGGTCGTGCGGGCGCTGCTGGCCGAGCACCCGTCCATGCCGGCCACGGTGCTGGCCGAGCGGGTGGGGTGGTCGGGGTCCATCACCTGGTTCCGGGACAATCTCCGAGCCATCCGCAGCGAGTACGCCCCGCCCGATCCGGCGGACCGGTTGTCCTACCGGCCGGGGGACCAGGTCCAGTGCGATCTGTGGTTCCCGCCGGCACGGATCCCGCTGGGTGACGCTCAGCAGGGATCACCGCCGGTGCTGGTGATGGTCTGTTCCTCCTCGCGGTTCGTCACCGCGGTGATGATTCCCTCGCGCACCACCGGTGATCTGCTGGCCGGGATGTGGCACCTGGTGGTCGAGCAGATCCAGGGCGTGCCGCGGCGGTGGGTCTGGGACAACGAGTCCGGCATCGGTCGCGGGGGCCGCCCGGCCGAGGGGGTGGCCGCGTTCATGGGCACGATGGCGGCGACCCTGGTGCAGCTCAAGCCCTACGACCCGGAGTCCAAGGGCATCGTGGAGAGGGCCAACGGCTATCTCGAGACCTCGTTCCTGCCCGGACGCAGTTTCGCTTCCCCGGCCGACTTCAACGCCCAACTGCGCCAGTGGCTGGTGGGTGCCAACACCCGGCGGGTGCGGGCCATCGCCGCCCGGCCGGCGGAGCTGATCGCCGCTGATCGGGCCGCGATGCTCCCTGTGCCGCCGGTCGCCCCGGCGATCGGGCACCGCTGGTGGGTGCGGCTGGGCCGGGACTACTACGTGCGGGTCGCCGGCAATGACTACTCCGTGGACCCGTCGGTGATCGGGGCCATGGTCGAGGTCACCGCTGATCTGGATCGGGTGCTCGTGCGTCACCAGGGCCGGGTCGTGGCCGAGCACGCGCGCTGCTGGGCGTCAGCGACCACGGTCACCGACCCGGCGCACGTGGCCACCGCCGCGGTGCTGCACCGGGCCTACCAACAACACCCCCACCCGGTTGCCGAGCCGGATCCGCTGGTACGGGATCTGGCCGACTACGACCGCGCGTTCGGGATCGAGGTCGCCTGATGGCCACCACACCGGCCGAGACGGCCAAGACCCTGGAGTACCTCACCGCGTCGCTGAAGGCTCCGCGGATCCGTGAGGCCGCCGCCCGGATCGCCGACACTGCCCGTGCGGGGCACTGGTCCTACGAGGAGTACCTGGCCGCGGTGCTCGAGCGCGAGGTCGGCGCCCGCAATGCCTCCGGGGCCCGGTTGCGGATCACTGCCGCAGGGTTCCCCGCGATCAAGACCGCCGAGGACTTCGACTTCACTGCCCAGACGGCGATCACCCACACCGACTACGCCGCGATGGCCTCGGGGCGGTACCTGGCCGAGGCCGGCAACATCGTGCTGCTCGGGCCCCCGGGTACGGGCAAGACCCACCTGGCCACGGCCCTGGGCATCACCGCCTGCCAGCAGGGCCACCGGGTGCTCTACGCCACCGCCGTGGACTGGATCCACCGGCTCAAGGGCGCCCACGACACCGGGCGCCTGGAGGCAGAGCTGCGCAAGCTGGGCCGGTACCGGCTGATCATCATCGACGAGGTCGGCTACCTGCCCTTCGAGCAGGAGGCCGCGAACCTGTTCTTCCAGCTCGTCTCGACCCGCTACGAGAAGGCCTCGCTGATCCTCACCAGCAACTTGCCTTTCGCCCGGTGGGGTGAGGTCTTCGGCGACGTCACCATCGCCGCGGCCATGATCGACCGCATCGTCCACCACGCCGAGGTCCACACCCTCAAAGGCGCCAGCTACCGGCTCAAGACCCTGGGCACCGACTCCCTGCCCAGCACCACCCACCAAGCCAACTAGCGACATCCACTGCTCACTTTTGGGCCGTCGCTACTGCTCACTTTTCGACCGTCGCTACTGCTCACTTTTCGACCGTCGTTGACAGACGCCGGCGAGCACGGCGGCGACAACCGCCCCCGGTCGTCCGGGCCGCCCCGGCACGGGCTCTCAACGACCGCGCGGTGGCCATCGCGCATCTCCACGCCCGGCCCGGTGCATCGACCGGTGCCGGTCCGAGGGCGGGCTCCGACGGTCCCGGGCTGGTACCGGTCGCTTGCGGCCGCAGCGTCCCGCCAGGAGGGCGTGGACGCGGTCCTGCGGGCCTCCGGGGCAGCAGACCCGGGAGAATGCGGTTCGCAGGTCCTGTCCCGACAGAACGGCGCTGAGGGCCGTCGGAGGAGTCATGCGGTCATGTCTCAGCTGTGTCCGAGCGCCGACGACGGATCCACAGATGCGACAGGGCCCCGAGAGGATCACTCCTCTCGGGGCCCTGTCAGGCGTGCTGCCGGCTCAGCGCACGAGCTCCCGGTCCTGGGAACCCGTGGTGAGGGCGTCGGCCTCGTGGTGGTGGTGCGCCGCCTCGAGCTCGGCGGGGGTGACGGGGGCGACACGGTCCTCGAAGAAGAAGCGGCTGATCCGCTCGCGCGTCTTCTCCGTGGCCGTGATCTTGCCCTTGGCGTTCGGCTGGGCCGGCTCGACCTGGTAGTCGGGCATGTTGACCAGACGGTACCGCTTGTACTCGTCGAGGGGCTCGTGCACCTCGATGAACTCACCGTGGGGGAGCTGCTGCACCCGTCCGGTCTCCCGGCCGTGGAGGACGATCTCCCGGTCCTTGCGCTGCAACGCCAGGCAGATCCGGCGGGTGATCATGAAGGCCAGGATCGGGCCCAGGAAGTACAGGGCGCGCAGCCAGTACAGGACGTCGTTGACGGCCAGGTTGAAGTGCGTGGCGATGAGGTCGCCGCTGGCCGCGATGAGCATGATCGTGTAGAACGTCACGCCGGCGGCGCCCATGGCGGTCCGGAACGGAGCGTTCCGGGGACGGTCGAGGATGTGGTGCTCCCGGTCGTCCTTCGTGACCCAGCGCTCGATCCAGGGCCACGCGGCCATGAGCCCGAAGAGCACCGCGAGCGGCGCCATCGGCAGCAGCACGTTCATCGGGATCGACATGCCCCAGAACGTCCACTCCCAGTTGAACGGCCAGGTGCCGGGCATGAGGCGCACGGCGCCGTCGGTGAAGCCCATGTACCAGTCGGGCTGGGAACCGGCCTGCACCGGGGAGGGATCGTACGGACCGTAGTTCCAGATCGCGTTGATGGTGGTGGTGCCCGCCATCAGGGCCATGATGCCGAACACGATGAAGAAGAACCCACCGGCCTTCGCCGCGTAGATCGGTCCCACGGGGAAGCCGACGACGTTGTTCTCGGTGCGGCCCGGGCCGGGGAACTGGGTGTGCTTGTGCACCACGACCATGAACAGGTGGACGACGATTAGCATCAGGATGATCGCCGGGATCACGAGCACGTGGAGGATGTAGAGGCGCGCGATGATGTCGTGGCCGGGGAACTCGCCGCCGAACAGGAACATCGACAGGTAGGCGCCCACGATGGGGAGTGCCTTCAGGATCGCGTCGGCGATGCGCAGCCCGTTGCCGGAGAGCACGTCGTCGGGGAGCGAGTAGCCGGTGAAGCCGGCGACGATCGCGAGCAGGAAGAGCGCGACGCCGACGAGCCAGTTGAGCTCGCGCGGCCGGCGGAAGGCCCCCGTGAAGAACACGCGCAGCATGTGCACGGACACGGCGGCGGCGAAGACCAGCGCGGACCAGTGGTGGATCTGGCGCAGGAAGAGCCCGCCGCGGATGTCGAACGAGATGTCGAGCGAGGAGGCGTAGGCCGCGGACATCTCGACGCCCTGCATCGGGACGTAGGAGCCCTCGTACTCCAGGGCCGCCATCGACGGCTCGAACCACAGGGCCAGGAACGTGCCGGAGAGCAGCAGGATGACGAAGGTGTACAGCGCCACCTCCCCGAACATGAAGGACCAGTGGTCCGGGAAGATCTTCCGGCCGAACTCCTTGACGATAGGCGACATGCCGACACGGGTGTCGACGAAGTTCGCGATCCGGCCGGTGCCCGTCTGGGGCTTGTACTCGTAATCAGTGGACGTGGACATCAGTTCGCCTCACCCTGCATCTCCTCGACATGGGTACCGCGCTGCGAGTAGGTCGGACCGACCGGCTCCTGGAAGTCGCTGCGGGCCACGAGGTAGCCCTCGTCGTCCACAGTGATCGGCAGCTGGGGAAGGGGCCGGGCAGCCGGCCCGAAGATGACCTCACACTCGTTCGTGAGGTCGAACGTGGACTGGTGGCACGGGCACAGCAGGTGGTGGGTCTGCTGCTCGTAGAGCGCGACCGGGCAGCCGACGTGGGTGCAGACCTTCGAGTAGGCGAAGATGCCGTCGACGTTCCAGTCGGCCCGCTCGGGCGAGACGTTGACGGTGTCCGGGTCGAGGCGCATGAGCAGCACCACGGCCTTGGCCTTCTCGTCGAGGTAGCCCTCGTTGTGCCCGATGGCGCTCAGGTTCTCGGGGACCACGTGGAACGTGGAGCCGAGGGTGACGTCCGAGGCCTTGATGGGCGTGCCGGAGGGATCGCGCACCAGACGGATCCCCTCGTCCCAGATGGTCTCCTTGAGGACGTCCAGATCGGTCGGGCCGAGGTCCCGCAGCAGGCCGACGAACGGCAGGGGAGCGAGCACGGCCGCGCCGATGAGGGTGTTGCGCAGCAACGGCCGGCGCTTGATCCCGGACTCGTCGTAGATCGTGGTCAGGATGCTCTGGGCCTCGGCGCGCTGCTCCTCCGTGCGCACCGCGTGCCGGTTCTCGACCAGCTCGTGGTCCGGCATGAGGGTGCGGGCCCAGTGGACCACGCCGAGACCGATGCCGAACATGCCCAGGGCGACGCCGAGGCCGAGCAGCAAGTTCTGCAGCTGGAGGGCCTGCGTGGGCGCGGTGTTCGTGACGTCGTAGATGGGTCCGTCGACGCGGACGCCGAAGTACCCGACGAAGAACAGGATCGATCCGATGATCGAGATCAGGAACAGCAGGACGACCTGCCGTTCGGCGCGCTTGGCGGCCGTGGAGTCGATGTCCGTCAGGCGCGGGCGGTGCGGGGGCAGTCCGGGGTCGGGGAAACGCTCCATTGCCGTGGTGCCCGTGGTGGCAACGGTTCCCGACTGGTGGGGAGTGCCGTCACTGTGGCTTCCCATGTGGTCCCTCATTCTTCTCTTGGTGCAGTTGATCGTAGCTTCGGGGTCCGACATCCGCTGCCGGCACGGCCCGTCAGGCGGAGCGCGAGGTGAGCCAGACGGTGAACCCGATGATGACGGCGAGCCCGATGGTCCAGACGAACAGGCCCTCCGACACCGGGCCGAGGGCGCCGAGCCCGAAGCCGCCGGGGTTGGGGTTGTCCTCGAGGGTCTTCAGGTAGGTGATGACGTCCCGCTTCTCCTCGGGGGTGATGTTCGCGTCGTTGAACACCGGCATGTTCTGCGGGCCGGTCTGCATGGCCTCGTAGATGTGCTTCTCCTCGACGTCCATCACCGAGGGGGCGTACTTGCCGCGGGTCAGCGCACCGCCGGCACCGGCGGCATTGTGGCACATGGCGCAGTTCGCGAGGAACACCTTCGCCCCGTTGGCGGCGTTGCCCTGGGCGACGTCCAGGTACTGCTCCTCGGGGATGCCCGGGCCGGCGCCGAGGGTCGCCACGTAGGCGGCGAACTGGCGGACCTGCTCGTCGTTGAACTGGACCGCCTTCTGCTCCGCCTGGGGACCGTTCGCCTGCATGGGCATGCGGCCGGTGCCGACCTGGAAGTCGACGGCGGCGGCACCGACGCCGACGAGCGAGGGGCCGGAGGGGGTCCCGGCGCCGTCGAGGCCGTGGCAGGTGGAGCAGTTCGCGACGAACAGCTTCTCGCCCTCCTCGATGTCCTGCGCGGTGTAGGACTCGGTCTGGGCCTTGGCCTCGTTGGTGGTGGTGGCGACTGCGTAGAGCCCACCGCTGAGGAGCAGGGCCAGGACCATCAGGACCAGCACGGCCAGAGGGTGGCGTCGCTGCTGCGAAAGTGCCTTCACGTCAAACGTTCCTTTAACTCGGTGTTGGGTTGCTTGGTGCGTCCTCCGGACGGCGCGGCCTACCGGAGGAAGTAGACCACGAGGAACAGCACGATCCAGACGACGTCCACGAAGTGCCAGTAGTAGGACACGACGATCGCCGAGGTGGCCTCGAAGTGGCCGAAGCGCTTGGCGATGAAGGCCCGGCCCATGATGAACAGGAACGCGATGAGACCGCCCGTCACGTGCAGGGCGTGGAAGCCCGTGGTGATGTAGAAGGCGGAGCCGTAGGAGTTGGCCGGGATGCTGATGCCGTGGGCGACCAGCTCCGCGTACTCGAAGGACTGCACCGCCACGAAGATCGCGCCCATGAGGAAGGTCAGGGCGAACCACTCGACCATGCCCCACCGACGGACGTCGAACAGGCCGCCGGCCCGGCGGGGCTGGAGGCGCTCGGCCGCGAAGACGCCGAACTGGCAGGTCACCGAGCTCAGGACCAGGACGATGGTGTTGGCGAGGGCCAGCGGGACGTTCAGCTTGGCGGACTCCTCGGCCCAGAGCTCCGGGGCGGTGGAGCGCAGGGTGAAGTACATGGCAAAGAGGCCGGCGAAGAACATGACCTCGGAGGCGAGCCACACGATGGTGCCCACTGAGGTGAGGTTGGGTCGGTTGATCGACCCGCCTACCGGCTTGGCTGGGGTATGGGTTGCAGTCGTCACAGAGACATTATGTCGCCAAAACTCCCGGTGGACCAACCAGGGGCGGGGTCGGGCGGTTCGCGTGTCCGGGCCCCGAGGGCCCCCGCTGACCAGGCGCGCCGTCTCCCCGCGCGTCCGGGCGCGGGAGGCCGGGGATCCGGGGGCCTCCGGGACCCTGATGTGATCCGTGTCACAAGTCCTCGGCGAGGGACATCCCACGCCCGGGAGCCTGTTCGGGCCGGTCCGGCGGCGGGCGATACGATCGGGGACGTGAACACGACGACACCGACGACCGCACCGCACTTCGAGTGGCCGGACCTGATCACCGCCCTGATCTCCGGCACCGATCTGACCCGTGACCAGGCCTACTGGGCCATGGACACGATCATGTCGGGCGAGGTGTCCGACGTCGTCATCGCCGGTTTCCTCGTGGCCCTGCGGGCGAAGGGGGAGACGGTCGAGGAGCTGACCGGGCTGGCCGACGCCATGGTGGGCAACGCCCGGCCGGTCGACATCCCCGGCCCGGCCCTGGACATCGTCGGGACCGGCGGCGACCGGCTCTCCAGCGTCAACATCTCCACGATGTCCGCCCTCGTGTGCGCGGGCGCCGGGGCGAAGGTCGTCAAGCACGGCAACCGCGCGTCGTCCTCGAAGTCCGGCTCCGCCGACGTCCTGGAGGCGCTCGGGGTGCGGCTGGACCTGCCGGTCGAGATGGTGGAGTCCGCGGCCCGGCACGTGGGCATCACGTTCCTCTTCGCCCAGACCTTCCACCCGTCGATGCGCTTCGCCGCGGCGGCCCGGGCTCAGCTGCGCGTGGCCACCGCCTTCAACTTCCTGGGGCCGATCACGAACCCGGCGCGGGTCGAGGCCTCGGCCGTCGGCGTGGCCGACCGCTCGCTGGCGCCGCTGATCGCGGGCGTCTTCGCGGCCCGCGGCGACCGGGCCCTCGTCTTCCGGGGCGGCGACGGCCTCGACGAGCTCACCGTGACGGCGCCCTCCGAGGTCTGGGAGGTCCGGGACGGGCGGGTCGACCACCACGACCTCGAACCGCTCGACCTCGGCATGCCCCGGGCCACGATCGAGGATCTCCGGGGTCAGGACGCCCGGTACAACGCGGGCGTGGTCGAGCGGGTCCTGGCGGGGGAGAAGGGGCACGTGCGCAACGCCGTGCTGCTCAACTCCGCCGCCGGCCTCGTGGCCTTCGACACCGGTGTTGAGGGGTCCTTCCAGGACCGGATGGCCGCGGCCGTGCGGCGCGCGGAGGAGTCGGTGGACAGCGGCGCGGCCCGCGCCGTCCTGGACCGCTGGATCGCCCACACCGCGCGCTGAGGCGCCGCGCCTGCGGAGGGCCGACGACGACGGCGGCCGGCGGGGCGTTCCCCCGCCGGCCTCCTGCTGTCCGTGCGCCCGACCGCCGCGCGGGCTCCGGCCGGGTGGCACGAGGCCGGACGGCGGGTGGCCGTCAGTCGATGCCGAGCGAGAAGGCAGCCTCCAGGTCGTGCTTGCTGTAGGTCCGGAACGCGATGTTGGTGTTCGTGCCCACGACGCCCTCGACCTTGGAGAGCCGGTCGGCGATGACGTCCGCGAGGTCCTCGTGCCGGTGCACGCGCACCATGGCGATGAGGTCCCAGTCGCCGGTCACGGAGTACACCTCGCTGATCCCGGGGATGTCCGAGATCTGCTCGGCGACCTCGGGGATCCGGTCGGCGGAGGTCTTGATGAGGACGATGGCGGTGAGCATGGAGCACCTTTCGCGGGAGCGGGGCCGGCAGGACCGGCGGGACGGAGGGGTCAGCGCGGGCGGCGGGAGCGGGCCGCGCGCAGCCCCGAGACCAGGGCGCGGGGGCCCAGCAGGAAGACGCCGAGCACCGCGAGCGTGACGAGGACGAAGCTCGGTGCCGTGCCCTCGCCGACGAGCAGGCGCAGAGCCATGCCCACGGCCACGGCCGTCGACCACAGCGCGACGCCCCGCGGCCAGACGGCGAACGGGGCGCGGTGCACCCGCCACCCGACCCAGCCCAGGAAGAGCCCGGCCAGGAACGGCCACGCCGTGATGAGGAGGCCGGCCGCGTCCAGGGCGTGGGTGCTGCGGCCCAGGCCGGCGAACAGCAGGACGAGCAGCACGTCCACGGTCAGCGCCGCGGCCCAGGGGCCGGGGTGCGTGGTGCGTTCCTCGGGGCGGGCGGTGAGGGCGGCGGACGTGTGCATGCTGGCAGTCTAGTGCGGTGTCCGCGGGTCGCGATCCGGGACTCCCGAAGCCTCAGGTGCACCTTGAGAGTTGAGGGCTGAGGGCGAAAAAAGTCTCAACCTTCCACCAGGGGTCGATGGTCCGGGCCCGGAGGCCAGGGAGGGCCGCCGGACGGCCTCGGGTGCCGGAATACGGGTCGGGACGGCGGGGCGATCGAGGAGAATCACGTTCTCGTGCGGCGCGGCGCCCCGGTGGAGCGGCCGGTGCGACGAGCAGCGGAGGCATGCGGGAGAACGGATGCGCATGGGTGGTACATAGTTGCAGGAACACACCGGAGGGGAGCCTCCGCTCCACACTACTTTACATAATGTCGATTATCGGCGCTTTGCGGAGCAGGCTGTCCGGGGGGCAGCGCTCAGCATCCGTGTCCGCGCACGCCGTCGTTCCGGCTGTTCCGGTGAGCTCCGGACGCTCGGCTCTTCCGTGACGACACGACCCCGTCCTGCAGCGCGGATTCATCACGCGGCTCCGGGGCCGGCAGGAGCGACCCGCCGTGAGATCCCGGACGACGACGGGCCGGTGGGCCGTGGGCCTCTCCGCCGCCGGGCTCGTGCTGGGCTCGGTCGCGCCCGTCCTGACAGTCGTCCGACAGGACACTGGCACCGAGCCCGCGCTCGTCGTCGTCGCGCCGATGCTCGCAGCACCGTTACGACACGGCGGACCGGCCGTCCCGCTCCGAACAGACCGGCGCCTCTCCCCTGTCGACGCCGTCAGCAAGCCGATGTCCTCGTGTTGCGCCGCCCGGCCCTCCTTTTGTGGCCACTTGTGGGGGGATTCCCCCGTCGACCCGGCCTCGGGGGCCGGCCGCCGATACGCTCGCCGTGGCCGACCTGAATTCGCGTCGGCAAATTCTTGGTTCAAGGGGAGGACATCCGTGGGACGACGGAACACTGTGATCGTGACGGACGGCCGGGGGCGCCGGCTGGTGACCTCCGTGCTGGCCCTGTCGGTGCTGGCCCTGGCCGGCTGCGGACAGGACGACGCCTCGGACGCGCCCCCCGCGACCGCCTCCGGATCGGTCGCCCTCTCCCCCTCGCACGGCGGCCTGCAGGGCGGGAACCTGGTCCTGGCGGACACCGGCGGGGGCACCGACGGCCCGGTCACCGTCCGCTTCGGCGAGACGGAGGTGGAGTGCGAGTTCGACGACCGCTCCGCGCGCCACGCCTGCGTGGCCCCGGCCCGCGGGACCCCGGGCACGGTGGAGGTCTCCTTCGCCTCCGGCGGGAGCGACGTCGGGGAGAAGACCGCCTACACCTACACGACGCAGGGCACGCAGGACATCCCCCTCCTCACGGTCAACACGGAGACCGTGCGCAGCAACGCCGAGGCGATCCGGGCCGACTTCCCGTCGAACGTCCAGCTCGGCGCCGTGCTCAAGAACGGCGAGCCCGTGGACGTGTTCGGCAAGGTCATCGAGGACGCCGCCGAGGTCGACTACATCTTCGTGCCGAAGCTCGACGACGCCATCGCCCTGCGCGAGGCCGGCGTCGAGGCCAAGATCGCGGTGCTCTACGTCGCCCAGATCGAGGACATCCCGCTGCTGATGCACTACGACGTGGAGGTCGCCGCCACGGACCCCGCCTGGGTCGAGGCGGCGGAACAGGTGCTGTCCACCACGGGAGGGACGCTGAAGGTCCACCTGTGGGTCGACACGGGAATGGGGCGCGAGGGCGTCGTGCCCGAGGAGGCGCTCCCCCTGGCCCGAGCCGTCGAGGACGCCCCGCACCTGGAGCTCGCCGGCATCGCCACGCACTTCTCCACCGTCACGGCGGAGGACAAGGACGCCATCGAGCGCAACGACACGGCCAACACCACGGTGGCCCAGAAGAACCGCTTCGACGGTGCGGTGGCCGCGATCCGGGACGCCGGCCTCGGGCAGGACGCCCTGATCCACGCGGGGGCCAGCGACGTGCTGGACCAGGAGATCGACTCCCTCTACTACGACCTGCTGCGGGTCGGCGGCATGTTCTTCGCCAGCAGCCCGCCGGAGACGACCCTCTACTCCTGGACCACGGAGCTGAGCCAGGTCAAGACGCTCCCCGCGGGCTGGTGCATCGACTACGGGTGCACCGAGCCGACCACCGAGCCCAAGAAGGTGGGTCTCGTCAACCACATCCCGTCCCGGGAGAACGAGCTGACCTACACGGTCGGCGGCAAGCAGGTCCCGGTGCTGCTCGACCACGGCACGGTCCTGACCCTCGACCTGTCCGAGGTGCCGGAGGCGGCCGCCGGGGACGAGGTGGCCATCGACTTCAGCGCGGAGGCCTTCCACCTGCTCGACGCCACAGCACCGCTGCCGGTGACGACCACCGGCGGGTGACCGGCGCCGTTCAGGACCGACCGGCCGGGTCCTCGACGTCGTGGTCCAGTACGAGGTCGGCGTGGAAGTCCCGCGCCAGCTCCCGGGCGCGGGCGGCCCGGCGCGCGGAGGCCTCCGGCCCGACGGTGAGGTCCACGTAGACGACGGGCCGGCCGCAGGACTCCTCGAGCCGGGCCCGCAGCACCTCCGCCCGGTCGTCGCCGGGCGCGCAGCGGCCCGTGCCGAGCAGGACGAACGCGCGCTCGAAGTCGGGCTCGGCGGGAACGCCCCGCGCGATCAGGGCGGGCAGCCGGGACTGCAGCGCGGAGAGGCCGACCACGGCGGTCGCCGTCCCGGCGAGCCAGGCGCCGGCGGCGGAGACCGCCACCGAGGTGATGAGTTTCATGGATCTCCTCCTCCCGCGTGCCGGGGGTCTGTGGGGCGGACCGGCACCGGGCCGGACCGACGGACGGCGGCGTCCCGCGGTCCCGGGAGAGTCCGGCGCGACCACCGTAGAGATCCCAACGCCCCCGGAACAGCGCCTATTCCGGGGACCCCGGCCGCGGCCCTGCCGCCACGCCGCTCCAGCGTCCTGTCAGGCCCGTGGGGCAGAATGGGTCCAAGGCGAGGGTGCCCTCGCGGACGCGGATTCGGAAGGCCGGGGACGGACATGTGGGAGTGGCTGGTCGAGAACTCGTGGGTCCTGTGGCTGATCGTCGTGATCGCTCTGGCCGCCGTCGAGATGCTCACCCTGGACTTCCTCTTCCTGATGATGTCCGCCGCCGCGCTGCTGGCGTTCGGGGTGAGCTGGGTGACGGACAACTTCGTGCTCCAGGTGGTGACGTTCGCCCTCGCCTCGGTGCTGCTCATCTTCGCGGTGCGGCCGGTGGCCCTGCGCCGCCTCAACCGGTCCACGCCTGGGACCGCGTCCAACGCCGCCCGGCTCATCGGCCTCCCGTGCCAGGTCCTGGACCCCGTGACCGGCCGCAGCGGGCTGGTGCGCCTGGAGGGCGACACCTGGAGCGCCCGCTCCGTCACCGGCGAGCAGCTGCCCCCCGGCACCGACGTCTTCGTCCACGACATCGAGGGCGCCACCGTCCTCGTGGCCCCGTACCCCGCGCCGGCCGCCGACGGCGGGCCGGCGCCGCGCCCGTCCTTCTGACCCCCAAGACCGCACCGGCCCGGCGGGAACGCCGCCCGGAGCGGCACCACCGAGAGAGGCACCCGTGGACCTAGCCGTCATCGTCCTGCTCGCCATCCTGGTCGTCCTGGTCTTCATCATCCTGCTGAGGTCGGTGCGGATCATCCCGCAGGCCCGGGCCGGGATCGTCGAGCGACTCGGCAAGTACCAGAGCACCCTCACCCCCGGTCTGCACTTCCTCATCCCGTTCGTGGACCGTCTCCTGCCCCTCATCGACCTGCGCGAGCAGGTCCAGTCCTTCCCGGCGCAGTCCGTGATCACGGAGGACAACCTCGTGGTCGGCATCGACACGGTCGTCTACTTCCAGGTCATGGATCCGCGGGCCGCCACCTACGAGATCGTCGACTACATCCAGGCCGCCGACCAGCTGACGTCGGCGACCCTGCGCAACGTGGTGGGCGGTCTGAACCTCGAGGAGGCGCTGACCTCCCGCGACAAGATCAACGCCGAGCTGCGCGGGGTCCTGGACTCCACCACGGGGCGCTGGGGCATCCGGGTGTCGCGGGTGGACATCAAGGAGATCACTCCCCCGCCGTCCATCCAGGACTCGATGGAGAAGCAGATGCGCGCCGAGCGGGAGCGCCGCGCGGTGATCCTCACGGCCGAGGGCGACAAGCAGTCGCGGATCCTCATGGCCGAGGGCCAGCGGCAGGCGGCCATCCTGTCCGCGGAGGGCGAGGCGAAGGCCGCGATCCTGCGCGCGGACGGCGAGGCCCAGGCCATCCGGAAGGTCTTCGACTCGATCCACCGGGCCCGGCCGACCCAGAAGCTGCTGGCCTACCAGTACATCCAGACCCTGCCCAAGGTCGCCGAGGGCAGCGCCAACAAGGTGTGGATGATCCCCGCCGAGCTCGGCGACGCCCTGCGGGGCGTGGGCGACTTCCTCTCCAGGCCGGACGAGGACGGCCCGGACCGGACCTGGTCGGACGCGGACGAGATGCCGGAGCCCGAGTCCGCGGACGAGCCCCTCGTGAAGCCGGACGCCGTCCAGGTGACGGAGGAGGACCTGCAGCCCAACCTGGAGCGCACCACCGTCGACCCGGACGAGTTCACCATCCCCCGGCCCTCGACCATCGACCCGGAGGCCCCCGTGCGCCTCGACGACCCGATGCCGCCGCAGGACGGCCCGGCCGCCCGCTGACGCGGCGGACCCGGGCCCCGGGGAACAACCCCGGGAGCCCGTGCGTTGCACCCAGCGGATCCCGGGTCCGTGCGACCCGCCGTCAGCCCGAGCGTGCGCCACTGCCGTGGCCACCGTCAGTTATGGAGGAACCACCACAATGAGCGACCGCAGCCTCAGGGGAATGCGTCTGGGCTCCCAGTCCATGGAGACCGAGGCCGGTGTCGAGCCGGCCCCGCGCCAGCGCGTCGAGTACCGCACCGCGGACGGCGAGAAGGTCACCGTCACCTTCGCGGCGGAGGCCGAGATCCCGCCGGTGTGGGTGTCGAAGACCGGCAAGGAAGCGATCATCGTCAACGGCGAGAAGCCGGTGAACCCCAACGAGAAGCACCAGCGCACGCACTGGGACATGCTCCTGGAGCGGCGCAGCACGGACGAGCTCGAGGAGATCCTGGCCCAGCGCGTCGAGTTCTACCGGGAGAAGCACGCGATCTGATCCTGTCGCCCGGCACATGCGGAGGGTCCCACCCGGTTCGGGTGGGGCCCTCCGCATGTGCCGGGCAGCGCGCCGGTCAGAGGCTCAGCGGCGGGTGAGCTTGCCCGCCAGGGTCCTGGCGCGGGCTGTGAGCCCCCACTGGGCCACGCGCACGACGGCCTCCCGGGTCACGTCCGGGCTCATCTTGGACTCGCCCTCGGCGCGCTCCACGAAGGTGATCGGCACTTCGACGACGCTCAGGCCGGCCCGCTCGGTGCGCCAGCCGAGATCGATCTGGAAGCAGTAGCCCTTGGAGTCGACGGTCTCGAGACCGATCCGCTCGAGGGTCTCGCGGCGGAAGGCGCGGTAGCCGGCGGTGATGTCGTGGATCCGGGAGCCCAGGAGCGTCCGGGCGTAGAGGTTGCCGCCGCGCGAGAGCAGCTGGCGCTGCAGGGGCCAGTTCACGGTGCGCCCGCCGGGGACGTAGCGGGAGCCGATGGCCAGGTCGGCGCCGCGCTCCACGGCGTCCAGCAGCAGCGGGAGCTGCTCGGGCTGGTGGGAGCAGTCAGCGTCCATCTCGACCAGGACGTCGTAGTCCCGGGCCAGGCCCCAGCGGAAGCCGGCGATGTACGCGGCGCCGAGGCCCTCCTTGCTGGTGCGGTGCAGGACGTGGATGTTCTCGTCCGCGGCGGCCATCTCGTCGGCGAGACGGCCGGTCCCGTCCGGGCTGTTGTCGTCCACCACCAGCACGTGCCCGTCCGGGACGGCCTGGCGGAGCCGGTCCATCACGGTCGGGAGGGACTCGTGTTCGTTGTAGGTGGGGATGACGGTCAGTACGCGCACCGGGTGGTTCCTTTCGAGGTCTGCCTGCCGCACCACAGGGCAGGCTCCCTCGTCTTCGGACCAGTCCGGCCCTGAGGGGATGCCGGCCTGTTTTCTAAGGACGAGCGAGCCCACCCGGCAGCAGTTGCCCAGCCTAACCTGCCCCGCGCCTGCGACCAAGATCCGAACGCCGCGGGGTGGCCGGGCGCCCCGCGGCTCAGAACCCGGCGGAGCGGTACAGCTCGACGCCGTCGAGCACGGTCTGGCGGCACACGGGCAGGGACGCGCCGTCGAGCGCGGGGAGCAGGGGGGTGCGGGCGCGCGGGTCGGTGCTCCAGGCGGAGCCGGTCCCCTCGGCCTGCTGCACCATGAGGGCCTCGACGTCCCAGACGGCGAACGTGGCCGGGGTGCCGGGCGCGAGCTGGCCCTGCATGGGGTCGGGGTGCCGGGCGGCCCGCCACGCGCCCCGGGTGGAGGCGAGGAACGCGGCCCGCGCGGAGATCCGCTGGTCCGGGTCGTGGTGCTGGAGGCAGGCGCGGACGGTCTCCCACGGGGACAGCGGCACCACGGGGGCGTCGCTGCCGAGGGCCACCGGGACCCCGGCGCGGTAGAAGGAGGCCATCGGGTTCATCGCGGCCGCCCGGTCGGCCCCGAGGCGCTGCTCGTAGAGCCCGCCCGGTCCGCCCCAGGCGGCGTCGAAGCCCGGTTGCACGGACACGGTCACGGCGTGGTGGGCGAGTCGCTCGATGCCCTCCGGGTCGATCATCTCGGCGTGCTCCAGGCGGTGGCCGGCGCTGTGCAGGGCCCGCTCCCCCACGAGCGCCTCGGCGCGGTCGAGGCCGTCGAGGACGATGTCCATCCCGGCGTCCCCGATAACGTGGAAGCCGCCCTGCAGACCGGCCTCCGTGGTCGCGGCGAGGTGGGCGGCCACGGCCGCGGCGTCGAGGTAGCGGTCCCCCAGGTCGCCGGGGGCGTCGGCGTAGGGGGCGCGCAGCGCGGCGGTGCGGGAGCCCAGGGCGCCGTCGACGCACAGGTCCCCGGCGAGCCCCACGAGCGACTCCCGCCGCTCCACGGGGCGTCCGAGCAGGTCCGCCAGGGCGGTGTCGAACCGCTCCGCCACCGCCAGCGCCTCCTGGGCCGTGGCCACGAGCTCCCCCCGGTAGGGCAGCACGCGGGGAGTGGCGCCCTCGGCGCCGACCCCGTGGTTGGCGAGGGCCGTCAGCCGCACGAGGTCCTCGAAGGGGGCGACCTGCTCGGCGTTGGCCTCGACGAGGGCCACGTAGCCCTGGGCCGCGGCGTGCCGCAGGGCGAGCCGGTGCAGCTCGGCGCGGCGCCCGGCGTCGAAGTCGAGGGCCGCGGCGCGCACCCGGTCGTGGGCCAGGTTCTCCACGCGGCCGTCGCCGAGCCACCCGTCGGTCCCGGCGAGGCCCAGCCGCCGGGCCAGGGACGAGGACACCACCCCGGAGTGGACGTCGATGCGGGTCAGGTAGACCTCGCGCCCGCCGGCGGCCCGGTCGAGCTCCTCCGCCATCGGCGCCCGGCGCTCCGGCCACACGGACTCGTCCCAGCCGGAGCCCAGGACCGGGCCCGTGCTCGTGCGGGCGGCACCGGCCACGGCGTCGAGCACCTCGTGCAGGGAGCCGGCCGCCGTGAGGTCCAGGGTGGACAGCGCCAGGGCGGTCTCGGTCACGTGCACGTGGGAGTCCACGAACCCCGGGGCCAGCAGCCGCCCGTCGAGGTCGACCACGTCCATGGAGGAGTCCTGCAGGGACTGCGCCGCCTCCTCGGAGCCGACCCAGGCCACGCGGGTGCCGTCGACCAGCAGGGCCGTGGCGAACGGGTCCGCGGGGCTGTAGACGGAGCCGTTGCGGTAGAGGACGGGACGGGCGGGGACGGTGGTGCTCACGGGTCTCCTGTTCGGGGGCGGTGGTGCGCGGGGGTCGTGCGGGGCGGTCGTGCCGGTGGACGGGGCGGCGCGGGGCGGGAGGGCGCGGCTCAGTCCTCGAACGCGGAGTGGGCCACCACGCCGCGGCGCACCAGCGCGATCGCGCGCTGGCACTGGGCGCGTGTGCCGGCGTCGAGGAGATCGATCTTGGCGAGCTGGTCGAGCATGTCGATCACCTGCTTGGCCCAGCGCACGAAGTCGCCGGCGGCGAGCTCCGTGCCGGACAGGGCCGCGCTCAGGGTCGCCCCGCGCGCCCAGAGGTGCATGGCCTCCACGAGCCCGAACTCCGGCTCCGCGGTGGCCGGGAGGTGGTGCTCCTGCTCGCGGTCGGTGAGCAGGGACCAGTTGCGCACCACGGTCTGTGCGGCCCGGTCCATGGCGGCGGTCGGCAGGACCGGCTGGATTCCCTGCTCCTCGCGCTTGGCCTGGTAGACGAGCAGGGTCACGAGCCCCGCGGTGGCGGCGGGGTCGAGGTCGTCGAGGAAGCCGTCGCGCAGGCTCAGGGCGAGGAGCAGGTCCCGATCCCCGTAGATCCGCCGCAGCTGCTCGCCGGCGCGGGTCGGCCGGACCTCCCCGTCCGGGAGGGTCTCCAGGTAGCCGAAGGAGCCCAGCACCTCGGAGACGCGGTCGAAGGTCTTGGCGATCGTGTTGGTGCGGCTCTCGATCTGGCGCAGCAGCCCGTCGGTGTCCCGGCGCAGCGCCCACCAGCGCTCGGCCCAGCGGGCGTGGCTCTCGCGGTCCGAGCAGCCGTGGCAGGGGTGGCCGCGCAGGGCCTTGCGGACCTCCGTGATGCGCCGCTCGGCGGCGCTGGTGCCGCGGTCGAACTGGATGGTGTGCCCGCGGCCGCCGCCGCGCGGGGGCCGGTGCTCGTGCAGGGCGTTGCGCACGGACGAGGCGAGGTCGCGCCGCTCCTTGGGCGTCCGGCCCGTGAACTGCTTGGGGATCCGGATCCGCGAGACCGGCTCGAGCGGCCCGTCCAGGTCCTGGGCCCCCACCCGGCGCAGCTGGTGGTCGAGGGTGAGGATCGAGGGGCGTGGGTCGTCCCGGTTGGGGTCGGTGGACAGGATCACGGCGTAGCCGGCGTTGCGCCCCCGCGGGATCTCCACGACGTCCCCGGGCAGCAGGTCGTGCAGGGACGCGACGGCGTCCGAGCGCCGCTGCCGGGAGCCGGCCTTCTCCTCGGCGCGCTCCAGGTCCTTGAGCTCGCGGCGCAGGGCGGCGTACTCGGAGAAGTCCCCCAGGTGGCAGGTCATGGCCTCCTCGTAGCCCTTGAGGGACTCCTCCTGGGAGCGGACCCGGCGCGCCAGGCCCACCACGGAGCGGTCCGCCTGGAACTGGGCGAAGGAGGACTCGAGGATCTTGCGGGAGCGGTGCGCGCCGAACTGGGCCACCAGGTTCACGGACATGTTGTAGGTGGGCCGGAAGCTCGAGTTCAGCGGGTAGGTGCGCTTGGAGGCGAGACCGGCGACGGCGTGCGGGTCCATCCCGGGCTGCCACAGCACCACGGCGTGGCCCTCGACGTCGATCCCCCGGCGCCCCGCGCGCCCGGTGAGCTGGGTGTACTCCCCCGGCGTGATGTCCACCCGGGACTCGCCGTTGAACTTGTCGAGCTTCTCGAGCACCACGGAGCGGGCCGGCATGTTGATGCCCAGGGCCAGGGTCTCCGTGGCGAAGACGGCCTTGACGAGCCCCTCGGCGAACAGCTCCTCCACGAGCTCCTTGAACGCCGGCAGCATCCCCGCGTGGTGGGCGGCCACGCCGCGCAGCAGGCCGTCGCGCCACTCGTAGAAGCCGAGGACGTTGAGGTCCGCGGCCTCGAGCGAGGCGGCGGTCTCGGCCACCCGGGCGCGGATGGTCTGCTGCTCCTTCTCGCCGGTCAGCCGGATGTCCGCGGCGACGCACTGCTGCACGGCGGCGTCGCACCCGACCCGGGAGAAGATGAAGGTGATGACGGGCAGCAGGCCCTCGGCGTCGAGGCGGCGGATCAGCTGCGGGCGGGACACCCGGCGCGTCTCGGGGCTGGGCCGGAAGCCCTCGCCGCCGTTGCGGCGGGAGAACCGGTCCCGGGAGCGTCCCCCGGGCCCGCGGCCGCCCCGGCGGCCCCCGCGGGGGTGCTCGGCTCGGGCGAGCTGGAGCAGCTCGGGGTTGACGTCGGGCTCGTCGCTGCCGGGCCCCTCGAGCCGCTCGGCGGCCTCCTCCACCGTGGTGTCGTCCAGGAACAGGTCGAGCAGCCGCCCGCCCACCTGGACGTGCTGCCACAGCGGCACGGGCCGGTGCTCGGAGACCACCACGTCCGTGTCGCCGCGCACCGTGTCCAGCCAGGCCCCGAACTCCTCGGCGTTGGAGACGGTCGCGGACAGGGACACCAGCTGGACGCTGTCCGGCAGGTGGATGATGACCTCCTCCCACACGGCGCCCCGGAAGCGGTCGGCGAGGTAGTGCACCTCGTCCATGATCACGAAGCCCAGGTTCAGCAGGGTGGGCGAGTCCGCGTACAGCATGTTGCGCAGGACCTCGGTGGTCATCACCACGACGTCCGCCTCGGAGTTCACCGAGGTGTCGCCGGTGAGCAGGCCGACCCGCTCGGCGCCGAAGGCCCGGGAGAACTCGTGGAACTTCTGGTTGCTGAGCGCCTTGATGGGCGTGGTGTAGAAGGCCTTCTGCCCGCGGGACAGGGCCAGGTGGACGGCGAACTCCCCCACCACGGTCTTGCCGGCGCCGGTCGGCGCGGCGACGAGCACCCCCCGGCCCTCCTCGAGGGCACCGCAGGCGGTCGTCTGGAAGTCGTCCATCTCGAACTCGAGCCGGTGCTGGAACACGGCGAGCTCGGTCCTCGCGTGGGCGGCCCGCTGCTTGGCGGCCAGGTATCGGTCGGCGTAGGAGGACATGCATCCACCCTACTGCGCGACCCGGACGTGGCCGGGCCCACCGGGGGCCCGTTCGCGACGGGCCGAGCGGGTCAGGTGCGGAACCCGCCCTCGGGGTCGTGGCCGAGGAGGCCGAGCTCGTCGGCGGGGGTCGCGACGTCGGCCGACGCCCCCGTGCCCGCCGCGAGGCGGGCCTCCTTCCGGGCCCGCCGGCGGTCGAGGAGCAGGCACAGCCCGACGGCCACGAAGAAGAGCGTGAGCAGCGGCACGGCGAGGTAGAACATGGTCATCGGGTCGGGGCCCGGGGCGGCCATCGCGGAGACCACCATCACGAGGACCACGACGATCCGCCAGCTCTTGAGCACCGTGCGCCCGGAGAGCACGCCCAGCATGTTCAGGCCCACCAGGAACACGGGCAGCACGAAGGCGACGCCGAAGGTCAGGATCAGCTGGAGGAAGAACCGCAGGTACACGTCCGCGGAGATGAAGTTGGTCCCGCCCGCCGGGGTGAACGCGGTGAGGGCGTAGACGGCGGTGGGCAGGGTGAGCACGGCGACCGCGATCCCGCTCAGGAAGAGCGGGACGGCCGCGGCCAGGAAGCCGACCGCGTAGCGCCGTTCGGTCCGGTGCAGGGCCGGGGTCACGAACGC
Source organism: Kocuria sp. LHG3120 (assembly GCF_049897445.1). NCBI lineage: Bacteria > Bacillati > Actinomycetota > Actinomycetes > Micrococcales > Micrococcaceae > Kocuria > Kocuria sp. LHG3120. The sequence continues at coordinate 350,447 of NZ_JAFCWG010000002.1, read as the reverse complement.
CCAGAGCTGGTAGAGCCACACGGGGCTGGCCAGGACCAGGCCGAGCACCAGGGAGACCTCCACCATGATGTTGAAGGACGAGCCCACCGCGGAGTAGTTGATGGAGGCCTCGCTGCCCTCCGCGGAGGCCAGCCGCTGCAGGGGCTCCGTGATGTAGGCCATGAACGGGATGTACAGGAAGAACCCGCCGACCATGCCCACCACGGTGGCCACCGCGGACTTGATCAGCCGGTTGCGCAGCTCCCGCAGGTGCTCGGCCAGGGCCATCTGCGCCTGCGGATTGGCCTTGCGCGCGGTCCGGCGCTTCTTCGGACCGCGGGGGGACTGCGAGGACATGGGGACCTTCGGGACTCGGGGCCCGCCCGGGGTGGCGGGGCCGGTCGGGCGGCCCGCTCCCCGGGCGGGGGCGCGGACCGGCCGGTGCGGCGGATCGGGGCGGCGGCGGACGCCGGGAGAGGGAGAGGGGGCGGGGGTCAGGCCGGAGGGCGGCCGGGGTGCTGCTCGGGGTCGCGCGGGGTGTCCGTGCCGGAGGCGGTGCCGGTGGCGCCGTGGTCACGGTCGGTGGTGCCGTCCCGGCCGGGCGCCACGGCCTTGCCGTCGATGACCACGTCCGAGCCGTCCGGCTGGTCGTCCTTCTTCATCTCCTTGACCTCGGACTTGAAGATGCGCAGCGACTGGCCGAGGCTGCGGGCCATGCCCGGGAGCTTGGGCGCGCCGAACAGCAGCAGGATCACCAGCAGGATGATCAGGATCATGAAGGGGCTGTCGAAGAGCCTACCCATGGAACATTCCTTTCCGTTCAGCCCGGCGGAGGTCGCTGATCCGCTGCGGCTGGCCCATCCGGTCCTTGCGCTCGATGCGGCGTCTCAGACGGGCGGTTTCTCGTTGGTCACGGCCGACCCGGTAGTCGGCCACGGCTTGCCCCACCGGTGTGAACAGGGCCGGGTCCGGGACGGCCCGGACAGGGCGCTGCACCCCGGCGGCCGCGTCGTCCCACCGCTGGGCGAACTCCCCGGCCACCGTCTCGGTGTCCCGGAGCAGGACGAAGAAGGTCTTCACCAGCCGCCACAGCATCAGTCCGAGGAACGCCGCGCCGAGCAGGACGAGGACCGTCCACAGCAGGACCCAGGACCACCAGAGCATGCCTTCCAGTATAGGCGGGCGGATCAGGCCGGCTCGGACGCCCCGTAGGCGCCGAGCGCAGAGTTCACCCAGAGTTCCACCTGCGCCACGACGTCGTCGGGCCCGATGACCGCGAGCTGGCCGCCGTAGCGGGTGACGAGCGCGCACACGGCCTCGGCCGTCTGGAACCCGATGAGCGCGGCCTCGTGGTCGGCCGCCGGCCCGGTGCGGGCCCCGCCGGGGACCCGGACCACGGCCGTGCGGGTGGCGTGGTACTGGTCGGCGATCCACCGGCTGCGCCGGTCGGTGACGAGCACGACCTCCACGGTGTCCGGGGTGCCGGGGGCGGGCGGGGACGCGGCGGCGGCCTCCTGGGCGGCGGGGCGCTCCCCCGCCGGCCCGGCGTCCTCGACGGCGGAGATCCGGTCCAGCCGGAAGTTGCGCATCCCCTCGGAGCCGAGGCACCAGGCGCGCACGTACCAGTGGGTGTTGGAGGAGAACACCTGGACCGGGTCCACGACCCGCTCGGTGAGCTCGTCGCGGGACGGGACCACGTAGCCGATCCGGATCCGGCGGCGCTGCTCCACGGCGCGGCGCACCGCGGACATGACGTCGGCGAGGGCGGGCGCGGGCGTGTCCGTGATGGGGCGGGCGCCCACCGCATTGGCGAGCACCCCGGCGTCCCCCGCGGCGCCGGCGACCTTCGCGATCGTGGACGCGACCGCCTCGGAGTCCCCGCCGGGCACGGTGCGCAGCGTCTGCAGGCCCACGAGCAGCGCGGAGGCCTCCGGCTGCGTGAGCCGCACGGGGTCGGAGAGCTCGTCCGCGTTGGACAGGTAGACGTGGCCGTCGTCCCAGGACGCGTCGATCAGCTGGTCCGGCATGTGCCCGGGCTTGCCGCACACGAACAGGGTGTTGAGGTCCGCGATCAGCTCCTGGTCGGTGATCCCGAACCGGCGGGCGGTCTCCTCGAGCTCCGCGCCCTGGTGGGCGTAGACCCAGCGGACGATCTCGAGCAGCCGCGAGAGGTGGTCCGCGGTGGAGAGCTTGTTGCGCGTGCCCTTGCGGGACTTGTTGTTCCAGTCGACCTGCACGCCGCGGAACCGTGCCACGGCGGACTCGGCGCTCCGCAGCCGGCGCACCACCGCGGCGCGCACCTCGGCCTGCATGGTGGGGGCGGTGCCGTCCCCGTCGCGGGGCACGACGACGCCGGGGCCCGCCGCGGCGATCTCCTCGGCGAGGATCTCGGTCTCCGCGAAGGGGATGTGCAGCCGGTCCCACCGGTCCACGCCGTCCCCGGCGCCGACGCCGGGCTCCTGCCGGGCGGCCATCCGGCGCAGCATGTGCGCGTGGCCGGGCCGGGCCAGCACCTCCACGGTGCGCGCGGGGGCGTGGGAGACCATCTGGGACAGGGACTCGTTCATGGAGAAGCCCTCGGGCGGGTCGAACTCCTTGCGGGTGACCGTGACGTCGGACATGATCCGCGACAGCCGGAACGTGCGGGAGTCCTTGCGGTCCAGGTCCCAGCCGACCACGTACCAGTTGCCGTAGCGGGAGCCGATGCCCCACGGCCGCAGCCGCCGGGTGGTGAGCTGGTCGGTGCTGCGGGCGAGGTAGTCGAAGCGGACCTCGCGGTGTCGCACCACGGCCGAGAGCAGCGGCTCGAAGGACGGCTCGTGGGCGGTGAGGGTGGGCTGCAGCAGCGGCGGGGCGTCGTCCTCCGGCAGGCCGCCGATGGCGGGCTCGAGCTTGCGCAGGGCCCGGCGGGCGAGCTCCCCGAGGGAGGCGTCCGTCCAGGCGTTGGCCGCCAGGGCGAGCACCGCGGACTCCTCCGCCGTGAACTGCAGCGGCGGCAGCGTGAAGGACCCGCGCGGGATCCGGTAGCGGTGGCCGTGCGTGTCGTCCGGGAACAGGGGGTCCTCGGAGACCTCCTCGATGGGGTAGCCGAGGTCGCGCAGCTCCGCCTTGTCGCGCTCGAACATGCGCTCGAACGCCTCGTCGGACGCGGACTCCGCGTACGACGGAACGGCCTCTCGGAGCTCGGCGCGGGTGTACCCGCGTTCGCGGGAGACCAGGGCGATGAGCAGGTTGAGGAGCCGCTCCGTCGATCGGGCTGCCATCCGGTGGGTCCTCAGCGCACGTCCAGGAGGTCCACCACGAAGATCAGGGCCTCGTCCGGGCCGATGACCCCGCCGGCGCCCCTGGAGCCGTAGGCCTGGTCCGCGGGGATCTCCAGCCGGCGGCGGCCGCCGACCTTCATGCCCAGCAGGCCCTTGTCCCAGCCCTCGATGACCTGGCCGATGCCCACGGTGAAGTCGAGGGGCTGGCCGCGGTTCCAGGAGGCGTCGAACTCCTCGCCGGCGGAGAACGTCACGCCCACGTAGTGGCAGGAGATCTGCTTGCCGGGGGTCGCCTCGGCGCCGGTGCCCTCCACGAGGTCGGTGCTGACGAGCTCGGTCGGGGCCTCCCCCTCGGGGAAGTCGATCTCGGGCTTGCTGCGGTCGAGCTTGCGCTCTCCGAAGGACATGGGTGCTCCTGTTCGTCGGGTCGTCGACGGGTGGTCGTCGGGATCGGAGGGGCCTCGGGGCCCACCGGGCCACCTTAGCCGACCGGGGGCTACTCCTCGGTCGCGGAGGGGGACGGCGAGGCGGAGGCCTCGTCCTCGGCCGGCGCCTCGGGGGTGTCCACGGCCGCCAGGATGTCGACGACGAAGAGCAGGCTGCCGGCCGGGTAGTCGGAGTCCTCGCCCAGGTCCTTCTCCGTGCCGTAGGCCTGGCCGACGGGCACGGAGAGGATCACGCGGGAGCCCTCCTTCTTGCCCTCGAGGCCCTCCTGCCAGCCCTCGATGACGTTGTCGAGCGGGAAGGACGCGGGGGCGCCGTTCTCGTAGGAGGAGTCGAAGGTCTCGCCGTCGGACCACTTGACGCCCACGTAGTGCGCGATGACGGTGTCGCCCTCGGCGACCTCCTCGCCGTCGCCCTCGATGAGGTACTCGGAGACGAGCTTCTTCGGGGCCCTGCCCTCCGGCTTCGCCACGGCCGGCACGCCCTCGTCGTTCTCGGTGATCTCCGGCAGCCCCTTGGGGCTGTCCTGCATGTCGCCCTCGATCTCGGTGGGGATCTTCCGGACGACCTCGTAGACCTCCACGGAGGTCGACTCGTCGCCGGCGGCCCCGGAGGTCTCCGGGGAGGAGTACGCGATGATCGCGCCCTCCTTGGCGCCCACGAGCGCGTCGTACATCTCCGGGATCGACTCCTGGAGGCCCTGCTCGAGCTGGAGCACCTGGCCGGCGCCGCGGGAGTAGGTCTCGCCGATGGACGTGCCGTCGGAGCCCTTGAAGAGCGCCGCCTGCAGGAGGATGGTGTCGCCCTCGGCGAGCTCCTCCCCGTCGCCCTCGCGCAGCTCCTTCGCGCCGGCCTCCTCGGCGTTGAGCGGGGTCTCGAACGTGACGGACGGGGCCGTGCCCGGGTCCGGCTCGTTGCTGAGCTCCACGGAGTCGACGCCGGGCCCGGAGCAGCCCGTGAGGACGAGCGCCAGGGACAGGGCGGCGCCGGAGGTGGTCAGGGTCTTTCGCACGGGTGTCTTCCTCAGAGGTCGGCCCGGGTGGGGGCGGTGGGGTCGGACGGCTCGGGCCGGGACGGCGGCCAGCCTAGTGCAGGGCGCTGGGCGTTGACTGGACGGGGCGCCCCCGCGGCGCGGCTCAGACCACGGGGGCGTCCCCGTGGGCCCGCCCCGCGGTGTCGCGCTCGCCGAGGGCGGCGATCAGGGCGTCGGCCTCCGGGTGCGCCACGGCGAACGGGTCCTTGCACAGCACCGTGCGCCGGCCGCGGTCGTTGACCTTCAGGTGCACCCAGTCGACGGTGTACTCGTGCCCGGACGCGAGCACCGCCTCGATGAACCGGCCGCGCACGGCGGCCCGCGTGGCGGGCGGGGTGCGGGCGGCCTCCTGGACGCGCTCGTCGGGGACGAAGGTCGCGGCCCGTCCCCGGCGCTGCAGGAGGTTGAAGAGCCCCCGCTCCGGGGCGGTGTCGTGGTAGGCGAGGTCCAGCTGCGCCATCCGGGGCGCGGCGAGGTCCAGGCCGTCGCGGGCGGCGTAGCCGTCGAGGAGCTTCTTCTTGATCGCCCAGTCGATCTCGGTGTCGATCGCCGAGGTGTCCTGGCGGGCCACGGCGTCCAGGGCCCGCTCCCACAGGTCGAGCACCCACGGCACGCGGTCGTGGTGGGCCCCCTCGCGGTCCACGAACCGGCGCACGGACTCCAGGTGCTCGTGCTGCAGGTCCAGGGCGGAGCGGCGGGTGCCGTCGGCGAGCAGGACCGGGCGGGTGCCGGTGAGGTCGTGGGAGACCTCCCGCAGGGACCGGACGGGGTCCGCCATGGTGCGGTCGGGCAGGATCTGCCCGGCCTCGATCATCCGCAGCACGAGGTCGGTGGTCCCGATCCGCAGCGCCGTGGTGGTCTGGGACATCGTCGAGTCGCCCACGATGACGTGCAGCCGGCGGTAGTGCTCGGCGTCGGCGTGCGGCTCGTCCCGGGTGTTGATGAGGGGCCGGGAGCGCGTCGTGGCCGAGGAGGAGCCCTCCCAGATGTGGTCGGCGCGCTGGGAGAACGAGTAGCTGGGCGTCCCGGCGTCGTCGCCCATCCGGACGGCGCCGAAGTCCTCGGGCCCGGCGGGGTGCACCCTGCCGGCGCCGACGAGCAGCTGGCGGGTGACGAGGAACGGGATGAGGATCTGCACGAGCCGGGCGAACTCGGTGCGCCGGGCGATCAGGTAGTTCTCGTGCGAGCCGTAGGAGTTGCCGCGCGAGTCCACGTTGTTCTTGAACAGGTACAGCTGCCCGCCCACCCCCTGTTCCGCCAGGGCGTCCTGGGCCTGCCGCCGGAGGTCGTCGACGATCAGCTCGCCGGCCTTGTCCTGGGCGACGAGGTCCTCGAGCGTGGCGCACTCCGCGGTGGCGTACTCGGGGTGGGAGCCCACGTCCAGGTAGAGGCGCCCGCCGTTGGGCAGGAACACGTTCGAGGACCGGCCCCAGGCCACCACGGGGCGGAAGAGGGTGCGCGCGGCCTCCTCCGGGCTGAGCGGACGGGCGCCCGGGGCGCTGTGGGTGAGGCCGAACTCGGTCTCGACCCCGTAGATCCTGCGGTCCATGGGGGCTACTGGCCGCCCTTCTGGACGAAGCCCTTCACGAACTCCTCGGCGTTGGACTCGAGCACGCCGTCGATCTCGGCGAGCAGGTCGTCGGCGCTGGTCGCGGTGGTCTGGGACTGGGCGGTGGGTGCTGTGGGGGCGGGGGCTCCGGGCTCGGGGAGCTCGGACTCCTCGCGGCGCTGGGCGCCGGTGCCGAAGATGCGTTCCTGGGCCATGACGGGGTTCCTCCTGGGGATGGTGGTCGGGGTGCTCAGCCGAGGGAGCCGGTGTGCACGAGGGCGGGTCGGGCGGTGGCGAGGGCGCGGACGAGGTGCTCGGTGTCGGGTGCCGCGCTCAGCAGGGGGTCGACGTCCTCGCGGGTCAGCTCGAGCGGCTCGGGCATCGCGATCCGCGCGCCGCGGCGGACGCCGGGCAGGGTGAGCGAGACCGAGTCCCAGTTGGCCGTGAGGACGTCGTCGGGGAAGCGGGTCATCAGCCGGCCGCGGAACCACGCCCGGGTGTCGGCGGGGGGCAGGCCGGCGGCGCGCTCCACCTCCTCGGCGGTGAAGAGGGTGCGCATCCGGCCGGCCGCGACCAGCCGGTGGTGCAGGCCCTTCTCCGGGCGCACGTCCGCGTACTGCAGGTCGATCAGCGTCAGGCGCGGGTCGTCCCAGGCCAGGCCGTCGCGCTCGCGGTAGCCCAGCAGCAGGGCGTGCTTGGCGACCCAGTCCAGGCGGTCCGCGAGGGACAGGGGGTCCGTCTCGAGGGCGTCGAGGACCTCCGCCCACAGCTCGAGCACCTCGCGGGTGTCCGGGTCGGGGCCCCCGGTCGCGTACTCGTGCGCCCGGGCGGCCTCGAGGTAGAGCCGCTGCAGCTGGACGCCCGTGAGCCGCCGGCCGTCCCGGAGCAGGACGGTGGTGGTCAGCCCCGGGTCGTGGCTGATCGCCTGCAGGGCGGCCACCGGGTCGGCGAGGGCGATGTCCGGGGCGGCACCGGCCTCGATCAGGCCGAGGACCAGGGAGGTGGTGCCGAACTTCAGCAGGTTCGACGTGTGGGAGAGGTTGGCGTCGCCGATGATGACGTGCAGGCGCCGGTGGCGGGTGCGCTCGGCGTGGGGCTCGTCGCGGGTGTTGACGATGGGCCGGTGGACGGTGGTCTCGAGGCCGACCTCGCGCTCGAAGAAGTCGGCGCGCTGGCTGATCTGGAAGCCCGGGCGCCCGCCGCGGTCCCCGATGCCGACGCGACCGGCGCCGCACACCACCTGGCGGGAGGCGAAGAAGGGCAGCAGTCCGGCGGCGAGGGCGGCGAAGGGCACGGCGCGGGGCACGAGGTAGTTCTCGTGGGCGCCGTAGGAGACGGACTTGTTGTCGGTGTTGTTCTTGTAGAGGTTCACGACGTCGAGGCCGGTCGTGGCCGCGCTCGCGGCGATCGCCCGGACCGCGTCGAGGGCCACCCGGTCCCCGGCGGCGTCCCAGAGGACGGCGTCGCGGGGGGTGGTGACCTCCGGGGAGGAGTACTCGGGGTGCGAGTGGTCCACGTAGAGGCGGGCGCCGTTGGGCAGGACGGTGTTCATCACGACCTGCCGCCAGTCCAGGGACTCGGCGTGGGACCCGATCTCCCGGAGGGCCTCGGCGGCGACCTCCTCGGCCGTGAGCACGGGCGCGACGTCGGTGAGCTGCGAGGGGTCGGCCTGGTCGCGGGGGACGGTGAAGCCGCGGGCGTCCTCGAGGGGGGTCTCGCCGTGGTAGTCCCACCCGGCGGCGGTCCGGGACGCGCCGAGGCGGCGCCGCACGAGGGCGGCGTAGGTGGTGACCACCTGGCTGGAGAGCACGGTGGCGTTGGCGTGCGGGTTGCCGGTGGCGAGCACGCCGAACTCGGTCTCGGCGCCCATGACGCGGCGGACGCTCACGCGGGCCCCTCCCCCGGGACCGGTCCGGCCGGCGTCGGTCCGGTCGGCGCCGGGGCGTGGCGCCCGCCGGGGCCGGCCGGGTGCGGGTCGCGGTGCAGGACCACGCGCAGGTCGGTGATGGTGTCGCCGCGGCGCCCCGAGATGCGGGCCCAGTCCTCGGGATTGGAGGTGTTGGGCAGGTCCTGCTGCTCGTGGAACTCCTCGTCCACCGCGCGGACCAGGTGGTCGCGGCCCAGGCCGCGGACCCCGGTGGTGAGCAGGTCCTTGATGGCCTGCTTCTTGGCCCGGTCCACCACGTTGCGGATGACCGCCCCGGAGGTGAAGTCGCTGAAGTAGAGGGTCTCCTCGGTGCCGTCCCGGTAGCTGAGGTGCAGGAACCGGGTGCCGGGGCTCTTCTCGTACATCCGGGCCACGGCGGCGTCCACGAGGGCGGCGACGGCCCCGGCGCGGGAGCCGGCGGCGTCGACCTCGTCCTGGCGCAGCGGCAGGTCCTCGGTGACGTAGAGCCGCAGGATCTCGGCGGCGCCCTCGGCGTCCGGGCGGTCGATGCGGATCTTCACGTCGAGCCGGCCCGGGCGCAGCACGGCGGGGTCGATCATGTCCTCGCGGTTCGTGGCGCCGATGACGATGACGTTGTCCAGGCGTTCCACGCCGTCGATCTCGGTGAGCAGCTGCGGGACGATGGTGGTCTCCACGTCCGAGGACAGCCCGGAGCCGCGGGTGCGGAACAGGGAGTCCATCTCGTCGAAGAACACGACCACGGGGATGCCGCGGGCCGCCTGCTCGCGGGCGCGCAGGAAGATGGAGCGGATCTGGCGCTCGGTCTCCCCCACGTACTTGTCCAGCAGCTCGGGGCCCTTGATGTTGAGGAAGTAGCCCAGGGCCTTTCCGCGCCCGGCGCGGTCCGCGGCGCGCTCGGCGAGGGAGCGGGCCACGGCCTTCGCGATGAGCGTCTTGCCGTTGCCCGGGGGCCCGTAGAGCAGGATGCCCTTGGGCGGGGTGAGTCCGTGCTCGCGGTAGAGCTCGGGGTGCACGAAGGGCAGCTCGACGGCGTCGCGGATCTGCTCGATCTGGGGGCCGAGGCCGCCGATGTCGTCGTAAGAGACGGCGGGGACCTCCTCGAGGACGAGCTGCTCCACGTCGGAGCGCTCGATGGGCTCGAGGGCGAAGCCGGTGCGGTGGTCGATGGAGACCGCGTCGCCGATCTCCGGGCGGCTCCGGCGCAGGAGCCCGGAGAGCAGCAGGACGCGCTCCTCGTCGGAGCGTCCCACGGTGAGGACGCGGTCGTGGTCGACGATCTCCTTGACGGTGGCGATCTCGCCGGTCTGCTCGTAGTCGAGGACGGCGCCGACGGTGTAGTTCTGGTCGAGGAGGACCTGGCGGCCCGGTTCGCAGGCGGCGAAGCTCACGAGCGGGCTGAGGGCCACGCGCATGCGGCGCCCGGCCACGAGGACGTCGAGGGTGCGGTCGGTGACGGCGGGACCGCTGCCCGTCTGCTCGCCGACCGGGGTGCGCCCGGGGTTGACCTGCAGCACGGTGCCCTGGCTCAGGGGCGGGACCAGGTCGTTCTCGAGGGCGCGCTTGAGCTGGGCGATCTCGGTGCGGGTCGCGTCGAGGAGCCGGACGAGCTTCTGGTTCTGGGTGCCGGCGGCGGCGAGCTGCTTGTCGAGGGCGCGCTTCTGGTCGCGCAGGATGTTGACCTGCCGCTGGGCGTTGGTCAGGGCCCGGCGGGTCTGCTCGGCGTCCGCCGGTCCGGTGCCGGCCGGTCCGGTGGTCTGCTGCGGGGAGGTCTCGTTCACGGGCGCTCCTCGTGGGGCTGCTCGGACGCGGCGTCGGGTGCGGGGTCCGCCGGAGCGGCCGCCGGTGTCTTGGCCCGGGCGGGGGCGTCGGCCGGCGGGGTCGCGCCGGCGGCGCGCTCGGCCAGGCCCAAGGCGTCGCGGCCGGCGCGGCGCAGCTTCTTGTCGGTGACGTCCCGCTCGCCGAGGGCCACGGGGGTCCAGGCCTGCAGGTCCTCCTCGCTGTACTCGGACTTGGAGGCCCGCCGCTTGGGCGCCAGCCGCTCGGAGCCGTCGGCCAGCCGGCGGGCGGAGAGCAGGAAGCCGGTGTGGGCGACCATGCGGTGGTCCGGGCGCACGGCCAGGCCCTCGACGTGCCAGCCGCGGACCATGGTCTCGGAGGCGTCGGGCTCGGTGAAGCGGCCGTCGGCGCGCATCGCCTCGGCGGTGCGGGAGAGCTGGGTGACGGTCGCGACGTAGCACATGACGACCCCGCCGGGGGTCAGGGCCGTGGCCACGGCGTCGAGGCACTCCCACGGGGCGAGCATGTCGAGGACCACACGGTCCACGGAGCCGGGTGCCTCGTGCTCGCCGAGCTCCTCGGCGAGGTCCCCGATGCTGATCTGCCACGCGGGGTGCGGGCCGCCGAACATGGTCTCCACGTTGCCGCGGGCGATGTCGGCGAACTCCGCCCGCCGTTCGAAGGAGTGCAGCCGGCCCTCGTCCCCCACCGCGCGCAGCAGGGAGATGGACAGCGCGCCGGAGCCGACACCGGCCTCGACCACCCGGGCGCCCGGGAAGATGTCGGCCATCGTGACGATCTGGCCGGCGTCCTTGGGGTAGACCACCGCGGCGCCGCGCGGCATGGACAGTACGAAGTCCTTGAGCAGCGGGCGCAGGGCCTGGTACCGGAACCCGGCGGAGTTCTCGACCACGGTGCCCTCCGGGCGGCCGATGAGCTCGCTGTGGCTGAGCACGCCGCGGTGGGAGTGGAACTCGCCGTCGTCCGCGAGCGTGACCGTGTTCATCCGGCCGCGCTCGTCGGTCAGCTGCACGCGCTCCCCGGCCCGGAAGGGCCCGCGCCGGTTGGCGGCGCCCCGCGGGGACGCGGGGGCGGGGGCGGCGGTGTGGTCAGCGGTTCCGGTCATCGGCTCACTCTCGGGGCAGGGCGTGGTCTGGTCTGGTCGTGCGGGGGCCGGCGGAGGCTCCACCGGCCCGGGGGTCCTCCCCCATTGTGTCACCGCGGCGCGGGGGGCCGGGGCGGGGGCCCGGCGTCAGCCGGCGAGCAGGCGCTCGAGGGCGGCGGTGCGCAGCACGCCCACGAGGGCGCCGTCGGGTCCCGTCACCACGTAGTGGGGGTACTCCCGGGCGGCGACGGCCCGCAGCAGGGACTCCTCGCGCAGCCCGGCGTCGAGCACGGCGTCGGCGGGCAGGTGCTGGAGCACGGACGTCAGCGGGGTTTCGGCCCGCCGGGCCGGGGGCACGGCGTCGGCCGCGGCCGGCAGGAGCAGACCGACGACCTGCCGGTCCGGGGAGACCGCCAGCACGTGCGGGACCGTCCCGCCCGGGGCGGCGGCACGGGCGAGGTGGTCGGTGACCAGCCGGTCGGTGTGGGCCAGGGAGGCGCCCTCCGGCACCGCCACGGCGGTCTCGGCCAGCGCGGCGGCGCTGACGCCGTGCACGCGGGACAGGACCGCCGCCCCGCGCAGGGACGCCCCGGCGCCCTGCCACATGAAGCCGGCGATGAGGACGACGAGCACGAGGGCGACGGGCTGGTTCCACAGGCCCGTGACCCCGGCCCCGACGACGAGGCCCACGGCGAGCAGCCGGCCCGTCCAGGCGGCCACCACCGTGCCGTGGTGCTCCCGGCCGGTGACCGCCCAGACCAGGGCCTCCACCACGCGGCCACCGTCCAGGGGCAGGCCCGGCAGCACGTTGAAGACGCCGACGATGAGGTTCGCCCACGTGGTGAGGTCGAGCAGCACCCAGCCGAGCGTGGGCGACGGCTCCCCGGTGCGCAGCAGCGTCCAGCCGGCCAGGCCGAGCGCGAGGTTCACGGCCGGTCCGGCCAGCGAGACCGCGGCGGAGGCCAGCGGGGTGCTGCGCACGTCCCCGAAGTGGGTGTGGCCGCCGAGCAGGCTGAGCACGATCCGGCCGGTGGGCCAGCCGAAGGCCCGGCCCGTCCAGGCGTGGGCCAGTTCGTGCAGCAGCACGGACAGGGCCAGGGTCAGGGCGAAGCCCAGGGACGCGGCGTAGTTGAGCGCGCCGAGCCGCGGGTAGGCGGTCATCAGCACGGGGGTGTAGAGGAGCACGGTGACCGCGGCGATCACGAACCAGGACCAGGAGAGCGTGATGGGGACCCCGCCGATCCGGCCCAGGGGGATGCCCTCGCTGCGGGGGCGGCTCACGCGCGGGCCCCGGCCACGATGCGGCCGAGGTCCTCGGGGCCCACGCCGGCGAGGCTCGGCAGCACGAGGTCGGCGCCGGCGTCGTCGAGCGGGACCATGTTGGGCACGCCCACGGTGAAGATTCCCGCGGCGGTCGCGGAGCGGATGCCCGTGCGGGAGTCCTCGACGGCCACCATGCCGGCGCGCGCCAGCGGCCGGCCGGCGCGCTCGGCGAGACCGGCGGCGCCGATCCGGTAGGGGTCGGGGGCCGGCTTCGCCGGGTGGCCGAGGTCGCCGGTGACGACGACGTCGAAGACGCCCGGGCCGCCGAAGGCGTCGAGGACGACCTCGGCCAGGGGTGCCTCGCTGCTGGTGACCAGGGCCAGGGGCACGCCGCGCTCGCGCAGGGCGGCGACCAGCTCCGGCGCCCCCTCCTTGTAGACGACCCGCTCCCGGGTGCGGGCCGCGACCCGGCCGATGAGCCGGTCGACGATCTCCCGGACACCTAAGCGCACCCCCTGACGCTGGAACACGGCGGCGGCGTCCTCCAGCCCGGTGCCGACCATGGCCAGGGCGTCGGCCTCGGTCCAGGTGCCCCCGTGGGAGCGGACGAGCTCGATCTCGGCCTCGATCCAGTACGGCTCGGTGTCCACCAGGGTCCCGTCCATGTCGAACAGCACGGCGGTGGGCAGGAGGTCGTCGGGGGACGCGGACGGGAGGCTGGACATGGCCTCCATCGTAGTGGCCGCAACACGGGCTCCTCGTGCCGGGGCCTCTTGCCGTCGATGTCCCGGCGCGTAGTGTGGGTTCTGTGAGCAACAACTTCGACGAGACGTTCCCCCGCCCCCAGGCGGGGCCGTTCGGCGTGGTCCGCGAGGACGGTGACCAGGAGCGCGTGACCGTGCTGGTGGCCGCGTTCGAGGGGTGGAACGACGCCGGGGACGCCGCCACGGACGCCGTGCAGTTCCTGGCCGCGCACTACGGGGCGAAGGACGTCTTCGAGGTGACGTCGGACGACTACTACGACTACCAGTTCTCCCGGCCCCTCGTGCGGCGGGGGGCGACCGGCGACGTGAAGATCGTCTGGCCCACGACCCGGCTCTCCACCGCCACCGTGCCCGGCACGAACCTCGACCTCGTGCTGCTGCACGGCTGGGAGCCCTCCTACCGGTGGCGCTCCTTCACCGCGGAGCTGCTCGAGCAGGCGACCCTGCTCGACGTCGACTTCGTGGTGATGGTCGGGGCGCTGCTCGCGGACGTGCCGCACACCCGGCCCATCCCGGTGACCAAGACCTCGGACACCGCAGAGCTCCAGGACGAGCTGGGCATCGACTCCTCCCAGTACGAGGGTCCCACCGGGATCGTGGGGCTGCTCTCCCACATGGCCTCCCTGGGCGGGTTCCCCACGGTCAGCCTGTGGGCGGCGGTGCCCCACTACGTGGCGCAGTCCCCCTCCCCGAAGGCCGAGCTGGCCCTGCTGCGGGAGCTCGAGGAGCTGCTCAGCATCACGCTGCCGCTGGACGCCATCGCCGAGGACGCCGAGGCGTGGGAGCGCGGGGTCAACGAGCTGGCCTCCGACGACCCGGAGATCGCCGCCTACGTCCAGCAGCTCGAGGAGGCCAAGGACACCACGGACCTGCCCGAGGCCACCGGGGACGCGATCGCCAAGGAGTTCGAGCGCTACCTGCGCCGCCGCCGCGACGAGAAGTGAGCGCCGCCGGCGCCCGGTGACGGGGACCGGACGACGGAGGGGCGGCACCCGGTCCCGGGTGCCGCCCCTCCGTCGTTCCTGCGCCGTGTCGTTCCTGCGCCGTCCGGCGGGACCGGGCCCGCCGGCGGGCTCAGAGCTCGATGCCGAGCCGGGCGTCCACCAGGTCCCGGACCAGCCGGGCGTCCGCCCCGCAGGACCCCGGGGTCCCGGTGGTCAGGGCGTCGGCGGCCCACGCGTCCAGCGCCGCCAGCGCCGCGGGGGCGTCCAGGTCGTCGGACAGGGCGGTGCGCACGGCCTCCAGCAGCGGGGCCGCGCTGCCCTCCGGGGCCACGGCCAGGGCGCGGCGCCACGCGTCCACGCGGGCGACGGCGCCGGCCAGCACGAGGTCGGTCCAGAACCAGTCGTCGGTGTAGCGGTGGGCGAGGATCGCGGTGCGGATCACGGCGGGATCGACCCCCTGGGCCCGCAGCGCGGAGACGAGCACCAGATTGCCCTTGGACTTGGACATCTTCTCCCCGTCGAGGCCGACCATCCCGGTGTGCAGGAAGTGCCGGGCCATGGGCCTGCCGGTCAGCGCCCAGCAGTGGCCGGCGCCCATCTCGTGGTGCGGGAAGACGAGGTCCGAGCCGCCGCCCTGGACGGTGAACGGGGCGGGCAGGTGCTCCAGGGCGATGAGCGAGCACTCGATGTGCCAGCCGGGCCGACCCGGGCCCAGCGACGAGCCGTCCCAGGCGGGCTCCCCGGGGCGCTCCGCGCGCCACAGCAGCGGGTCCAGCCGGTGCCGCTTGCCCGGGCGCTCGGGGTCCCCGCCGCGCTCGGCGAACAGCGGCAGCATCTGCTCGGGGGTCAGGTGGGAGACGTCGCCGAGCACCCACGCGTCGTCGTCGTCGGTGGGCAGCGCGCCCGCGGCCTCGACGTCGAAGTAGACGTCCCCGTCCGGCTCGCCGTCCCGGCCCGCCACCCGGTAGGCGAGGTCGCGGGCCACGAGGCGCTCGACGGCCGGCACGATCCAGCCGACGGCCTCGGTCGCGCCCACGTAGTGCTGGGGCGGGAGGACGTTGAGCGCGCTCATGTCGGTGCGGAAGAGCTCGGTCTGCTCGGCGGCCAGGTCACGCCAGTCCACGCCGGTGGCCGCGGCCCGCTCGAGCAGCGGGTCGTCCACGTCGGTGACGTTCTGCACGTAGTCCACCGGGGTCCCCGCGTCCAGCCAGGCGCGGTGCAGCAGGTCGAAGGCCACGTACGTGGCGGCGTGCCCCATGTGGGTGGCGTCGTACGGGGTGATCCCGCACACGTAGAGGCTCGCCCGCTCCTGCCGGGGCAGCTCCACCCGCCGCCGCAGCCGGGTGTCCTGCACGACGGGCAGGGCCGCCTCGCCAGGGAGGTCGGGAACGGGTCGGGCGGACCAGGCTTTCATGCTCACCTCGGGTGGTTCGGGGATCGGACGACGGCCGCGGGGCCTCACCCAACCTACCGGACCGGCCGCCGCCCCCGATCCGGAGGTGACGCAGGGCTCAGGCGCTGATCACCCCGAGGCCCAGGAGCACGAAGATGGCCAGGCCCAGGGCGATGCGGTACCAGACGAAGATCGTGTAGCTGCGGTTGGAGATGTAGTGCATGAACCAGCCGATGATCACGTACGCCACCACGAACGCGATGCCCGTGGCCACGAGGGTCTCGGTCATGCCGTAGGGCCCCGCCTGCGGCTGCCCCACGGACTGCGCCAGCTTGTACAGTCCCGAGGCGAACACCGCGGGGATGGCCAGCAGGAACGCGTAGCGGGCCGCGGCCTCGCGCGTGTAGCCCATCAGCAGTCCCGCCGTGATCGTGCCGCCGGACCGCGAGACCCCCGGGATCAGGGCCAGCGCCTGCGCCAGCCCGAAGAGCACGCCGTGCTTGACGGTGAGGTCGTCCAGGTGCCGGGCCTGCCGGCCCACCCGGTCCGCGACCGCAAGGATCACACCGAAGACCACCAGCATCGTGGCCGTGATCCACAGGGAGCGGAACTCCGTGTCGATGTAGTCCTCCAGCAGCAGCCCCAGCACGCCGATGGGCAGGGAGCCCAGGATGATCAGCCACCCCATCCGGGCGTCGGGGTCCGAGCGCTCCACGCGGCCCACCAGGGACAGGGTCCACTGCTTGAGGATCCGGACGATGTCCCGCCAGAAGTAGATGATCACGGCGGTCTCGGTGCCCAGCTGCGTGATGGCCGTGAACGCGGCGCCGGGGTCGGCGCTGTTGGGCAGCAGCTCGCCCACGATGCGCAGGTGCGCCGAGGAGGACACGGGGAGGAACTCGGTCAGGCCCTGGACGAGGCCGAGAATGATGGTTTCGATCCAATTCACCCGGCCACCCTACGGCACGCTCCGCGCCGGGGACGGCGGGACAGGCCCGGACGCGGCAGGAACGGCCCGCCGTGCGGGCCGTTCCTGCGGGTGCGGTGCGGGGGACGGGGCTCAGCGGGCGGAGCGCGCCCCGTCGGCGTCGTCGAGGTCCTCGTAGTCCTCCTCGTCGACGAGGTCCTCGTCGAGCATCTCGTTGTCCTCCAGGAGCTCCTCGTCGTCCTCCGAGTCGTCCTCGTCGGAGTCGTCGTCGTCGTCGGAGTCGTCGTCGGAGTCGTCGTCCGAGTCGTCCTCCTCCGCGAAGACGGTCAGCGGGGTGACCTCGTCGTAGGCGTCGTAGAGCGCCTCCTCGTAGGCGTCGAAGGCGTCGGCGATGGCGATGTAGGCGCCGTCGACGGCCGGGTCGTCGTCGCTGCGCCGGTTGGACGCGGCGACGAGGTGTTCTTCGAAGGCGCTCACGAGGGCCTGCAACGCGGCACGAGGGTCATTGCTCATGGAGTAGACGTTAGCGCTATTCCGTGCAGAATGGGGACCGATGAGAGAACAAGTCCGGACCAGCTCGGCCACCCTCACGAGGGACGCCGACCAGCGCTACGAGTACCTCCTGCTGACCGTGGCGCCGCACGAACCGCTCGGCGACGCGCGGGCCCGGCTCAGCGAGCACGCCGAGTACGGCAAGTGGGAGCTGACCCGTTCCGTGCTGCTCTACGGCGGGACCCGCAAGTACTGGCTGCGCCGCCGGGTGATGCGCGTGGAGCGCACCGTCTGAGCCCGGGACCCACCCCTGCCGGCGGGGCTCAGCCCCCGATCGGGCCCAGCAGCGCCTTGGCCACGGCCGCGTGCACGGACTCGTCGTCGGACGGGTGGTAGATCCCGGCGAGCACGTCCCGGTACAGCCGCTCCAGCTCCCCGCCCCGGGAGTACTGGGCCCCGCCCGAGCTGCGCATCGCGAGGTCGACGACGCCGCGGGCCGCCTCGGTGGCCCGGTGCTTGACCCCGGAGAACAGCAGGAACCAGCGGGGACCGTGGTCCGGGCGCCGGCGGTGCCGAGGGCGTCCACGTCCGCGGCCAGCCGGAGCAGCTGCAGCTCCACCCCGTCCCGCAGCAGCGCGGCCTCGGCGATCCGCCGGCGGACGTCGGGGCGCTCGGCACGGGGCGCTCCCCCGCCGCGGGACCGCCGGGTGCCGGCGATCTCCACGGCCAGCTCCACCGCACGGTCCGCGATCCCGGTGTAGACGGCGGCCAGCAGCAGCTCGAAGCAGCCGAAGACGCCCCACACCACCGGGTCCGGGTTCGGGCCCACCGGGGTGCGGGTGAGCACCTGCTCCGCGGGCATCGGCACCGAGCGCAGCACCGTGGTCCGGGACTGCGAGGCTCGCATGCCCATGGTGTCCCAGTCGTCGAGGACCTCGATGCCCTCCGCCGCCCGGTCCAGGAGGCCGAACACCAGCGGCGTGCCCTCCTCGGCGTCGTCGCGGGCGTGGACGATCAGCCGGGTCCACACGGGGGACAGCGAGGTGAAGATCTTCGTGCCCGTGATCCGGTAGCCGTCCGCCACGGCCACCGCGGTGGTGTCGGAGTCGAAGAGCACGGAGTCGTTGCCCGCCTCGGAGATGCCGAAGGCGAAGATCTCCCCGGCCGCGGCCAGCTCGAAGATCCGCTCGGCCCGGGCGTCCCCGCGCAGGCGCAGGGTGTGCGCCACGCCCACCAGGACGTGGTGCATATTGATGCCCAGCGCCGTGGCGGGGGCGGCCGCCGCGAGCCGCCGCTGCGCGGCGACCGCCTGCTGCAGCGTGAACCCGAGGCCGCCCCGGTCCCGCGGCACCAGCATCAGCGGATAGCCGATCCGCACCAGGTCCGCGAAGTCCTCGTCGAAGAACCGGTTCTCCCGGTCGTAGCCGGCGGCGCGCTCGCGGAACGTCGCCAGCAGGTCCTCCGGGAGCAGGGTCTCGGGCACCAGGTCCCCGGCCGCCCGGTCCTCGGGCACCTCGGCTCCGGCAGATGCGGGTGCGGGTCGTGCGGTCGCGGGCTGCGGTCCGGTGGCGGGGTGCATCTCGCTCCTGTCGGCGGTCGTCGGGGTCGTGGGTGCTCCGGCGGTCGGGCGGACCGGGGCGGGAGGGGCCGGTGGCCGGTCAGTACCGGGTCAGCAGCCGGTGCAGCACGCGGGAGCCGAACTCCAGGGAGTCCGTGGGCACGCGCTCGTCCACGCCGTGGAACATGGACGGGAAGTCGAGCTCGTCGGGCAGGCGCAGCGGCACGAACCCGTAGCCGGTGATGCCGAGCGGGTCCAGGGACTTGTTGTCGGTCCCGCCGGAGAGCATGTACGGCAGCACGACCGCCTCGGGGTCCTCGGCGTGCAGTGCGTCGACCATGGCGTCGACCACGGTGCCGGAGAACGGCACCTCGAGGGCGATGTCGTCCGACTCGAACTCGAAGGACACCCCGTCCCCGGCGAGCTCCGCGAGCTTCGCCAGCACGATCTCGCGCTGGCCCGGCAGGTAGCGCACGTCCAGCCCCGCCTGGGCGGAGCCGGGGATGACGTTGACCTTGTAGCCCGCCTCGAGCATCGTCGGGTTCGCGGTGGTCTGCAGGGTCGCGCCCACGAACCGTGCCACGGAGCCGAGCTCGGCGAGCAGCCGCTGGGGGTTCTGGGGGTCGAACTCCACGCCCGTCAGCTCGGTGACCGAGTCCAGGAACGCCCGGGTGGTCTTGGTGAGCTCCACGGGCCACTGGTGCTCGCCGATGTTGGTCAGCGCCCTCGAGAGCCGGGTGACCGGGTTGTCGTCGTTGATCTGGGAGCCGTGCCCGGCCGTGCCCTGCGCGTTGAGGCGCAGCCACATGAGGCCCTTCTCCGCCGTCTGCAGCAGGTAGGCCCGCCGGCCGCCGATGGTGGCCGAGTACCCGCCGACCTCGCTGATGGCGTCGGTGACGCCGTCGAAGAGACCGCGGTGGTGCTCCGCGATCCAGTGGGAGCCGTACACCATGCCGGCCTCCTCGTCGGCGAAGAAGCCGAAGACGATGTCCCGCCGCGGCCGGTCCCCGGTGCGCACCATGTGGCGCAGCACCGAGATCATCATGGCGTCCATGTCCTTCATGTCCACGGCGCCGCGGCCCCAGATCATGCCGTCCCGGATCTCGCCCCCGAACGGGTCCACGGACCAGTCCGCGGCGACCGCGGGCACCACGTCGAGGTGGCCGTGCACCAGCAGGGCGTCGGCGGAGGGGTCGGTGCCCTCGATCCGGGCGAAGACGTTGGCGCGGCCGGGCGCCGACTCCAGGACGGTCGTGGCGAGACCGACCTCCTCGATCAGCCCGGCCACGTACTCGGCGGCCCGCCGCTCCCCCTTGGCGTCGCCGCTGCCGTAGTTGGAGGTGTCGATGCGGATGAGGTTGCGGCAGATCTCGACGGTCTCGCCCTCGGGCGACGACGCCGCGGCCGCCGCGGCGGGAACGGTCTGAGGATCGGTCATGGCGGTCCTTCCTGGGGTTCCTGGTGGGCGGGTGGGGTTCAGCGGACGGCGGTGTCGCGGCCGGGGTAGCTCAGCAGCACGAGGCGTCCGGACTCCTCGACCACGACGACCTCCTCAGTCTCCCCGGGAGCGTCCTCGGGGGCGACCTCCAGCCGGTACCCCTCGGCGGTCTCGACGGCCTCGCCCTGGACGGCGAGCGTCTCGTAGCGGGAGGTGTCCGGGTGCCACCGCTCGAGGTGGACCCCGCAGTACTGGGAGCTGCCCTCCGTGGCCCGGTGCACGAAGTCGTGGGACAGCAGCTCGCAGGCGCCGTCCCAGTCGCGCTCGGCCATCGCGTCGACGAACGCCCGGGTGGTGCCCTCGGGCGTCCCGAGGTCGGGGCCGCACCCGGTCAGGCCGACGGCGGCGGCGAGGACGAGGCACAGACGCAACGGGGCCCGGACGCCGGTGGCGCGGGTGGCGTGGACGGTCATCGGGCTCCTCTCCGGGCGTGCGCTTCCAGCCTATCGTCACCGGCACCGGTGCGTTCGCCGCGCGGACGGGACGAGAACCGCTCACTGTAACCACGGGAATTCCGGCCGTCCGGTACATTCCGTGATGTCGTCGTTATTGTTCTGTGATAAACGAAACAATTTCACACATTTCCTATTTGCAATGGGAATTCCCTAGCATTTCCCTGGGCGCCTTCCCCAGCCCAATCTGTCTCGTCGTCCGGCCGGACGACGATAGCCCCCCGCCGCACGGAACCCCCCATTTCCTCCGTGCGTGCAGACAGACCAGGAAGCAGAAGCACCCATGGCGAAACATCGCTGCGCTCCCGCGCGCCGTCACGGCCGCATGGCCTCTTTGGCCCTCTCCGCCGGCATCGGCGTCACCACGCTCGCCGGCACCTCCCTGCTGGCCGGTCCGGCGGCCCACGCCGCCGCGCAGGACATCGTCGCGGTGGACGCCGCCACGCGTCAGGCCGACGCCCAGCTGATCCTCGACGAGATCAACCGCTACCGCGAGTCCCTCGGCGCGAAGCCGCTCAAGTACTCCGCCACGCTGTCCCAGGTGGTGCAGAAGGAGTCCGACCGGCAGATCGTCGAGGAGAAGTTCTCGCACAGCACCACCTTCCTCACCGACCCGCGCACAGGGCCCTGGACCAGCGCCAACGAGGTCATCGCCCTGGAGCACCACCGGGACGTGCGCGCCCTGGTGGCGTGGTGGAAGTCCTCGGCCGCCCACGACAAGGCGATCAAGGACCCGCGCCACGAGGTGATCGGCATCGGCCTCACCTACGCGGACGGCCGGCTCGAGAACGCCGGGCGGCCCTGGCAGGTGCTCTCCACCGTCAACCTCTACGGGTACGCCAACGGCGGGGCGCCCGCGGACGCCTCGACGCGCGTGAACGGGGCTCCGGCCTACACCTATGAGACGACGCCCGTCCAGCCCCCGGCAGGCTACGGCGTGGCCGGCGCCATCGGCGCGAAGTACCACGCCCTGGGCGGCGCCGCGGTCGTCGGTCAGCCCGTGACGGCGGAGCGCGGCGGGCTTCGGGCCGGAGGCGTCTACCAGGAGTTCTCCCTGAACGGGCGCAAGACCACGATGTACTGGAGCCCCGCCACGGGCGCCCGCTGGGTCGAGAACCCCACGGCCATCGGCCAGAGGTTCGTGGCCGCGGGGCGGGAGAACGGCTACGGCTTCCCGACCACGGAGGAGCGCCGGCTGGCCGACGGGTCGTCCTACCAGGTCTTCGACCGGGACGGCCGTCGCACGAAGGTGCTGTGGACGCCAACCCACGGGGCCCGCGCCGTGCTCGAGACCGGCGCCATCGGCAACGCCTGGAGGGCCGCCGGCTTCGAGCGGGGCTACGGCTACCCGGTCACCGACGAGGTCCGCAACGGGAGCACCGTCCACCAGCGCTTCTCCAACGGCTACCAGGTGAACTGGTCCTCGGCCACCAGCCAGGTGTGGGTCACCGGCTGGTGACCCGGGTGCCCCGGGGCGCGCTCCCCGGGGCACCCGGCCGGGCTCAGTGCTCGAGCACGATCTTGCCGAAGTGCCGGGCCGACTCCATTTCCCGGAACGCGTCGGCGGCCTCGGCGAGGGGGCGGCGGCGGTCGATCACCGGCCGCAGCCCGGTCGCCTCGAGCGCGCGCACGAAGTCGGCCTGGTCCCGGCGGCTGCCCACCAGCAGTCCCTGGAGGCGCGCCTGGCGGGCCATGAGCATCGCCGTGGGGACGTCACCCGCCGCCCCGGTGAGCACGCCGATCAGGGAGATGTGGCCGCCGACCCGCACGGCGCGGATCGACTGCGCCAGGGTGCCGGGGCCGCCGACCTCGATCACGTGGTCGGCGCCGCGCCCGTCCGTCAGCTCCTGGACGGCGCGTCCCCACTCGGGGGTCTCGCGGTAGTTGATGACGTGGTCCGCGCCGAGCCGCCGGACGCGTTCGAGCTTCTCGTCGGAGGAGGAGGTAACCACCACGGTGGCGCCCACGGCCTTGGCGAGCTGCGTGGCGTAGACCGAGACGCCGCCGGTGCCCAGGGCCAGGACCACGTCCCCGGCCCGGAGCCCACCGTCCACCACGAGCGCCCGCCAGGCGGTGACGCCGGCCGTGGTGATGGTCGCGGCCTCGGCGTGGGACCACCCGGCCGGGGCCCGCGTGAACCACGTGGCGGGACGCACCACCGCCTCCCGGGCGTAGCCGTCGAGCCCGTCCCCCGGGACGCGCCGGAAGTTCCCGTCCACGGGGGGGCCGTCCTGCCAGAGCGGGAAGAAGCAGGAGACCACGGCGTCACCCTCCGCGAGGTCGTCGACGCCCTCCCCCACGACCTCGACGACGCCCGCGCCGTCCGCCAGCGGGATCCTCCCGTCCTCGGTCCGCGTCCCGCCGGAGACCACGAGGTAGTCGTGGTAGTTCAGGGAGCTGGCGTGCACGCGGACGCGGACCTCGCCGGGGCCCGGCGCGCCCGGGTCGGGTGCCTCCCCGAGCTCGAGCCGGTCCAGGCCGCCGGGGGCGGAGACGGTCAGTTGCTTCACGGGTGGTCCTCCAGGCGCTGCGGGGTCGTCGGTCGTCGCCCACGATAGCCGCCGCCCCCGGGAGTGTCATCAGCACGCTTCGGATCCCCGGTGGGGCGGGGTCGCGACGGCCACGGCCGCTCCCGGCCCGGTCCGCGGACCCGGCCGGGCTCGCTCAGTGGGCACCCACCGCGCGGGCGTGCCGGGCCGCGGCCTCGGCGCCCTGCGTCCACCGCTCCCCGTGACCGGGCAGCAGGGTGCGCGCCCCGGTGGCGGCCACCGCGTCGAGGGAGGCGAGGGCCACTGCGGAGTCGTGGGTCGCGGCCCCGGCGACGATCTGCGGGCCGCGCCGGCCGGTGTAGGGGTCCAGCGTCACGAGCGCGTCACCGCTGAGCACGGTCCCCCGGCCGGGCAGGTCCAGGACGCAGTGCCCGTCCGTGTGGCCGGGGGTGTGGACCACCACCGGCCGGCCCGGGACCGGCAGGACGGACCCGGCCTCGAGCGGGCGCAGCTCCCGCACGCCCCGGACCGCGAGGGCCCCGGCCGCCGCCATGCGGCCGAGCAGCGGCAGGGACCGCGGGTGGGTGAAGGGGTAGAGGAACCGGTTGCGCTCGGGCCGGTACCGGTACGGGTGGGCGGCCAGCCGCGCGTCCGCAGGGTGCCCGTGCACCGGCAGCCGCCACTCCTCCTGCGCCCGCCGGGCGAAGCCCACGTGGTCGAAGTGCGCGTGCGTGAGCACCAGTGCCCTGACCTCGTCGGGGCGCCGCCCGCGCTCCTCGAGTCCCGCCAGCAGCATGGGCCACATGCTCGGCAGGCCGGCGTCCACGAGCGTGACGCCGTCCTCGTCCTCGACCAGGTAGCAGTTGACGTGGGCGTGGGTGATGCGGTGGACGCCGTCGGCCACTTCGGGGGTGAACATGGGTCTCCTCACTCGATCAGTGTGCTGATCGTACCTGCCGGGCGCCGGCACCGACCAGGCATCCGCCCTGCCGGGCGGCGCCCCCCGGTACCATGGGCCCACGCAGGGCCCCGGTCCGCGGATCCCCCGGTCCGCCCCGGAGCGGGCCCCGCCCTCCCCCGACCTGAACCCCCCGAAAGGTCCCGCTGTGAACGCTCAGCGCCCCGATGCCCTGCCCACCGTGGAGATCGTCGCCGTGCCCTTCCACCGGCTCCGCCGGAACCGGTGGGCCATGACCTTCGTCCCGGCCGACGGCGGGCACGCCGTCCGCCGCACGTTCCCGGAGTTCCGGGACGCGGTGGTCGCCGCCCGCGGCCTCGCCCTGGCCGGGAGGACGCCCGTCAGCGCCTGAGCCAGGCGGCTCCCACCGCCGCCGGTGCCTCTGCGGCCGGGGGTCACTCGGCGAGCGCCTCCACGAGGACGTCGGCGACGGCCTGGCTCGACTGGGGGTTCTGACCGGTGATCAGGTTGGCGTCGCGGATGACGTGGCTGGACCACGCGGGGCCGGTCTCCACGACGGCCCCCTTCTCCCGGAGCACGGTCTCCAGGAACCAGGGGGTGTTCTCCCCGGTGCCGCCGCCGAGCTCCTCCTCGTTGGTGAAGGCGGTCAGCCTGCGGCCCGCGAAGAGGAACGTCCCGTCGTCCTGGGCGCTGAGCAGCGCTGCGGGGCCGTGGCAGAACGGGGCGATGAGCCGGCCGGTCCGGTCCGAGGAGGCCAGGATCCGGCCGAGCGAGGGGTCGTGGACGAGGTCCGCCATGGGACCGTGGCCGCCGGGCAGGACCACGGCGTCGTAGTCGTGCTCGTCGGCCTCGGCCAGGACGCGGGGGGCGGCGAGCTCGGCGTCGATCTCCTCCAGGTAGGTGCGGAACTCGTCGGCCCGCTCCTGGCCCCCGGTGACGTCCGGGGAGAGGCTGACCCGGTCCACGGTGGGCCGGCGACCGCCGGGGGTGGCGATGTCGACGGTGTGCCCGGCCCGGCGCAGCGCCCGGTGGGCGACGACGAGCTCCTCCGCCCAGAAGCCGGTGGGGTGCTCGGTGCCGTCCCGCATGGTGAGGGAGTCGGCCGCCGAGACGATCATCAGAACACGGGCCATGATGGTCAGCTCCTCAGCTGTGCTGTCTGTCCGGGTGTTTTCCGTCGTGCGTGCCGCAACGGCTCCGCCCGCGCGCTTATTCCGTCCGGCGGCCCAGGAGGCGTCGCTATGCTGACCGGGATTCCGGCTCGACCGAGGAGGCCACCATGGACCAGCACGACGAGGACCAGCACCGCGAGCAGCGCGCCCACCGGCGCAGGGGGCGGCGCACGGTCGTGATCACCGGCGCGAGCGACGGCATCGGGGCCGCCGCCGCCCGCGAGCTGGCGGGACGGGGCCACGACGTCGTCGTCGTCGGGCGATCGGGCGAGAAGACCGCGGCGGTGGCCGCACCCCTCGGGCTCCGGCACTTCACCGCGGACTTCGCGCGGCTCGACGACGTGCGCCGGCTCGCCCGGGAGCTGCAGGAGTCCGTCCCGCGGATCGACGTCCTGGTCAACAACGCCGGCGGGATCTTCGACCGCCGCGAGCTGACGCCCGACGGGCACGAGATGACGTGGCAGGTCAACCACCTGTCGCCCTTCCTGCTCACCCACCTGCTGCTCGACCGGCTCGTGGCGGACGGCGCGGCGGTGCTCAGCACGTCCAGCGTCGCGGCCCGCATCGGCCGGCTCTCGCCGGAGGTCCTCGTCGACGACCGGCGCTGGTCCCCGCAGGGAGCCTACGGGGACACGAAGCTGGCCAACATCCTCTTTACCCGCGGTCTCGACCGCCGGCACGGGCCGCACGGCCTCGCCGCCGCGGCGTTCCACCCCGGGGGCGTCGCGACGAACTTCGCCTCGGGCACCACCACCCCCCTGCGGTTCCTGTACCGCACCCGCCTGGGCCGCCGGCTCATGATCACCCCGGGACGGGGCGCGGAGACCCTGGTGTGGCTGGCCGAGGGCGTCGCCGGCGAGGACTGGCGCTCCGGGGGCTACTTCGAGAAGAGGCGGCCCGCCCGCGCCCCGTCCCGCGCGGCCGACGACGCGCTCGCGGACGCCCTGTGGCGGCGCAGCGCCGAGCTCGTGGGGCTCATCCCGGGGCGCCCGGCCGGCTGAGCACCAGGGCGTCGACCTTCGCCCAGAGCTGATCGACCGTCCCGTCGTTGACGAGGACGGCGGTGATCCAGCGCGGGTCGATGCCGGCCTCCGAGGGGTGCGGGTCGTCCGGGGCGGGAGCCCCGGGGCGCACCACGTGCACCACCCGGCCCCCGGCGGCCGTGATGGCCTCTGCCTCGACGTCGAAGCGCACGTCCGTGAACACGACCGGCCCGCCCAGGCGGCGGGCGGTCTCCAGCCCGCGGTCCGCCCACACCGTCTCCCCGAAGACGGCCTTGCCGGCCTCGTTGCCGACCTTCTGCAGCAGCGTCCGGATCTCCCGGTGCACCGGGTCCCGCGCCTCGTCCTTGAGCAGACCCCAGTCCCCGCCGGCCTCCGCCAGCACCGTGTCGAGCCGCAGGGGCCGGCCGTCCCGGACGCCCACGAGGGGGTCCAGCTCGGTGAGGAACAGCCGCAGCGGGTCCGCGAAGGCCACCCGTGCGTAGCCGTGCGCGACCACGAGGCGGTCGCCGCACGTGTCCTTGCCCGACTGCTTGCGCCCGTGCAGCCCGATCAGCCGCGGGCGGGGGTCCGGTTCCTGGGCCATGACGGGTCTCCTCGGGTCGTGCGCCGACGTGGTCCAGCGTACGGACGGGGGCACGGCGGCGCACGGGGCACCACCCGCCGCAAAGTTGCACTATGATGTCGTGAGTGCAACATCAAATCGATCTCGGGGGCTTCCGGTGACGGCGGGCGCACGGGAGCAGCGCATGCGCCGGACCCGCCGCTCCCTCATCGCCGGCGCGCGCCGGCTGACCGCCGAGCGCGGGCTGGCGGGGTTCACCGTGGACGAGCTCTGCGCGGAGGTCGGGATCTCCCGGCGGAGCTTCTTCAACTACTTCGCCTCCAAGGACGACGCCGTGCTGGGCACCCCGGCCCGGGACCCGCTCGAGGCCTTCGGCGAGCAGTTCGTGGCCGGGGGCTCCGCCCCGGACGGGGCGCCGCTGCTGAGCGCCCTGCAGGAGCTGGTCGTGCAATCCTTCGCCCTGCTGGAGGGCCCGCACGACCGGACCCTGCTGCTGGACGTCCTGCGCCGCGAGCCCGTGCTGCTCCAGCGGCTCACCGAGACCATGGAACGGCGGCTGGCCGAGCTGACGGAGCTCATCGCGCGCCGGCAGGGCTGCGGGGAGCGGGACCCGTTCCCCGGAGTGGCCGCCGCCATCGTCTCCCACCTCGCCGGGCACACCGTCCACGAGCTCCTTGAGACCCGGCCGGCCGGCGCCGACCCGGACGAGTCCCCGCCCCTGGAGGAGTTCGCGGAGCTGCTGGCCCGCAACGTCCGCCTCGCCGGGGCCCTGCTCTCCCCCGGCGCCACCGCCCCGCCGACGGCGCCGGACGCCGCCGCGGACACCCGCTCAGCCACTCCCCCCGACACCTCTGACCCGTCCCCGGACACCGAAGGAAGCCCATGACCACCACCCCGCCCGCGGTCGCGCAGGACGCCCCGCTGCTGGTGCTGACCCAGAAGCGGATCTGGATCATCTTCTCCGCCCTCATCGCCGGGATGATGCTCGCCAGCCTCGACCAGACGATCGTCTCCACCGCCATGCCGACCATCGTCGGGGAACTGGGCGGCGTGGAGCACCAGGCCTGGATCACCACGGCCTATCTGCTGGCCACCACCATCGTGATGCCGGTCTACGGCAAGTTCGGCGACGTCCTGGGCCGGCGCAACCTCTTCCTGGTCGCCATCGCCCTGTTCACGCTCGCGTCGGTGGGCTGCGCCCTGGCCACCGGGTTCTGGCAGTTCGTGACCTTCCGCGCGCTGCAGGGGCTCGGCGGCGGAGGACTGATGATCCTCTCCCAGGCGATCATCGCGGACATCGTCCCGGCCTCCGAGCGCGGCAAGTACATGGGCCCGCTCGGCGGCATCTTCGGGCTCTCCGCCGTGGCGGGGCCGCTGCTCGGCGGCTACTTCGTGGACCACCTCACCTGGCAGTGGGCCTTCTACATCAACATCCCCATCGGCATCGCCGCCTTCGCCATCGCGTGGTTCACCCTGACCCTCCCGCACAAGCGCGCGACCCGCAGGATCGACGTGGCCGGCGTCCTGCTGCTGTCCGTGGCGACGACCTGTCTCATCTTCTTCACCGAGTTCGGCGGCAACGCCGAGCACGGCTGGGGCGCGCCCGCCACCTGGGCCTGGGCGGGCGGCATGGTCGTGGCCACGGCGCTGTTCGTCTGGAACGAGACCCGGGCCGAGGACCCGATCATCCCCCTCGGCCTGTTCCGCAACCCGGTGTTCGTCAACGCCACCGCGATCGGCCTCACCCTGGGGCTGGGGATGTTCGCCGCCATCGCGTTCGTGCCCACGTTCCTGCAGATGTCCTCCGGCACCTCGGCGGCGGAGTCCGGGCTGCTCATGGTCCCCATGATGGTCGGGCTGATGGGCACCTCGATCTGGTCAGGCCTCAGGATCTCCCGCACCGGCCGGTACAAGGGCTACCCGCTGGCGGGCACGCTCGTCACGGCCTCGGCCATGCTCGCCATGACCACGCTGGCGGCCGAGACGCCCATCTGGCTGATCTGCGTCTACCTCCTCGTGCTCGGCGCGGGCCTGGGCCTGATCATGCAGGTCATCGTCCTCGTGGTGCAGAACGCCGTGGACCCGTCCATGGTGGGCACCGCCACCAGCACCAACAACTACTTCCGCGAGGTCGGCGCGGCCCTCGGCGTGGCGATCTTCGGGGCGATCTTCACCAACAACCTCTCGGAGCAGCTCACGGCGGTCTTCACCGGCGCCGGCGCCTCCGCCGCCCAGGCCGGGGAGGCGACCGCCACCCTGGACCCGCAGACCCTGGCGCAGCTGCCCGAGCCCGTCCGCGAGGGCATCGTCACCGCGTACGCCGACTCCCTCGCCCCGGTGTTCTGGTACCTCGTCCCCTTCATGCTGCTGGCCTTCGTCCTCGCGGTGTTCCTCAAGCAGATCCCCCTCTCCGACACCGCCGGCATGGTGGCCCGCGGCGAGGCCATCGGCGGCGCGGAGGCCGCCGCGCACGAGGCCGCAGCGAAGAAGGCCGCCGCGATGGAGGCCGCGGCGCAGGAGACAGCGGCGCACGACGACGCGCGCCGAGCGTCCTCCACCGGCACTCCCGCCCCCTGACGGGTCCCGGCGTCCGGCCGGCCCGGAGCGGGAACTGGCCGAAAGGCCATGTGCTTCTGTGAACACCCCCGGTAGGCTCGGGCCCGGGCCGGATCCACGCCCGGCCCGGGCCCCACCCACCCCCTCGGAAGGAACTGTCATGATCAGACTGGTTGGCGAGTTCGACGCGTTCTTCAACCCCAACTTCACGGCCATCCTCGGCATGTTCTTCGACCTGGTCCGCGCGGTGCTGCTCGGCGGCTGAGCCCCGGTCCACCCCGCGCCCTCGGCGCCGCCGGAGCCCCTCAGGCGGCGCCGTCCGCGTTCCCGGAAACTTTCGGCGGTCGGCGCCGCCTGCTAGGTTCTGCGCATCAGGCACCCGGCGGATCGGCCGCCCCCGCAGCGCAGACCCGAGGAGGTCGCCGTGAGCCAGCACCACCACGTCGGCGGAGCCACCGGCGTCGGCACCCGCGCCGTGGTGGTCCGCGGCGGCCCCGTCCTGCGCACCGAGCGGCACACCGTCGTCGACGAGACCGACCGGACCGTCACGGTCGACGACGGCACCCGGTTCGCCAAGACCACCGGACCGGTGCGGGACGCCCCGGAGGCCGACCCCGCCGAGCCCGACGGCGCGCACGCCCCGGTCCGGCTCGTCACCGAGGGCCACCCGGCCTTCGAGCAGCTGTGGGCGGACGCGGTCCTGAGCACGTTCACCGACTCCGACCACACCGCCTACGTCGAGGGCCTGATCGCCTCGAACCGGCTCGCCCGGCGCGGCGACGTGCACGCCCACTACGACGTGGCCGCCATCATCGACGAGCTCGCCGCCCTGCACCCCGACCTCGAGGCGATCCCCGAGGACCTGTTCTGGGCGGTCGTCGACCGGCACGGCCGCGAGGACGACCGGGACGTCACCCCCTGACGCCGTTTCGGGACCGGCGCGCCGGTCCCCGGCTCAGCCCAGGCGCCCGTCCGAGTGCCGCAGGTAGCAGCCGGCGCACATCGACTCGTAGGACACGGCCGCACCGTCGATGGCCACCTGGTCGCCCTCGAAGACCGGCTCCCCGTCCACCGTGCGGGCGTTGAACATCGCCTTCGACCCGCAGCGGCAGATCGTGCGCAGCTCCTCGACCGTGTGGGCCACGGCCAGCAGGCGCGCCGCGCCCGGGAACGCCTCCGTGCGGAAGTCGGTGCGCAGCCCGTAGGCCAGCACCGGGACGCCGTCGAGCACCGCGATGCGCAACAGGTCGTCGACCTGGGCCGGGGCGAGGAACTGCGCCTCGTCCACCAGCAGGCAGTGCACCGGTCCGCGCTCCCGCACGGCCGCCCGGAAGCGCTCGCGCGCCCCGTCCTCCGGGGCCAGCAGCAGGTCGACCCGCCGGGACTCCCCCAGCCGTGAGACCACGGTGTCCGCGCCCTTCGAGTCGATCGCGGGCTTGGCGACGAGGACCGTCTGGTCGCGCTCCTCGTAGTTGTGCGCGGCCTGGATCAGCACGGTGGACTTCCCGGAGTTCATCGCCCCGTGCCGGAAGTAGAGCTTCGCCATCAGCGGGTCCCGGCGGGCCGGG
This sequence comes from Kocuria sp. LHG3120, assembly GCF_049897445.1. Classification (NCBI taxonomy): domain Bacteria; kingdom Bacillati; phylum Actinomycetota; class Actinomycetes; order Micrococcales; family Micrococcaceae; genus Kocuria; species Kocuria sp. LHG3120. The sequence goes on along the minus strand of NZ_JAFCWG010000002.1, from coordinate 319,827 downwards.
GGGCGAGGGTGGTCATGCGGGTTCTCCTGGGATCGTGCGGGGTGCTCGGCGGGGGCGCCGTGCGTGCCGGTGAACACCCTACGTCCGCCGCGCGGCCGGCCGGCGCCCGGCGCGACGGCCGGACCCGGCGCCCTCCGCCGCTACCCTGGAGCCCATGGGCTGGCACATCGGCACCTCCGGGTGGAGCTACGACCACTGGGAGCACGTCCTCTATCCCCCCGGCACGGCCCCGGCCAAGCGCCTGGAGATCTACACCCGGGCCTTCTCCACCGTGGAGCTCAACGCCAGCTCCTACCGCTGGCCGCGCAGCAGCACCTTCGCCGGCTGGAACCGGCGCCTGCCGGAGGGCTTCCGGATGACGGTGAAGGCCCCCCGCGGACTGACGCACGCGAAGAAGCTCTACGCGCCCGAGACCTGGAGCCGGCGGATCGCCGAGTCCTGGCACGAGCTGCGGGACCGGCGCGGCGTGCTGCTCGTCCAGCTTCCGCCGGCGCAGGCCCGCGACGACGCGCGCCTCGACTGGTTCCTGGCCGGGCTGCCCGACTGGCTGCCCGTCGCCGTGGAGTTCCGCCACGACAGCTGGGTGCACCCGGAGGTCTTCGGGCTGCTCCGGCGCCACGGCGCGGCGTACTGCGTGATGAGCGGGGCCGGGCTGCCCTGCGTGCTCGAGGCCACCGCCCCGTTCGTCTACGTCCGCTTCCACGGCCCCGACCACCACCACCTCTACGCCGGCTCCTACTCGGACGAGGACCTGGCCTGGTGGGCCGACCGGATCCGGGAGTGGCACCACGGCGGCCGCGAGGTCTACGCGTACTTCAACAACGACGGCGACGGCCACGCCGTGCGCAACGCCCTGACGCTGCGCCGGCTCCTCGAGGGCGGCTGAGGAGATCCCCGGCCGGGCGCAGGACGCCGTGCGCGGGATGCCGGGCCCGGGCATAGGATCGGGCCATCACCGTCGAGCAGGACAGGAGCCGGAGATGGACCGTTACCCCGAGCCCGCGGACCGCGACGAGGCCTGGGCGGAGACGAGCCAGGAGGGACTGGGCGTCCGAGACGAGACCTGGCTGACCGCCACCACCGACGAGAGCAACCGGCGCGCCGGCGCTCCCCCCGAGGAGGCCGAGGACGACGCCCCGCCGCCGGAGGACCCGGAGGCGGGGACCGGGCGCCCGTCGGACGACGAGTAGCCCCCCCGGCCGGTCAGTCCTGCGGGCTCCACGTCTCCCCGTCCGCGAGGGCGTTGAGCTCGTAGGCGGTCCGCCCGTCGAGGGACTCGCGCAGGATGTCGGCGTGCCCGGCGTGCCGGGCGTTCTCCTCGACCATGTGCAGCGCCACCCACCGGGCGGGCCACGTCACCAGGTCCCGCGGGAACCACGGGGCGTCCGGGACGGGGATGCGGGCCTCCGGGTCCGCGGTGCGCAGCCCGGCCTCGACGCGGTCGGCCAGCGCGTTCAGGGCCGCGCCCAGGGACTCGGCGGTGTCCTCCGGGCGCACGGCCTGCGGCAGGATCGCCCCGGCGGCCCAGCCGGCGTCGTCCAGCGGCTCCCCGGAGGTCCGGCCGGGATCCGTGAGCACGGCGAACGGACCGTGCCCGCCGATGAACAGGACGTGCCGGGCCAGCGCGCCCAGGCTCATGGCGCTCGCCGAGGGGGTCGCCCGCAGCTGCTCGGCGTCGAGGCCCTGGAGAGTGGTGGCGACCTGGCGGATCTGCTGGCTCGCGAAGGCCGCCAGGGCGTCGCGCTCGTCGGTGACGGTGGGAGTGAGGAAGGGCACGGTGGGCTCCTGAGGTGTCGTGCGGCGCGGGGCTCAGCGGGTGTGGGCGTACAGGTCGCGCAGCAGGGCGAGCTCCGCGCCGTGGTGGATCAGCTCGCGGTTGATGTGCAGCACGAGAGCGAGCATCGGCAGGTCCGCGTACGGGCCCTCCACCGGGCCGCACGGGCGCGCCAGGTCCGCGTCCGTCAGCGAGTGCACGCCGGCCGTCCAGCGGGCGAACTCGCGGTCGACCTGGGCCAGCGCCTCCTCCGCGGTCTCGGCGTACGCCCAGCTCTGGTAGGACGCCTCGGGGCCGGCGAAGTGCCCGTGGCTGCGCGCGGCGAGCACCCCGACGACGACGTGCGCCAGCCGCCAGGCGATGGTCGTGAACGGCGCGGGCACCGGTTCGGGGAAGGCGAAGTCCAGCACGAGCTCCCCGCGGCCCGTCTGCATCGGGGTGCGTTCCTCGGCCCGGGGATGGACCGTCCACGCGGACCCGCCGGTGGGGTCGAAGAAGTACTCCTCGTCGGTCAGGCCGGTGAGGCGGGGCCGCAGCTGGTGGGTCCAGTGCCGGTCGATCTGGTCGGCGGCACAGGCGGCGACGTCGAGGTCGGTCATGGCGGTTCCCTCCTGGTCGGGGCGCCTCCGGCGCAGCGTCCGGTGACAGGTCCAGTGTCCTCCCCGACGCGGACAGATCCTGTCCGCATCCGAGCAGCACCCGTGCCGTGACGGATGCCGCGCACTGCCTCCGTCCTCCCGGCGGCAGCTCCAGACTGGCGCCCATGGCGGTCCTGGACGTGGGGCGCATCGTGCTCGGCATGGCGTTGCGCTCGTGTCCCTGGACGGCCGGGTCAGCGGCACGGACGGCACGGTGCTGATCGGCCGCCGGGACGCAGCCTCCCCCGCCGGGGCGCCGGACCCTCCGTCGGACCGGCCGCCCGCCGCACCCGGTGTCGACGGGCCACCGGCCGGGGAGGCCTCGGCCGGTGTCTCGCTCGTCCTCGTCGTGGTGGCGGTGGGGCTCCTGGTGGCCGGGGCCACGGTCCTCGTCGAGGGGGCGGTCGACGTCGCCACGGCCCTGTGCGTCAGCGGCCTCGTCGTCGGGCTCACGGTGGTCGCCCGAGGGACGTCCCTGCCCGAACTGGCGGCCTCCGTCGTCGCGGTCCGCCGAGGACAGCGGGATCTCGCCATCGGCAACGTCGTGGGCAGCTGCCTGCTGAACCTCGGACTGGTGCTCGGGTGCCGGCGATCCTCGTCGACAGCGGCCTGCCGGTACCGGCGGCGGCCGTGGCCCTGGACATCCCGGTGATGCCGGCCGCCGTGGTGGCGCTGCTGCCCAACGCCTTCACCGGGTTCCCCGTGGCGCGCTGGGAGGGCGGTCTGTTCCTGCTCCTGTACTTCGTCTACACCGGGTACGTGCTACTGGCGGCCACCGAGCACGACGCCCTGGAGGGGTTCAGCTCCGTGATGGTCTCGTTCGTGCTGCCCCTGGTCGTGATGACCCTCGTGGCGGTGAGCGCCCACGAGCTGGGCCGGCGCCGCGAGCGCCGCGGGCTCGGCGGGCCGGCGGGCGCCCCCAGCCGCCGCGGGTGGGCCGGGGCACGGTCACGGTCAGCCGGACCGCAGTCCGCTCACACCGTTGCCGAGAAGCACCGCGCCGATGACGACCAGCACGACGGTCATCACCCAGGAACCGTTGGCGGTCATCCACCCCTTCGCGGCCGCCAGCACCGTGGCGGCCCGGTCCCCCAGGACCACGTGGAGCAGCACCGGGGCGGCGACCGCGGCGCTGGCGACCCCCGTGAACAGCAGGAGCGCGAGCACCTGGTGCGCCACGGACGCCGTGGCCGTCGCGATCGCGGCCGCCCCCGAGACGACCAGCACCGCGTTCTTCGGGTTCACCGTGACCAGCAGGAACGCCACGGCCAGGGCCTTCGAGGGCGTCATCGTGTCGACCGCCGTCATCCACCGCGGCGATTGCGACCCCTCGCGCGACCGGCTCCGCCACTGCTTGACCCCCAGCAGCAGCAGCGTGCCGCCGAGCACCACCCGCAGGACGCCGACCCAGGGCGCGGGATCGTCGCGGGGCAGGGTCGTGTCGACGACCAGCACGGTGAGGGCGGCTACGACGGCGATCCCGGCGATCCAGCCGGACAGGAACGCGGTGACCGCGCTCCGGGTCCCGCTGGTGACGAGCATCAGCACGATCACGGCGACGGGCAGGGAGGCGGCGAGCAGTCCCAGCGCGATCGGGAGACCCGCGGCTGCGGCTGCCGGCACGACGACCTCCTGGGAACGGGTGCCCGCGACCGGGCCGCTGACGCCCGGGGCTGCGGTCGAGCCGACCGCTCCCCTCGACGAGGGCTGGGACCCCGGGCACCCGGGCCCACCCGTCGTGCGACGCGGACGATCGGAACACCGGCCTCGGGGGCACGTCCTTCTCCACCAGGGTGGAGGTCGCGGGGGCGGCCGCGGATCACCCGCCGCGGGTGGTCGTCCTCAGCGTCCCGGCGATGTCGCGGGCCCAGGCCTCGATCCGGGGCCAGTCCCGGTGGTCGCCGAAGCGCCCCCCGGTCCCCCGGAGGAGGAGGCCGGCCCAGCCCGGCAGCTGCTCGGCCTGCGCTACCCCGGACAGCAGCAGGTGCCCGCGCGGGTGCACCACCTCCCGCAGGGACGCGGCCAGCCGCCGGTTCTGGGCGCGGCGGGCCGGTTCGCGAAGGATCCGGGGCAGGGCCGCGGACATTCCCACGCTGAACAGCCACACCGGCCGGGTCCGCAGCACGGCCTGGTGGCGGTGGACGAACGCGGTGGCCACCGGCAGCCAGTCCTGGTCGTGGATGGCACTGCCCAGCACGACGGCGTCGTAGTCGCCGAGACCGTCCTGCTGTTCCATGGGCCCGACGTCGACCGACGAGCCTTCGTCCCGGAGCACGTCGGCGATCCGCCGGGCGATCTCTGCCGTCGATCCGTGTGCGCTGGCATGTGCGACGAGAATCCGCATCTCCGCCTCCCTCTCGGTCCTGCCCCCAGCGTAGGCCGACGACCGGCCGGACCGGGTGACGACCGGGGACGCGGGACGTAGCGTAGAACCATGAACGATCTCGTGCTGTCCCTGACCAGCTCCGCGGCCGCCGGAGCGCTGACGCTGGTCTCCCCGTCCGGCTGGTCGCCCCGGGTGCGCGCCGCGTACGTCGTGGTGCCGGGAGTCCTGGTCGCCGGCGCAGGAGGGTGGGTGCTCTCCCGGAACACCGGTGGGGAGGACTCTGTCGTTGCCGGTGCCGAGGTCGGGCCCCTGGCCGACGGGAGCCCTGTCGCGGCGCAGCGGCTGCCGGTGGCGGCGCGGGCGGCGCTGCTGCTGGGTCTCGGCGCGGCGACGTGCGGGGTCCAGGCCGCCTCGCTGCGGATCGACGCGATGCTCGAGCGGTGGCTGGTCGCCGGCGGGGCGGCCCATCCGCGCCGGTGGATGGCCGCGCTCGCGGTGCTCGCCTCGCTGGGCATGGACGCCGCCGGGGACCGCATGAGCGCCCTCGCCGGGGAGGACCGCCGGCCCGTTGCCTGACGACCTCCGCCGCCCCGGGCGCGGCGGCTGTTACGGTTCCCCCAGCAGGCGCCGGACGCCCGCGTCGCCCATCGACCCCCGACTCCGACTCCACGAGGAGCACCACCATGGCCGCTGAGCCCGTCGCCCGGCAGACCGACCCGGTCCTCGTGCCGTTCGGCGCCCCAGCCGTCTCTCCCGCCCCGGGCCGTGGTGAGACCGGGTCGCGGGCTCGTCGCGCCCCCGGGTCCCGCAGCCGGCCGCGCCGGCCGGTCCGCTGAGCCCGGGTCACCGGACGGTGGACGAGCGGCGGAGGCTGAACCAGGGCGGTGCCGTGTACCCCGGTGCGCGCGCGGTGGTCATCCCCGCCCGCACCGAAGCCACCGGGGAGCCCACCACCCGCCGTGTGGTCGTGGCCGCCGACCGGAGGAGCTTCACCCTGGACGACGGTCAGATCTACGAGCGGCTCTCCGGGGCGCTCTGGTCCCAGCGGCGCTCCCCGGACGTCGGCACGCTGCTGGTCCGTCAGGCCTGCACCGAGGGCGCGGCCCTGTTCGACGGCCTCTGGCGCTCGGCCGCGGACCCGTCGCCGCGGACGGCGGCCGAGGTCGCCGCGGCGCAGGAGGCGGCTGTGGTTGAGGCACTGCGCGCCCGGCACCGCGTTCCGCCCTGGTCGAGGCCGGACTTCTACTACGACGTGGTCCGGGCGCGAGAAGCCCTGGCCGGTCTGAGCTCGGACCTCTCCCGGATCCCCGACGAGAGGTTCTGGGCCGTGGTGGAGCGCCACCGGCGCACTCCCGCCGAGATCGCCGGGCTCAACCAGCCGGTGGGGCCCGACTGTCTCACCGCGGAGCACGGGACCTGCCGGCGGTGCCGGCCCGTGCACGTGTGGGCGTGGGTTGCCGAGCGCCGCTGGAGCCACCACGGCGGTGACCCGTCCGTGGTCTACGACGTCGAGGCGATCGTCGCCGTGCTCGAGCGCATCGACCCCGAGTACCGGCACACCCCGGGCCGGGTCCTCACCCGTGTCCTCGACGAGCACCACCGTCCGGAGCAGGGGGCCGCCCCGTGAGCGCGGCGCCGACGGACGGCGCACCGCGCACCGGACCCGGGCCCGCCCCCGTCCGCACGCCGGCCCCAGCACGCCACCCGATCCCCTCGACGACAGGACGTCCCATGCGCCGACCCGTTCCCGCTCTGCTCGCTCTCTCCGCCCTCGCCCTGACCGGCTGCGCGCCGACCGCCGACGACATCCAGGCGATGGTGGCCGGCGGGGCCACCTACGAGGACGCGACGGCGCTGCGCGACGACGTCGTCGGGGCCGGCATCGACTGCCCGGGCACGGACCAGCTGCGCGCCCCGGCCGACCCGGAGACCACCTACCTGGACTGCGCCAACGGACGCATGGCCATGGCCGTCACGGACTCCGAGGAGCGCATGGAGGGGCTGTTGAACACCCTCAGCAGCGAGCAGGGCGCCTCCTTCCTGCACGCGGACAACTGGGTCGTCATCTCGAGGGACGCGGCCCCGCTGCAGCAGCTCCGGGACGAGCTCGGCGGGGACATCACCACGAACCCCTGAGCGGTCACGGTGCCGCTCGCCGTCCGCCCGCACGGATCGTGGGAGCCCGGCACCGCCGCACGACGGACGCCCACGGCCCCCCTCACGGACGTGCCCCCGGCCTGCTACGACCAGGAGGCGGTCGTGAGGAGGGAGAAGAGAGGCTCGAAGTCGTAGCTCGTGGTGCTGTTGGTCATGACCACGATGCCCAGGCCGTGTTCTGGGTAAAGACGCATGACGTTCCAGAATCCGGCGCCGGCCCCGAAGTGCTCGACCCACTGCCCCGTTTCCTGGGTGGGGCGGCGGAACCAGCCGATGCCGTGGTCGAAGGGCTTCCCCGGGTGCTCGATCACGCGCATCGATCGGGCCGTCTCAGCGGACAGGATGCGGTGCCCGTCGATCTGGCCATCACCCAGGTGCAGCCGCAGAAACCGCCCGGCATCCGTCACGTCGCCGACCAGACCGCCGTAGGCGGCTCCGTCGACGTAGAAGGGCCGCAGGCCCAGGTAGGCGCCGTGACGCGTCCCGGCCACCCCGGGTGGGAGCAGACGGCGCAGCAGCGGATCGGCGGCGCGCGGGGCGCGCACACAACCGGTGGCGGCTGGTGCCTCCGGGCGGTAGGTGAACCCGGTGCTGGTCATGCCCACCGGATCCAGCACGGCTTGCCGCAGATAGGACGTCACCGGCATACCGCTCACGGCTTCGATGATCTGACCCAGCGCAAGATAGCCGACGTTGGTGTATCGGGCCCTGTGCCCCGGGGCGTGGCGGTAGGCGCGCGGTCGGCTCATCACGGACCGCAGCAGGTCCTCGGCCGCCGGCGGCTCCTGCTCGGCCGGGTGCACCCATCGCAGCGGCAGAGGATTGGACAACCCCGCGGTGTGGGTCAGCAGCTGCCCTACCGTGGGCTGGGAGGCACGCGGGGCGCGCAGACCGTCCACATAGTCGGCCACCGGGGCGTCCAGCTCGAGGCGACCGTTCTCGACCAGGGTCATGGCGGCCGTGGCGGTCACGATCTTGGTCATGGAGAACCACAGATACACCGTGGCCGGAGTCGCGGGCGCCTCCGTGGCCAGGTCAGCAGTTCCGAACCCGCCGGCGTACAACGACCGCTGTGAGTCGACCACGACCAGGGACAGTCCCGGGATGCGCCCGGTGCGCATCATGGTCATCACCGCCTCCGCCAACCACTCAGGAGTACCCCCTGGCTGGGCCCCGGAATCACCGGGGTGGTTCTCGGATGGATGGCTGTGCATGGCATCCCCCAGATGCGCGACTCCACCGACGTCGCAACGGTCTGACGCCACCTTGAAATTCTGTCGCTGCGGTGTCAAGACCGAAACCGTCCAAACCATACAGACGACGCAGACGGAGTCCGCCAAGACGCTGCGCTCGGCCCCTCAGCGCCAAACGACGACCGATCCCGCCGTGAACCGCTGCAGACACCTGCGTCCGCAACGGGAACCAGCGCGGCGGGCATATGAACCCCCGCTGCAACGCCGAACTTCCGAGAAGTGATTGGTAGCCAGCCATATTTAGAGAGGCGACGGCGCCCTCCTGACCGTCTGGTTCGCCGCCGGCGCGGCAACTGTGGCCTCAGCTTGGAAGCACGACGAGCTCGCCGCTGTGCGCTCTGCGGCCGGCCCTCCGGTGAGGAATCCGCCCGACTGCGGAGGCTGGCCCCCTCTTCTGTGTCGAGACGTCCGGCTGTGCCAGGCGGTAGCTTCGGCACCATGGACCAGGACGGGCGTACGAAGGAGGGGGCGTCTCCACAGGTCGACAGCACCCCGATCCCCTCGGCTTTGCGGGTTCTTCGGGGCAGCCTCTGGGTGGGTGCTCTGTTGGTGGTCGGTCTGCCGTTGCTGGTCTGGTGGCAGTTCGGAGTCCTGCGCGAGGACCAACGCGGCCTGTGGACCTCGGCCGTGTCCCTGGCCTACATCCTGCTGGTGAACTCGGTCTCCCGGCGCACGCACGTACCGGGTCCGCGTCCCACCCAGTACGTGGCCCGTGATCGGGTGGGGTGGATCCTCGGCAGTGCCTCCTCGACCGTCACCGTGCCGCAGGACCCCCAGTTGCGGGCCGCCGCTGGCGCGGTGGCCATCTGGCGGATCGAACTCGCGGCGTTCGTCTTTTATGCCGCGGTGGCGTTCGCCCTCACCGGGGTGCTGCGCTGGTCGTCCTTCTGGGGGTTCATCGCCGGGCTGCTGACCGTGTTCGCCCTCGTTCTCATCAGCAGGGCCCGCCGCAGCTGGGTCTTCCTCACCTTCCTACACGCCGAGGAACGACCCCACGATCCCGGCCGGGGGCACGGACTTCGCCGTGGCTGAGCCCATTAGGGATTGTGAGAGGACTCCGCGCCCATGACGGACATTGCGGCCCTGCTGGCGGTGGCCCACTTCATCCACGAGGGGAGAACCGATGAACGAGCACGCATCTGAGCACCCACGGCCACCGGTTGCCCCGCGCCCCGGGCCGAGGGCGGTGCTGTGGTTGGGTCTGCGCATCCTGCTGTGGGCGGTGGTGCTGGCGCTGGCTTTCGCCGCGGGCCTGTGGCTGATCATCGTCACCGCCCCCAAGGGTGGAGGGGCCGTGATCGGTGCCCCTCTCGTCGCCATGCTCGGGCCGTTGCTGCTCAGCGTCCCCTGGGCTCTCGTGCGCGGCTGGCGTGAGGGGCACCGGGTGGAGACGTATGCGTTCTGGCCGGCCGCCTACCTGCTGGCCGCGTTGCTGGGCACCCCGGTGCTGGTGTGGAACAACGGCTGGTTCACCCCGGGAGCCCTGCCGCCCGGACAGGCCCTGCGCGACATCGCCGGCACGGTCGTCTTCCTGAGCGTGTTGGCGCTGCTGGCATCAGCGGTCGTTGCTGGCGCCGCCGCAGCGGCAGCGGCCACTGCACGCTGGGTCCGCCGGCGGCACGCCACGTCTCAAGCCCACCCCTGAAGCTGACAGGGAAACCCGACAGGAGGCACCATGGCCACCGGAAAAGCTCCGATCAGCGGCACCCTCGCGATCGCCTGTGGCCTCCTGGCGGCGACCACCGTGATGATCACCGTCGTCAGCGGAAGCTCTTGGAACACCGTGGTGAGTGCTCTGACCACTTTCGCGATGTTCGTCATCGTGTGGCGAGGAATGAAGAAACAAGACCGGGAGTACCAAGGGCGCTTGGAACGCCTGAAGCAGCGCTTGAGAGACGAATAGCGCTCCCTCCAGATCAAGAACCGCACATCCAAGGCGGCGGACCCCGTAGATCATCGAAACCGCGGCAGCCTCCGCGACGCTCCTCGTATCGCACTGCTTCCTCAACTACTGACGCTGAAACTGCTGCCCGCCGGGTCGTGCCTGAGCGTGCAGCACCGTGAGATAGATCAGGCTTCGGCGGAGCCGGAAGGCAGACACCAGCGCCATGCCTATCGGGGCACCGAGAAAGCTCGACCACGGCGCTTCCGGACGGATGAGCATGCCCAGGACGACTCCCAGGACGAAGAAGATGAGCACCACGAACATCTGGAGCTCGGTGCAGGCAACCGCCGCCGCGGTAGCCCGCACCCCCGGATCCACCGGCACCTCCCTGGTCTTGATGACCGACGAAAGCGCCCACTTCCACCGCTCCTGCCTGACCCGCTTGTCCAGTCGAGGCTGCGACGGCTGCACGAGATACTGGACCAGCCCGGCCAACGCAAAGAGCAAGAAGACGACCAGGAACCACCATCCGTCCCCCGTTCCGCCAGGCAGGACCACAGCCACCAGCGGAGGACCGGCCACAGCGACCAAGGAAGCCGGTATGGAGCGCACTGCCAGCTGACCCACCGTCGGCGCTGCAGAGCCGTCCATCAGCCGGGCGTGAGCCCCCGCGTCGCCGCTACTCGTCACGCTCACGACGCTACCGGCCGGTTCGGGCGGGAACCACGACGCACAAAAGGGGAACCTCAACTGCACGTGCCGATGCCCATGCACCCGCGACGATTAGAAGCGTGATCGGTCCCTGTCGTTACGGGGCCGCCCAGGTGTGAGCATCCCGGACTCATTCAGCAGGAGTGCACCTCCTGCCGCGGGGAGAAAGAGGAGGGCGGGCAGCCATTCAGTAATGGCGAACAGGCCCAGTGCGAGAAGGAGAACGACGATCGCTGCGACTCGGACTTTGGTGTGCATGACATCACTTCCATTGAGTTCGCGAAGCCTAACATCGGCCTCCAGGCCCCCTTGCCACCCGACTCGCCGGGCGGAATCCCAGCGCAAGCAGGAACTTCTACCGCAGCACGGTTCGCCGCTAACCGGGCCCCAAGTAAAGCCTGGCGTAGTGGAGGTCTTCCCTGACTGGTGTTCACCTGTGGTGGGAGCGGTGGAGCACAGCACGGCGGGTCGCCTCCACGCTGGTGCTGACTACCCGCTCCAGCGGCCCCGGACCGAGTGTTGCTCGTTGCCAGGTCCGGGCAACCAGCGCTACGACTACCAAGGGCAGGAGGTACCACAGAGAAGGCTGGTCGTAGTGGGCCTGGAAGGACAGCGCCACCAGGTGGGCGGTGTACAGGGTAAGACCCATCGCGCCCAGTGCCGACAGCGGCAGCAACCACGCCCCGAACTTCCTGGTGGCCAGCAGCAAGCTCCCCAGCACCAGCAGTCCCACGCCCAGGCCGGCCGCGATCGTCCACGCGGTGCCAGTGGGCGCGGGAATGAGCGCCGGCCACCAGGGCGAGTCGGTGGGCAACACCTCCGGGCCCCACACCCGCACCTCCATGCTGGTCCGGTTGCTGGTCAGCAATCGGTCGTACCCGTCGAAGGCGTTGGACACCACGAAGGCCGCCTGGGCGCAGATCACCAGTAATGCTCCCACCACCAGCACCCGGACCTGGACCCCCGTGTCACGCAGTCGCATCCGCCCCAAGCCCAGCCCGACCAGCAGACAGGTCATGTACGACAGGATCGGGTGACTGCCGGTGAACAGCAGGTGGGAGATCCTGCCCGCGGCCCCGCTCACCCCGTCGACGGAGGTGGGGGTGGAGGGGGCATACGCGGGCATGACTTCGGTCATGGCCTGCATCAGCAGCGGGCCCACGATCCACATGAGTGCCGCGCAAACGAACAACGCCGTCGCCGACAGGTGCAGAAACGGAATCGCCAGCACGAGAAAAACCGCGTAGTAGATCAAGATGTTGTCCGCCGGGGCACCTTCGGGCATCAGTGCCCCGGCCCCCAGGCCTACAGCGGCCATGAGGATCGCCTGCACGGCCATCCCCATCCGATCAGCGGCCAGCCACCTGCCTCGGTGTGGAAATCGTCCCCCGGAGTCGAAGGCGAGTCCCACCCCGGCCAGCAGGACAAACAGTGCCACCGGAGCCCCCGACAGGAGCAGGCCCGACCAGGTCGACTCCTGGATCTCGTGGTCATCGGCGGGCATAAAAGGCACCGCCAGCAACCCGAGCAGCGCTAGCCCGCGGGCCGCGTCGATGCCGTCCCACCATCTCGAGGACCTGCGGGCACCGTCGGCGGCACCCGCCAGGGCGGGCCCCTCCGTTCTGGATGTCCAACTCATGATTGCCTCGATCTCCGGAGCGGACCCGGATTTACGGCCCCAGCCGCCGGGACCATCCTGTGCTAAGGATCTCTGCTGCACCTGTCGTTGCCGTTGCGAAAGCCTGTAGGTTCCATAAGATTCTGCGAACCCTACGGTGCACATCAACCTGACCTCCGCCGCATTCAAGTCGTTGACGACCGCTCGCTCACAAGGTGGTCGGCACCGGCAGCTCCCGGATCCGCCGGTAGAGCGTGGCGCGGGACATCCCAAGGTCCCGGGCGACCTGGGTCGCCGGCTCCCCGCCGTCGATCAGGCGCAGGGCGTTGCGGATCTGGGAGTCGGTGAAGGTCTGGGGCCGTCCGCCGAAGTCCTTGCCGGCGGCCCGACGCTTGGCCACCGAGTCGGTGATCCGCTCTCGCTTGATCTCCAGTTCCATTTGGACCAGCGCGGCCATGACGGTAAAGACCATGGAGCCCATCGGTGTCGCGGTGTCCACGTCTCCCCCACCGAGGTTGAGCACCCGCAGACCGGCACCCCTCCCCCGCAGCGCCTCGGCGAAGGTCAGCATGTTCTGCGTCGACCGGCCCAGGCGATCCAGCGTGGTAATCACCAATGTGTCGCCCTTCTCCAGCGCAACCACAGCACGGTCGAACTGCGGGCGTGACGCGCGTCCTCCAGACACTCCATGGTCGATGTAGACATCAGCGCGCCGCACGCCGGCGGCCAGGAGGTCATGCACTTGACAGTCTGCGTCCTGTTGCCGCGTCGAAACTCGCGCGTACCCAATCAGCTTGCCCACGTCCACCCATCTGTCTCGTAACTAACGTTGAGTACTCGATTTTTGGAGACCTTGATAAAGTACATAGATACGAGACATGCCCGACCGCGGAAACATGCGGACGCAAATTTTCCCGACGAGACGTCTGGCATCCCATGCCTTGCGATCCACTGTCATCCTCAATCTTCAGGCTGCTCTGCTTGGTATCGGCAAGGTCATGGGTCGGATCGGTTCGCGGCCTGTGACTGTGGGGAGGAAGTGCTCCGACACCAAGCACGTCAGCCCCGTCCAGCGCCACATCCTCAAACCTCTCGCCAACGGCTACCGCCAGGACCACACTGTCTTCGTGGTGAAAGACATTTCCCACCCGTAAGGCCGGGCGCATGGCCCGGCCTTGCGCATGCCCGCGGGGATCCTCAATACACCCCCGAGAAGAGACGCCGCATCGGTCAGGAAGCCCCGCAGGGCATGCCCCCCTCGCAGGTCCCTTCCACACCATCGTCGCCTCGGACCCCATGGCCCTTCACGCGGCTCTGAATAGTGGCGCAAATGGGGACAACATGAAGATGGATCTTCTTCCTACTAGAGAGTAGGTTCGGGGTATCACGCAGGGCCGCCGGTCGGGGGGCCGGTCGGCCCGGCGTGGAGCACGCCAGGGAGGCCAGTCGGGGGGCTGGCTCCTCGGCGGTGATCATGCCGCCGCCTTGGTGGGCAGAAGTCCTGTGACCATGTGATCAGTCGTCGGGGGACGTCTCTTCTGCTTGCCAGGGCGCGGCAGCTCTCCTTCACGGTGACCGGGTCCAAGAACTCTTCGGTGGTGCACGTGGCCGGTCCCACAGGTCACGGACTGGGTCATCGAGGGGGCCGGCGCACCGGTAGGGACGGATGAGCCGCAGCAGGCAGTGGCCAACACGCCCCTGACGATGACCGTCCTGGTGAATCCACGACGTCCCTCCGGCCGCGACCGGAGGAGCAGCAGATGGACACTGAGCAACCCCGCCACACCTCAGGCGCCTCCACCCTGGGCCCAGCGGCCCGCGCCGCCGTCTTCCAGGCATTGCGCCCGGCGCTGGAGGCTCTCACTCTTGAGGCCGCCGCTGATCCCCGGCTCAGCGCCGAGGCACGACGTGTTCTGCGGGCCGTGGCCTGCACCGGAGCCGGGAACGCACTGGCCCTGGCTGATCTCGCCGCCCGATCCAGTACCCCCAAAATCCGTGTTCCCGTGGTGCTGACCGAGCTTGAGGGCCACGGATACCTCGATCGTCTGGCCCGCATCGCACCGCACCTGGCGGCAACCCTCCCGACACCAACCGCCCCCTCCTCTGCTGAGCTCCGCAACGTCACCCACGGCCGCGACGAAAGACCCGAACAGCAGACACACCCGGGGCCATGACACCGACCCAGCCCACCGGCGACCTCCAGCCAGGATCCGGACCAGGTGAGAGGCCTGGCATCCCCGGGCTTGAAAGGCGGCCTGCTGTCACATTGCTCAGCCTGCTTCCATAGTTGTCGGCCCCGTGCTTACCCTGGGCCATCACCATCGGGCCCCCCAGACTCGGCGATGCGACCGCGCCTCAGGCCGCCACCGCCAGACGATCCGTCACCTGCGAACAGGAAGAAGGCATGACCATCTCCGTCTCTGGGGCTCTGGCCGTTGAGCTGCACCCACTCACTCCCACCCAGTGGGTTGCCACCTACTACCCCATGGTGGCCACTCCCGTGGGTCGCTGGGCCGAGGTCACCTGGGACCTGCACCAGCACCCGATGCCCGCCGCCTCCGTTCCGCGGGAGCCGGCACGGTGGCTCGAGGCGTGCAGCCCCGATCCCGAGCACCCCTGCTACGCCGGCCACCGGGAGTGGGCCGCCGAGCTGGCCGCCGGCTACGCAGCTGCACTGGCAGTCCACGACAGCGAGGCCGTCAAGGAACCCCTCTCGGCTCAGGAGGCGCAGCTGCTGGGCGAGGACACGTTCCTCGTGCCCGCCGGACAGCTCTCGGAGTGGGTGCTCGACGATCTCGACGGCGAAATCTCAAACGTCTGCGGCTGATCCTGTACACGGACCAGCCTTTCTCGCACCAGCCACCCACTCCGGAACACCCCTATTAGCAACCGCACATGGATGTGTCATGTTGTGAACCCCAACACACCCCCGGAATTGCCGGACGGGGCGGGAGCGAGCATCGTGGCGTATCAGGGGGACAGGTGATCTGCATCAGACCATCCTCCAGCTTCTGGCGCGTCGACCGGCCGCACCGTGGTTCCGGGGGGATCCGAGGTGCTGGCCAGATGACTGGTCCGCGCAGAAGCAACTGGGGCGGGGTGGCGGGGGGCCGCCCCGCCCCCGTCACACCCCGCCGCGGCGATCATAGGATCCGTCCCCGGCGGAAAGTCTCGCGTCCACGGCCTCAGGAGCGCGGGCGCCCTACGCACTCCACCCGATTCCGTCACCGACTACGGTGGTGCTGCCGCTGAGGTGCAAGGCAGAGGCGGGACGCCCAGCGCGGGGAAGCAGCACCGACTCGATCCCTCGGGGGTCTCAGTAGCGGTCACCGGGCCTCTCGCTGTCATGCAGCCACGAACTCAGAAACCGGGTCTGGATCGCGACGGAGCGCTCGAAGACGGGCTCGTGGTGATACAGCAGGCCGAAGTGCCCGCCTTCGAGCTCGTGCACCTCCTTGGGACCGCCCAGCGCGGCGAAGGCCTGCCTGGCCACGGCCGTCGTCGAGCCGGGCATCTCATCGTCACGGGCCAGCAGAAAACAGGTCGGGACCAGCACATGTTGGGCCCACAGCACCGGTAGCCACATCGGTTCCTCCGGGGCGGTGAGGACCACCTGGTTCTCCCACCCGGTGCCGAATCGCGCCCCGTACTCCAGGAACCACCGCAGCGCGGTCAACGGCTTCAGCGCCGAAGGCGCCGAGAGCTGGTCGGCGGAGACCACCGGCATCGGCCCGCGCCACCGCTCCGGCTCGGCCCGCACGGATCCGCCCAGGAGCCGGGCCCGCATTCCCCGATACAGGGCCCCGTCCGGGTCCGGCGGCGCCGGATGCCGGCCGCAGGCCGGCGTCTGAGCCACCACCGCGCGCACCCGCTCGTCCACGCAGGCCACCGCCAACACCTGGGCAGCGCTGTAGGAGTCCCCCCACAACGCCACCCGCTGGGGGTCCACCCGGTCACAAGCAGAGACGGCATCGAGGGCGTCCCGATAGCCCCGGGCCTGGATCCACGGATTGATCTCTCCTCGGGGCTCACCCCGACTTCGACCCACACCTCGGTGGTCGTAGAGGAAAGCCGCGACACCGTGATCAGCGAACGCCTGGGCGTAGCGGTCAGCGACCATCCCGTGAGCAGTGGCGGAAAAGCCGTGAGCCATGACCACCACCGGCCCCGGCGCAGCCGCGGGAGGCAGGAACAAACGACCGGCCAGCACCGCACCCTCGGGACGAAAACGGATCTCCACCACAGCTGGCACCTCAACGCCCCCCCGATCCCCGCACATCCCAGAGCCAGACCACCAACCGCTGCAGGTCCACCGCCGTCACCCCGGCGCGACCGAGGCCCCAATGTGATGCTTCAAGCGTAGTGAGCCGGGCAATGGCATGTCCCGGCAGAGCCTGAGACGGGGGTCAGCAACCCACCACACCTCCCGCACCACCGGTCCCCGGAAGTCCGATCGCACCCCCAAGTGTCACGCAACCAAACTGCCTCATGTCGCATGGGTGACCGGTGGTTTCTCGCCATGGTTCCATCTGCTCAGTATTAGTACGGCGTCGACATTCGGGCCCCCTCGAGTTTCTTCTGCACGAGGCGTCGTCATGTCTTCCCTGTACCTTCCCCAGGCCGGGCGCGGAAGCAGACAATCCCACCATGACTACTCTCACGCCCTGCCTGTGGTTCGACACCGAAGCCCAGGACGCAGCGAACTTCTATCTCACGGTGTTCCCCAACTCCCGGATCACCGACATCACCTACTACGGCGAGGCCGGGCCGCGGCCGGCCGAGATGGTGCTGACCGTGGAGTTCGAGCTCGACGGTCATCCGTTCACCGCGCTCAATGGCGGGCCCGAGTTCAGCTTCAGCGAAGCGGTGTCGTTCCAGATCGACTGCGCCGATCAGGCGGAGGTGGACCGGTACTGGGAAGCTCTCACCGCCGACGGCGGGCAGGAGAGCATGTGCGGGTGGCTCAAGGACAAGTACGGGCTGTCCTGGCAAATGGTGCCCCGCAGGCTCGTCGAGCTGCTGGCCGATCCCGATCCGGGCCGGGCGCAGCGGGTGATGGCCGCGATGTTGTCGATGCGCAAGCTCGTCATCGCCGACCTGGAGGCCGCCGCCGGCGTTTCCTGAAACACGGAGGGCACGCCTCGAACCGCCGGCGCGCATCTGCTCATGCGCCGCGGCAGGTGCCCATGGTCCACAGGTTGCCGCCGCCGTCGCGGATCGTGAACTGGGGGGAGCCGTGGTCGGTGTCCGTCAGCGGCTCGAGGACCTTCACCCGACCCCCCGCACACAGAAAAACACCCCGGACACACAAAAACACCCCGGACCACAGGTCCGGGGTGTTTCCGATGTCCTGAGACATCGCACTGTGCGCGAGGGGGGACTTGAACCCCCACCCTCTAATACGAGGACTAGCACCTCAAGCTAGCGCGTCTGCCTATTCCGCCACCCGCGCGAGTGGATCCAGGGCGAACGTGGTGCCGTTTCCGGCCGTTCCTCCTGAACGCAACAGAAAATAAGGTACCACATGCGCGGCCGCCGTTCACATCGGCGCCGCTGTCCGGAGGAGCAGCGCGACCGCGCCGAAAATTTTGATGAAAACCCCTGAGTAAGTGCACTTCCGGCTTCCACCGCGCCCCGCCATGCGGTTGAATGGTGGCTGAGCATCTCCAGGATTCTCCAGCTGACCTGGGGCGATGCTCGTTCGAGGGTTGCGTTCGCGCCACCGGGGAGCCCCCCGTCCCCGCCGGTGCCAGGGACCCTCGACACGGCCGGGGACCCCCCTCACCTGTGCCGGCGGCGGCCGCCGCCGCCCCGTTCTCCCACGGGACCACGGTGGCCGCCGCCTCTCACCGTCCGGCGCCGGCACCGCCCGCCGAGGGCGTGCGGTGCCGCGGCGACTCAGAGGACGGAGCGGTAGACCTCCAGGGTCCGCTCGGCGATGGACTCCCACGCGAAGTGCTCCTCGGCGCGGCGCCGGCCGGCGGCGCCCATCTCCCGGGCGCGCACCGGGTCGGAGACCACCTCGGTCAGCGCGGCGGCGAAGTCGGCCACGAACTTCTCGGGATCGACCGGCGTGCCGGTGCCGTCCTGGGCCTGCTCGATGGCGACCAGCCGGCCCGTCTCCCCGTCGACGACGACCTCGGGAATGCCGCCCGTGGCCGAGGCGACCACGGCGGTGCCGCAGGCCATGGCCTCGAGGTTGACGATCCCGAGCGGCTCGTACACGGACGGGCAGGCGAAGGCCGTGGCGCCGGAGAGGATCTGGACGATCTCGCGGCGCGGCAGCATCTTCTCGATGAGCACCACCCCGGACCGGGTGGCCCTCAGCTCGTCGATGAGCGCGTTGACCTCGGCCCCGAGCTCCGGGGTGTCGGCGGCGCCGGCGCACAGCACGAGCTGCACGTCCTCGGGCAGCAGGGCCGCGGCGCGCAGCAGGAACGGCACGCCCTTCTGCCGGGTGACACGGCCCACGAACGCCACGGAGGGCTTGGCCGGATCGATGCCGTAGGACTCGAGCACGTCGGTGCCCTCGTCGCGCACCCACTGGCTCACGTCGATGCCGTTGTGCACCGTCCGGACCCGGTCGGGGTCGACGTCCGGATAGGACCGGAGGATGTCCTGGCGCATCCCGTCGGAGACGGCGATGATCGCCGCGGCGGCCTCGTAGGCGGTCTTCTCCACGAAGGAGGAGACCGCGTACCCGCCGCCGAGCTGCTCGGCCTTCCACGGGCGCAGGGGCTCGAGGGAGTGCGCGGAGAGGACGTGGGGGATGCCGTACATCAGCGACGCGAGGTGCCCGCCCATGTTGGCGTACCAGGTGTGGGAGTGCACCAGGTCCGCGCCGGCGATGTCGCCGATCATCGCGAGGTCCACCCCCAGCGTCTGGATCGCGGCGTTGGCGCCGGCCAGGTCCGCGGGCACGGGGTAGGCCTGGACCTCGACGCCGTTGACCCGGGGCTCGCGCGGAGCACCGAAGCACCGCACCCTCAGGTCGACGAGCGGGGCCAGGACCCGCGAGAGCTCGGACACGTGGACTCCGGCGCCGCCGTAGATCTCGGGCGGGAACTCCTTGGACAAGATATCTACTCGCACGGTTCCGAGCGTACTGCAGGATCGGCACGGTGCCACGGGGAATCGCGCGCCGGGATCCGTGCGCGCCGTTCCGGGAGACACATCAGGACTCCTGTGCGAGCGGTCACTCCCCTGCGCGGCTGTTAAGACACAATGAAGGCGCCTGTCGAGTGGTTCCGCACCGCGAGGCGGAGATGTTGCGCCCGATTGCCGAAGAAGACAGAGAGGTTCCCATGCCCCACCGTAAGAAGGTTCTCGCGATCGTCCTGGCCGGAGGCGAGGGCAAGCGCCTGATGCCGCTCACCGAGGACCGCGCCAAGCCCGCGGTGCCCTTCGCGGGCGGCTACCGGCTGATCGACTTCGCGCTGTCCAACATCGTGAACTCCGGCTATCTCCAGGTCGTGGTGCTCACCCAGTACAAGTCGCACTCCCTGGACCAGCACGTCACCCAGACCTGGCGCCTGTCCGCCCAGCTGGGCAACTACGTGGTCACCGTGCCGGCCCAGCAGCGGCGCGGCAAGGAGTGGTTCCTGGGCTCCGCCAACGCCATCTTCCAGTCGATGAACCTCATCGACGACGAGAAGCCGGACATCGTGGTGGTGGTCGGCGCGGACCACGTGTACCGGATGGACTTCTCCGACATGGTGGACTTCCACGTGCGGTCCGGGGCCCGCGCCACCGTGGCGGGCGTGCGCCAGCCGATGGAGATGGTGACGTCCTTCGGCGTGATCGAGACGGACCCCGAGGACGTCACGAAGATCACCCGCTTCGTGGAGAAGCCCCAGAGCACGGCCCCCCTGCCGGACGACCCCAACGCCTTCTTCGCCTCGATGGGCAACTACGTCTTCGACACCGACGCGCTCGTCGAGGCCCTGCGGGCCGACGAGGCGAAGGAGGACACGAGCCACGACATGGGGGGGGACATCATGCCGTGGTTCGCGGACCGCGGCGAGGCCGCCGTCTACGACTTCACGAACAACGACGTCCCGGGCTCCACGGACCGGGACCGGCAGTACTGGCGCGACGTCGGCACCCTGGACTCGTACTACGACTCCCACATGGACCTGATCCGCCCGCTGCCGGTGTTCAACCTGTACAACTACGCCTGGCCGCTCTACACCAACGAGATGCAGGCCCCGCCGGCGAAGCTCGTGCGCGGCCCGAGGGGCGAGGGCGGCATCGCGACGGACTCGATCCTCTCGCGCGGCGTCCTGGTCACCGGCGGGCGCGTGACCGAGTCGGTGCTCTCCCCGAAGGTGCTGGTCAACAACGACGCCACCGTCAACCAGTCGATCCTGCTGCCCAACGTCCAGATCGGCGAGGGTGCCGTGGTGGAGCGGTGCATCCTCGACAAGAACGTGGTGGTGCCCCCGGGCGTGAAGGTCGGCGTGGACGCGGAGCAGGACCGGGCCCGCGGCCTGACCGTGACGCCCTCCGGGCTGACGGTCGCCCCGAAGAACTTCCGCTTCGAGAGCTAGGAGTCCCACCCGTCACGGCGGGGCCGCCCACCTCGGGGAGGTGGGCGGCCCCGCCGTCGTCACGCGGTCTGCGTGACCTCGACCTGGACCTGCAGCCCCGAGGTGCCGCCGCCGCCGGTGACCATGCCCTTGAGCGGGGTGACGTCGGTGTAGTCGCGACCCCGGGCCACGGTGACGTGGAAGTCGGTGAGCCGCGTGTGGTTGGTCGGGTCGTAGGCGTACCAGCGGTCGTTCCACCACTCCACCCACGCGTGGGACTCCCCCGGCACGGTCGTACCGATGCCCGCCTCGTAGTCCGGGTGCAGGTACCCGGAGACGTAGCGGGCCGGGATCCCGATGTGCCGCATCATGCCGATGGCCACGTGCGCGAGGTCCTGGCACACGCCCTTGGCCTCCCGCCAGGCGGCCTCGGCGTCCGTGTGCACCCCGGTGACCCCCGGCACGTACTGCATGTGCGAGGCGATGCCCCGGAAGATCGCCGCGGCCGCCGCGGCCGGGTCGGCCGCCTCCTTGCGGATCTCCTCGGCGACCTTCTCCAACTCGGGCCCGAGCCGGGTGAGCGGGGTCTGGGGCACGTGGTCGGAGACCGCGTCGAGGACCTCGGGGGTCGCCAGCTCCTCCCAGCTCAGCCCGTCGGCGACCTCGTCGCCGGGCCGCCGGTGCACCTCCACCGTGGCCGAGGAGCGGACCTCCAGGTGCCGGTGCCGGCCCTGGATGTCGAAGGCCGCGACCCGGGTGCCCCAGTAGTCCCGGTAGTTGCTGACCGTGGCGGTCCCCGGGCTCAGCGTCAGCTCCGCCTCGAGCACGATCTGCTCGTCGTCCGAGAGGGGCGTCATCCGGGCCTCGTTGTAGGACTTCGAGACGTTGTCGTTGTAGTCGTAGCGGGTGACGTGGTCGATCTTGAGCCGGGTCACAGCATGCCTCCGAACCAGGACGCCTCGACGGCGTGCGAGAAGTACTTGGTGCTCACGGCCTCCGACGCCCTCGCGCACGCGGCCTGGACGTTGTTCAGGTGCTCGGGCAGCACCGCGATGAGGTCCTCCGCGTGGTGGAACTCCAGCGCCGTGCGCGCCTCGCCGATGATCCGCCGGGCGTCGTCCTTGAACCCGACCCGCTGCAGACCCGGCTCCAGGCCCACGAGGATCTCCTCCGCCGTGGTCAGCGCGTGCAGGATCGAGCGGGGGAAGAGCCGGTCCAGGAGCAGGAACTCGGTCGCGGACTCGTCGCTGAACGTGCCGTAGCGGGTGCGCAGGAAGGCCTCGTACCCGCCGGCGCAGTGCAGGATCGACACCCACGACATGCCGGAGGTGGACGTGGACCGGGTCCACAGCAGCCGGGACGTCATGTCCGCCCGCTCGATCGCCGCGCCCAGGGACAGGAACATCCAGGACTCGTCGTGGGACATGGTCATCTGGGTCTGCCCGCGCACGGTGGCCATCCGCTCGATGGTCCAGTGGCAGACGCGGAAGGTGCCGACGACGTCGCGGCGGTGCTGGCCCAGGCCGTAGTACGTGGAGTTGAGCGACTCCCACATGGCCGAGGACACGGTCTCCCGGGCGCGGCGGGCGTTCTCGCGGGCGGCGTGCAGGGAGCCCGAGATGGAGGTCAGGCAGTCCTTGTTCCACGCGAGCTCGTGGATCATCGACCGGACGCTGTAGTCGCCGTCCCCGGGCTCCACGCCCATCACCGCCATGATCCGGCGCACCTCGGCCTCCTGCTCGCCCACGGGCAGCTGGGTGATCCGCTCCAGGTGGACGTCGAGGATCCGGGCCACCCCGTCGGCCCGCTCGACGTAGCGGCCGATCCAGAACAGGGACTCGGCAATGCGGCTCAGCATGTGGGCCCCTCTCCGGTGCGGGTCGTCGCGGTGGTGCCCGCGGTGGTGGTCACGGCCTGTTGCTGTTGCTGCTGCTGCTGGCCGTTGTCGCCCTCGTCCTGCCAGGACGCGGAGACCGGCCACGTGTGCACCGAGGAGTCGACGTCCGGGGGCGGGGCCTGGCCGGGGTCGAGGTCCTGGGTCTGCGGCTGGCCGAGCACCCAGGTGTCCTTCGAGCCGCCGCCCTGCGAGGAGTTGACGATCAGTGAGCCCTTCTGCATGGCCACCCGGGTCAGCCCGCCGGGCAGCACGTAGACCTCCTCGCCGCTGTTGACCGCGAAGGGCCGCAGGTCCACGTGCCGGGGGCTGAACTCCCCGTCCGCGAACGTGGGCACGGTGGACAGCTGCAGCACCGGCTGGGCGATCCACCCGCGCGGGTCCGCCAGCACCTTCGCCCGCAGCTCCTCGAGCTCCGCCGCGGTGGCCTGGGGGCCGATGACCAGGCCCTTGCCGCCGGACCCGTCCACGGGCTTGACGACCAGCTCGTCCAGGTGCGCGAGCACCCAGGCGCGGGCTTCGTCCTCCTCCAGCCGGTAGGTGTCCACGTTGGGCAGCACCGGCTCCTCGTCGAGGTAGTACCGGATGAGGTCGGGGACGTAGGAGTAGGTGAGCTTGTCGTCGGCCACACCGTTGCCGATCGCGTTGGCGATGGTCACGTTCCCGGCGCGGGCCGCGTTGACGAGTCCGGAGCAGCCGAGCGCGGAGTCGGAGCGGAAGTGCAGGGGGTCGACGAACTCGTCGTCGATCCGCTTGTAGATCACGTCCACGCGCTGCTCGCCGTCGGTGGTCCGCATGTAGACCTTGTCGCCGCGGACCACGAGGTCGCGGCCCTCCACGAGCTCCACCCCCATGAGCCCGGCCAGCAGGGTGTGCTCGAAGTAGGCGGAGTTGAACACGCCCGGGGTGAGGACCACCACCACGGGGTCCTCGGCGGCCTCCGGGGCCGTGGCGCGCAGCGCCTTGTAGAGGTGCCGGGGATAGGCCTCCACGGCGCGGATCGGCTGCGACATGAAGGCCTCCGGGAGGCCCTTGGTCATGGCCCGCCGGTTCTCGATGACGTAGGAGACCCCGGAGGGCACGCGCACGTTGTCCTCCAGGACCCGGAACACGCCCTGCTGGTCCCGGACCACGTCGATGCCCGCCACGTGGATCCGGACGCCGCCCGGGGGCCGGAAGCCCCACACGCTCCGGTGGAAGTGGGCGGAGGAGGTGATCAGCGCCTTCGGCACGATCCCGTCGGCCACGACCCGCTGCTCCCCGTAGACGTCGTCGAGGAAGCACTCCAGTGCCCGGACCCGCTGCTTCACGCCGCGCTCGATGACGTCCCACTCCCCGGCGGTGATCACCCGGGGCACGATGTCGAGCGGGAAGGGCCGCTCCTCACCCGCGAAGTCGAAGGTCACGCCCCGGTCGAGGAAGGAGCGGGCCATGGAGTCGGCGCGGGTGTTGACGTCGCTGAGCGAGAGGTCGTCGAGGACACCGCCGATGCGGTCGTAGCCGGGGCGGACCTGCCGGTCCGGCGTGTACATCTCGTCGTAGGCCGCCGCCACGGCCATGTCGGCGGCGTAGTTCTCGAACAGGTCGGACATGTCGGGCGATCACATGCCTTTCGGGGTCGGGGCGGGCAGTGTGTGCAGTATGGACGGGCCGTATTTCGCAGCGGTAACCCGGTGGCCGAGGCTCCTCCCGATTGTGTCACGCGCCGTGCGCCGGAGGGCCGGAGGACGTGCCCCTACGATGGGAGGGCGTGTCCGCCGGGAGGCGGGCCCGCGACCGCAACCGCGACCGCCGCCGCGGCGCGGCGGACCCGACGGAAGGACACGATGGACGCCCCGGACCCCCAGTGCCGCGTCACGGTGGTCGTGGCCACCCGCAACCGCCGGGAGGAGCTCGTGGCGCACCTGGGCCGGCACGAGGGGCCCGTCGTCGTCGTGGACAACGCCTCCACGGACGGCTCCGCCGAGGCGGTGCGCGCCGCCCACCCGCACGTGCAGGTGCTGGAGCTGCCACGCAACGTCGGGGCCGTGGCCCGGACCGTCGGCGTCCGGCTCGCCCGCACCCCCTACGTGGCCTTCGCCGACGACGACTCGTGGTGGGCCCCCGGGGCGCTCGCCCGCGCCGCGGCCGTGTTCGACGCCCATCCCCGGCTCGGCCTGATCGCCGGGTCCATCGCCGTGGGCCCCGAGGAGCGCCCGGACCCCCTCAACGCCGTGCTCGCCGCGTCCCCGCTGGGCATCCCCACCGGGGCCCCCGGCCCGGCGCTGCTCGGCTTCGTCGCGTGCGGGGCGATCGTGCGCCGCTCGGCGTTCCTCGCGGCCGGCGGCTTCGACGACGTCGTGCGCTTCCCCGGCGAGGAGGAGCGTCTCGCCCTCGACCTGTTCGACGCCGGCTGGCGGCTGTCCTACGTGCCGGAGATCCGCGCCCACCACCACCCCTCGCCGCACCGGGGCTCGGACGAGCGCCGGCAGGTCGCGCTCGTCCGCAGCCACCTGCTCACCGTGCTCCTGCGCCGGCCCTGGCATGTCGTGGCGCACGAGCTGCGGAAGGCGCTGCGCGGCGGCCGCGCGGGGCGCCGCGGTCTGCTCCGCGCCCTCCCCCGCACCCCGGCGGCGCTGCGCGCCCGGCACCGGGTGTCCCCGACCACGGAGGCCGCGCTCGCGCTGCTGCACGGCCCCGCCCCCGCCGACCCCGCCGCACCGGAGGAGAGCCCATGACCGAGACCACCCCCGCACCCCCGCCCGCGTCCGGCCCCGACGCCCGCGTGGCGGTCGTGATGATCACCCACAACCGCCGGGAGGAGGCCCTGCTGGCCCTGGCCCGGCTGCGGGAGCTCCCGGAACGGCCGCACGTGGTGGTCGTCGACAACGGCTCCGGGGACGGCACCGCGGACGCGATCCGTGCGCGGCACCCCTGGGCGGAGCTCGTGGCGAGCCCCGTCAACCTCGGGGCCGTGGGCCGCAACGTCGCGCTGGAGCGCGTGGACGCACCGTTCGTGGCCTTCTGCGACGACGACACCTGGTGGGAGCCCGGGTCGCTGCGCCGGGCGGCCGACGCGCTGGAGACGCACCCGCGGCTGGGCGTGGTCACGGGCAGGATCCTCGTGGAGCCCGGGTCCCGGGAGGACGCGATCAACGCGGAGCTGCTGCACTCACCGGTCGAGGGCCCCGCGTGGCTGCCCGGCCCCGCCCTCGGCAGCTTCCTGGCGGGGGCCTCCGTGGTCCGCCGGGCCGCGTTCCTCGAGGTGGGCGGGTTCAGCGAGCGGCTGTGGCTCGGCGGCGAGGAGGAGCTCCTGGCGGCGGACCTCGCGACCGCGGGGTGGGAGCTCGTGCACCTGCCCGACGTGGTGGTCCACCACCAGGCCTCCACGGTCCGGGACCCGCACCTGCGGCGCCGGCACGGACTGCGCAACACCCTGTGGTTCATCTGGCTGCGCCGCCCGCTGCGGGCGGCCCTGCGCCGGACCCGGGACGTGGTCGGCGCCGCCCCGCGGGACCGGGTCACGGCGCTGGCCCTGCTCGACGCCCTGCGCGGTGCGCCGTGGGTGCTGCGCGAGCGGCGGCCCCTGCCCGAGCGCGTCGAGCGGCGGTTCCGGGCGCTGGAGGAGTCGCAGCGCGCCAGCGCCGCGCGCCGCTACGTCAGCTGAGCGCCCGGCGGACCGGACGGCGGAGCGGCCGGTGGAGCGCCCCGCCGGGCCGCCGCGGCCGGGCCCGCGCGCTCAGCGCGCCCGCACGGCGGTCTCCGGGAGGCCGGCGCCCTCCCGGAACCACTCGACGGTGCGCTCCAGCCCCACCGGCCACGGGACCTCCGGGGCCCAGCCCAGGACCTCGGTCGCGAGCGTGGTGTCCGGGCGGCGCACCATGGGGTCGTCGACGGGACGCTCGACGAACTCGACCCCCGAGGACGTGCCGGTCGCGGCGATGACGTCGTGGGCGATCTGCAGCACGGACAGCTCGTGCGGGTTGCCGATGTTCATGGGCCCGCTGTGCCCGCTGTCGGCCAGGGCGAGGATGCCGCGGACGAGGTCGGAGACGTAGCAGACGGAGCGCGTCTGGGTGCCGTCCCCGGCCACGGTGAGGGGCTCACCGGCCAGGGCCTGGCGGATGAACGTGGGGATCGCCCGGCCGTCGAAGGGCCGCATCCGGGGCCCGAAGGTGTTGAAGATCCGCACGATGGCCGTGTCCACCCCGTGCTCGGCGCGATAGGCGACCGTCAGGGCCTCCGCGAAGCGCTTGGCCTCGTCGTAGACCCCCCGCGGGCCCACCGGGTTGACGTGGCCCCAGTAGCTCTCGGCCTGCGGGTGCACCTGCGGATCGCCGTACACCTCGGAGGTGGAGGCCAGCACGAACCGGGCGCCCTTGTCCTTGGCCAGGCCCAGGGCGTGGTGGGTGCCGATCGAGCCGACCTTGAGCGTGTGGATGGGCAGCTTCAGGTAGTCGATCGGGGACGCCGGGGACGCGAAGTGCAGGACGAGGTCCACGTCCCCGGGCACGTGCACGTAGTCTGTGACGTCGCACTGGACGAGCCGGAAGCCGGGGTCGCCCACGAGGTGGCCGATGTTGGCCGCGGAGCCGGTGAGGAAGTTGTCGAGGCACACCACCTCGACCTCCCGGCGGCGCAGCTCGGTGCACAGGTGGCTGCCCAGGAAGCCGGTCCCCCCGGTCACCACGGCCCGGCGGATCGGACGGGTCGCGCTCGCGGCGGTGGTCGCGTTCGTTGTGGGATTCACGGTGCTCCTGACGGATCGGGTCGGATGGGAACGGCTCGGCGAACGGGCCGGGTGGTGGGCGGCGGGCCTCAGGGCCGGGCCGGGACCCCGGCGCCCTGGGCGAGCTGGGCGCGGGCGGCGGCGAGGACCTCGTCGGCCGTCACGGCGGCGAGGCGGGCGTCCAGGGCGTCCGCGTGCGGATCGCCCCACGTCGCGGCCGCCGGGTCACCGTGCCACAGCACGGTGTGCAGCCCGGGGTCCACCGCGGGGCCCCACCGGGCCGGCGGCGTCGGGCCGAAGAGGACCACGGAGCGCACGGCCAGAGCGGTGGCCACGTGGGCGACGCCCGTGTCGCCGCTGAGCACCGCGGCGGCGCCCCCCACCGTGGCGGCCAGCTCCGGCAGGGAGAGCCGGCCGCACCGGTTCTCCGCCGAGGAAAGCCCGCCGGTGACGGTCGCGGCCAGCTCCGCCTCGGCGGCGGAGCCGGTGACCACGATCCGGTGGCCGTCCGCGGCCAGGGCCTCCGCCACGGTCCGCCAGCGGGCCGCGGGCCAGCGGCGGGCGCCGGAGGCGGCCCCCGGATGGATCACCACGGGGGCACCGTCGGGCGCCGGAGCGTGCTCGCGCAGCAGCAGGTCCTCGGGGCCGCAGGGTCCCCCCGCCGTGCGCACCAGCCGGCACCACCGGTGCACCTCGTGCTCGTCGGCCCGCCACGCGGGGCCGGCGTGCCCGGCGGCGGCGAAGGCGACGAGCCGCTCCGGGCCGGTGGCGAGCAGCAGCTCGTGGCTGCGCGGACCGCGCCCGTGCAGGTTGACCGCCACGTGCCCGCCGGACAGCGGCGGGAGCGGGCCGAGCCCGGACGTGGGCAGGACCGCGTCCACCACGCCCAGCTCGGCCAGCCAGGTGCCGATGCCCTCGGGCGCGGCCAGCACCAGCCGGTGCCGGGGCAGCATGCGCCGGACCCCGCGCAGGGGCGCCACGCCGGTCAGGCCGTCGCCCAGGCCGAGGGCGCGCAGCACCAGCACGTCGCCCGGTCCGACCTCGCCCGGGTCCACGGTGCGGGGGCCGCGGGGCTCAGCCCTCACGGCCGGCCCGCTGGAGGATCGCCGTGGTGGAGCGCCCGGAGAGGTAGGGCAGGACGGTGACCTCCCCGCCCCAGCCGCGCACGTCCACGGCCTCGGGAAGCTGCTCGGGAGTGTAGTCGCCGCCCTTCACCCACACGTCGGGGCGCAGGACGGACAGGGCCGCGCGGGGGTCGTCCTCGTCGAAGACGACGACCGCGTCGACGCTGCGCAGGGCGGCCAGCACGCGGGCGCGGTCCTCCTGGCCGACCACCGGCCGGCCCGGGCCCTTGAGCCGGCGCACGGAGTCGTCGGAGTTCAGCAGCACCACCAGCGCGTCGCCGAGCCGGCGCGCGGCGTCGAGGGAGGCGATGTGTCCGGCGTGCAGGACGTCGAAGCAGCCGCCCGTGGCCACGACCGTGCCGCCCGCTGCGCGCACGTCCACCAGCAGGTCCTGGACCTCCCGGGGCAGCCGCTCGGCACCGGGGTGCAGGCGCGCGCGGCCCTGGTCGCCCTGGGCGCGGCGGGTGCGGAAGGTGGCGGCGCCGCCGGCGGCGACCCACTGCCCGGCCGCCTCGACGGCGGACTCCACGGCCGTGGTCACGTCCGTGCCCGCGCCGAGGGCCAGGGCCGCGGTCGAGGCGAAGCGGTCCCCTGCCCCGCACGGATCGGTGTTGCGCACGGGAGCGGCCGGCACCAGCTCGGTGCCCGTGGCGGTCGCGAGGTGGGCGCCCTCGGCCCCGGCCGTCACCGCCACGGCACGGGCCGACCACCGCTCGCGCAGGGTGCCCGCGAGCTCGCGGGCGCCGGTCGACGCGGGGGCACCCAGGGCGGCGGCGGCCTCGGCCGCGTTGGGGGTGACCAGGGCGCAGCCGGGGACCGGCTCCCCGCCGCGCGGGTGGGGGTCCCAGACGACCGTGCCCGTCCGGGCGTGCTCCGCGAGGGCGGCGCGCACGGCGGGGTCGCGGGTGACGCCTCCCCCGTAGTCGGACACCAGGACGGCGTCCGCGCCCGCGAGGACCGCGGAGACGTGCGAGGCCGAGACGCCCACCGGGGTGCCGGGCCCGCCCTCGTCCACGCGCACCAGCGTCTGGCCGGCGCTGCGGATGCGGGTCTTGGTGCGGGTCCCGCCCTCGTGGCCGAGGCGCTCGAGGGCCACCTCCCCGAGGGCGGCGGCGAGCTCGTGGCCGGCGGCGTCGGCGGCCACGGGTGCCAGCAGGGTCACCGTGACCTCCACCGGGACGGGGCCCACGGCGGGCGGCAGGGCGCACAGCAGCGCCGCCAGGCCGGCGCCGCCGGGGCTCGCGAAGACGTCACCGACGTCGACCACGGGCACCGGGGCGTCCGGGCTCAGGCGCGTGGACGTGCCGTCGACGTCCCGGTCCAGGAGGGCATCGCCGACCACGACGATGCGGACGGGGCTCATGCGACCCCCGCCCGGACGGCCGCCCCGTCGGCCCGGGCGCCGGAGGCCCCGCGCACGGCCGGGCCGGCGTCAGGAGGCGGGACGAGGCGCGCGTCGACCGCGGCGCACACGGCGTGGAGCAGCATGAGGTGGACCTCCTGGATCACCGAGGTGCTGGACGCGTCGACGGTCAGGGACTCGTCCGCCCGCTCGGTCAGCGGATTGGGGCCGGGGCCGGTGAGCGCCCAGACGTGCAGGCCGTGCTCCCGCGCCCGGTCGGCCGCCGCCAGGACGTTGGGGCTGCGGCCGCTGGTGGACAGCACCACGAGCACGTCGCCCGCCCGCCCGTGCGCCTGGACCTGGCGGGCGAACACCTCCTCCGCGCCGTAGTCGTTGACGATGGCGGTCAGGCTCGAGGTCTCCGCGGACAGGCACACGGCGGACAGCGGCCGCCGGTCGTCGACGAAGCGGCCGACGAGCTCGGCGGTGAAGTGCTGGGCCTCCGCGGCGCTGCCGCCGTTGCCCACGGCGAGCACGCGTCCGCCGTGCGTGAGCATCCCGGCCAGGCGGGCGCCCCACCGGTCCACCACGCCGGCGTGCTGGGCGGCCTCGCCCGCGGCGACCGACAGCTCGTCCAGGTGGGCCCCGAGCCAGTTCTCGGTCTGCCGGAGCAGCGGCGGGTGCTCCCGGCGGTGCCGGGCGGCGACGCGGGCGTAGGACCGCTCGGTCTCCTGGGCCACGTGCCGCCAGCCGAAGAGCCGCTCCACGCGCTCCCGCCCGGCGCGCCCCATGCGGGCGGCCAGCTCGGGGTCCGCCAGCAGGGTGCGCAGGGCGGCCGCGGTCCCGGCGACGTCCCGCGGGGGCACGTGCAGGCCGGTCACGCCGTCCTCGATGCTGTCGAGCAGCCCGCCCACGGCGCTGCCCACCACGGGGCGGGCGCACGCCATCGCCTCGAGCGGGACCATGCCGAACGGCTCGTACCAGGGGGTGCAGGCCACGACGTCCGCGGTGGCGAGCAGCGCGGCGGCGTCGTCGTGGTCCACGCGGCCGAGCAGCTCCACGCGCTCGGCCACGCCGAGCTCCCGGGCCAGCGCCCGCAGCCGCAGGGCCTCGGGGTCCCGGTCCAGCTCGGCGCGGGCGGGGCCGCCGGCCACGACGAGCTCCGCGTCCGGCAGCTCGGCGAGGGCGCGCACGACGACGTCCACGCCCTTGCGCTCCACGAGCCGGCCGAGCGCCACGATCCGGGGCCGCCGGTCGCCGGCGGGCGGCGGCACGGGGACGAAGGCGTCGAGGTCCACGCCGCACGGGACCACGTCGATCCGTGCGGGGTCCCCGCCGAGGGCCAGGAGCTCGGCCTGTTCGTCCCGGCAGGTGGCCAGGACGAGGTCCGCCGCGGCGACGAGCTCGTTCTCGGCCGCGAGCCGGCCGGTGGGGCTGGTGTCGGCCGCGCCCTGGTGGCGGCGCTTGACGGCCCCGAGCGCGTGGAAGGTCTGCACCACCGGGATCTGCATCGTCTCCGCGGCGCGGCGGGCCGCGATCCCGGACATCCAGAAGTGGGCGTGCACGAGGTCGGGGACCCCGCGGTGGGCCCAGTCGCGGGCGAGCCAGCGGCCGAACTCGTCCATGTACGGGGCGAGGTCGTCCTTGGGCAGGAGGCTCGGGGGGCCCGCCGGGACGTGGACCACCTGCGCCCCGGGGGCGAGCTCGACCACGTCGGGCAGCCGGGCGTCGTCGCGGCGGGTGTACACGACGACGTCGTGGCCCAGCCGGGCGAGACCCGCCGCGAGGGCGGCCACGTAGACGTTCTGCCCCCCGGCGTCGACCCCGCCGAGCGCGGCCAGCGGGCTGGCGTGCTCGGAGACCATTGCGATTCTCATGCTGTCACCTTCTCCAGGATGCGGTCCCACTCCGCGAGGAAGCGGTCCGCGCCGTAGTGTTCCAGGGCGTGCTCGCGGGCGGCGGCGCCCGCGGCGGCCGCCGCACCGGGATCGTCCAGCCAGTGCCGGGCGCGGGCGGCGAGGGCCTCCGGGTCGTTGGAGAGCAGCCCCGCCCCGGGCGGGACCGCCCGGGGCGCCTCGGTGGTCGAGAGCCCGAGCACCGGCATCCCGATGGTCATCGCCTCCAGCAGCGCCAGGCCCAGGCTCGTCCACCGGTAGGGGTGGTAGTAGGCCCGGTGCTCGCCGAGCGCCGCGTGCAGCTTCTCCTGAGGATAGTTCTCGTGCAGCCGCCCGGCCATGTGGGGCGCTTGCTCGGCGAGCTGGTCCATCCCCATGCCGTACACGTCCACGGGCAGCTCGCGGGCCAGCGCGGTCAGCAGGTCGGTGCCCGCGATCCGCCCGCGCCGGACGGGCTCGTTGACCACGGCGGCCAGGCTGGCCGTGCGTCCCGTGTAGAGCGGTCCGGGGTCCAGGACGCCGTGCTCCACGACCTCGGTGGGCGCGTCCCCGTTGTCCCACATCATCCGGTTGAAGTGCGTCACGTGGACCACGGGGATGTCGGAGCGCCCGGCCAGGGGGTGGCGGGTGGCCACGGCGGGCCCGCGCGGGGTGTCGTGCTCCACGTAGACCGCCGGGACGTCGCTCCCCGCCCGGCGCCCGGTCCACCGCTCGAGCAGCTCCAGCTCGTGGGGCCGCTGCAGCAGGACGACGTCGAACGCGGTGCCGGCCAGCTCCTCGGGCGTGCACTCGACGGCGGCCGCCGGCCAGTCCCAGGTCTCGGCCCGGCCGCGGCCGTCGGGGCCGCGGTCGGCGACGACGGGCAGCAGATAGGTGTGGGGACCGTGCACGAACGATGTCGTCCACGATCCGTGGACGTGCCAGGTCAGGATGCGCACCCGCGTCCTCCTTCCGGTTCGGGAACAGTGGCGAGGGCCCCGGGAGCGCCGTGCACGAGCTCCTCGACGGCCGCGAGCACGGCCGCCGGGGGCACGGAGGACAGGCACGGGTGGCCGGGCACGGGGCAGTCGCGGGCGCGGGAGCCGCGGCAGTCCGCGCCCTGGTCCCCGAGCAGCACGACGGGCACGCCCCAGGGCGCCCAGCGCTCGGGCGGCACGACCGGGGAGAAGAGGGAGACCACCGGGGTGCCCACGGCCGCGGCCAGGTGCGCGGGTCCGGTGTTGCCGACGACGACGCACGCGGCGGCGTCCAGCACGGCGGCCAGGCCGGGCAGGTCGGTCCGGCCGGCGAGGTCCAGCACCGTGCCGTCCGGGGCGGCCTCCCGGGCCGCGGCGCGGGCAGCCGCGGTGAGCTCCCGCTCCCCCGGCCCGCCGGTGAGGACGACCGGGCGCCCGGCCGCGGCGAGTCCTGCCGCGAGGGCCCCGGCGTGCTCGGCGGTGAGCCCGCGGGACGGGACCGAGGCGCCGGGGTGCAGCGCCACGAACCCGTCCGGCAGCGCCGACACCTCGGCCGGGAGCTGCGGGAGCGGGCGGCGCACGGCCAGGCGCAGGTCGGCGGCGGCGGGCTCGGGGGCGCCCGCCGCGACGGCGAGCGCACACGCCGCCTCGACCTCGTGGCCCCCGCCGGGCGGGTCCGCGCGGCGGTGCCGGACGTCCAGCAGCGACCCGGGGTAGTCCTCGCTCGTGGCGACCACGCGGTCGATCCCGGCGAGCCGGGCCAGCAGCGCCATGGGCAGGGGGCTCTGGTGGAAGGACGTGAACACCACGGCGAGGTCGTAGCCGCGGGCGGCGAGGGCGTCCACCAGGTCCTCGGTCGTCTCCCGGTCCACGGGCGGGGGCCGGAAGCCCGACCACGGCGCCGAGTACTCGAGGACCTCGTCCACGTCCGGCAGCAGGCGGGCGGCCGCGGCACCGGACGGGGAGGCCAGCAGGTCCACCGGGTTCCCCAGCCGGGCCAGGGCCCGCACCGCGGGCCCGGTCAGCAGGACGTCCCCGTCCGAGTCGAGGCGGACGGCGAGGGTGCGGCCCACGATCAGCCCCGGGCCCCGGCCGAGACCGGGCGGGCGTCGGGCCGGGCGGCCGTCCCCCCGTCCGCCGCGGGGGCCAGGACGGCGGCGACGGCCTCGCGCAGGGTCCGGGCGACCACCGGGGCGGCCGCTACCTCCTCCTCGCGGGTCACCGGCGTGGGGACCAGGACGCTGCGCGCGCCGGCGGCCTGGGCGGCCTCCACGTCCGCGCCGATGTCGCCGACGAGCACGCACTCGGAGGGGTCCACCCCCAGCTCCGCGGCCGCGGCCAGCACCATGCCGGGCCGGGGCTTGCGGCACGTGCAGTCCTGCTCGGGGGCGTGCGGGCACAGCTGCCAGGTGTCGAAGGGGCCGAGCAGCCCGGCCACGCGGGCGTTGACGGCGTCGACCTGCTCGCGGGTCAGCAGGCCGCGGCCGATGCCGGACTGGTTGGACACCACGCCCACCCGCAGCCCGGCCGCGCGCACGGCGTCGACCGCCTCCCGGGCCCCGGGGACCAGCTCGACCGCGTCCGGGTCGCCGTTGTAGGGCACGTCGTGGACCAGGGTGCCGTCCCGGTCGAAGAGCACGGCGCGCACCGGGACGGGCCAGGGCCCGGTCCCCCGGTGCCGCCACCAGCCACGCGCCTTGTGCCGCACGGCGGCCACGGGGATCGTGACGCTGGTGCGGACCATGCGGCTGAGCTCGGGCAGGAACTCGGGGTCGCCGGGACGTGGCCCCGGGACCGTGCGCAGCAGCACGAACCGGCCGGTCAGCCAGCCCCACGCCGCGGCGCCGGCGCCGGCCGCGGCCAGGGCGGAGCGCCGGGCGGGCCGGTGTCCCAGGGCGGTGGCGGTGAGCGCCGCGCCGGCGCCCGCGCCCGTGGCGCCCAGGGCGGCGACCGTCGCGGCGTGCCAGCGGAAGCCCCCGGGGGGAGCCTCGGCCGCACGGCGCCAGTCGGGCCCGTGCAGCCGGCGCATCAGGGCGTCGTCGGCGTTGCCGGCCTGCACGCGCAGGCTCACGAGGTCGTCGGCGGGACGCACGGGGTGGGTGATCCGGCGCTGCCCGCGCACCAGCTGCCACCCGGCCCGGCGCACGCGCAGCGCGAGGTCGGCGTCCTCCCGGTAGGCCCGGGGGAAGCGCTCGTCGAAGCCGGAGACGGCCTCGAGCGCGGCCGTGCGGTAGGCCATGTCCGCGGTCGCCCAGTCCGCGTCCTGCAGGGACGCGGTGTTGCGCTCCCAGTCGGTGGGCCGGCGGGAGCCCGGGAGGGGGACGTCGATCCGGCCCTGGGTCGCGCCGACCTCCGGGCCGCACGCGGCGAGGTCCTCGGCCAGACGCTGCGCCCAGCCGGCCGGCAGCTCCACGTCGTCGTCGAGGAAGGCGACCCACTGCGCCCCCGAGCGGCGGGCGACCCGCCAGCCGCGGTTGCGCGCGGCGGCCGGGCCCCGCCCGTAGCCGCGGACGGTGCGCACGGTCCAGGCCACGGTGCCGGGCACGCTGGGCCGCAGCGGCTCCACGTCGCCGGGCCGGTCGTCCACCACCACGACCTCGAGCGGTCCCGGGTGGTCCGCGTCGACGTCCTGGGCGGCGAGGGTGTCCAGCAGCCACTGCAGGCTCGGCCGTCCCATCGAGGGGACGACCACGGCGTAGGTCGTGGGCGCGGCCGTCACTCGGCCCCCTCGAAGAAGGCGGCGCGGCGGACCAGGTGCGGGCCGAGCACAAGCGCGGCCACCGGAGCGGAGCCGAAGAGCTCGAGGGCGTCGCGCGGGTCGTCGACCATGGGCCGGCCGGCGGTGTTGAGCGAGGTGTTGACGACGACGGGCACGCCCGTGCGCTCGTCGAAGGCCCGCAGCAGCGCGGCGATCCCGGCGTTGTCCTCGTCGGTGACCGTCTGGATCCGGGCGGTGCCGTCCACGTGGGTGACCGTGGGGATCCGCTCGCGCCACTCGGGGGCCACGTCGTGCACGAAGAGCATGAAGGGGCTGGGCAGCGGCCCGCCGCCGAAGATCTCCGCGGCGCGCTCCTCGAGGACCATGGGCGCCACCGGCCGGAACTGCTCGCGGCCCTTGACGTCGTTGAGCCGTTCGAGGTTGTCGGGGTGGATCGGGTTCGCCAGGAGGGACCGGCGGCCCAGCGCCCGGGGCCCGAACTCGCTGCGGCCCTCGAACCAGGCGATCACGCCGTTGCCGGCGAGGATGTCGGCGACCTCGCCAGCGAGGTCCTCCGGGGTGGTGAAGGGCACCTGCGCGGTGCTCAGCCACTGCGCCAGCTCCTCGCCGGACCAGCTGCGCCCGAGGGCCGCGGTGGGCTGGGGCGCGCCGAGGTCCCCGGCCTCCTGGGCCAGGTGCAGGGCGGCGCCGAGGGCGGTCCCGGAGTCCCCGGAGGCGGGCTGGACCCAGACCTCCTCGAAGGGCGTCTCGCGCCAGATCCGGGAATTGGCCACGCAGTTCAGGGCTGTGCCGCCGGCCATGGTGAGCACCGTGTCCCCGGTCTGCTCGTGCAGCCAGGTGGCCAGGTCCACCAGGACCTCCTCGACCACGGCCTGGACCGAGGCGGCGAGATCGGCGTGGTCGCCGCCCCAGGTGCCGTCGTCGATCCGGCGGGGCGCGAAGCGGGTCCAGTCGGGGGCCTGGGCACGGAAGCCGCCGTCGCCCGTGGCACGGACGATCTCGCGCAGCTCGGGCAGGAAGCGGGGCTCTCCGTAGGAGGCGAGCGCCATGACCTTGAACTCGTCGCTCGAGCGCAGGAAGCCCAGGTGGTCGGTGAGGGACTCGTAGAGCAGGCCGAGGGACTCGGGCAGGGCCTGGCGGTGCAGGATCTCCAGCTCCCCGTCCCGGTAGCGGCCGGCCAGGTGCGAGTGCGCCTCGCCGCGGCCGTCGACCACCAGGACGCTGCTCGTGCGCGTGGGGGCGGCGAGCCCGGCGGAGGCGGCGTGGGCCACGTGGTGCTCCACGAACCGGACCTTGTCGCGGTCCAGGCCCGGCAGCGCCTCGGCGAGGAACCCGGCGGCGCGCCGGGCGTAGTCCACGCGCACGGGGTCGTACGGGTCGTCCGGCATCTCGGCGGCGATGGCGGGGTCGAAGGAGTAGCCGACGGCGTCCAGGTCCGCGGGAGTCAGCCCGGCCTCGGCGAGGCACCAGCGCATGGCCTGCTCGGGCAGCTCCCACGCCGAGAACGGCACGGGCCGCTTGCCGTGCTTGCGGCGGGAGAAGCGCTCCTCCTCCGCCGCCGCCACCACTCTGCCGTCCACGACGAGAGCCGCCGCGGGGTCATGAAAAATCGCGTTGATGCCCAGGTAGTTCATGGTTCGGAGTATGGCACAGAATGATCAGGCGGCTGATCTAGGGGCCGTGTCAGCCCCGGTGGGGCCGGGTCTCCGCCGCCTCGAGCAGCTCCGGGCCGAGCTCCCGGTCGAACTCGCCGTCGGCGTCGCGGCCCGGCTCGCCGGACAGGTCCCCGAGGAGGTCCCCGACGAGCTCGTCGAGCTGCTCGAAGCCGCTCGGGACCATCGCCGCCCTCTCCTCGGCCGCCGCACGCCCGGCCGGGGACAGGCACCAGCGCAGCTGCTCGTCGAGCCGGCCGGGGTCGAGCTCGTCCGCGCCGACCACGGCCGGCCAGTCCCAGGCCCGCGCCTGGGCCGTGACCTTCCCGCCGCCCGCGACGGGGTCGACGGCGAGCACGGGAACCCCGGCCCGCAGCGCCAGGACCAGGCCGTGCATGCGCATGCTCACCACGGTGTCGAGGCGGGCGATGACCGACCCGGTCTGGGCCGCGGTGGCGGGCAGCCGCCAGTCCCGCGGGTCCAGGCGGGTGTCCAGTGGCAGCCGGGCGGCGTCGAGCCGGCCCAGCCACTGCTCCAGCCCGGACCGGACGGCGTCGTGCCGGCGGCGGGGACCGTACTCGTGCTGCCCGCCGGTGAGGTAGACGCCCAGGACGGGCACGAGCTGGGGCACGGCCCGCGCGGCGAGGTCCCGGCGGGCACCGGCACCGGGGCGGTCGCGCGCGATCACGCGGTGGAACCCGGCGGTCACCGGGTCCTCGGGGTCCAGCACGCTGACCCCGACCGCGATCCGGCGGCAGTGCGCGAACTGCTCGTGCAGCTCGGCGATCGACCGTCCCGTCGCGGGCCCGCACACGAACAGCAGGTGGGTGTAGCGCACGGGCTCGACGTCGTCCAGCCGCAGCCCGCCGGGCGGGCACATGACCGCGCTCCAGGCGACGTCGTGCGGGACGCCCGCCGTGCCGAGGGCGTCGGCGACGGCGTCCATGGCGAGGACGTCACCAGCCGTCGCCTCGCCGTGCAGGACGCTGGACCAACCGACCACGAGTGTGCGCATGGCGTCGACGCTACCGGCCGGACCGGGGCCGGGAGCCACCCCGCGGGCGGACTGTGGGCACTGTCACCTACGGTAACGAGTCGGCACAGCAACTGGTGACCCACGTCACGGGCGTCTAGGCTCGATGGCACGGGTCGAGCAGCCGGCCGTGACGTCCTGTCGTGGAAGGACCCCTCCATGGACCACTCCCTGTCCGTCGTCGTGCAGATCGAGCTGGACACCCGGTGCGTGCACCTGGTGGTCACCGGCGATCTCACCGAGCGCAACCACCGCGTCCTCACCCCCCTCGTGGCCCGCGCCCGCACCCTGGTGCCCGGTGCGGCCGTCGTCGTGGACCTCACGGGCGCCCAGCACGTGGACCCGGGCGGTCTGGACCTGCTGCGGTGGTCCCTCGACCACGACCCCCTCCCGGAGTCCGGTGGCGCCGTCCGGGTGCTCACCCGGCCCGCGCCGTTCGGCCTCGCCGAGGCGGCCCGCCCCACGGCCGGTGCGCCCGCGCCGGCACCCGCGCGCTGGAACGGCGCCGAGCCGGGCGGGGTGGCGGCGTGAGCGGCGTCGACGTCGCCACGTCACCGGCCGGCACCGGCGCCGGGGGCACCCGGGACTGCGGCACGTGCCTGAGCCCGGACTGCGACTTCCCCGCGGAGCTCTCCGCGCTCCCCCTCGTGGAGCTGCAGGTCCTGCACAGCCGGGTGGTCTGCCAGCTCGAGCACGAGTACCTGCTCAACACCGACGGCCCCCACCCCGTCACCCAGGACCGCCACGAGGAGCTCGTGGCGGAGTTCGAGGCCCGCCGGGACGCGGCCCCCGGGGCGTGAGCGCTTCTCAGGCGGCGGACCGGGCCGCCCGGACGCGGGGCCGCCCGGCGGCGTACCACTGGGCGAAGAGCACGACGATCAGGGCCACGTCCACCACGTCCCCGCCGTAGTACATGAGCTGCGCCCCCGTGCGGGCGTCCGACGCCCCGACCCCGTCCGGTGGGTGCCCGTACAGGTGCTTGGCGAGCGCCGAGTGGACCGCCACGAAGCCGACCAGCACCGCCGCCCGCACGCGGAAGGAGCCCCGGTGCGGGTCCGGGTCCACCCCGACCACGGCGGCGGTGAAGACGCAGCCCGCGAGGAGGACGTGGAGGTGCACCGCCGCGTGCACGGCCACGGAGGCGTGCATCGTGCCGTACAGCCCGGTGGTGTAGAGCACCCACAGGCCGCCCGCGTTGAGCGTCCCGGCCACCACCGGACGGGTCACCGCCCGGACGGGCGGCGTGCGCAGGAGACGGGACAGGGCGCGGGCCCGGGCCACGGGCAGCGCGCGCAGCGCCAGGGTCACGGGGGCGGCGAGCACCAGCAGCAGCGGGGCGGCCATCCCCAGCAGCAGGTGTCCCGCCATGTGGGCGGTGAAGCCGGCGCGGGCGGCCCCGGCCAGGGGCCCGACCAGCGCCGTGCCGGCGCACAGCAGTCCCGCGAACCACAGCACCGTGCGGTGCGCCGGCCACGGGTCGCGGTGCCGTGCCGCCCACAGCCCCGCGGCCCAGCCGGCGGCGGCCAGGACGAGCAGGGCGAGCACGGTCGCGTCGAAGAGCGCCCAGCCGGTGGTCCCGTGGTCGTGCGTCATCGGCGCGGGCGGTCGGTCCGGTGCGGTCGGGTCCGGCGCAGGAGCAGGAGTCCCGCGGCGAGCGCGAGCACGGCCGTGCCGATCCAGGTGGCGTCGTAGACCAGCAGGTCCACGTCGTAGCGGATCTGGTGGATCCTGAGCACCTTGTGCAGGACCACGCCGTCGACGAGCTGGAACGCGCCGAGGCCCGCGAGCAGCCCCCCGGTCCAGCGGCCCCAGGACATGGCGCCGCGGCGGCGGATGTCGGCCAGCAGGAAGAGGGAGCCCACGGTGACGAACCAGCCGAAGGCGTGGAAGAGCCCGTCCGAGGCGAGGGCGACACCGGTGGTGGAGAGGTCGTAGAAGTGGTGCCAGTGCAGGAACAGGTGGAAGACGGCGAGGTCCACCACGGAGGCGGCGATGCCCGCCCCCAGCAGCGCGCCGGCGATCACCGTCCGGCGGTCCTGGTCGGCCATGGTGTCCTCCTGGTGCGGGCGGGCGGGGTTGCGACCCAGCCTACGGCCGCCCGGGGCCCGGCCGTCCAGACCCGGATTGTCCGCGGCCCGGCACGGCAGGGCCCGGCGGGCGGACCGGCCCGGGTGGTTCAATGGCACGGTGCGCAACGACAACCTGACCCGCCGCGAGACCGCCGACCGTTCCGAGCTCGTCGCCGTGGAGAGCTACGACGTCCTGCTGGACCTGTCCACCGCGCCGGACCCGGAGGCGGACTCGTTCCGGTCCGTGACCACGGTGCGCTTCGCCGCGGAGGAGGGCGCCCAGACGTTCCTGGACTTCATCGGCCGCTCCGTGGAGTCGGTGACGGTCAACGGCCGGGAGCTGGACCCGGACGACGTCGTGGAGGGCGCCCGGATCCGGCTGCCGTCCCTCGAGGCGGCCAACGAGGTCACGGTGGCCGGGCGGGGGCTGTACTCCCGCTCCGGGGAGGGGATGCACCGGTTCGTGGACCCGGCCGACGGCCGGGTCTACCTGTACACCCAGTACGAGCCGGCGGACGCCCGCCGGGTCTTCGCGAACTTCGAGCAGCCGGACCTCAAGGCGTCCTTCCGGTTCACGGTCCTGGCCCCGGACGGCTGGCAGGTCTCCTCCAACGGGGTGCGCATGGCGGCGTCCCCCGCTCCGGAGGCCGAGCGGCCCGGGGCGGTGCGCCACGAGTTCGCCCCCACGGAGCGGATCTCCACGTACATCACCACGGTGCTGGCGGGCCCGTACCACCGGGTGGCGGGCGAGTGGCGGCACTCCTTCGAGGACGGCAGCCGCATGTCCGTGCCGCTGGCCCTGTACTGCCGCGCCTCGCTGGCCGAGCACCTCGACGCGGCCACCGGCGCCCGCGAGCTGTTCGACCTCACCCGGCAGGGACTGACGTTCTTCACCGAGCTGTTCGGCTACCCGTACCCGTTCGGGAAGTACGAGCAGGCGTTCGTGCCCGAGTACAACCTGGGTGCCATGGAGAACCCCGGGCTGGTGACCTTCACCGAGGAGTACCTGTTCCCGGACGGGGCCACCCGCGCCCAGTACCAGGGGCGGGCGAACACCCTCATGCACGAGATGTCCCACATGTGGTTCGGGGACCTCGTCACGATGACGTGGTGGGACGACCTGTGGCTCAAGGAGTCCTTCGCCGAGTTCATGGGGGCGCACGCGTCGGTGCAGGCCACGGATTTCGAGGAGGCGTGGATCGCGTTCGCGGATCGCCGGAAGGCCTGGGCCTACCGGCAGGACCAGCTGCCCACCACGCACCCGGTGGTCGCCGACATCCACGACCTCGAGGCCGCCCGGCAGAACTTCGACGGCATCACCTACGCCAAGGGCGCCGCGGTGCTCAAGCAGCTCGTGGCGTTCGTGGGCTACGGCCCGTTCGTCGACGCGTGCCGCGCCTACTTCCGCCGCCACGCCTACGGGTCCACCACCCTGGAGGACTTCCTGGCCGTGCTCGAGGAGGCCTCCGGGCGGGACGTGCGCGGCTGGGCGGAGTCCTGGCTGGGCACCTCCGGCGTCACCTCGCTGGCCCTGGACCTCGCCCGGGACGACGACGGCACCGTCACCTTCGCGGCGCTGCTCCAGGACCCCGGCGCCGGGGTGCTGCGCCCGCACCGGCTGCTGCTCGGCGGCTACGAGCGCGGTCCCGGGGACGTCCTGGTGCGCACCGGCACGGTCAGCGTGGACCTGCCCGCCGAGTCCTCCGTGGAGGTCCCCGAGCTCGTGGGCTCGACCGCGCCGCTGCTGGTGGTCAACGACGAGGACCTCACCTACGCCAAGACCCGCCTGGACCCGCTCTCGCTCACCACGGCCCTGAGCTCCCTGTCCTCCGTGGAGGACGACATGGCCCGCGCCCAGCTGTGGTCGGGGCTGTGGAACGCCACCCGGGACGCCGAGCTCGACCCCGGGGACTGGGTGGGCGCCGTCCTGGACCACGGCTTCGCCGAGCCGCAGACCGGAATGTTCTCCACCGCCGTGGACCACGCCGTGGAGGCCGTCGAGCGCTTCACCCCGACCGCCCGGCGGGCCCGGCTTCGGGGCCGGCTGCTCGACGCCGCCGTCCGGGAGCTGCGCCGGGCGGATCCGGGCAGCGACCGGCAGCTGGCCCTCGCCCGGCTCACCGCCCGCACGGCCCGGCGCGACGGCAGCCACGCCGGATGGTTGCGCGACCTCCTGGGCGGGCGGGACGCGCTGCCCGGGCTGCGGCTGGGCTCGGACCTGCGCTGGGCGCTGTGGACGGCGCTCGCGGCCACCGGCCACGGCGAGGACCCCGTCCTGGACGCCGCCCTGGAACGGGAGCGCGCCGCCGACCGGACCCGCACCGGGCAGGTCGGCTGGGCCCGGGCCCGCGCCGCCCGCCCGCTCCCCCGGGCCAAGGCGGAGGCCTGGGACGCGATCACCGGTGACGAGCTGTCCAACGACCTGCTGAGCGCCACGGTCGCCGGCTTCCAGCTGGGCCCGGCGGAGCTGGTGGAGCCGTACCGGGAGCGGTACTTCGCCATGCTGGAGGAGGTGTGGGCGCGCCGGTCCATCGGGATGGCCACCCGCATCGTGCAGGGGCTCTACCCCGCCGGCGCCGATCTCGAGCCGGGGCACGACCCCGAG
Source organism: Kocuria sp. LHG3120 (assembly GCF_049897445.1). Taxonomy (NCBI): domain Bacteria; kingdom Bacillati; phylum Actinomycetota; class Actinomycetes; order Micrococcales; family Micrococcaceae; genus Kocuria; species Kocuria sp. LHG3120. The sequence goes on along the minus strand of NZ_JAFCWG010000002.1, from coordinate 276,940 downwards.
CACCACCCGGTGCTCGCCCGCACGGAGCTGTGGCTGAGCAACCACGCCGGGGCGCCCGCCGCCCTGCGCCGGATCCTGGTCGAGGAGCGGGACCACCTGCTGCGGGCGCTGCGGGCGCAGGCGGCGGCGCGCCCCTGACCCCCGCACGCCGAGGCCGGCCCCGGGTCCTCCGGGCAACAGCAGTCCCCCCGGTGCGCACCGGGGGGACTGCGACGGTCCGGGGGACCCGGCGGTTCCGGGCGGCGCGGGCTCAGGTGGCGGGGCGCCCCGAGCGGCGCAGCACGCGGTCGACGGCGCGCTGGGCGTCCTCGTTGGACTTGAAGACCCGCCGGTCGAGGCTCTGGCCGAGCGACATCGACGAGTTGCCCAGCTGCAGCAGGTTCACCTTGGAGTCGTTGCGGTGCTCGCGGCGCGGCTGGGGCGCCTGCGGACCGGTCCGGGCGTCATAGGCCATGGTGGATCCTTTCCGTGACACCTCCAGTGTAGGAGGCCGCCGCCCCACTGAACAGAGCGCCGCCGGTCATCGGCCGTGCCGCCGCGCCCGGGACGTGAACCAGCCCCGGTCCACGGACCGCCGCACCCACCAGGTGCGCGCCACGAGCACGAGGGACAGCACGTGCAGCAGCACGAGCACCGACCAGTACGCCGCGGCCGCCACCGGGGTGAAGGGGACGGAGGCCGCGCCGGCGAGCATCAGCATGACCAGCGCCTCCAGGTTCAGCGCGTAGCGCAGGGGGCGCATCACGCGCACGGAGATGTCGTGCTCGGGCTGCCGGTTGATCCAGGACAGCAGCACCGCCACCACGGACATCACGATCGAGGCCGCCGCGGAGGGCACCTGCCAGCCCGGCCCCAGGACGTGCTCCCGCACGGTGGCGACGAGCCCCACGAGCAGCAGGACCGCGGTGATGAGGCTGACCGCCACGGAGGCGAACGCCGTGATCCCCTGCCGGGCCGGCAGGATCACCATCTCGCAGAAGGCGTCGTCGAACCGGGACGTGGGCCGCAGCGCCAGGTGGCCGCGCACCGCCCCGGGCCACCGCCGCACGGCGCGGTCCTCGGCGAGCACCCGGTCCACCGCCCGGTGCGAGCCGCCCGGCCCGCCGGGGCGCCCGCCCTCGTGCGAGAGGACCGTGAACTCGTGCAGCCGGACCTCCGGGGGCACCGTCAGCTCCAGGTGGAAGCTGCGGCAGGACGCGAGGTCGTGCAGGCCGACCCGACCCACCCAGGGCATCCAGCAGTGCCGCAGCCGGTCCCGGGCGCGCGGTCTCCGGCCGGCGGCGTACTGCTCGTCCATCGAGTACTTGAGCACGAGCCGGCGCCCCGCGAACTCGGCGGGCAGCGCGAAGGTCAGCAGGAAGCCGCGGGCCAGCTGGTCGGCCACGGTGGTGAACAGGGCGAGGTCGGCCTCCCAGTGCTCGGCGTCCTCCGCCGGCAGCCGCCCCCGGTCGACGAGCTCCTGGACGACGGCGCGCAGGTGCTCGCAGTAGGCCCAGAACCCGTCGAGGGCGTCCTCCACGAGCAGCTCGGGGGCGTGCACGATCGCCGGGACGTGGTCGTCCGCCAGGACGGCCGCCTCGGCCAGCGGCAGCTGCTCCGGGATCAGTCCGCGCAGCAGCAGCTCGGCGAGCGCCCCGTTGTCCTCGGTGCTGAGGACCGGGACGGGGTCGCCCTGGCAGACGGCGTCGAAGTTGCGCAGGGGCTGCTTGGCCTGGATGGTCACGGGCACCAGCAGCCGGCCGGCGCCGTCGGCCGGCCACGGGGCGCGCACGGCGAGGTCGACGTCGAGGGAGACCTTCCGGCGGGTGACCCCGTCGGGGCTCATCAGCACGGACTCCACGCGCCGGTGGATCCAGTCGCCGGGGCTGAGGAAGAGCGTGCGCAGCACGTCGACGTCCACCGCCGGGCGGTCCGGCTCGGGCGGGAGGTCCTGGCCCTGGGGCATCCGCGCGCCTCCTTCGGGGGTCCCGGTCCGGCTCTCGTCCCGGGCGGTCACCGGGGCCCGCCCGGTGTCCTGATCGGCCATCATTGCACCAGTCAGCGCGGACACCGTACGGGCCCGGCGGTGGACCGGGCGTCACGGGAATCGTGAGAAGCTATTGACGACTTGATGCCCCAGCTCCATCGAGGGAGACCATGACCGACTACGCGCTCAACGACCGCGGCTCTCTGGAGATCGTCACGGAGAACTTCTACGACACCGAGATCATGCGGGTGTTCGGCGGTCTGTCCTTCGGCAAGCTGCGCACCTGGACGGGCAATGCGGCGCTGGTCCCGGAGCCGGACAACCCCTTCGACCCCCACACCGTCTCGGTGCGGATCGGGCCCAACAAGATCGGCCACCTCGCCCAGCAGGACGCGCAGCGGTACTGGCCCTACCTCGCGCGGGTCATCGCGTCCGGCTACACGCCGGTGGCGCCGCTGAAGCTGGAGGCCACGGTCCTGCGCCAGGACGGGCAGGCGGAGGTCGACGCCGCGGCGCGGCTGTCGATCGCGGCCCCGGACCTGCTGTTCCCGCTCAACACGCCCCCGGCGCAGGCCGCGGTGCTGCCGCAGGGCCCGTCGATCAAGGTCCTGGACGAGCAGGAGTTCGCCGAGTACCTGCACAGCGTCATCCCCCCGTCCGGGGAGGGCCGCGTGATGCTGACCCTGGAGACGAACAAGGTCCGCAACCACCACGGGCAGACCCTGGACATCGTCGACGTGCTCTACGAGCGCCGCCAGGTGGGCCGGCTCTCCACCCAGATGTCCCAGCAGTTCATCCCGATCATCGACCACGCCTTCCAGCAGGAGAAGCTCACCGCGGTGTGGGGCACCATCCGCGGCTCGGCCTTCGAGGTCTCGATGACCCTCCAGGCCGCGCGTCCGGAGGACATCCCCGCGGAGTGGTTCGAGCAGCTGCCCAACGACGTCCCCGAGCTCCTGCCGCCCGGCGGCAGCTTCCCCGTCCCGGACGCCTACGTCCCGGCCGAGGCCGACCGCTCGCGCAACGCGAAGAAGTGGCGCAAGGGCCTGGCCGTCTCCGCGGCGGGGTCCGGGGGCGCGGAGCGCGCCGGGCACGACGACGACGTGTCCGCTCAGCGCTCGTCCGCCGGCCCGGGGACCGGCGTGCTCGGCCGGGTGCACGTGGCCGTGTGGACGCTGCTGGCCATGACCGTGCTGCTGGGCGGGGTGGGCGTGGTCTTCCTCGGCATCGAACCGCTGGTGAGCGCGCTGTGCTTCATCGTGGCCGTCGCGACCGGCTTCATGTCCTTCTACCTCGCCCGGATGAGCACCGGAGCGGCCCGCCGATGATCAGCCGCCGGGAACGCTTCCTCCAGATCCTCGAGGTCCTCTCGAAGCACGGCTTCGGCTTCGCCCTCGGCGGGATCAAGGAGGAGTGGCGCGCACCGCTGGCCCGGGTCCGGCTCATCGACCCCGACAAGCTCTACAGCCAGCCGGTCCACCTGCGGCAGGCCCTCGAGGAGCTCGGTCCCACGTTCGTGAAGCTCGGCCAGGTGGTCTCGACCCGGCCGGACCTGCTGCCGCCGCGGTACGTGCAGGAGCTGACCCGGCTGCAGGACAGCACGCCCCCGGTGCCGCCGGAGCGGATCCGGGCGATGATCGAGTCGGAGCCCGACTCCGCCGCCGAGGAGATCCTCGCCGAGATCGACCCCGTGCCGCTCGCCACGGGCTCGATCGGCCAGGCGCACGCGGCCGTCTACAAGGGGGTGGACGTCGTCGTGAAGGTGCGCCGCCCCGGCGTCGTCGAGGAGGTCAACCGCGACCTCGAGATCCTCGCGGAGCTGGCCAAGCTGCTGTCCACCTACTGGCCGGCGGTGCAGCACTTCGACCTCGTGGGTCTGGCGGACGAGTTCGCCCAGTCCCTGCGGGACGAGCTGGACTACCTCACGGAGGCCCGCAACGCCCAGCGGATGGCCGAGAACTTCAGGGGCGACCCCCGGGTGCACGTCCCGGAGATCTTCTGGGAGGCCTCGACCTCCCGGATCCTCACGATGGAGCGGATCCGCGGGATCAAGATCAACGACTACCCCGCCCTCGAGGCCGCCGGGCTCGACCGGCACCTGCTGGCCGTGGACTCGACCGAGGCCATCTGCCGGATGATCTTCGAGCACGGCTTCTTCCACGCGGACCCGCACCCCGGGAACCTGTTCGTGGAGACCGGCGGGCGGATCGGGATCATCGACTTCGGGATGATGGGCACCCTCACCGACGAGTTCCGGGACCACCTGGTGACCCTGATGCTCGGCGTGGTGCAGGAGAACCCGCGACGGGTCGCCGCAGGGCTGCTGGGGCTGACCTCGCAGGAGCTGGACGTCAACAAGAAGGACCTCGAGCGGGACGTGGCGATCCTGCTGCGCCGCTACGCGAACAAGCCCCTGCACGAGGTGCGGGTGGGCCACCTGATGGGCGACCTCATCGGGATGCTGCGCCGCTACCGGATGCACCTGCCGCGCGAGTCCGCCCTGTTCCTGCGGATGCTCGTCACGGCGGAGTCCGTGGGCACCGGCCTGGACCCGGAGTTCGACCTCGTCTCGGTCCTCGCCCCGTACGCCCAGCGGTTCGTGCTGCACCGGCTCTCCCCCGAGATCCTGGCCAAGCGGGTGCGCGACATCCTGCAGGACGCGGTGCAGATGGGCGTCGAGGCCCCCGAGTACCTCCGGCGGCTCATCGTGGTGCTGGAGCGCGGCGGCTTCGACGTCCACCTGCGCGCCGACGAGTTCGAGCCGCTGCTCAAGCGCGGCGAGAAGATCGGCCACCAGGTGGTGGCCGGCGCGGTGATCGCCGCGTCCATCAACGGCATGGCCCACATCCTGGCGTCCGACCCGGAGCGGTGGCGGAAGTTCCACACCCCCCTGATCGCCGGCGGCGCGACCACCGTGGGCACGCTCACCGGCTATCTCGTGCTCTCCACCAACGTGCCCAAGGTCCGGCGCCTGGCCAACACCATCCGGGTCCGCCGCCGCTTCTGAGCCCCGGCGGGGCGGCCCGCCCGGCCTCCGCCCCGGGCCCCCGCCGGGCGGGGACCCGGCGGGGACCCGGCGCGGACGCACTCGCGGCGGGGCACGACATCCCGTTGACTTCCCCCACCCCGCGGCAGAGCATGGCGGTGGAGCCCGGGCGCGGACGTTGTGCCTGGTCAACCGGGGGGAGCGGGATCATGGGCGAGCGGAGACCGATCACGCTGCGCCTGCTGGGGAGCTGGGACCTCGCCGTGCAGGGCGCCCCGGTGCACACCGGGGCGCGGCAGCAGCGGCTCCTGGCGGCGCTGGCGGTCCACGGCCCCCGGTCCCGGCACTACCTCGCCGGCCTGCTGTGGCCGGAGTGCCCGGAGGACCACGCGCTCGGCAGCCTGCGCGCGGCCGTCTTCACCCTGTCCCGGCGCGTGCCGGGGGCCCTGGAAGGCCGCGGCGGCGACCTCGCGCTCTCCGGGGCGGTGGACGTGGACCTGCACCGTCTGCTCGAGCTGGTCGTGCGCCCCGTGGCGTCCTGGTCCGCCGAGCAGGACGACGCCTCTGTGCTGGACCGCCCCCGGGTGGCGCTGCTGCCGGGCTGGTACGACGACTGGGTGGTCGAGGAGCAGGCCCGGCTGCAGGAGCTCTACGTCAACGCCGTGGAGGAGCGGGCCGAGCTCTGCCTCCTCCGCGGCGAGGTCCACCACGCCCTCGCGCTGGCCCGGACGGTCCGTGACGCCGCTCCCCTGCGCGAGAGCGCCGTGCGCCTGCTGCTCCGCGCCCACCTCGCTCTCGGCAACGAGGCCGAGGCCCGGCGGGCGTTCCAGGAGTACCGCTCGGCCCTCGCGGCGGAGCTGGGCGAGCAGCCCTCGGACCGGGTCCGGGGGCTGCTCGAGCCCCGGCGCCGGCGGTGAGGACCCGGTCCCCGGGGCCGCGCCGCGGCCACCGCGGACCGGGGCCCGCCGGCGTCGTGGCCTGTGCTCAGCCAGCCTCGGACGGCATCTCCAGGTGCACGACCTTCACCTGGGTCATCTCGTCGAGGAGCTCGGGGCCGTAGCCGAAGCCCGCGCCGGACGCCCGCCGCGGCTGCGCCGCACCGCCCGGGGCGCCGCCGAAGACGTTGTTGACCTTGAGCGTGCCCACGGGCAGCTCGGCCACGGCGCGCTGGGCGTGGGCGATTCGGCCGGTGAGCACGGTGGCGGCCAGCCCGTAGCGGTCGGCGGCGGCCAGCCGGAGCCCCTCGTCGAAGCTGTCGACGACCTGGACCGGCGCCACGGGCCCGAACGTCTCCTCGGTCATCACGGCCATCGCGGGGGTGCACCCGCGCAGCACGGTGGCCGGGTAGAACGCGCCGGGGCCCTCCGGGACCTGGGCGCCCTCGAGCACGACCGCCCCCTGGGCGACGCTCTCGGCGACCTGGCGGTGGACCTCCTCGCGCAGCCGCTCGTCGACCAGCGGCGCGAGCGTGCCGTCGGTGTTGCGCCGGCGCGCCTCCTCGGCGAGCGCCTCGAGGAACGGCTCGGCGACGCCGCGGTGGACGTAGATCCGCTCGACCGCCACGCAGATCTGGCCCGAGTTCGCGAACGCGCCGAGGGCGGCCTGCCCGGCGGCCCAGACGGGGTCGACGTCGTCGTCGACCACCAGGGCGTCGTTGCCGCCGTTCTCCCGGACCACGTGGGCGCCGGTGCCGACCGCCGCGCGGGCGATGGCCTCCCCCGTGGCGGTGGAGCCGACGTGGGCGAGGACGTCGACGCCGGGCAGCGCCGTGAGCAGCTGCCCCACGGCGGCGCCTCCGGTGACGGTGCCGAGCACGCCGGCCGGCAGGACCCCGGCGAGGATCTCCCCGAGGCGGGCTCCGAGGTGGGGGCACCGTTCGCTCGGCTTGTGCACCACGGTGTTGCCGGTGACGATCGCCGCGCCCAGCAGGCCCGCAGCCACGGCCACGGGGTCGTTCCACGGGGTGAGGGCGACGACGACGCCGCGCGGCTCCGCGACCGTGTAGTCGGCCGCGAGCACGCTGCCGCGCAGGCTGTGGCCCCGGTGCACCGGGCCGAGCTCGGCGTACTGGTGGAGTGTGCCGACCCCTGCCATGACCCCGCCCAGGGACTCCTCGACGGGCTTGCCGGTCTCGCGGGCGTTGAGCGCGGCGAGCTCCTGGGCGTGGGCGGCCAGACGGTCGGCGGCCGCGCGCAGGGCCTTCCCGCGTTCCTCGGGAGCGGTCCGGGCCCAGTCCCGGGCGGCGGCGCGGGCGGTCTCGACCGCGGCCCGCACCTCCTCCTCCGTGGCGGCGGCCAGGGTGCCGACCGTGGACCCGTCCCGCGGATCCTGCACGGTCAGCTCGGTCGTCGGGGCGGTGGCGGGTGCAGCGGTGGTCATGGAACTCCTTCTCCGTGCGGGCGGGCGTCCTCCGGCCGTGCGGGCGCGGACACCCAGGGGGCCGTCCTGATGAGCATACTGATGAACGGCTCGGGAGCGGCTACGGTAGCAGGGCCAGGCCGCCGCACCCGCGGCGCCTGCCCCCTGTTCCGACGAGGAGCAGCACGCCCGCCCGCGGCACCGGCCGTGGGCGCGGCCGTGTCCAGCAGAGAGGAAGTTGCATGAGTCTCCAGCCCACCAATCCCGGCCGGGTGCTGATCACCGGCGGTGCCTCCGGGCTCGGCGCCGCCGTGGCGGAGGCGGTCCGCGACAACGGCGGCACCCCCATCGTCCTGGACCGGGACATCAGCACGCTCACCGGCGTCACCGCCTACGAAGTCGACGTGGCGGACACCGCCGCGGTGACCGAGGCGGTGCGCCGGGCCGTGACGGACGCCGGCGGTCTGGACGCGGTCGTCACCGCGGCCGGCATCGACCGCTGCGGCCGGCTCGAGGACGTGGCGAGCACCGAGTGGGAGAAGGTCGTGCAGGTCAACCTGTTCGGCACCGTGTCCACGGTGCGTGCGGCGCTGCCCGCCCTGCGGGAGTCCCGGGGGCGGGTCGTCACCGTGGCCTCCACCCTGGCGCTGAAGGGCGTCTCGGACGCGACGGCGTACTGCGCCTCCAAGTTCGGGGTGCTGGGCTTCACCCAGGCCCTCGCCGCGGAGCTCAAGGGCGAGGTCGGCGTCACCCAGCTCATCCCGGGCGGCATGAAGACACGCTTCTTCGACGACCGGGACGAGCAGTACAAGCCGCAGGACGACTCCCAGCTCAACGATCCGGAGAACGTCGCGAACGCCGTCCTGTTCGCCCTCGGCCAGCCCCACGGGTGCGAGATCCGCGAGCTGTTCGTCGCCCACGCCGAGGAGGGCTCCTGGCCCTGATCGGCCCTGCGCACGGAGGGACGGCCGGGCCGGACCGCGGAAACGCCTCCGGCCCGGCCGTCGCCGCTGGTGAGGGCACGATTGTCCCCACAACGGGCGACGGGTCGGGCGCGGGCAGATCATGACTGCGCATCTAGACTGATGACCTCTCCCCGACCGCACAGGAAGGCCTGACGTCAGCGTGGACTCCCCCCTCGACACCACGGTGGCACGCGTCCCGATCACGGTGCGCTGCCTCGACGAGCACGGCCGGCCCGTGCGCCTCTCGGCGCGCACGCTCGGCCGCGGCTCCACCGACCTGCAGGACCTGCTGCGCCGGGCCTACGCCGCCGTCCGGGAGGACTGCCCCGCCGAGACTGTCACCGTCTCCTTCCTGGAGGACTGCCGGGGCAGGCTGCAGCTGGAGTACCTGGTGGTCGACCGCACCCGTCCGAGCCGCTGGCGGCGGAACCGCGAGCGGGGCCGCGCGGAGGACGTCCGGACGGCGCTGACGGAGGCGACCATCGTCGTGACCCTCGCGGTCGAGGCCGTCGGGGCGGTCGCCGCCGCGTCCACGGCCCGGTGGTCGGAGGGCGACACCCCCGACTTCGCCGACCTGGTCCTCGACGGCGCGCGCACCGTCCGGCTGCCCGGCGCCGTGCGCGACCTGCTCGGCGACGACGCGGTGCTGGAGCTGCTGCGGGGCACCATGGCGATGTTCCTGGACGACGACGTCGAGCAGCTGGTCATCGGCAAGGACCCCGAGCTGCCCGGCCGCTACCAGGAGACGGTGGTCACCCGCTCCCCCGCCCTCGTGCGCTTCCTCCGGGGCGGGCCCCTGGCCGGACTGGTCCCCGGGGGCTCCGAACGGCCCTGAGCTCCCGGCCCTGCCCGCTGCGGCCCCGCCCCGGTGGCGGATCCGGGCGCGGTCCTGCGCGGCGCGCCGCCGCGGATGTCGGAGGCGGCGGCCATGATGGGCCCGACCGGTCACCGGGACGGAAGGGGCTCGACGTGGGACTGATGGCGCCGCTGCAGGACAGGCTGCGCACGACCTTCGCCGGACAGGCGGACCGCGTGCCGGAGTGGGAGCTGGCGCTGGCCGACGGCCAGGACGCCGGGCACTTCCGGCCCGGTTCGGCGGTGTGGGCCGTGCACGGGTCGATGGCGACCATCCCCGCGGGCGTGCGCGCCCTGCTCACCCAGGCCCTGCACCCGGGGGCGCTGGCCGGCGTCGTCGAGCACTCGGACTACCGGAGCGACCCCCTGGGGCGCCTCGCCGGGACCATCCGGTGGATCTTCACCGTCACCTACGGGGACACCACCGCCGCGCACCGGGCCTCGGCGCACGTCCGCCGGATCCACGACGGCGTGCGCGGCACCTACACCGGGGCCGACGGCGTGCGGCGCCCGTACTGCGCGAACGACCCCGAGCTCGCCGAGTGGGTCCACCTGGCGTTCACGGACGCGTTCCTGCGCTCCCACCAGCGGTGGGGCGGGACGATCCCGGGCGGGCCGGACGCCTACGTGCGGGAGTGGGCCGTGGCGGGCCGGCTGATGGGCGTGGAGCGGCCGCCGCGCTCCGAGGCCGAGCTGGACGAGCGCCTCCGGTCCTTCGGCCCCCGCCTCGCCGGAGGCCCGCGCGTGGACGACGTCGTGGCGTTCCTGCGCCGCCCGCCCCTGGACCCCGTGCTGCTGCCGGGCTACCGGGCCCTGTTCGCCGCCGTCGTGGACTCGCTGCCCGGGGACCGGCTGGACCTGCTCGGTCTCGAGCGTCCGCGGCTGGGCCCCGTGCCGCTGCCCACGCGCAGCGCCGCCGGGCTCACCCTGGCGGTGGTCGGCCGCGCCCTCGGGGAGACGGGGCCGAGCGAGGCGGCCGCGCGCCGCCGCCTCGCTCGCCTCGGCCTGCTCTGAGAGCGCACCGCGCTCAGGCCGAGGCCTCCTCCTCGGTCCCGGCGCGCCCGGTGACGTGGTCGTAGGCCTCCGCGGCCGCCGCGGCCACGCCGTGCCACGTCCGTCCCGGCAGGACCCGGCGCCGGCCCTCGCCGCCGAGGCAGCGGCGCACGGCGGGGCACTCGAGCATCATCCGCAGGACCGTGGCGAGGGTCTCGGGCTCCTCCGGCGGGGTGAGCATCCCGGTGATGCCGTCGGCCACGGTCTCGGCGAGCACCGGCAGCCGCGAGGCGACCACGGGGGTCCCGGTGGCCAGGGCCTCGACGGACTCGGTCGGGGCCGCGGCCCGGGTGACCGGGCGGTCCTTGCGGGCGACCACGAACACGTCGAACGCCTGGTGGTACTGCACGACCTGCTCGTCCGGGACCCGCCCCGTGAAGCGGACCCGGTCGCCCAGGCCGAGCTCCGCGGCCAGGCGCTCGAGCTCCCGCCGCGCCGGGCCCGCGCCCACGACCACCACGAGCAGCTCCGGCACGTCGGCGCGCACGAGGGCCGCGGCGCGCAGGAGGTCGTCGAGGCCCTCGTGCTCCACCAGGTCCGCGACCGCGCCCACCACCCGGGCCGTCTCCGGCAGCCCGAGCACCCGGCGCGCCTCCCGCAGGGGACGGGGATCCGCCAGGTAGGGGCCGTCCACGGCGGGGGGCGCCACGCGGACCGGGACCGGGCCGGCCGGCAGGGCCCGCGTCAGCGCCCGCACCCGCTCGCCCATCGCACGGCTCGTGGTCACCACGTCGGCCGCGGCGGCCAGGACCTCGGCCTCCCGGGCGCAGTCGAGCCGGTGGCGCTCGCTCGTGACGGCCTCGGCGGGACGGGAGGCCGCCCACCGGTCGGCCGGCAGCTCGCGCACCTCGTACACCCACGGGATGCCCAGGGCCTCGGCCACCGCGCGGGTCACGAGGCCGTTGCCGGGACGGCTCGTCGTGTGCAGCACGGCGGGCCGGGCGCGCAGGGCCAGTTCGAGCAGGGCCTGCGCCTCCTGCTGCAGTCGTGCCGTGGGCAGCAGCGCGCTGCGGGCGGGCAGGATCCAGTGGTAGGAGACGCCGTCGAGCACCTCGGGCGCCGGCCCGTGCGACCGGCCGTCGGCGGGCACGGGACCGGGGCGGGTCACCGCGGTCACGGTCCAGCCCTGGGCCACGGTCGCGGACAGCAGGGAGTGGTGGCGCGGCGCGCGGCGGCCCAGGGCGCGCGGCGGGGCCTCGGCCAGCACGTGCAGCACGGAGGCGGCCTCCGGCCGGTAGCCGACCACCGGGGTGAGCGCGGGACGCCAGCCGGAGAGCAGCCGCAGGTCGTCCTCGTAGTGGAGCAGCCGGCGGCGCTCCCCCGGCGTGGCTCGCCCGGCGGCCACGGCGCGCCGGAGCTCGACCACGGCCTCCGAGATCCGGCCGACGTAACGGTGGCGGCGGGCCCGCGTGCCGGCGAGGTCGCTGGTGCCGGGCGGCACCAGCGCGAGGAACCGGTCCGCCTCGGCCACGCGGCCCGCGGACAGGGCGGCCTCGGCGAGGCGCCGGGCCGCGCCCGGCGCGGGACGCCGGCGGCGGGCCCGGCCGAGCCGGTGCTCGAGCTGCCGCTCCGCGCGCGGGTCCGGGCCCAGGGCGCGGACCACGGCGGCCCCGGCCTCGGGCCAGGGACTGCGCAGCAGGGCGCGGGCGGCGGGTCGCGCCGCGGCGGCGGGGAGAAGCCGGGCCGCGGGCAGCCAGAAGGCCTCGGGCTCGTCGTCCGGACTGAAGGGGCGGGGAGTGTGCGGCATGGCCTTCTCGCGGGGGGTCAAGAGGGGCCGTCCCGGTCGATCACGGGGCGTGCTGCGGGCGGGGGAAGACGTTTCTCGCCGGGTCGGGGGCCGGTGGGGAACTACTGATCGTCAGGGTTCAGCGTAGCAAGATATGGGCCCAGATCGTCCGCCGCGACGGCCGTGCCGATGCCCGCCATCGCCTCGAGGTCGGGCAGGACCACGGACTGCCCGTCCGGGGACACGCCGAGGCCCTGATCGGGGGCCGTGGTCATCCGCAGGTCCCCGGCGGAGAGACCGGCCAGGTCGGGGGCGAGCCCGGCGATCCACGCCGCGTCGAGCCCCTCGCTCACCGTCAGGTAGGGCGAGAAGTCGCTGACCACGGTGTGCAGCCGGACCGGGTTGAGCAGCGTCTGCGGGCCGAGCAGCCGCTCGAGAGCGGACTGGACGTAGTTGCGCTGGTTCTCCACCCGCTGGAAGTCCCCGTCCTCGAAGGCCTTGCGCTCCCGGACGAACTCGAGCGCCCGTTCCCCGTCCATGTGCTCGGGGCCCTGCTCGAAGGTCATGCCCTCGTTGGACACGAAGTCCTGGGGCACGTCGACGGTCACGCCGCCGAGGGCGTCGGTGAGGGCCTGGAAGCCGGCGAAGTCCACCTCGGCGACCTGGTCGATCCGGGTGCCGAAGAGGTCCTCGACCGTCCCGACCATCAGCGGGACGCCGCCGAGATCGAGGGCGGCGTTGATCTTCGCCTCCCCCACCCCGGGGATCGGAACCCACGTGTCCCGCAGCACGGAGATGACGTAGGCCTCGCCGCCGTCCTCGGGGAGGTGCACCAGCATGATGGTGTCCGCCCGCACCCCCTCGACGCCCACGTCCGCCCGCCCGCCGGGCTGGCTGTCGGCGCCAAGCAGCAGCACGGTGGTGCCCCGGTCCTGGGCGGAGCCCGCGGCGGGGCGCCCGCTCTCGGCGGGGAACGCGTCGTCCACGACCTGCTTGCGGGCGTCGAAGGTCCGTCCCAGGTTCCAGACGAACGCGGCGGCCACCAGGGCGACGACCAGCACGAGACCCAGGAGCACCAGCAGCACGCGCCGGACCGGGCGGCGGCGCGGGGCGGCCGCCGCGCGCTCGGCACCACGGTCGGCGTCGCGGGCGGATTCGCGGTCGTGGACGGTCATCAGAGGCTCCCCGTTCGGTGGGTCGGGCGGACGCCGGTCGCGGCACCTGCCCCGGTCGGTGCGCCCATGCTAGGCCGCCGCTGCTCGGAGGTCGCCCGGAGGTCGCTGGGAGAGCCGGGGGCGGAGAAGGGCCACGGGCGGGTCAGGGCACCCGGGCGATCCACTCCGAGGTGGCGAACTTGGTGCGCACGAGCTCGCGGGCGGCGGCGATCTCGGCGTCCCGGACGGTGCCCTCCGCGGCGCCGTAGCGGCCCGCGAAGACCTCCACGAGCTTGCCCACGACGTCGGCGCGGGCCATGCCGGTCTGCCGGCGCAGCGGGTCCACGCGCTTCTTCGCCGAGCGGTGCCCCTTGTCGGAGAGCTTCTCCTTGCCGATCCGCAGGACCTCGGTCATCTTCTGCGCGTCGATGTCGTAGCTCATGGTCACGTGGTGGACCATCCCGCCGCCCGCGAAGCGCTTCTGCGCCGCTCCGCCGATCTTGCCGTGCTCGGTGGCGATGTCGTTGAGCGGGACGTAGAACGCCTCCAGGCCCATCTCCTGGAACGCCTGCATGACCCACTGGTCGAGGAACGGGTAGGACTCCGAGAAGCTGAGCCCGTCCACGAGCGTCTGCGGCAGGTACAGCGAGTAGGTGATGCAGTTGCCCGCCTCCATGAACATGGCCCCGCCCCCGGAGACGCGGCGCACCACGGAGACGCCGTGCCGCCGGGCGCCCTCGGCGTCCACCTCGTTGCGCAGGGACTGGAAGGACCCGATCACCACGGACGGCTCCTCCCAGTCCCACAGGCGCAGGGCGGGCGGGCGCCGGCCCGCGCCCACCTCGCGGGCGAGGACCTCGTCGAGCGCGAGGTTCTCCAGGGTGGGGCGGACGGTGGGCGGGATGACCTCCCACGCGTGGTCGTCCCACGTCGTGGCGTGGGCCAGGGCCCGGCGGACCGCGGTGGCGATCGCCTGCGGGGAGAAGCCGAACAGCACGACGTCGGGCGCGAGGGCCGCCTCGACCGCCGCGACGATCTCCTGCGGGGAGGCCTGCTCGCTGAGCCCGGTGAGCGCCGCGTTGATGTCCTCGAGGGCCTCGTCGGGCTCGAGGAAGAAGTCCCCGTTCACGGAGACGTCGGCCAGCCGCCCGTCGACCACGTCCAGGTCCGCGACCACGAGCTTGCCGCCCAGCACCTTGTACTCCCCGTGCCGTCGCTCCTGCGCCATCCGTGTCCTTCCCTCGTCCGTGCCGGTGGTCCCGGGTCAGCCTACGCCGGGGACCGCGGGCACGGCGCAGGCCCGGACCGGTGCGGTCCGGGCCTGCGGGCGATCGTGCGGGGCCCCGCGAGCGGGACGGAGATCAGCTGCTGGACTTGCCGAAGTTCTTGAAGCGGGCGTTGAAGCGCTCCACGCGGCCGGCGGAGTCCATGATGCGCTGCTTGCCGGTGTAGAACGGGTGGGACTCCGAGGAGATCTCGACCTCGATGATCGGGTACTCGTTGCCGTCCTCCCACGTCTCGGTCTTCTTCGAGGTGGCGGTGGAACGGGTCAGGATCGTCTTGCCGGAGGCCAGGTCGCGGAAGAGGACCGGGTGGTAGTCCGGGTGGATGTCAGTCTTCATGGGGTTCAAACCTTTGTCGTCGGTGCCTGGATTTTGCCAGCCACGGTTTCGCTCGGTGGGCGGTGCGCCGTCGTCGTCCGTCCGCGCGGTCCGGGAAGGGCGGGGGCATCGGGCACCAGCGGTCCAGCGTACCGGATCGCCGGTGGAAATTCACCCGCCGTCCCGCGGCGCGGGGGGGCCCGGTGCTTGCCGTTCCCCCCCCGCGCCGCTGCCCCGGCCGCGGCGCCTCACCACCGGTGGGCGACGTCCACGACGAGCCGCGACCCCCGGCCCGGCCCGTCGAGGACGAACACCCGGAACGGCAGCCGCGCGCGCACGCCGAGGCCGACCGATGTCCGGGCCTCGTAGCTGCCGCCCCACGCGACCTGGCGGAACGTGCGGTAGCCGGCGACGTCCACGAGCTCCCGCCGGTCGTCGAACTCGTAAGTGGGCCTGCCCCTGCCGTCGTAGGCGGGGGCGTTGGCCGTGATCACCAGGTCGGTCCCCCGCAGGGGGATGGGGTCGCCGGAGCCGATGCCCGTGAACCGGGCGTAGCGCACGTCGTAGCCCCGCAGCCTGCCGTCGAGGTCGATCACCATCCGGTCGAAGCAGCGGTGCTGCCCCGCCCGGACGTCCGTGACGTGGGGGTAGCGGGGCGTGGTCGCCTCACCGCTGCGGGCCTTGGCCCCCGATCCCCACGTGATGCCGCAGTACGGGGCCGCGGCGTTCGCGCTGCCGGGGACGATGAGCCCCAGCCCCATGGCCAGCACGAGTGCCGCCAGCCATGAGATGACTTTCTTCATGATGCACCTTCTCCAAGACCCCTCGGGCCCCGGTGGGCTCGAGCGGGTGCTCCCATGATCCGCCTTTCCGAATGCTAAGTCTCCAGGTGAGGGTGAACTGGGTCAGCAATCGTTATGGGGCGGGGCGTCAGCGGCAGGGCCGGGTCTCCCAGAAGGCCACGGCCGAGGCGGCGGCGACGTTGAGGGAGTCCACGCCGTGGGACATCGGGATCCGCACGGTGAGGTCCGCGTGGTGGACGGCGGCGGCGCTCAGCCCGTCCCCCTCGGTGCCGAGGACCAGGGCCAGGCGCTCGTCGCGGCGCGCCGACAGCTCCTGGAGGGTGATCGAGTCGTCGCTCAGGGCGAGCGCCGCAGTGGTGAAGCCCGCGTCCTTGATCCGCTGCAGGTCGGCCGTCCAGTGCTGCAGCCGGGTCCACGGGACCTGGAACACGGTGCCCATGGAGACCCGGATGGAGCGCCGGTACAGGGGATCGGCGCAGCGCGGGGTGACGAGCACGGCGTCGACGTCCAGCGCGGCGGCCGAACGGAAGATCGCCCCCACGTTGGTGTGGTCGACGATGTCCTCGAGGACCGCCACCCGGTGCGACGACGCCAGGAGCCGCTCCAGCTCCACCGGCTCCGGGCGCTGCATGGCCGCGATCGCCCCGCGGTGCAGGTGGAAGCCGGTGATCTGCTCGAGCACCTCGTCCGGGCCGACGTACAGGGGCACGTCCGGGTGCTCGGCGAGGACGTCCGCGAGGTCCTCCAGCCACTTCTCCGCCATGAAGAAGGACCGAGGGGTGTGCCCGGCCGCGAGCGCCCGGCGGAGCACCTTGGAGGACTCGGCGATGTACATGCCGCGCTCGGGCTCGAGCTTGCGCCGCAGCCGGACGTCGGTCAGGCGGGCGTAGTCGGCCACCCGGGGGTCGTCGGCGCTGTCGAGGCGGATCATCTGGGGGAGGTCGGTCACGGGGGTCTCTTCGGGGTCGGGGTTCGAGGCGGGCGGGGTCGGGGCCGCGGAGGGGGTCCGCCCCGAATGGTAGCCGGAGCCCGTCCGGGGCCCGGCCGGTCTCAGAGCAGCTGGGACACGAGGCTCACGAGGGCCACGACGCCGAGCACCACGATCACGGTGCGCAGCAGGACCGGGGAGAGCCGGCGGCCGATCTTGGCCCCCGCCCAGGCGCCCACCGTGGAGCTGAGGGCGATGAGCAGCACCACCCACCAGTTGATCCGGTCGAACGCGAAGAGGATGTAGGACACGGCGGCGACGATGTTCACCGCCGCCACCAGCACCACCTTGACGGCGTTGGCGGCCTGCAGCGAGGCGAGCAGGAAGACGCCCAGGATGCCGAGCAGCAGCACGCCCTGGGCGGCCACGAAGTACCCGCCGTAGATCCCGGCCAGGAACACCAGGACGTACAGGGACGCGGGCTGCGGGGCCCGGTCCGGGTCGAGGGTGCGGGGGGTCTCCCCCCGGGCCCGGGCCGCCGCGGCGGCGGCCTCGGCCTGCTCGTCCTTGCGCCGGCGCACCAGAGCCTGGAGCCGCGGCTGGAAGACCACGAACAGGAGGGCGACGACGATCAGCCCCGGCGCGGCGTAGCCGAAGACCTCCTCGGGCAGGTGCAGCAGCAGCCACGCGCCGATCACCCCGCCGAGCGCGGAGCAGGGGATGAGCTTGAGCAGGGTCCGTTCCACGCCCGCGAGCTCGTGGCGGTAGTTCCAGGCGCCGGTGAGGTTGCCGGCGATCAGGCCCATCGCGTTGGACATGGACGCGGTCACGGGCGGGACGCCCATGGTCACGAGCACGGGGAAGGTGACGAGGGTGCCCGAGCCGACGATGGTGTTGATCAGTCCGGCGGCGACGCCGGCGAGCAGGATGAGGGCGGCCTGCCACCACTCGAACGGGAAGTCCGCGGCGAGGGCTGCGAGCGTGTCGGGCACCACGTCGGGTCAGGACCGGCCGAACGCGGCGAAGCGGTTGCCGACCTTCACCAGCTTCAGCGGGAGGCCGAAGGTCTCGGAGAGGTTCTTCTGCGTCATGACGGTGCGGACGGGGCCCGCGGCCACCACCCGGCCCTCGCGCAGCAGCAGTGCGTGGGTGAAGGCGTCGGGCACCTCTTCGAGGTGGTGGGTGACCATGACGATCGCCGGGGACGCCCCGTCGCGGGCCAGCTCGTCCAGCCGGGCCACCAGGTCCTCCCGCCCGCCCACGTCCAGGCCGGCGGCGGGCTCGTCGAGCAGCAGCAGCTCGGGGTCGGTCATCAGGGCGCGGGCGATCAGGACGCGCTTTCGCTCCCCCTCCGAGAGCGAGCCGAAGCGGCGCTCCGCCAGGTGCTCGATCCCCCACGCGGCCATGAGCTCCTGCGCCTGGGCCTCGTCGGCGTCGTCGTAGCTCTCGATCCACCGCCCCGTCACCCCGTACGCGGCGGTGACCACGCAGTTGCGCACGGACTCGGCGTCGGGGATCTGGGTGGCGAGCACGGCGGAGGTCAGCCCGATGCGGGGGCGCAGCTCGAACACGTCCACCGCGCCGAGGATCTCGTCCAGGATGTCGACCATGCCCCGGGAGGGGTGCAGGCGGGCGGCCGCGATGGACAGCAGGGTGGTCTTGCCGGCGCCGTTGGGGCCGAGGATGACCCAGCGCTCGCCCTCGTTGACGACCCAGTCCACGGAATCCAGCAGGGTCTTCTGTCCGCGGACCACGCTGACGTCCACCATCTCCACCACAGCACTCATACCCGCCACTCTAGGACACGCGGAGCGCCGCACCGGCGTGCCGGTGCGGCACGCACCCCGTCAGGGACGGGCGGAGCGGCGCGGCCACCGCCCACGGATGATCGACGCGCGGTGCTCCCTGCCCCTCCCGGCGGCGCCGGAGCGGGCGGCCCAGAAGTCCTCCCCGGCCCAGCGGAAGCGGGGCGTCTCCTTGGCCAGGAACGCCCGCTGCCCGATGCGGGCGTCGGGTCCGTCGAGGACTTCCCGGAACAGGGCCTCGGAGATCTCGTCGGCGCCGAACCCGGCCGCCTCGCCCTCGTCCGGGGAGGCGAGCGCGATCAGGTGCTTGTGGGCCTGCACGGAGAGCTGGGACCGCCCCGCCAGGTCCGTGACCACCTGCTCCAGGGCCGACTCGAAGCCGGCGTCCTCCACCACGCGGGTGAGCATGCCCCACCGCTCGGCGTCGGCGGCGGTGACGGTGTCGCCGGTGAGCAGCAGGTAGGAGGCCGTGCCGGGGCCCACCAGGCGGACCAGACGCTGGATCCCGGAGGCCGGGAACACGATGCCGATCCGGGCCGGGGTCAGTCCGATGCGCAGGGAGGCCGTGGCGATGCGCAGGTCGCAGGCGCCGGCCAGCATCCAGGCCCCGCCCATGCAGTACCCCTCCAGGGCCGCCACGGTGGGCTTGTGCACCGCGGCCAGGGCCGCCTCGGCCTCGGTGAGCAGCCCGCCGCGGGGCAGCCCGGTGCCGGGTTCGCCCAGGCACTCGAACACCTCGGCGATGTCGGCCCCGGCGGAGAACACCCCGCCCGCCCCGCGCAGCCCGATCACCCGCACGCCGGGGTCGGCGTCCAGCTTCTCCAGCACGCCGGGCAGGGCCGCCCACATCGCCGGGGACAGCGCGTTGCGCCGGTCGGGGCGGTCGAGGACCACCCAGGCCACGGGTCCTTCCCGCCGGACCTCCAGGGCGCCGGTGGACATCTCGGGGAGGGGCTGAGCGGTCATCGGAGGGCCTCCGCCTTCGGGTCGGTGGTGTTCCCGGTGGGGCCGGCCCCGGTCGCGGTGCCCGCGAGCCAGTCGCGGACGGAGGCACCGTGCTGGTCGAGCACGGGCGGGGCGGCGTGGTCCCGCCGTGTCGTCTCGTCCGTGTCGCCGGGGGCGAAGAACCGCACCGCGGGTCCGGGCAGCTCGACGGGACCGAGGACCTCGTGGTCGACGCCCACGACCAGCCCCTGCGAGCGCACCTGTTCCCAGGCGTAGACCTCGTCCAGGGTCCGGACCTTCCCGGCCGGGATGCCGATCCCGGCCAGCAGCTCCAGCAGCTCCTCGGGACCGTGCGCGGCGAAGGCCTCCTCGACGGCGGCGATCACGGCCGGTCGGTTGCGGACGCGGTCGGCGTTGGTCGCGAACTCCGGCCGGTCGGGGTCGATCCCGAAGGCCCCGGCGAAGGTGCGCCACAGCTTCTCGCTGCCCACGCTGATCTGCACCTTCCCGCCGCGGCAGGCGAACAGGCCGTAGGGCGCGATGGAGGGGTGGTGGTTGCCCTGGGCCCGCGGCACCTCGTGGGCCACGGTGGCGCGGGTGCCCTGGAAGGCGTGCACCCCGACCACCGAGGACAGCAGGGAGGTGCGCACGACCTTCCCGGCCCCGGTGCGCTCGCGCTCGTAGAGGGCGGCCAGCACGCCGTAGGCGCCGTTCATCCCGGCCAGCAGGTCGGCGATGGGCACGCCCACCCGCTGGGGGTCGTCCGGGCCGGAACCGGTGAGCGACATGAGCCCGGCCTCGCCCTGGACGATCTGGTCGTAGCCGGAGCGCCGGGACTCCGGTCCGTCGTGGCCGAAGCCGGTGATGGAGAGCACCACCAGGCGGGGGTTCAGGCGGTGCAGCTCCTCGACGGAGAAGCCGAGCCGGTCCAGCACCCCGGGCCGGAAGTTCTCCACCAGGACGTCGGCGCGCTCCACGAGCGCCCGGAGCACCTGCCCGCCGTCCTCGGACTTGAGGTCCAGGGCCACGGACTCCTTGTTGCGGTTGCAGGACAGGAAGTACGTGGCCTGCGGGTCGTCCTCGGGTCCCACGAAGGGCGGGCCCCACCCGCGGGTGTCGTCACCCGTGCCGGGGCTCTCGATCTTGACGACCCGCGCGCCCAGGTCGGCGAGCATCATGGCCGCGTGCGGGCCGGCGAGGGCACGGGACAGGTCTACGACGAGGGTGCCGGCCAGGGGGCCGCCGGACGGCGAGGGCTCCTGGGGGTCGGTGCGGGGCGGGGTGCCGGTGGCGGGCTGGATGTCGGTCATGGCGGGTTCCTCCGTGATCGGGTCGGTGGGCATCGGCGGGGCGGGGCTGCGGGCTACAGCCAGCCGGGGGCGACCATCACGGCCCAGACCAGCAGCGGGCCGATGACGACCACGCCGGTGGCGTAGACGAGGATCTTCTTGTAGAAGACGTCGCGGTCCACGTCAGCGGGGGCGTTGGCCAGCACGAGCGCGCCGTTGGTGGAGAACGGGGAGACGTCGACGATGGTCGAGGCCACGGCCAGGGCGCAGATCAGCCCGGTGGCCCCGACCTCGCCCGCGAGCAGGAAGGGCACGGCCAGGGGGATGAGCGCGGCGAGGATGGCGGTCGAAGAGGCGAAGGCGGAGACGACGGCGCCGATGTAGCAGATCAGCAGCGCCGCCAGCAGCGGCATCCCCAGGCCGGCCACGCCGTTGGAGACGTACTCGATGGTGCCCGCCTCCTGCAGCACGCCGACGAAGGTGAGCATGCCGCCGAGCAGGAGCACGGTGGACCAGTCGATCTTGTTGACCGCGCCCTTCTGAGCCTTCGGGGAGACCAGGGCCAGGACGACGGCGACGGTGATGGCCACGAAGCCCACGTCCACGCCGAAGCCCAGGGCGACGACGGCCAGTACGACCAGGCCCAGGATGGTGGCGGCCTGCGGGAGCAGTCCGTCCCTGCCCTCGCGCCGGACCGGGGGCTCGGAGGATCCGGCCGGGTCACGGGGACCGTACATGCCCGAGCCGAAGCCCTTGAAGTCCACGTCCCGGTCCCCGGCGTGCCCGGCGGCGACCCGGCTGCGGGACAGGCGGGCCTCGGAGGCCCGCTCCACGAAGTCCTCCGCGCGGGCCGAGACGAGGCCGCGCCCACCGAGGGTCACGAACAGGCCCACGGCGATCAGCAGGTTGAAGACCAGGCTGGAGAGGAACACCGCGGTGGGGCTGACGTCCAGGCCGGCCCCGGCGACGATGCCGTTGACGGTCACTCCGTAGACGGAGATCGGCGAGAAGCCGCCGCCCTGGGCGCCGTGGATGACCATCATGCCCATCATCAGGGGATTGATCTTGTACTTGGCGGCGAAGCTCAGCGCGATCGGGGCGATGATCGCCACGGCGGCCGGGGACAGGGCGCCCACGGCGGTGATCACGGCAGTGATGAAGAACATGATCCACGGGATCAGCGCGACCCGGCTGCCCACCAGTTTCACCGCCGCCTGCACGAGCAGGTCCACGGTGCCGTTCTTCTGGGCGATGGCGAACAGATAGGTCACCCCCACGATGGTGAGGAACAGCCCGCCGGGGAACGCCTCGAGGATCTGGTCGGTGTCCATCCCGAGGACGAACACCCCCAGCACGAACGCGCCCACGAAGGCCAGCGCCCCCATGTTGACGGGCAGGACGGTGGCCACGACGAACATCGCGGCCAGGATGATGATGGAGAGCACTTCTGGGCCCATGGGTCTTCCTTCGGACGAGGACGGTCCCGCCGGTGAGGGTGGAGCTCCTGCGGGAACAGTGGTGTGGATCACACCGCCAGTTTTGGACTAGCCAATAGGACACTAGGGGTCCTTGTCAATCGTTGGGCTAGCATAGGGGCCGGACGCCACTGGGTGGTGCCGCGCCGCCGGGACGCTCCGGCGCCGTGCGACCGGGGAGGACGGACATGGCAGGGCCCAACAGGATCGACCGGGTGGAACGCCCTCGGCTCTACGAGCAGGTGGTGGAGCGGCTGCTGGACCACGTCATCCAGGACCGGCTCGAGACCGGCGACCGGCTCCCCCCGGAGCGGGACCTCGCCGACAGCCTGGGCGTCTCCCGGGCCACCGTCGCCCAGGCCCTGGTGGCCCTGGAGGTGCTCGGGGTGATCGACGTGCAGCACGGCAGCGGGGCGGTGCTGCGCTACCGGCCCTCCAGCGCCGTGGTGCTGCGGGGACTGCGCGAGCACGCCGATCGGCTGCCGGACATCGTCGACGCCCGCAGCGCCGTGGAGACCAAGATCGCCGCCCTGGCCGCGGCCCGGCGCACCCCCGAGGACCTGTCCGCCATCGAGCACGCCCTGGCGCTCATGGCGCAGGACATCGCCGGCGGCGGCCGCGGACTGGAGGGCGACGAGCTGTTCCACGCCGCGGTCACCGCCGCCGCCCACTCCTCGGTCCTGGCCCGGATGATGACCGAGATCTCCGGACTCGTGCGGGAGACCCGCATCGAGTCCCTGAGCCAGCAGGGCCGCCCCGAACGGTCCCTGGAGTCCCACCGGACGATCGTGGACGCCATCCGCGACCGGGAGCCCGAGCGGGCGGCCCGCGCGATGGCCGAGCACATCGAACTCGTCTCCGACGTCGCGGTGCTCCGCCCCGAGTGAGGGCCCCGGTCGGCCGTTGCCCGCGCCTGCCGATAAGCTGGCGCACATGACCACCGACCTCGCCGTCATCGCGTTTGCCCAGAATCCGGACCCTGAGGCCCGTGAGCGCATCCTCACCCTCGTGCAGGACGCCGGCGCCGAGGTCGAGCGCTTCTCCACGGTGCGGGTCACCGGCCCCGGTTCGGCCGGGCCGGACTCGGAGGTCCCCGGCTACAACGCCTTCACCGCGCTCGTGCACGGCTCCGACGCGACCGCCCTGCTCGCCGCCCTGCGCCCCGACCCGCTGACCCAGATGCTGCCGGGCGTGGACGTCAACGTGGTGCCGACCACCCTCTTCGACCCCGGGCGCAAGAAGCTGCTCATCATGGACGTCGACTCCACGCTCATCCAGCAGGAGGTGGTGGACATGCTCGCCGCCCACGCGGGGCGCGAGGCCGAGGTCGCCGCCGTGACCCGGGCGGCCATGCTCGGGGAGCTGGACTTCGCCGAGTCCCTGCTCGCGCGCGTCGAGACCCTCGCCGGGCTGCCCGCGTCCGTGCTCGACGAGGTCCTGGCCGCGGTCCGGCTCTCCCCCGGCGCGGACGTGCTCGTCAAGGCCTTCCTGCGGGAGGGGCACGCCGTGGCGGCGGTCTCCGGCGGCTTCCTGGGCGTCCTCACCCCGCTCGCCGAGCAGCTGCGGCTCACCCGGCACGCGGCCAACACCCTCGAAGTCGTCGACGGCACGCTCACCGGCAGGGTGCTCGGCGAGGTCGTGGACCGCACCGTCAAGGAGCGGTGCCTGCGGACCTGGGCCGAGGAGCTCGACGTCGCCCCCGAGGACGTCATCGCCGTGGGCGACGGCGCCAACGACCTCGACATGCTCACGGCCGCCGGGCTCGGCGTGGCCTACAACGCCAAGCCCGCCCTGCGCGCGGCCGCCGACGCCCAGGTCAACCTGCCGAACCTCGACGCGGTCCGGTTCTTCGCCGACCTCTGATCCCCCGCCCCCGCCGGGACCCCGCTCCCGGCGGCCGACCCGGGTCGTAGAGTGGGATGCAGCACGCGCGGCCCTCGAGCACGAGACCGCGCCCGGCCCCGAGGAGAGACAGTGACGGCACCCGGTGCGCCCCGGCAGCGCCCCGGCTTCCTGGCCCGGATGATGCTGCTGCACCTCGCCGTGGTGACCCTCGTCGTCGCCCTGTGCGGGGGCGTCTACGCCTGGCTGACCTACGAGCGGCTGGGCCGCGACGCCGAGGGCCAGGCGCTGTCCATCGCCCGGTCGGTGGCCGCCGACGACGACGTCCGCGCGGGCGTGGCGGACCTGCTCGACGCCGGTCCCGCGGACCTCGACCCGGAGGTGCTGTCCGGGGGCGCCCTGCAGACCGCCGCGGAGGAGGTCCGCGACCGCACGGAGTCCCTCTTCGTGGTGATCACCGACGACACCGGGCTGCGGCTCTCCCACCCCAATCCCGAGCAGCTGGGCCGGCCCGTCAGCACGGACCCCACCGAGGCCCTGGCCGGGCGGGAGGTCACGAGCCAGGAGCGCGGCACCCTGGGGCGCTCCGCCCGGGCCAAGGTCCCGGTGTACGCCCCGGGAACGGACGACGCCGTGGTGGGCGCCGTGAGCGTGGGGATCTCCCGCACGGACATGCTCGCCACCCTGCGGGAGGACATCACCCCCGTGGCCGCCACCGCCGTGGGCGCCCTCGGCCTCGGCGCGGCCGCCTCCGCGGCGATCGCGCGCCGGCTCAAGCGCCTCACCCTCGGCCTGGAGCCCGAGGAGATCGCCACGCTCGCCCAGGACCAGGAGGCGGTGCTGCGCGGGGTCGACGAAGGCGTCATCGGCATCTCCCCCGAGCACCGCATCACCGTGGTCAACGCCGAGGCGGGACGGCTGCTGGGCGTGACGGAGCCCGCCCGGCTCGTGGGGACCCCGCTGGCCGAGGCGGGCCTGCCGACGTCCTTCGCGGCGCTGCTCGCCGCGGCGACCCCCGCGTCCCCGGCCGTGGAGCAGGTCGTCGGCCGGCACGTGCTGATCCTCTCCGCCCGCGCCGTCCGGCCCGACCGCCCGGGCCTGCCCCCGCTGGGCTGGGTGGTCCTGATCCGGGACCGCACCGAGCTGCAGTCCCTGACCCGCCAGCTCGACGCCGTCGGCGCCCTCAGCACCGCCCTGCGCGCCCAGCGCCACGAGTTCGCCAACCGCCTGCACACCATCGCGGGGCTGCTCGCGATCGGCGACGCCGAGGAGGCCCGCCGGTACGTGGCCGAGGTGACCGAGACCGGCCCCCTCAGCTACCCCGCCGAGGGGGCCCAGCTGCTGCGCGACCCCTACCTGCAGGCCTTCCTGGGGGCCAAGAGCGTCGAGGCCGCCGAGCGCGGCGTGAGCCTGCGCATCGGCGCCGACACCCTCGTCCGCGGCCGCATCACGGACCCGCAGGACGTCACCACCGTGATCGGCAGCCTCGTGGACAACGCCGTCCGCGCCGCCGTCCAGGGCGCGGCGGGAGACCGATGGGTCGAGGTCGAGCTGCTCGACGACTGGACCGGCGGGGAGGGCACCCTGCACCTCGTCGTGGCCGACTCCGGCGACGGGCTCCCCGTGGCGGACCCCGAGCCGATCTTCGCCCAGGGCTGGTCCACCGCCGTTCCCGCCGGCGGATCCGGGGACGAGGGCGCAGCGCCGTTCGCCGTGCTGCCCGACGTCCACGGCCAGGGCTTCGGCCTGTCCCTGAGCCGGGAGCTGGCCCGCCGGCGCGGCGGGGAGGTGTGGGTGGCCGATCCCGGACGCCCCGGCGGGCCGGGAGCCGTCTTCTGCGCCCGCCTGCCCGGTACCGTGGTCCGCGACCCCGGGCCCGGGGCCGACGTCGGCGGCGAACGGTCCGCCGGCAGATCAGGAGGTGCAGGATGAGCGACGACCTGGTGGTCCTCGTGGTCGACGACGACTTCCACGTGGGACGGCTGCACGCCGGCTTCGTCAACGCCGTGCCGGGCTTCACGGCCCTGACCCCCGTGGGCACCGCCGAGCAGGCGATGCGCACCGTCCACGCCCACCAGCCCGACCTCGTGCTGCTGGACGTCTACCTGCCCGACGCACTCGGCCTGGACCTGCTGCGGGCCCTCGACGTGGACGTCATCATGCTCACCGCGGCGGCCGACCCGGCCTCCGTGCGGACCGCCGTCCGCCGCGGCGCGCTCGCCTACCTCATCAAGCCGTTCCCGAACGAGCGGCTGGCGCGCACCCTGCGGGCCTACGCCCGGTACCGCCGGCTGCTCACCGACCGGGACGCGCTGACGCAGGAGACCGTGGACCGCGCCCTGCACGCCCTGCACCCGGGCGAGACCGCCTCCCCCGGCGAGCGCACCCGGTCCGCGACGGAGGGCTCGGTCCTGGCGGCCCTGGAGGCCGGGGTGCCCCTCTCGGCCGCGGAGATCGCCCGGAAGGTCGGCATCTCCCGGGCCACCGCCCAGCGCTACCTCTCCGCACTGGCCGAGGACGGGTCGGTCGAGATCCAGCTCCGCTACGGGAGCACGGGCCGCCCGGAGCACCGCTACGGGCCCGCGGCCTCCTGATCCCAGGTTCATGCTCAGGGCCGGTCCCTAGACTGCCCGCCATGGCGAGCAGGGTGCGACCGGAACCACAGGACCAGTGTCTCTCCTGGCCGGACGAGATCTGCGGCGACCCGGTGGCGGAGCGGGCGAGGCTGTTCGCGCTGAACCTGCGGGCGGCCGCGGGGTCCCGGACGCTGCGGGAGCTCGGGGCGCTCACCGGTGTCGACCACACGGCGCTGTCCCGGATCCTGGACGGGCACGTCTGGCCGGACGGGTACACCATCGCCCGCCTCGAGGTGCGGCTGGGGGTCAGCCTGTGGCCCCCCTACGAGGAGTGATCCGCACCGCCCGGGCACGGCCGCCGCGCCCAGGCCGGGACGGTCCCGGGGCCGGTCAGGGCGCGGTCAGGTCCAGCCAGTAGGTGTCGCTCTGCTCGTCGTGGTGCAGCAGCCGCTCCAGCGGTCCGGCGTAGGCGTCCAGGGCGCGGCCCACGAGCTCGCGCACGTCCCGCGCGGCGACCGTGACGGTGCCGCCGAGCTCGTCGTCGGCCGTCTCGCGCACCACCACGACCCGGCCCGGGTCGCCCCAGACGTAGTCGCCCGCGGCGTCGCGCAGGGCGTCGACGAAGAACTCCTGGTCACCGTCGTGACCGAGCACGTCCAGGCGCACCGCGTCGGGGTGGCGGCGCGCCAGCTCGGCGGCCACCAGGCGTAGCAGCTTCCGGGCGTAGCTGCGCCGGGCCCGGTCGAGGGCCTCCTCGGCGGCCTGGAGCACGTGGTCGGGGGTCAGGACAGTGGTGGTCACAGGCATGCAGTGTATGTGTGCGGAAGCAACGAGGGTGGGCGCCACCCCGGTCGCGCCGCCGGACCGGCCCGCCCCCGCGCACCGCCCCACGGTCTCGGGCAGAATGACCGCATGATCGACGCCCACCTGCACGTGGTCGACCCGCGGTTCCCGCTGGTACCCAACCAGGGGTACCTGCCGCCGACCTTCACGGTCGGGGACTACCGGCGCAGGGTCCGGGAACTGGGCGTGGCGGGCGGGGCCGTGGTCAGCGGCTCCTTCCAGGGCCACGCCCAGGAGTGGCTGCGCTCGGCGCTGGCGGAGCTCGGCCCCGGATTCGTCGGCGTGACCCAGCTGCCGCCCGCCGTCCCGGACGAGCAGGTGCGCGAGCTCCACGGGGCCGGGGTGCGGGCGGTGCGCTTCACCCTCCGCCGCGGCGCCGACGCGGACCCTGCCGGCATCGAGCGGCTCGCCCGGCGGGTGCACGACCTCGCCGGGTGGCACGCCGAGTTCTACGCGGACGCCGCCGCGCTGGAGCACCTCGCCCCCGTGCTGCGGCGCCTGCCGCGGGCCGGCGTCGACCACCTCGGCATGAGCGCGGCGGGGCTGCCGCGGCTGCTCGAGCTCGTCGAGCGGGGCGTGAAGGTCAAGGCCACGGGGTTCGGGCGCGTCGACCTCGACGTGCCGGACGCGCTGCGCCGGATCCACGCCGTGGACCCGACCGCCCTGCTCTTCGGCACCGATCTGCCGAGCACCCGGGCGGAGCGCCCGTTCCGGGACGCGGACGTCGCGCTGGTCGCCGAGACCCTGGGCGCCGGCGCCGCGGCGGCCGTGCTGCACGACAACGCCGCGGCCTGGTACGGGCTGCCGCGCGCGGCGGCGGAGAGCGGCTACTCCGGCCACACCTGCCGGTCCGGGCCCTCCAGGACGTAGCGCAGCTCCACGGCGCCGCCCTCGAAGTGGGTGGTGCGCTGGAGCCGCAGGTCGCGCGCCGCTGCGGTCGGCAGGACGGGATGTCCTCCGCCCAGCACGATCGGCATGTAGGTCAGCCACAGCTCGTCGAGCAGACCGGCGTCCGCGAACTGGGCCGCGAGCTTCCCGCCGCCCACCACCCACAGGTTCCGCTCGCCCGCGGCGGCGACCAGGGCCTCGGCGTGCATCGTGACCGGTCCGCTGACGAAGGTCGGCTCCGCCCCCGCCGGCCGCGGCAGCTCGCGGTGGGTGAAGACCCAGACCGGCAGGTCCCCGTAGGCCCAGTCCCCCTGGTCGAGGACGAACTCGTACGTGCTCGCGCCCATCGCGAGCGCGCCGACGTCGCCCAGGAACGCGTCGTAGTGCTCCTGGTAGGCCTCGAAGCCGTACTGCAGCAGCCAGTCGAGGTGGTTCTCCCGGTCGGCGATGTACCCGTCTGCGCTGGCCGCCACGTAGTACTGCGTTCTGCTCATGCGCACCAGGTTACGCACCCCTCCGGCGGCTTCCCAGGGTTGCTTCCCCCGCGCCGCGGACGGCGTCATGATGGGAGCATCGACCGATCGACGCGGAAGGCCCGGCCATGCCCATGCTGCTCAATCCCTACTTCTCGTTCCGGGACACGGCAGAGGAGGCGATGACCTTCTACCGCTCGGTGTTCGGCGGGGAGCTGTCGGTCAGCCGGTTCAGCGAGTACGGGGCCAGCGACGACCCCGCGGAGCAGGACAAGGTGATGCACTCGATGCTCACCACCGGGACCGGCATGGTCCTGATGGCCGCCGACACCCCGAACAGCATGGACCTGGCCGTCGGCGAGAACGTCTCGGTCTCCGTGAGCGGGGACGACGAGTCCGTGATGCGCGGCTGGTGGGAGGCACTGGGCGCGGGCGGGACCGTCACGATGCCGCTCGAGGAGGCCCCCTGGGGCGGCCTGTTCGGGATGTGCACCGACCGGTTCGGCATCCACTGGATGTTCAGCGTCGGCGACGCCGGCTCCTGACGCGCCCCGCGCCGCCCGACCCGAGAAGGAGCGTCCCATGCGCATCACCCACACCAGCGTCTTCGTTGACGACCAGCAGCAGGCGCTGCTGTTCTACACCGGCAAGCTCGGCTTCATGGTCAAGCACGACGTCCCCGCCGGCGGCGCCCGCTGGCTCACCGTGGTCTCGCCCCAGGCGCCCGAGGGAGTGGAGCTGGTGCTCGAGCCCTCCGAGCACCCCGCCGTGGGACCGTTCAAGGCCGCGCTCGTGGCCGACGGCATCCCGTTCACGAGCTTCGGGGTCAAGGACGTGCGGGCGGAGTACGAGCGGCTGCGCGAGCGCGGCGTGCACTTCGTCCAGGAGCCCACGGTCTCGGGCCCGTACACCACCGCGGTGCTCGACGACACCTGCGGCAACCTCATCCAGATCGCGAGCCCCAACCCCGGGTGAGGCCCGTCCGGCGGGGATCAGTCCCGGGCCCGGAGCTGCTCGGCGAGCGGCCGGTAGTGCCCGGACATCGCGGGGTGGTAGTCCCGGGCGAAGTCGACGGCGTCCGGGTCCCCGCCGGTCTCGGCGGCCACGAGCCGGTCCAGGTAGTACTCCCAGCCGGGCCCCACCGACTCCACCTCGTCGGGGTCCGGGTACCGGTGGGTGAGCCGCAGGACGGTGGTGCCGTCGTCGTCCTGGAGGTCGAGGTCCACGCGCCAGGCGTCGGCCGCCGTGCCCAGGGTGAGCGCCAGGTGCCGGGGCGGGTCGCAGCGGCGGATCAGCAGGGGCTCGGGCTCGTCCAGGTCCTCGACCGTCAGCAGCACCTCGACGCGCCCGGTGGCCGGGTCCCCGCTCCACGCCCCGTACCACCGGGCCAGCCGGGCGGAGTCCGTCACCGCGGCCCAGACCTCCTCGACGGGGGCGCGGAACGTGCGGGTGAGGACGAGGTGACCGCCGGTGTCGAGGCGTCCGGTGGGCTGTGGGGTCATGGTGGCTCCTCGCTCGGCTCCGCACCGCGCGGAGGTGCTCCTGGCCGAGGCGCGATCGGCCTCGTGCCGTGGAGTCCATGATTAGCACCCCCGGAGGGCGGACGGCGTCACATTGCGGACGGTTTCGCGCCGCCGCGGGCTCCGGTTGCGGCGGGGACGACGGCGGGAGCCGTGGGCCTAGCGGCGACCGGCCTTCGCCAGGAAGTCGTCGGCGCCGCCGACGAGCTCGACGTGCCCGGTGGGGACGTCGGCGGTGACCATGCGGGCGATCTCCTCGGCGAACTCCTGCACGGAGTAGAGCTTGCCGGCGGCCTCGCGGCGCTCCTCGAGCGCCCCCGGCCGGGCCCGGTTGAGCAGGGTCGCGGTCACGGTGCCCTCGATCATGTCGCCGGAGACCACCACGAACGTGATGCCCTGCCCGGTCAGCTCCGGGATGCGGGCGGTGAGGGCGTCCTCACCGGCGCGCTTGGACCTGGCGACCTCCACGTACTCCGGCATGGTCTCGACGTCGTTGATGAAGTGCGCCTGGTGGCTGGTCACGAACACCACGCGCCCGCCCTCGGGCAGGTGCTCCAGCGCGGCGCTGAGGGTGTCGTTCTGCGCGTCCCGGTTGAGCTTGAGCGCGTAGTCCTCACCGAGGTCCGTCTCCATGCCCCCGGAGGCGTTGAGCACGAGCACGTCCACCCCGCCGAAGGCCTCCACGGCGCGGGCGAACAGGCTGCGGACGTCCTCGGGCTCGGTCATGTCCGCCTGGACGGCGATGGCCTTCCCGCCGGCCGCCTCGATCTCCTTGACGACCTTGTTGGCGCGGGGCGCCTTCTGCCGGTAGTTGACGACCACGTTGGCGCCCTCCCCGGCCAGCAGCTTGGCGGTGTCGGCGCCGACGCCGCGCGAGGACCCGGTGACGACGGCGGTCTTGCCTGCAAGTGAACTCATGGTGCTCCTTCGGTGGAACGTGCGGGGATCAGGGGGCGGCGGGGCTCAGTGGCCCATGCCGAGGCCGCCGTCCACGGGGATGACGGCGCCGGAGATGTACTTCGCCTCGTCGGAGGCGATCCAGCGCACGACGGCGGCGACCTCCTCCGGCTCGGCGAACCGGCCGGCCGGGATCGAGGCGAGGTAGTTCTTCTGGGTCTCCTCCGGCAGCGCCGCGGTCATCTCCGTGTTGATGAACCCGGGGGCGACGACGTTGGCGGTCACGTTGCGCCCGCCCAGCTCCCGGGTGATCGACCGGGCGATGCCGACCAGACCGGCCTTGGACGCGGCGTAGTTGACCTGCCCGGGCGAGCCGTAGAGCCCGACCACGGAGGAGATGAGGACCACGCGCCCGCGCTTGAGGCGCATGAATCCCTTGGCGGCGCGCTGCACCACGCGGAACGCGCCGGTGAGGTTGGTGTCCACGACGTCCTGGAAGTCCTGCTCCTTCATCCGCAGCAGCAGGGTGTCCCGGGTGATCCCGGCGTTGGCCACGACCACCTCGACCGGGCCGAACTCGGCCTCGACGGCCTTGTACGCGGCGTCGATCGACGCGGAGTCGGTGACGTCGGCCTGCACCGCGAAGAAGCCCTCGGGCGCCTCGCCGGAGCGGTAGGTGACGGCCACGTTGTCCCCGGCGTCCTGGAACGCCTGGGCGATGGCCCGTCCGATCCCGCGGTTGCCGCCGGTCACGAGGACGGTGCGGGGGGCCAGGCTGCGCTGCTCGTCTGCCATGGGGAGGGGGCCTTTCGGTCGTGGGTCGCGGGTGCGCGGCACGCCGGTCGGCGCCGGCCCGCGTGGAAATCCCCCCAATCGTACCGGTCGCCGCGGGCGACCGGACGGTAGCCCCGGAGGACCGCCTTCTCGATGTCGGACCCCGGTGAGACACTTGATCGTCTGTTGGGAGGACCATGAGCAAGCGCTATCTCACGACCGGCGAGGCCGCCGGCCAGGACGACGTCCACTCCATCACCGCCACCGCGGAGCCGCACACCCAGGACATGGGCCACCGGATGAAGGTCTACAGCATCCAGATGAGCCTGCGCATCGTGTGCCTCATCGTGTTCGTCGCGGTCGACAACATCTGGGTGCGCGGCGTCGCGATCCTGGGCGTGGCCGTGCTGCCGTGGATGGCGGTGCTGCTGGCCAACAGCAACGACCGCTCCGCCCGGACGAGCCAGTACTACGAGCCGCCCGCCGCGCCGGCGCTGGCCGCCGCCCCCGAGCCGCGGCCGCCGGCCCCGCCCCTGGCGATCGACTTCGTGCTCGAGGGCGAGTTCGTCGCCGGGCACCGCGAGGACGACCCCGCCCCGGACGGCCGCGGGAGCACGACCGCTCCCAGCGGGGACCCGGCTTCCTCCGCTACTGTCGAGGACGACACCACCCGGCGCCGTGGAGCGGCCTGAGCCCGCCGCGGGCCGTACCGGGACCCGCCGAAGACCCTGAGGAGCACGACCGCCGTGGAGTTCGACCTGCTCGGATCGCTGTCCCCGCGAGGCGCCGACGCTCCCCCGGCCGGGCCCGACACCCCGCAGTGCTCCCGCAAGGGCTGCCGCGCGGACGCCGCGTGGCAGATCCGCTGGAACAACCCGCGCATCCACGCCCCGGAGCGCCGCAAGACGTGGCTGGCGTGCCCGGAGCACCGCGGCGACCTCGAGCAGTTCCTCGGCGCGCGCGGCTTCTGGAAGGACACCGTCCCCCTCGCCGACGCCGGCCCCGCGCAGGAGCGCCGGGGATGAACGACTACCGTTTCCTGCTCAGCGGCAAGTGGCTCGGCTTCTTCCTTCTCGCCTGCGCCGCCGCCGTGGTCTCGGTGTACCTCGGCGGCTGGCAGATGGACCGCAACGACCACCTGGTCGGCGAGAACGCCAAGATCACGCAGAACTACCGCGCCGAGCCCCTGACCGGGGCGGCCGCCGCCGAGCAGTTCGCCGCCCACGACGAGCGCCTCACCTGGCACCCCGTCGAGCTCACGGGCGAGTACCTGCCCGAGGACCAGGTGCTGGTCCGCAACAGGCCGCAGGACGGGCGCGTCGGCTACGAGGTGCTCGTCCCGTTCCGCACGCAGGACGGGGACCTCGTGGTCCTCGACCGCGGCTGGATCCCCACGGGCGAGGCGGCCAACGGGATGCCGGACGAGGTGCCGGCCCCGCCCGCCGGCCGGGTGACGGTCACCGCCCGGCTCCAGCCCGGGGAGCCGTCCGTCAGCCGCGGCGCCCCCGCGGGCCAGATCGCCTCGATCGACCTCGAGGAGCTGCGCGAGCGCTGGGACCGGCCGATCGGGACGGCGGCCTACGGCGAGGTCTTCGCCGAGGACCCGGCCCCCGCGGCGGCCCCCGCGCCGGCTCCGGAGCCGGAGATCGACTCCGGGCCGCACCTGTCCTACTCGTTGCAGTGGTACGCGTTCGCGGCGCTGTTCTTCGTGGCCTGGGGCTACGCCGCCCGCCAGCAGGCCCGCAACGACGCCTGGGACCGCCAGTTCGCCCAGGAGATGGAGCGCCGGCTCGCACGGTTCTACGACGAGGACGGCAACTACATCGGCGAGGGCGACGAGGAGCTCGTCGTCCGCCAGCTCGAGATGGCCGACGACATGCCGGCCCACCTCAGGTCGCTCATGCGCCCCCGGCCGCAGCGCCGGCGCTCCGGCCCCACGTGGGAGGACGAGGAGGACGCGATGCTGGACGCCCTGGAGCGCGAGCACACCTCCGCCGCCCGCGACTGACGTCGCGAGGGGCGCCCGCCGTCAGGCCAGGGAGATGAGGTCCTGGTACTCCTGGCTCCACAGGTCCTCGGTGCCGTCGGGCAGGATCACCACGCGCTCGGGGTCCAGCGCCTCGACCGCGCCCTCGTCGTGCGAGACGAGCACGACCGCGCCCTCGTAGGTGCGCAGCGCGTTGAGGATCTCCCGGCGGGAGGCCGGGTCCAGGTTGTTGGTCGGCTCGTCGAGCAGCAGCACGTTGGCGGAGGAGGCCACGAGGGTCGCCAGGGCCAGGCGGGTCTTCTCGCCGCCGGAGAGCACCCCGGCCGGCTTGGACACGTCGTCGCCCTGGAACAGGAACGAGCCCAGGACGTTGCGGACCTCCGTGTCGGCGAGATCCGGGGCGGCGGAGCGCATGTTCTCCAGCACCGTCCGGTCCGGGTCCAGGGTGTCGTGCTCCTGGGCGAAGTAGCCGAGCTTGAGGCCGTGCCCCGGGACCACCTCACCGGTGTCCGGCTGGGCCTCCCCCGCCAGCATCCGCAGCAGCGTGGTCTTGCCGGCGCCGTTGAACCCGAGGATGACCACCCGGGAGCCCCGGTCGATGGCCAGGTCCACGTCGTTGAAGATCTCGAGCGAGCCGTAGGACTTGGACAGGTCCCGGGCGGTCAGCGGGGTCTTGCCGCAGTCGGCGGGCTTCGGGAAGCGGATGTTCGCGACCTTGTCCGCCTGGCGCTCGCCCTCGAGGCCGTTCATGAGCCGCTCGGCGCGCTTGATCATCTGCTGCGCGGCCACGGCCTTGCTGGCCTTGGCGCGCATCTTGTTGGCCTGGTCCATCAGCGCGGTGGCCTTCTTCTCCGCGTTGGCGTACTCGCGCTTGCGGCGGTGGGCGTCCTGCTCGCGCTGCAGCAGGTAGTTCTTCCAGCCCATGTTGTACAGGTCGATGACGCAGCGGTTGGCGTCCAGGTACAGGACCTTGTTGACCACCATCTCCATCAGCTCCACGTCGTGGCTGATCACCAGCAGCCCGCCCTGGAAGTTCTTCAGGAAGTCCCGAAGCCACACCACGGAGTCGGCGTCCAGGTGGTTGGTGGGCTCGTCGAGGAGCATGATGTCGGCGTCCGAGAACAGGATGCGGGCCAGCTCCACGCGACGGCGCTGACCGCCGGAGAGGGTGCGCAGCGGCTGGTCGAGGATCCGCTCGGGCAGGTCCAGGTTGGACGTGATCGTCGCGGCCTCGGACTCCGCGGCGTAGCCGCCGCCGGCGAGGAACTCCGACTCGAGCCGGTCGTAGCCGCGCATGGCCTTGTTGCGCACGGCGTCGTCCTCGGAGGCCATGTCCTGCTCGGCCTGGCGCAGGCGGGCGACGACGCCCGCGAGGTTGCGGGCGGAGAGGATGCGGTCCCGGGCCAGCTGCTCCATGTCCTCGACCTTGGGGTCCTGCGGGAGGTAGCCGATGGCCCCGGTGCGCGTGACCGTCCCGCCCGCGGGCAGGGTCTCCCCGGCGAGGACCTTGGTCATCGTGGTCTTGCCGGCGCCGTTGCGCCCGACCAGGCCGATCTTGTCCCCCTTGTCCACCCGGAAGTTGACCTCGTCCATGAGCAGCCGCGCACCGGCACGCAGTTCGAGGTTCTGGACAGTGATCACGGAGGAGACCTTTCGGGAGGCAGTGGTGAGGAGTGGGTGCCCTGACCGGGCAACCTGTCCATTCTACCGGTCCCCGTTCCGCGGCGGCACCCCGCCCAGCGGGCCGGGTCCGCGTTCTTGCTCACGTGCCGGACGGGCGCCTTCTCCGCGGTCCGGGCCCGGAGGCTGACACATTCGCCCGACACAATCGCCCGACTCCGGGCGGACTCTTCTCGGCGGGGCCGTCGCTGGGTAGTGTCCGACGTCAACTGGTCAGTCTCCTTCCAGTATTTCTCATCGTCGGAAGCGAGCAGCATGCGACAGGACGTCCAGCAGTGGTTCACCACCCGCAGCTACCACGGCAGCCAGTGGTCCGCGGAGCAGCTCTGCCGCCGGAAGCGCGGCAGCACGGTCAGCGTGGTGCTCCCGGCCCGCAACGAGGCCGAGACCGTGGGCGCGATCGTCACCGCGCTGCGGCGCACGCTCATGGAGGACGTGGCGCTGATCGACGAGCTCGTCGTCATCGACTCGGACTCGACGGACGGCACGGGGGCGGTCGCCGCGGCGGCCGGGGCCCGGGTCCACCGGCAGGCCGACATCCTGCCCGCCCACGGCAACGTCCCCGGCAAGGGCGAGGCGCTGTGGAAGTCCCTGGCCGTGACCACCGGGGACGTGCTCGCGTTCGTGGACTCGGACCTGCGGGAGTTCGACCCGCAGTTCGCCGTGGGGCTGCTGGGGCCGCTGCTGACCGAGCCAGGGGTGCAGTTCGTCAAGAGCTGCTACGACCGCCCGCTGCACGACGGCGCCACGGTGATGCCGGCGGGCGGTGGGCGAGTCACCGAGCTCGTGGCCCGCCCGCTGCTGAACCTGTTCTGGCCGCGGCTGGCGGGGCTGGTCCAGCCGCTGGCCGGGGAGTACGCGGGACGCCGGAGCCTGCTCGAACGGGTGCCGTTCGTCTCCGGGTACGGGGTGGAGATCGCGATGCTCATCGACGTGCTGGAGGCCGTGGGCCTGGACGCGATGGCCCAGGTGGACCTGGGCGTCCGGTCCCACCGGAACTCCTCCGACGCCGCCCTGGCCCGCATGGCCGCCCAGATCCAGCTGACGGTCCAGGCGCGGCTGCGCTGCGACTCCCCCGTCGCCGACGAGACCGGGCGCCTCACGCAGTTCCTGCGCCAGGGGGAGCGCTTCCTCGCCGAGGTCCACGACGTCAGCGTCCGCGAGCGCCCGCCCATGGTGCAGGTGCCCGAGTACCGGGCGCAGCCGGCCGGCCGCGTCGCATGAGCGCGCTGCGGGTGCTCGTCAACGCGGGCCCCTGGCTGCCCGTGCCCCCGTCCGGCTACGGCGGGATCGAGACGGTGGTCGCCACCCTGGTGCCGGAGCTCCGGCGCGCCGGCGTGCACGTCACGCTCGCCACGGTGGGCCCCAGCACGCTCGAGGCCGACGACCACCTGCGTCCCCTGCCCGAGCCCGCGTTCCGCTCCATCGCGATGCCCTACAACCGGGTCTCGGGCATCGCCCACGCGCACATGCAGGGCCTCGTGGACGCGCTGCGGGGACCGCGGCGGTGGGACCTCGTGCACGACCACCTGGAGGTCGTGGGACCGTCCGTGCTGGGCGCGATGGGCACGGCGGCCCCACCGGTGCTGCAGACCCTGCACTGGGACCTGCGCAAGCACCCCGAGTTCTACTCGGCGTTCGACGGACGGGGCCGGGTCCGGTTCGCGGCGGTCTCCGCGTCCCAGCTCGAGCGGGCGCCGGCCAACCTGCGGCGGCAGACGCTGGGGGTGGTGCCGCTGGCCGCGCCCCCGGGGCTGCCCGTGGACGCGCCCCGGGGCGAGCACGCGCTGGTGCTGGCCCGGATCACCGCCGACAAGGGCCAGGACACCGCCGCCCGCGTCTGCCGGCGGGCGGGGATCCCGCTGGTGCTGGCCGGGCCCGTGGCCGGCATCGACGACCCCGAGGAGCTGGAGCGGCGCCTCGCCGACGGCGACGAGGCGCTGCGCTCCCACCCCGACGTCCGGTACTGGCTCGAGGCGGTCCGGCCCCTGGTCGACGGGACGTCGGTGGCCTGGGTGGGCGGGGTGGCGGGCGAGCGCAAGGAGCGCCTGCTGCGCTCGGCCCGCGCCCTCCTGACGCCCAACCGCTGGGCCGAACCCGGGGCCACCGGTGTCGTCGAGGCGCTGTCCCGGGGGGTGCCCGTCGTGGGGACCCCCCTGGGGGTGCTGCCCTCCCTGGTGGAGCACGGCCGCACCGGGTTCCTGGCCGCGGCGGAGGACGACCTGGTCGAGCACCTGCGGGACCTGGACAGCATCGACCCGCAGACCTGCCGGGACGCCGCCGAGCAGTGGACGCCGGCGGGCATGGCCCGGCGCTACCTGGACCTGTACCACCGGCTCCTGGAGGAGAACCCGACATGACGCTGCGCATCACCCTGGTCGGGGCGGGATCCGTGGCCCGTCGCCACGTCGACGTGCTGCACGGACTCGGCGGGGCGCGCGTGGTCGGGGTGACGGACGCGCACCTGCCCGCCGCCACCGCCCTGGCCGCTGAACTCGACGTCCCCGCGTTCACCGACCCCGCGCAGGCCCTCGACGCCGTGGCGGCCGACGCCGTCTACGTCTGCGTGCCGCCGTTCGCCCACGGGCCCGCCGAGCTCGCCGCGCTGGAGCGCGGCAAGGCGCTGTTCGTGGAGAAGCCCGTGGGACTGGGCCTGGACGTCGCCGAGCAGATCGGCGCCCGGGTCGAGGAGAGCGGGGTGGTCACGGGCACCGGCTACCACTGGCGCTGCCTCGACACCGCCGTGCTGGCCCGGGAGCTCCTCGCCGAGGCGCCCCCGCTGCTGGCCAACGGCTACTGGCTGGACAAGCGACCGCCCGTGCCGTGGTGGGGGCGGACGGACCGCTCGGGCGGCCAGGTCGTGGAGCAGCTCACCCACGTGCTCGACACCGCCCGCTTCCTGCTGGGCGAGGCCGTCGAGGTGTACTCCGCAGGGATCCGCAGGGCCCCGGACGGGGCCCCGCAGGACTACGGCGACGTCGACGACGCCACCGCCGCGACCGTGCGCTTCCGCTCCGGGGCCGTCGCCACGCTCGCCGCGACGTCGGCGCTCGCGGTCAAGCACCGCGCCGCCCTGCACACCGTGAGCCGCGGGCTCTACCTGGAGCTCTCGGAGCAGGGCCTCACCGCCTACGGCGCGCGGGACCGCTCCGAGCACACCCCTGCCGAGGACCCGAGGGTGACCGTCGACCGGGAGTTCCTCGAGGCGGTGCGCGGCGAGCGCGAGTCCACCCGCGCACCCTACGGCGAGGCGCTGCGCACCCACCGGCTCGCGTGCGCGATCGCCGACTCGGCGCGCACCGGGCGGCCCGTCGCCCTGGCGGACCCGGGCGGCGCGGGACCGAGTGGCGTGGGACCGGACCGCGCGGCACCGGCGGGTGAACCGTGAGCGCCCGCCGCAACCTCGTCGTCCCCGCCCGGCACCGGATCGAGATCGTGGAGGAGGAGCTGCCCGCGGTCCCGGACGGCGGCGTGCTGCTGGAGACTCTCGCCACGGGGCTGTCCGCGGGCACGGAGCTGGCCTTCGTCAAGGGCGACCACCCGGGGCTGCACTCCCGGCACGACACCGAGCTCGGGCTGTTCCGGCCCGGTGCCGCGGAGCAGGGCTACCCGGTGCGCCGCCTGGGCTACATGGAGGTCGCCCGGGTGGCGAGCTCCCGCACGCCGGCGTTCCGGACCGGCGACGTGCTCGCCACGGCCTACGGCCACGCCACCGCCCACGTCGCCGACCCGCTCACCGAGCACCTGGTGCCGCTGCCGGAGGCGCTGGACCCCCTGCTCGGCGTGTTCGTCGCCCACTTCGGCCCCATCTGCGCCAACGGGCTGCTGCACGCCGCGGCGGACGCGGGACCGGTCCGCGGGCTCGGCGACGGGGTCGCCGGGCGGCTCGTGCTGGTCACGGGCGCGGGCCCGGTGGGGCTCATGACGGCCCTGTTCGCCCGCGCCCTCGGCGCGCGCGAGGTCGCCGTCGCCGACTCCGACCCTCGACGGCGGGCGCTCGCCGAGCGGCTGGGCTTCTTCCCCCTGGACCTCGCCGACGACCCCGGCCGGGTGCTCAAGACCCGCTGGCGGCACGGGCCGGGAGACCACGGTGCGGACCTCGTGTTCCAGTGCCGCGGCAAGCCCGAGGCCCTGCACGCGGCGCTGCGCGCGGTCCGGCCGCAGGGCAGCGTCATCGACCTGGCGTTCTACACCGCGGGCGCGGACGCGGTGCGGCTGGGCGAGGAGTTCCACCACAACGGGCTGAGCCTGCGCTGCGCACAGATCGGCCGGGTCCCCCGCGGTCTCGCCCACACCTGGGACCGGCAGCGGCTGTCCGCGGAGACCATCCGCCTGCTGGCCGCCCACGGCGGCGAGATCCGCGAGCACCTGATCAGCGACGTCGTGCCCTTCGACGAGGCTCCCGCGCTGATGCAGGACGTGGTCGTGCGGCGCCGGCACGTGCTCACCGCGGTCTTC
This sequence comes from Kocuria sp. LHG3120, assembly GCF_049897445.1. Lineage (NCBI taxonomy): Bacteria > Bacillati > Actinomycetota > Actinomycetes > Micrococcales > Micrococcaceae > Kocuria > Kocuria sp. LHG3120. The sequence goes on along the minus strand of NZ_JAFCWG010000002.1, from coordinate 237,093 downwards.
GTCGTCGACGACCCCCGCTGAGCCCTCCGGCCCACGCGCGCGGGCACCGTTGGACAGCCCTCCACAGTCGCCTTAGTGTTGGCTCGATCGCCGTCGTCCCGTCCGCGGTGCCCGTCTTCCCTTCGCCACCCACGCCCCGAGGAGCGCCCGCATGGGAAATCCCCCACGCCCCGAGCAGCACAGCACGTCGTCCGGAGGCTCGAGTGCGGCGCCGCTGCACGCCGAGCGCGTCCTCGGCGGTCAGGCCGACCCCGGCACCAGCGCGGCCCCCGCCACGGGCCCCGGGGTCGAGCCCGCCGGCTTCGAGGAGGCCACCCAGGCCCTCGCCCCCGCCGTCAGCCCCTGGGCGGACTCCCTCGGCCGGGCCGGTTCCCGCGCCGCCCAGACCCTGCTCGTCGCCGCCGTGGTGGTCGGGCTGATCTGGATCCTGCTGCAGGTCAAGGTCGTGCTCATCGCCGTGCTCGTCGCGCTCATCCTGGCCTCCGCCGTGGGACCGGTCGTGAAGTGGCTCGAGCGCAGGGGCTGGTCCAACCTGCTGGCCACCCTCGCCGCCTTCCTCGGGATCCTGGCACTCGTCGGCGGGGTGCTCACCGGCATCGTGCTCGCCGTGCGCAGCGAGTGGGACACGCTCACCGCCTCGGCGGTGGAGGGCTGGGAGGAGCTGCAGCGCCTCGTGCAGTCCGGACCGATCCCCGTCGACACGGCCGCCATCGACTCCGCCGTCCAGCAGGCCGGGGACTTCGTCACCAGCGGCTCCTTCGCGGGCGGCGCCCTCAGCGGCCTGGGCGCCGCCACCGAGTTCGTGACCGGCCTGGTGCTGATGATCGTGGTGCTCTTCTTCTGCCTCAAGGACGGCGAGAAGATGTGGAACTTCACGCTGCGCTGGTTCCGCGGCGAGCGCCGGGCCAAGCTCGCGGAGTCCGTGGACCGCAGCGCGCAAGTGCTCGGCGGCTACGTCCGCGGAACGGCGTTCGTGGCGGCGGTGGACGCCGTGCTCATCGGGGGCGCGCTGCTCGTCCTGGGCGTCCCCCTGGCGATCCCCCTCGCGGTCCTCGTGTTCGTCACCGCGTTCATCCCGGTGGTCGGCGCCACCATCGCGGGCATCATCGCCGCCCTGGTCGCCCTGGTCACCAACGGGCCGGTCATCGCCCTCGCGGTGGTCGTGGTGATCGTCGCGGTGAACCAGATCGAGGGCAACATCCTGCAGCCCATCATCATGGGCCGCACCCTCAGCCTGCACGCCCTCATGGTGCTGCTCGCCCTGACCGTCGGCACGCTGGTCGGCGGCATCTTCGGCGCCATCCTGGCCGTGCCGTACACCGCCGTGGCGTGGGCCGTCATCCAGGTCTGGTCCAACCGCTACCAGGTCGGCGACGACCCGGTGCTCGGCCCGGACCCGGTGAACCCGAAGGACCGCGTCGAGGCCAAGGCCACCATGGCCGAGCGTTGGAAGTACCAGCGGATGCGCTACCAGCAGGCCCTGGGCGGACGCTTCGGGGCCACGGAGCGCGACGCCGTCCGGCAGCGCGACGACGCCGAAGGCGCGGGGCCCGCGCAGGACGAGGACACCGGTTCCGCCCCGGGGGCCCGCAAGCCCTAGTCTGGGAGCCATGACCAACGTCGAGCGCCGCCGCACCATCACCGCCGAGGACCTCGCGAACATCGCCGTGTTCGCCGCCCTCACGGCCGCCCTGTCCGTGCTCCCCGGGATCCCCCTGGGCGCGGCGGGGGTGCCGCTGACCCTGCAGACCCTCGCCGTGTTCCTGACCGGCCTGGTCCTGGGCGGCACCCGCGGGCTCCTGGCCGTGGCGCTGTACGTCCTGGTGGGCCTGATCGGCGTGCCGGTGTTCGCGGGCTTCCGCGGCGGCTTCGGCGTGCTCGCCGGGCCCTCGGCGGGCTACATCCTGGCCTTCCCGTTCGCCGCGGCCGCGGCCGGCTACGTGGCCCAGTGGCTGATCCCGGCCCGCCGGGCCAACGACGGCGGCGCCACCAACGCCCGCTACGAGCGCACCGGCACCTACACCCTGCGGCTGGTGGCCGCGGCCCTGGCCGGTTTCGTGGTGATCCGGATCGGCGGCATCCTCGGCCTGGTGGTCAACGCGCGCCTGCCCTTCCAGGACGCGTTCCTCGCCGACCTCGTATTCTGGCCCGGCGACCTGCTCAAGGTGGTGCTCGCGGCGGTCATCGCCGTGGGCGTGCACAAGGCGTTCCCCCGGATCGCGGGCACGCGCTGAGCCGTGCCCGGATCCCCCGGGGCCGCGGCCCTCGTGTGCTCCCGCGTGACCGTCACGGTGCCCACCGCCTCGGGTGAGCTGACCCTGCTGCGCGACCTCGACGTGAGCCTGGGCGAGCGGCGGGTGGCCGTGCTCGGGCTCAACGGATCCGGGAAGTCCACGCTCCTGCGGCTGTTCAACGGCCTCGTCCGCCCGTCCTCGGGCACGGTCACGGTGCACGGCACCGACGTGACCCGGGACGTGCGCGCGGCCCGGCGTCGGGTGGGCTTCGTGTTCACCGACCCCCTCTCCCAGCTGGTGATGCCGACCCCGGTCGAGGACGTCGAGCTGTCCCTGCGCGGGGCCGGCGTGCCCCGGGCCCGACGACGGACCGCCGCCCTCGAGCTGCTCGAGCGCGCGGGCATCGGCCACCGGGCCGAGCACAGCATCTACGACCTCTCCGGTGGGGAGCGCCAGTTGGCGGCGTTCGCCGCGGTGCTCGCCGTGGAGCCCGAGGTGCTCGTCCTCGACGAGCCCACCACCCTCCTCGACCTGCGCAACCGGGGGCGGCTCATGGGGCTGCTCGACGGGCTCCCGCACCAGCTGCTGATCTCCACGCACGACCTCGGCCTGGCCGCGACCGCCCCGCGCGTCCTGGTCCTGCACGAGGGCGCCCTGGTCGCGGACGGTCCGCCCGAGGAGGTCGTCCCCGCCTACGAACGGTGGTGCGCGCACGGCTTCCCCGGAGAGGCGCGCCCGTGAGCCGGGGCCCGGACCTCTTCGGCAGCTACTCCCCCGGCACCGGCCCCCTGCACCGCGCCCCGCTCCGGGTCAAGGGGCTCGGCATCGTCGCCGTGACCCTGGCCGTGGTGCTCTCGCCCTCGTGGCCGGTCCCCGCCGCGCTCACTCTGCTCCTGCTCGTCGCGGGCTCCGCCGCGGGCATCGGCGCTTGCGAATGGTGGCGGGGACTCGCCCCCGCCCTGCCCGTGCTGGTCCTGCTGGCCGTCTACCACGTCCTGACCTCGGGACCGGCCATGGCCGCCGACGTGGTGCTGACGATCGTCGTCCTCCTCGTGCTCACCCGGGTCCTGATGCACACCACGCCCCTGCCGGAGCTCCTCGACGGCGTCGTGTGGCTGTGCTCGCCGGTGCGGCTGGTCGGGGCGGACCCCGAGCGCATCGGCCTGGCGATCTCCCTGATGCTGCGCTCGATCCCCTTCATCGTGGGCGCCGTGGGCGAGCTCCGGGACGCCGTGCGAGCCCGTGGGCTGCGCCCGAACCCCGTGCGACTGGTGACCCCAGCGGTGATCTCCGCCGTCGCCTACGCCCAGCGGACCGGTGAGGCCCTCGCCGCCCGCGGCTTCGACTGAGCGCCGGCACCCGCGCCACCATCAGACGGCTTACACTTCAGCCATGAGTTTCGACAACAGCTCCCAGCTGGACGCCTCCCGCGTCGGCAGCGGCGGCGGGCGAGGACGCGGGATCGCCGTGGGCGGTGGACTGGGCGGCGGACTGCTGCTGCTCGTCGTGGGGCTGCTCTTCGGCCAGGACGGCATCGACGCGATCACCGGCGGGGGCGGCCAGGACACCGGGTCGCAGACCTCCGTGGAGCAGGAGCGGGCGGAGCGGTGCCGGACCGGTGAGGACGCCAACCGGTACACCGACTGCCGGATGATCGCCACGGCGCAGAGCCTCGACCAGTTCTGGGAGGACTACCTGCCGCAGGCCACCGGCGAGCAGTACGTGATGCCCGGCGTGGAGCTGTTCGAGGGCCAGACCAACACGGGGTGCGGCGCGGCGTCCTCGGCCGTGGGCCCGTTCTACTGCCCCGCGGACGAGACCGCCTACCTCGACATCGCGTTCTTCGACGAGCTGCAGACCCAGTTCGGCGCCGAGGGCGGCCCGCTGGCCGAGGAGTACGTGCTCGCCCACGAGTTCGGCCACCACATCCAGAACCAGATCGGCACCCTCGGCTACGCCCAGCAGGACCCGCAGGGCCCCGAGTCCGGCGCCGTGCGCGTGGAGCTGCAGGCCGACTGCCTGGCCGGGCTGTGGGCCGGCGGCGCCGCCGGGGACACGTCCGGGGCCGTGGACCTGGGCGACATCTCCGAGGAGGAGCTCGACCAGGCCCTCGACGCCGCCTCCGCGATCGGCGACGACCGGATCCAGGAGACCACCCAGGGCCGGGTCAGCCCCGAGAACTTCACCCACGGCGCCTCCGCCCAGCGGCAGCTGTGGTTCTACGCGGGCTACCGCACCGGCGACCTCAACGCCTGCGACACCTTCAGCGCCCGCGACCTGAACGCCCCGCCGGCCCTCTGACCACCCCCGGGCGCGCCCGGGTCAGCGGCGGCGGCTGTCCCGCACCTGGACGCCCGGGTTCTGCCGGCGGACGTCGAAGAGACCGGTGGCCTCGATGAGGTCGCTGAGCTTGCGGTACCCGTAGTTGCGGGAGTCGAAGGACGCCTGGTTGCCGATCTGCTGGCCGACGGCGCCGAGGTGCGCCCAGCCGTCGTCGCCGCTGGCGGCGTCCACCGCGCTCCGCAGCATCCTGACCAGCCGGGCGTCACCGCGCAGCGCCTGCTGCGGCGCGGCCGCCGGCGCCTCCCCGGGCTTCTCCTCGGCGGGTTCCCCCAGGCTCTCCACGTAGGTGAACTGCGAGCAGGCGTTGATGAACGGCTCCGGCGTCTGCCGCTGGCCGAAGCCGTAGACCTTGTGCCCGTCGGTGAGGATCCGCATGACCAGCGGGGTGAAGTCGGCGTCGCTGGAGACGATCGCGAAGCCGTCGACCGATCCGGCGTAGAGGAGGTCCATGGCGTCGATCACCATGGCCATGTCCGAGGCGTTCTTGCCGGTGCTGTAGGCGAACTGCTGGATCGGCCGGATCGCGTACGCGTGCAGCACCGCCTCCCACTGCTGCAGGTGCGGGCTCTTCCAGTTGCCGTAGGCGCGCCGGACGTTCGCGGCGCCGTGGCGGGCCACCTCGGCGAGGACCACGTCGATCTTGGCCGCCGGTGCGTTGTCGGCGTCGATGAGCAGGGCGATGCGCTTTTCGTCGGTGTTCACGCGTCGACTCTGCCACGGACTGGGCCCGGGCGGAGCACGGGGCGCGCGGCGTGACGCCTCCGGCGAGCGGCGAGGGGCGCTCAGGCCAGCGACAGGGCGAAGGACAGGGCGAAGCCCGCGGCCGTGCTCAGGGCCACCGCCGGCCCGCCGTGCTCGTAGGCCTCCGGCATCAGGGTGTCGGCCAGGGACGCGATCACCGCGCCGGCGGCGAAGGCGAGCGGCAGGGAGATGGTCTCGGGGTCGCTGCCGGCCAGCGGACCGGCGCCGACCAGCACGGCCACCACCAGGAGCACGGCGCAGACCGACCAGAGCAGGACGGCCTTGCCGCGGGACATGCCCTGCTCGCGCATGGACGCCGCGCCGACCAGGGACTCGGGCAGGTTGGAGACGAAGATCGCCGCGAGCAGGGCCAGCCCGCCCGTGCCCTCGGTGAGCGAGACGCCCAGCGCCACGTTCTCCGGCACGCCGTCCAGGGTGACGGCGGCCAGCAGCGCCAGCCCCGCGGCGCCGCCGGTGGAGGCGGCCGTCGGCGCCTTCTCGTCCGCGGCGGCGTCGGTGTCCAGCTTGACGCTGCCCTGCTGCTGCTCCGCGTCCGCGGAGGCCGGTCCCGGCTGCGCCCAGCGGTCCAGGAGTGCGCTGAGCGCCGTGAAGACCACGGCGCCGGCGAAGAGACCGATCACCGCGAGCCAGATTCCGCCCCGCTCATAGGCGTCCTCGAACAGCTCGAAGGCCAGCGCGGTGATGAGCGCGCCCGCGGCGAAGGACAGCAGGATGGCGAGCAGGCGCTTGGGGAGCTCGAAGCGCACGCCGACCAGCGCTCCGATGACGAGCGCGCTCGAGGCGACGATCCCGAAGAGCAAGGTCTGGCCCATGACGGCAGTGTAGGAGCGCGCGGCGGCGGCGCACCCACAGTTCGGAAGGTTACTTATCGAGCGGGGTGCGGCACGACGACGCCGCCCCGCCCACCTCCTGCGAGGTGGGCGGGGCGGCGTCGGTGCGGAGGCGGACTCAGATGTTGAAGCCCAGGGCCCGCATCTGGTCGCGGCCGTCCTCGGTGATCCGGTCGGGACCCCACGGGGGCATCCAGACCCAGTTGACGCGCCACTCGTCCACCATGGGGTCGAGGTTCTGCGCGCACTGCTCCTCGATGACGTCCTGCAGCGGGCACGCGGCCGTGGTCAGGGTCATGTCGAGGACCAGGGCGCCGTCCTCGGCCCACTTGGAGCCGTAGAGCAGGCCCAGGTCCACGATGTTGACGCCGAGCTCGGGGTCGATGACGTTCTTGAGCGCCTCCTCGACCTCCTCGGCGGAGGGCCGGCCCGCGGTCGCGGGGTCGGCGGTGGTCTCAGCGGGGGTGTCGGCCATCGCTGGCCTCCTTTCGAAAGCTGGTGGGGTCGGAGCCGCTTACTTGGCCGGGGCCAGGTAGCGGTCGTAGCCCTCGTTCTCGAGCCGCTCGGCGAGCTCGGGACCGCCCTCGTCGACCACGCGGCCGTCGTGGAACACGTGCACGAACTGCGGCTTGATGTAGCGCAGGATGCGGGTGTAGTGGGTGATGAGCATGACGCCCATGTCGTTGGTCTCCAGGGCGCGGTTGACGCCCTCGGAGACGACCTTGAGCGCGTCCACGTCGAGCCCGGAGTCGGTCTCGTCCAGCAGAGCGATCTTCGGCTTGAGCAGCTCGAGCTGGAGGATCTCGTGGCGCTTCTTCTCGCCACCGGAGAAGCCCTCGTTGACGTTGCGCTGGATCATGTCAGGGCTGATCTTCAGCTGCTCCATGGCGGCCTTGACGTCCTTGGTCCACGTGCGCAGCGAGGGGGCCTCGCCGTCGATCGCGGTCTTGGCCGTGCGCAGGAAGTTGGAGGTCGTCACGCCGGGGATCTCCACCGGGTACTGCATGGCCAGGAAGAGCCCGGCGCGGGCGCGCTCGTCAACGGACATCTCCAGGACGTTCTGCCCGTCGAGGAGGACCTCGCCGGAGTCGACGACGTACTTGGGGTGCCCGGCGATGGTGGAGGCCAGCGTGGACTTGCCGGAGCCGTTGGGGCCCATGATCGCGTGGACCTCACCGGAGGTGATGGTCAGGTTCACGCCCTTCAGGATCGGCTTGGTGGTCTCGTCGTCGAGCACGACGGACGCGTGCAGGTCCTTGATCTCGAGAGTTGCCATGGATGGTTCTCCTGTGGTCGAAAAAGTCTGGGGTCGGAAGGGTGCGTGCGGGCGCGGCGGATCAGTAGTTCGCGGAGGCGAGCTCGTCCTGGACGGACCCGCGCAGGCGCTCCTCGATGTCCGGGACACCGATCTGCTGGATGATCTCGAAGAGGAATCCGCGGACCACGAGCCGGCGCGCCTCGTCCTCGGGGATGCCCCGGGACATGAGGTAGTACAGGTGCTCGTCGTCCAGCTGGCCCGTGGTGGAGGCGTGGCCCGCACCGGTGATGAGGCCGGTCTCGATCTCCAGGTTCGGCACGGAGTCCATCCGCGGGCCGTCGTTGAGGATCAGGTTCCGGTTGAGCTCGTAGGTGTCGGTGGCCTCCGCGGTGGCGCGGATGAGGACGTCGCCGATCCACACGCCGTGCGCGTTCTCGCCCTGCAGCGCGGACTTGTAGGTCACCCGCGAGGTGCAGTGCGGCTGGGAGTGGTCCACGAACAGCCGGGACTCCAGGTGCTGGCCGGCGTCCACGAAGGTCAGCCCGTACATCTCCACGGCGCCGCCCGGGGCGTCGAAGCGGGTGGACGGGGTGACCCGCACGAGGTCGCCGCCGAGGCTGACGAGCACGTGCTTGAAGGTCGCGGATTTGCCGAGGCGCGCCTGCTGGGAGGAGGCGTGCACGGCGTCGTCGTCCCACTCCTGGAGGGTCACCACGGTGAGGTTCGCGGAGTCGGCGACCCGGAACTCGACGTTCTGCGAGAGCACGGCGCTGCCGTGGTGGCGCAGGACCACGAGGGCCTTGGAGAAGGGCTGGGCGTCGATCACGAGGTGCTGGGCCGCCGGGGTGGCGTCCGAGCCGTGGATGTCGACGAGCACGGGCGCGGCGACCTCGGTCTCCTGCGGCACGGTGAGCACCGTGGCCTCGGTGACGCTGCTCCACGCGTTGGCGGAGACGCGGTCCTCGGGGATCCCGGCGCTGCCGATGCGGGCGTCGTCCCGGCCCACGGTCTCGACGCGCACGGCGTCCGAGTCGACGGTCACCGCGGGCGCGGGGCCGGTCAGGGCGTCGGCGTGCAGCCCCTTGAGGCGCTTGAGCGGAGTGAACCGGAAGTCCTCCTCCCGGCCGGTGAGCTTCGGGAAGTCGGCGACGTCGTAGGACGTGCGCCGCCCGGCGCGGGAGGAGTCGGGCACGCCGGAGATGTCGCCGTGGGCGGTGTGCCGCACCAGGGTGTCGTTCTCGACCTTGTCGCGGGCCAGCCGCTCCCCCTCCAGGTCCATGCCCGGGATGGCGACGCGCCCCTCCCCGGTGCGGACCCCGTCGACCTTCTCGCCCAGGTTGCCGTAGGCGTCCTTGGCCGCGCCGACGGCCTTGTCGGCCACCGCGGTGGCCGCGGAGGCGGCGGCCTCCGTGGCGTTGCGAATCGTTTCGTTCAGCTTGGACATGTCAGCCAACGGATCCTTCCATCTGCAGTTCGATGAGGCGGTTGAGTTCGAGCGCGTACTCCATGGGCAGCTCGCGGGCGATCGGCTCCACGAACCCGCGCACGATCATCGCCATGGCCTCGTCCTCGGCCATCCCGCGCTGCATGAGGTAGAACAGCTGCTCCTCGGAGACGCGCGAGACGGTCGCCTCGTGGCCCATGGTGACGTCGTCCTCGCGGATGTCGACGTACGGGTACGTGTCGGAGCGGGAGATCGTGTCCACCAGCAGGGCGTCGCAGACCACGTTGGACCTCGAGCCGTGGGCGCCCTCGCGCACCTGCACGAGACCGCGGTAGGCGGCGCGGCCGCCGTTGCGGGCCACGGACTTCGAGACGATCGACGACGACGTGTTCGGGGCGATGTGCACCATCTTGGACCCGGTGTCCTGGTGCTGTCCCTCGCCGGCGAACGCGATCGAGAGGGTCTCGCCGCGGGCGTGCTCACCGGTCATGTAGACCGCCGGGTACTTCTGGGTGACCTTCGAGCCGATGTTGCCGTCGATCCACTCCATGGTGGCGCCCTCGTGGGCGATCGCGCGCTTGGTCACGAGGTTGTACACGTTGTTCGACCAGTTCTGGATGGTCGTGTAGCGCACGCGGGCGTTCTTCTTGACGATGATCTCCACGACGGCGGAGTGCAGCGAGTCGGTCTTGTAGATCGGCGCGGTGCAGCCCTCGATGTAGTGGACGTAGGAGTCCTCGTCCGCGATGATGAGCGTCCGCTCGAACTGGCCCATGTTCTCCGTGTTGATGCGGAAGTAGGCCTGCAGCGGGATCTCGACGTGCACGCCCTTGGGGACGTAGACGAACGAGCCGCCGGACCACACGGCCGTGTTCAGGGAGGCGAACTTGTTGTCGCCCACGGGGATGACCGTGCCGAAGTACTCCGCGAAGAGCTCCGGGTGCTCCTTGAGCGCGGTGTCGGTGTCGAGGAAGATGACGCCCTGCTCCTCCAGGTCCTCGCGGATCTGGTGGTAGACGACCTCGGACTCGTACTGGGCGGCCACGCCGGAGACGAGGCGTCCGCGCTCGGCCTCGGGGATGCCCAGCTTCTCGTAGGTGTTGCGGATGTCCTCGGGCAGGTCCTCCCAGGTGGCGGCCTGCTTCTCCGTGGAGCGCACGAAGTACTTGATGTTGTCGAAGTCGATCCCGGACAGGTCCGCGCCCCACGTGGGCATGGGCTTGCGGTCGAAGAACTTCAGGCCCTTCAGCCGCAGGTCGGTCATCCACTGCGGTTCACTCTTCTTCGCGGAGATGTCCCGGACGACGTCCTCGTCGACACCGCGGCGCGCGGAGGCGCCGGCCACGTCGGAGTCGGCCCAGCCGTACTCGTAGGTGCCGATGCCCTCGAGCTCGGGGTTCTTCTCCAGGATGTCGGCGATGACAGTGTCGTTGCCGCTGGCGATCTGGTCAGTCATGACGGCCTTCCTCTGTTGTCTGGTCTGTGGCGCGGGCCGCGGTGCGGTCCACGGAAGTCGGTGCCGCGGCGGGTCCCGGCCGCGCGAGGGGCACGTGCGTGGTGCACACGTGCGCGCCGGCGGCCTGGGTCGAGAGCCGGCGGACGTCGGTGCCGAGCAGCCGGGCGATGAGCTCGGTCTCCAGCTCGCAGAACTGCGGGTAGCGGGCGGCCAGCTCACGCACGGGGCAGTGCCCCTGACACAGCTGCGCCGAGACGATGGTGCGGGACTCGCCGCGGCCGACGGCCACCTCGTTGGTGGAGGCGGCGAACCCGTCGCGGCTGAGCAGCCGCACCAGGACGGGCAGGCGGTCGGCGACGTCGTCCCCGGCGGCCTCGACCTCCGGGCGATAGGAGGCCTCCAGGCGGTCCACGCGCTCCTGGATGAAGGAGTGCACGGCGTCCGGGCCGGCGATGCGGCGGATGGACTCCAGCGCGTCGGTCGCGATCTCGAGGTAGTCGTCGCCGAGCTTGGCGTGGCCCTCGGGGGCGACGACGTAGCGCCGCGCAGGGCGGCCGGCGCCCCCGCTGCGGCGGCGGACCATGGTGACCTCGATGAAGTGCTGCTGCTCGAGGGCGTCCAGGTGCCGGCGCACGGCGGCCGGGGTCAGCTCCAGCATCTCGCCGAGGTCCGCGGCGGAGACGGGACCGTGCTCCAGGACGGCGCCGAGCACGCGCGAGCGAGTGTTCTCCTCCTGCTCCGCCCGCGGGCCGGAGCGGGACCTGCTCCGGGCGTCCGTGGTCTGAGTCATGGGTGAACCGTTCGCTTCCTGGTCGGGGGTGGAGGCTCTCGTGCTGCAGCGCGCGACCCGAGAGGGACGCTTCTAATACACAACCGGAGTATGTCGTAATTCATTCCGGTCTGACCAGTAAGTGGAGCCTTACCGGGCTCCGCCCAAGAATTACGACTTACTCATAATAACCCCCGGGCGCGGTGGGGCCAAGGGGGGCCGGGCCGCGGGCGCGCCCGCACTACACTGGTCCGGTGCCCGCCCAGAGTCCCCCCGCGTCCTCGCCCGCACTCTCGATCGAGCGCCTCGTGAAGGAGTTCCCGGTCCGCCGGCGCCGCTCCCGGCGCCCGGCCGGCCCGGGCGCGGTGCGCGCCGACGTGGTGCACGCGGTCGACGGCCTGTCCCTCACCGCGCGGCACGGCGAGATCACGGCGCTGCTGGGCCCCAACGGCGCGGGCAAGACGACCACCCTGGAGTGCGCCCAGGGCCTGCAGCGGCCCACGGGCGGCACCGTCCGGCTGCTGGGGCAGGACCCGTGGCGGGCCAGCCCGGCGCTGCGCGCCCGCGTGGGCGTGATGCTCCAGGACGGCGGGCTCCCCCAGGCGGTGCGCCCGCTGGAGCTGCTCCGGCACGTGGCGTCCCTCTACCGCAGCCCCCGGGACATGGACGAGCTCGTGGAGCGGCTCGGCATCAGCAGCTTCGACCGCACCGTGGTCCGTCGGCTCTCCGGCGGCCAGCGCCAGCGCGTGGCCCTGGCGGCGGCCCTCGCGGGCAACCCGGAGGTGCTCTTCCTCGACGAGCCCTCGGCCGGGATGGACCCGCAGTCCCGCAACATCGTCTTCGACCTCGTCCAGCAGCTGCGCCGGGAGGGGGTGTGCATCATCCTCACCACGCACCTGCTCGACGACGCCCAGCGCCTCGCCGACCAGGTCTACATCGTGGACCACGGCCGGGTCATGGCCCAGGGGTCCGTGGCGGAGCTGGTGGCCCCCGGCGCCGACGCCCCCGCCGTGCTCGTGCTGACGCTGGCCCCGGAGCAGCTGCGCGCGGGGCCGTTCCCGTGGGACGGCCCCGGGTTCGAGGGCGTCCGGGCGGACCGCGCCGACCGCACCGTGACCCTCACCGGCGCCCTCACGCCCCTGATGCTCGAGACCGTGACCCGGTGGTTCACCGCGACCGGCACGCTGCCCGAGTCCCTGTCCCTCCAGCCGCGCACCCTCGAGGACGTCTTCCTCGACATCTCCGGACGGGAGATCCGATGACCGCCCCCGCCCTGCCCACCGCCACCGCCCCCCGCCCGGAGCCCGCCTCCCTGGCCCGCCGGGTGGCCGCCCAGGCCCGCTACGAGACGCGGGCCGTGCTGCGCAACGGCGAGCAGCTGCTGCTGCTGGTCATCCTGCCGCTCATGGCCCTCGTGGCCCTGACCCTCACCGATCTGCTGGACGCCGCCGTCCCGGCCGGCGCCTCCCGCGTGGACGTCGCCGTGCCGGGGGTGCTGGCGCTGTGCGTGCTCTCCAACGCCTTCTCGGGGCAGGGCATCCAGACCGGCTTCGACCGCCGCTACGGGGTGCTGCGCTTCCTCTCCACCACTCCCCTGGGCCGCGGCGGGCTGATCGCCGGCAAGCTGCTCGCGATCGTCGCGGTGCTCGTGGTGCAGTACGTGCTGGTGGCCGCGCTCGGCGCGGCCCTCGGCTGGCGCCCGGACGCGGCCGTCGTCCTCGTCTCCGTGCCGGTGCTGCTGCTCGGCGCCGCGGCGTTCACCGGTCTGGGGCTGCTCCTCGCCGGGACGGTGCGCGCCGAGGCGACCCTGGCCGTCACCAACCTCGTGTGGGTGCTGCTCGCCGCCGTGGGCGGCACCCTGTTCCCCTCGAGCACGCTGCCGGCGGGGCTCACCTGGGTGGTGGAGGTGTTCCCCTCCGGCGCGCTGGGCACCGCCCTGCGCGAGACGTTCCTCACCGGGGCGCCCACGCCGCTGCCGGTGCTGGTGCTCGCCGTCTGGGCCGCCGCCGCCTGGACCGGGGCCGTGCGCTGGTTCCGCTGGAGCTGAGCCGCCGGTGCGGACCGGGGCCGCGGGCCCGTCCCGGCCGGCGGGACGCGGGGGCCGCGGAGGCGGATAAACTGGGCGCGGAGACCCCACCGCACCGACCCCGTCCGGAAGTGAACTCATGAACCGCGCCAGCGACCCCAGCGACGTCGACGTCCGCGAGCACGGCGGCGGACTGCTGCCGAGCCGGATCACCCCGTGGGTGCGGTGGCTCGCCGTCGCGTCGCTGCTGGCGAACTCCGTGCTCATCCTCACCGGCGGGCTCGTCCGGCTGACCGGCTCGGGCCTGGGCTGCCCCACCTGGCCCCGGTGCACGGACGAGTCCTGGACCAACACCCCCGAGATGGGCATGCACGGCCTCATCGAGTTCGGCAACCGGCTGCTGACCTTCCTGCTGGCCGCCGTGGCGGTGCTGACGTTCCTGGCCGTGCTCCGGCTGCGCCACGAGCACCGCGACCTCTTCCGGATCGCCCTGCTGCTGGGTCTCGGCATCCCGCTGCAGGCCGTGGTCGGCGGGATCACCGTGCTCACCGGGCTCAACCCGTGGATCGTGGGCATCCACTACCTCATCTCCGGGGCGATGATCGCGCTGGCCACGGTGCTGGTCAACCGCACCCGGCGGCGCTCCCTGCCTGCCGTGCGGGACGCCGAGCGCCCCGGCCAGGCCTACGGGCAGCGGCGGACCGTCCGCGGGCTCATGGTGAGCCTGGGGGTGCTCACCGCGCTGATCCTCTACCTGGGCACCCTGGTCACGGGCACCGGCCCGCACGCCGGGGACGACACCACCGCCCGGCACGCGTTCGACGCCTACCTCGTCACCCGCGCCCACGCGGTCCCCGTGTACCTGATCGTCGCGGCCGTGGTCCTCGGGCTCGTGCTCGCCCGCCGGCACCGGTGGCCCGTGCCGCTGGCCTCGGGCCTCAACGTGCTCCTGGCCGCGCTGGTCCTGCAGGCGCTCATCGGCTACTACCAGTACTTCAACGGCGTGCCGATCGTCGCCGTGGCCCTGCACCTGGTGGGCTCCGCGGTGTTGATCTGGGCCACGGCCCGCACCGTGGAGAAGGGCTTCGCGGTCACCCGCACCCCGGCCCCGGTGCTGCGCAGCACCGACCGGGCGCAGCCGGCCGAGGCCCCGTCCCGCGGCTGAGGCCCTCAGGCCCGCTCGTCGGGCGCCTCGTCGAGCAGCTCCTCGACGGCCTGGGCCAGGCGCTGCCGGCTGGCCGAGGGGATCGGCAGCAGCGGCCGCCGCGGCGGGGCCGTGCTGACGCCGCACACCTCGGCCAGGGCGTACAGGGAGCTCAGGGGCCGCTCCTGGCGCAGGATCTCCATCAGCGGGGTCAGCGCCGCCTGCCAGGTGCGCACCGCGCGGTCGTCGCCCGAGACCACCGCGGCCCGGAAGGCGGCGTACTGGCGCGGGAGCACCGCGGCGATCCCGGAGTGCCAGGCCGCGGCGTCCGGTGCCGCCTCGTGGAGCAGCCGCTCCCCGCTGACCCCGTGGGCCGTCCCCGGCTCCGCCAGCTCGGCGAACCGGTGCCGCCGTGCGGCGAGGTCCGCCGGGGAGTCCGCGGTGTCCTTGAACGCGCTGACGTTCTCCAGCCAGGACAGCTCGGCGGCGAGCTCCACCGGGTACGTGAAGCCCGTCGTCGTCGGGTTGTTGTAGATGCACAGCGGCAGGGACACGGCCCCCGAGACCGTCTCCACCTGGTCGGCGATCTCCTGGGAGACGAGCGGGATGTAGGACAGCGGGTTGAGCACGAGCCCGTCCGCCCCGCCGTTCTCCGCCGCGTAGGCCATCTCGAGGACCTCGCGGGTGGTCATCGCGGAGATCCCCGCCCCCACCGGCACCCCGGAGCCGCGGGCGGCCTCCACGGCGACGCCCACGACCTCGGCCCGCTCCTCCCCGGAGAGGTACGCGAAGCTGCCCGAGCTGCCCAGGACCACCAGGGCGTCCACGCCCGATCGGGACAGCCGGCCGACGTAGCGCCCGAAGGACTCCAGGTCCAGGCGGCCACCCTGCTGGAAGGGTGTGATCGGGTAGGCGACGAGCCCGGTGAAGGTCATGCTGAGCATGCGACCATCCTAGGTCCGGCCGGTCCCCCGGCCGGACGCGGGCGCCGCGGGGCCCGCCGGCCCCGTCGGGCTCAGAGGACGGGGCCGCCCACGAACGGGTCGACGGCCAGGGCGAGGAACACGAAGGTGATGTAGGCGATCGAGCCGTGGAAGACGTGCATCGCCTGCTTGTCCGTGGGCCGGCCGGCCACCGCGAGGGCGTGCAGCTTGTGGCTGTGGCCCACGAACCAGGCGCCCGAGGCCAGGGCGGTCACGGCGTAGACCCAGCCGGCGCCGCCGACGGGGACGAGCAGCAGCGAGCACACCACCGTGGCCCACGCGTAGAGGACCACCTGGCTGCCCACGGTGCGGGCCCCGGCCACGGCGCCCAGCATGGGGACCCCGGCGCGGGAGTAGTCGTCGGCGTACTTCATGGACAGCGGCCAGTAGTGCGGCGGGGTCCACAGGAAGATGAACAGGAACAGCACGAGCGCGGGCCAGTCGAGGCCGCCCGTCACGGCGGCCCATCCGATCAGCACCGGCATGCACCCGGCGACCCCGCCCCAGACGATGTTCTGGGCGGTGCGGCGCTTGAGCACGATCGAGTAGAAGACCGCGTACAGGAAGATGGCCGCCGCACCCAGGGCGCCGGCGAGCACGTTGACCCCGATCGTGAGCCAGGCGACCGACACGGCCGTGAGGACCCACGCGAAGACGAGGGCCTCGCGGTCGGTGACCTCTCCGGTGACCAGCGGGCGCTTGGCCGTGCGCTTCATCACCCGGTCCTCGTCCCGGTCGATGTAGCAGTTGAAGGCGCCGGCCGCACCCGCCGCGAGCGTGCCGCCCACGAGGGTGTTGAGAATGAGCCAGAGGTTCGGCATGCCCTGCTGGGCGAAGATCATGGTCGGCACGGTCGCCACGAGCAGCAGCTCGATGATCCGCGGCTTCATGAGGGCCACGTAGGCCCGCACCTTCCGGGAGGCCGTCATCCGTCCCTCGCTGCGGGGGGCCGCCGCATCACCCGTGTGCCCGTTGCCGAGGACGGCTCGTCCTGCGGGTCCCGACGTCTCGAGTGAGTTCACAGAATCATTGCTCCCGGTTGCGGTGGTGTTCCCCCGGCTCCGTGCGCGAGGTCGGCCCGGAGACGGTGCGTCGCCGGCACGCAGGAGCGGTCGGCGCGGTGGTCGCGGGCGCGGAAGAAGGTCCTATACAGCATAGCGCGTGGCGGCGTCCGTTCCCGCTCCGGACATGACGGGAAAGACGTCCGGGGCCCCGGGAACCGGTGCCGTCGGTCACACGCCCGAAATGCGCGTGACCTAAGCTGGACCCAAAACCGCCGGTCCACGACCGGCACCCGCTGCGCACGGCAGCGGACCCCAATGGAAAGGGCACCGAATCTTGGCGACCGAACTCGATCAGAAGCTGACCTGGACCGAGCAGGACCGGCGTGCCGTGGACACGGTGCGGGTGCTGGCCGCGGACGCGGTGGAGAAGGTGGGCAACGGCCACCCCGGCACGGCGATGTCCCTGGCGCCGGCGGCGTATCTGCTGTTCCAGAAGGTGATGCGCCACGACCCGCGTGATGACCGGTGGACGGGCCGTGACCGCTTCATCCTCTCCCCCGGGCACACCTCGCTGACGCTGTACCTGCAGCTGTTCCTCTCCGGCTACGGCATGGAGCTCGAGGACATCGAGTCCCTGCGGACCTGGGGCTCGAAGACCCCGGGCCACCCCGAGTACCGGCACACCACCGGGGTGGAGATCACCACCGGCCCGCTGGGCCAGGGCCTGGCCTCGGCCGTGGGCTTCGCCTACGCCCAGCGCTACACCCGCGGCCTGTTCGACCCCGAGGCCCCCGCGGGCGAGTCCGTCTTCGACCACACCGTGTACGTGATCGCCTCCGACGGCGACCTCCAGGAGGGCGTGACCTCCGAGGCGTCCTCGCTGGCCGGGGTGCAGGAGCTGGGCAACCTCGTGGTGATCTACGACCAGAACCACATCTCGATCGAGGACGACACGGACGTGGCGTTCACCGAGGACGTCCTGGCCCGCTACGAGGCCTACGGCTGGGACGTGGCCCGGGTGGACTGGACGAAGACCGGGGACTACGTCGAGGACGTCGAGGAGCTCTACGCCGCGATCCGCGCGGCCAAGGCCGAGACCGCCAAGCCCTCGCTGATCGCCCTGCGCACGATCATCGGGTACCCGGCGCCGGGAAAGCAGAACACCGGCGGCATCCACGGCTCCAAGCTCGGGGCCGAGGAGGTCGCGGCGACCAAGGAGATCCTCGGCTTCGACCCCGAGAAGTCCTTCGTGGTGGAGGACGAGGTCATCGCCCACACCCGCGGCATCCAGGACCGCATGAAGCAGGTCCGCGACGAGTGGGAGCGGCAGTTCCAGGCCTGGCGGGAGGCCAACCCGGAGCGGGCGAAGCTCTACGACCGGATCCGCGCCGAGGAGCTCCCCGAGAACTACGCCCAGGCCTTCCCGACCTTCGAGGCCGGCAAGGACGTGGCCACCCGCTCGGCCTCCGGCAAGGTGATCAACGCGATCGCCGACACGTTCCCCGAGCTGTGGGGCGGCTCGGCCGACCTGGCCGGCTCCAACAACACCACCATCGAGTCCGCGCCCTCCTTCATCCCCGAGGCCCGCTCCACCGCGAAGTGGACCGGCAACCCCTACGGGCGGGTGCTGCACTTCGGCATCCGCGAGCACGCCGCGGCGGCGATCGTCAACGGCATCACCATGTCCTCCCAGACCCGGGCGTTCTCCGGGACGTTCCTGATCTTCTCCGACTACCAGCGCCCCGCCGTGCGCCTGGGCGCGCTGATGAAGGTCCCCTCGATCTACGTGTGGACCCACGACTCCATCGGCCTCGGCGAGGACGGACCCACCCACCAGCCCGTGGAGCAGCTCTCGGCGCTGCGCGCGATCCCGGGCCTGGACGTGGTGCGCCCGGCCGACGCCAACGAGACCGCGATCGCGTGGCGGACGATGCTGGAGAACCGGCACGGCCCGGCCGGCATCGCCCTGACCCGTCAGAACGTGCCCACCTTCGCCCGGGCGGACCTGCACCCCGAGGCCGACGGGGAGAAGTTCGCCTCCGCCGAGGGCGTGGCCCGGGGCGGCTACGTCCTGGCCGACACCGAGGGCACCCCGGACGTGATCCTCATCGGCACCGGCTCCGAGGTCTCCCTGGCCGTGGAGGCCCGCGAGCAGCTCAAGGCGCAGGGGGTGGCCGCCCGCGTGGTGTCCATGCCGTGCCGGGAGTGGTTCGACGCCCAGGACGCCGAGTACCGCGAGTCCGTACTGCCGGCGGCCGTGAAGGCCCGCGTGTCGGTGGAGGCCGGGATCGCCATGTCCTGGCGTGACCTGCTCGGCGAGCACGGGCGGGCCGTGTCCCTGGAGCACTTCGGGGAGTCCGCCGACTACGAGACCCTCTACCGCGAGTTCGGCATCACCGCCGAGGCCGTCACCGCCGCCGCCCAGGAGTCCCTCACCGCGGCGCAGGCCACCGCCTCCGTGGGCCGCTGAGCCCCGGCGCGCACCGACCGACCACCTTCCCCCGAGCACGAGGAGTGACAGACACATGACCACCCCCACCCAGAAGCTCTCCGACGCCGGCGTCTCGATCTGGCTCGACGACCTCTCCCGCGAACGCCTTGCCTCCGGCGGGCTGCAGCGGCTGATCGACGAGAAGGACGTCGTGGGCGTGACCACGAACCCGACGATCTTCGCCGCCGCGCTGGCCAAGCACGACGCCTACGAGGACCAGGTCAAGCAGCTCGCCGCCGCCGGCACGGACGTGGACGAGGCCGTGCTGGCCATCACCACCGACGACGTGCGCGACGCCTGCGACCTCTTCGCCCCCATCGCCGAGGCCACCCAGGGCGAGGACGGGCGGGTGTCCATCGAGGTGGACCCCCGCCTGGCCCAGGACGCCGAGGCGACCGCCGCCATGGCCCAGCGCCTGTCCCAGACCATCGACCGCCCCAACGCGCTGATCAAGATCCCCGCCACCGAGGCGGGCCTGCCCTCGATCACCGCGACCATCGCCGAGGGGATCTCCGTCAACGTGACGCTGATCTTCTCCCTCGAGCGCTACCGCGCGGTCATCAACGCCTACCAGCTGGGCCTGGAACAGGCGCTCGAGAACGGCAAGGACCTCTCCACCATCCACTCCGTGGCGTCCTTCTTCGTCTCCCGGGTGGACTCCGAGATCGACAAGCGCCTGGACGCGATCGGCACCGACGAGGCCGCCGCGCTCAAGAGCAAGGCCGGTCTGGCCAACGCCCGGCTCGCCTACCAGATCTACGAGGACGCCCTGGCCACCGAGCGCTGGGAGCGGCTGGCCTCGGCCGGGGCGAACCCGCAGCGCCCGCTGTGGGCCTCCACCGGGGTCAAGGACCCGTCCCTGCCGGACACCCTGTACGTGACCGGGCTGGTGGCCCCGAACACCGTGAACACCATGCCGGAGAAGACCCTGGAGGCCACGTTCGACCACGCCGAGGTCACCGGGGACACCGTCACCGGCACCTACGCGGAGTCCAACGAGCTCCTGGACCGGATCGCCGGCGTGGGGATCTCCTACGACGAGGTCGTCGCCCAGCTCGAGGCGGAGGGGCTCACCAAGTTCGAGGACTCCTGGGCGGAGCTGCTCGACACCGTGCGCGCCGCCCTCGACAACGCCCGCTGAGCCTGTCCCGTCCTGACCCGAGCACCGTCCGTGCCGCCCCACCCGAAGGAGAACCCATGAGCTCCCTGTCCGTCCAGACCTCCGGCGCCGCCCGCGAGGCCGTCGACCGGCACGTGCCCGCGCTGGTGGGCGACAGGTTCGCCTCCAAGCTCTTCGCCCAGGACCCCACCCTGTGGGGCGCTGCGGCCGAGGACGAGTCCGCCAAGCGGCTGGGCTGGGTGGAGGCCGCCGAGGTCTCCCGCCCGCTCGTCGCCGAGATCACCGCGCTGCGGGAGGAGTTCGCGGCGGAGGGCGTGGACCGGTTCGTGCTGGCGGGCATGGGCGGGTCCTCCCTGGCCCCCGAGGTGATCACCCGGACCGCCGGGGTCGAGCTGTTCGTGCTCGACTCCACGGACCCGGAGATGGTGGGCGCGGCCCTCGCCGACCGCCTCGAGCGCACCGCGATCGTGGTCTCCTCCAAGTCCGGCTCCACCGTGGAGACCGACTCGGCGCGCCGGGTCTTCGCCCGGGCGTTCGAGGACGCGGGCATCCACGCCGCCTCGCGCATCGTGGTGGTCACCGACCCCGGCTCGCCCATGGAGGCGTCCGCACGGGAGGCCGGCTACCGCCGGGTCTTCACCGCCGACCCGACCGTGGGCGGGCGCTTCTCGGCGCTCACCGCCTTCGGCCTGGTCCCTTCCGGTCTGGCCGGCGTGGACGTCGGGGCCCTGCTCGACGACGCCGACGAGGCCGGCGAGGTGCTGCGCGAGGACGTCGAGGACAACCCCGGCCTGCACCTGGGCGCGGCGCTCGGCGGCACGCAGCCGCTGCGCAACAAGCTCGTGTTCCGGGACCTGGGCTCCGGGATCGCCGGGTTCGCCGACTGGGCGGAGCAGCTGATCGCCGAGTCCACGGGCAAGGAGGGCAAGGGCGTGCTGCCCGTCGTCGTCGGCGCCGGCGACGCCCCGGAGGCCTCCTCGGGGGCCTCCGACGTCCTCGTCGTGGAGCTCGTCGGCGTGGACGAGGAGCAGGCCCCCGAGGGCGACGTCGTGCGGGTCTCCGGCTCCCTCGGCGCCCAGCTCATGCTGTGGGAGGTCGCCACCGCGGCGGCCGGGCGGCTGCTCGGCATCAACCCGTACGACCAGCCCGACGTGGAGTCCGCCAAGAACGCCACCCGCGCCCTGCTCGAGGACAAGCCGCAGCCCACGGCCGCGGACGTCGTGGACGGGCCCGTGGAGATCCGCGGGGCGCAGGAGCTGCTCGACGGGGCGCAGACGGTCGAGGACGCGCTCGCCAAGCTGCTCGCGCAGCTGCCGGAGACCGGCTACCTGTCCGTGCAGGCGTACTTCGACCGGCTCTCGTGGGCCGAGCTGGAGAGCGTCCGCCCCGTCCTCGCCCGGGTCACCGGCCGGCCCGTGACGTTCGGCTGGGGCCCCCGGTTCCTGCACTCCACCGGCCAGTACCACAAGGGCGGACCGGCGGAGGGCGTGTACCTGCAGATCACCGCCGCCTCGGAGACGGACCTCGAGATCCCGGACAGCCCGTTCAGCTTCGGCGAGCTGATCTCGGCCCAGGCCGACGGGGACGCCCAGGTCCTCGCCGACCACGGGCGGCCCGTGCTGCGGCTGCGGCTCGCGGACCGCGCCGCCGGCGTGGACCGGCTGCGCCAGGCCGTCGACGCCCTCGGCGGCTGACCCGGCCGGCACGACCGGACCGCTGACCTAGAATGGGAGCACGCCACGGTCGGCGCGGGAGTTCCCGCGCCGACCGTTGCGCGTGCAGGCCCCCGTGGGTGCCACGGCCCCGCAGAGACGTGAAGGAGTACCGTTGCCAGACAACAACGCCCGCAATCCCTTGCGGGACCCGAGGGACAGGCGGCTCGTCCGGGTCGCCGCCCCGTCGGCGCTCGTGCTCTTCGGCGTGACGGGAGACCTCGCGAAGAAGAAGCTGCTGCCGGCGATGTACGACCTCGTCAACCGGGGTCTGCTGCCGCCGTCCTTCGCGCTCGTCGGCTTCGGCCGCCGCGACTGGTCCCACGAGCAGTTCCGCGAGGTGGTGCGCGAGTCCGTCGAGGCGCACGCCCGCACCCCCTTCCAGGAGGACGTGTGGCGCCAGTTCGCCTCCGGCGTCCGGTTCGTGCGCGGGGAGTTCGACGAGGACAAGGCCTACGAGGCGCTCAAGTCGACCCTCAAGGAGCTCGACGTGCACTCGGGGACGCGCGGCAACCACGCGTTCTACCTCTCGATCCCGCCGAAGGCGTTCGAGACGGTCTGCCAGCAGCTCGCCGACCACGGCCTGGCCCAGCACGAGAACGCCTCCGGGTGGCGCCGCGTGGTCATCGAGAAGCCCTTCGGCCACGACCTCGAGTCCGCGCAGGAGCTCAACGCCATCGTGGAGCGGGTGTTCCCGGCGGACTCGGTGTTCCGCATCGACCACTACCTGGGCAAGGAGACGGTGCAGAACATCCTGGCGCTGCGCTTCGCGAACCAGATGTTCGAGCCCCTGTGGAACGCGCAGTTCGTGGACCACGTGCAGATCACCATGGCCGAGGACATCGGCATCGGCTCCCGCGCCGGCTACTACGACGGCGTGGGCGCGGCCCGCGACGTCATCCAGAACCACCTGCTGCAGCTGCTGGCCCTCACGGCCATGGAGGAGCCGCTGTCCTTCCAGGCCCACCACATGCGCGCCGAGAAGGCGAAGGTCCTGGCCTCCGTCGTCGTCCCCGAGGACCGGGCGGCGCACTCGGCGCTCGGCCAGTACGAGGCCGGTCTGCAGGGCGGTGAGCGCGTGCGGGGCTTCCTCGAGGAGCAGGACATCCCCGCCGACTCCCGCACCGAGACCTACGCGGCGCTGCGCGTGGACATCAACAACCGCCGGTGGGCGGGCGTGCCGTTCTACCTGCGCGCCGGCAAGCGCCTGGGCCGGCGGGTGACCGAGATCGCGGTGCAGTTCAAGAACTCCCCCAACCTGCTGTTCGGGGACAACGGCCACGAGGACCTGGGACAGAACGTCATCGTGGTCCGGATCCAGCCCGACGAGGGCGTGACCATCCGGCTGGGCTCCAAGGTGCCCGGGACCCAGTCGGAGATCCGGGACGTCACGATGGACTTCGGCTACGGCCACTCGTTCACCGAGTCCAGCCCGGAGGCCTACGAGCGCCTGATCCTCGACCTGCTGCTCGGGGAACCACCACTGTTCCCCGACCACGAGGAGGTCGAGCTGTCCTGGCGGATCCTCGACCCCTTCGAGCAGTGCTGGTCGGAGCAGGAGATCATGCCGGAGCCCTACGCGCCCGGGTCCTGGGGACCCGCCGCCGCCGACGAGCTGCTGGCCCGCGACGGACGCGTCTGGAGGCGACCGTGATCGTTTCGATGGAGAACACCACCACCTCGGCCATCGACAAGAAGCTGAGCCAGCTGCGGGACCAGCACGGCGTCGTCACGCTCGGCCGGGTCCTCACGCTCGTGATCCTCGCCCAGGCCGGGCACTCCGAGGCCGCCCTGGAGGCCGCGAACTTCGCGAGCCACGAGCACCCGTGCCGGATCCTCGTGCACGTGGCGCACTCCCAGGCGGAGAGCACCCGGCTCGACGCCCAGCTGCGCATGGGCGGTGACGCCGGCGCCTCCGAGGTCATCGTGCTGCACGGCTACGGCGAGCTCGCCGAGCCCACCGAGACCCTGTTCTCGGCGCTGCTGCTGCCGGACGCCCCGATCGTCGCCTGGTGGGCGCACACGGTGCCGCCGCCCTCGCCGCACACCTCGTCCATCGCCGGGATCGCCCACCGGCGGATCACGGACTCCGCGCGCAGCGACGACGCCTACGAGGCGCTCGCCGAGCTGAGCACCCGGTACGTCCCCGGCGACACGGATCTCGCCTGGACCCGGGTGACCAACTGGCGGATCCAGCTGGCCGCGGTCCTGGACCAGGCGGAGCCCGCGCCCGTGCGCGAGGTCGTCGTGGAGGGATGCGGCCGCTCCCCCAGCGTGGTGCTGCTCGGCACGTGGCTGGGCACCCGGCTCGACGCCGACGTGACGCTGGTCAACAGCCCCGGGCCCCGCCGCCTCGACCGGGTGACCCTGGTCCGGGACGACGGCGAGATCGTGCTCGAGCGCCCGGGCCGGTCCGTGGCGATGCTGCGGCAGCCCGGTCAGCCCGACCAGCAGATCGCCATGCCCGTGCGGGACCTCAACGCCTGCATCGCCGAGGAGCTCCGGCGCCTGGACCCCGACGAGGTCTACGGCGAGGTGATCACGACCGGCCTGCGGGACGTGCGGATCGCCCAGATCGTGGACACCGCCGGCGAGCTCACCCCCGGCGCCGCACGGTTCCTCGCCGAGCACGGCGGCCGCCTCCCCGACCGGGACCGGACGACGCCCGGCGACGCCCCGGCCGACGAGCCGGCGGAACCGGACTCCGGTGCGGTCCCGGCCGCCGAGGCATCCGTCCCGGCACCCGAGACGTCCGTCCTGGCCCCCGGGGAGGAGCGCGCATGAGCGCCGAGCTGGAGACCGTCGCCCACCCGGACAAGCAGTCGCTCGCCGCGGACACCGCGGACCGGGTCCTCGACGTGGTCGTGGCGGCGCAGGAGGAGCGCGGGGAGGCGAGCCTCGTGCTCACCGGCGGGAGCATGGGCACCGCGGTGCTCGCGGCCCTCGCCGCCTCCGCCCGCCGGGACGAGGTCGACTGGACCCGCGTCGACGTGTGGTGGTCGGACGAGCGCTTCGTGGCCGGCGACAGCGCCGATCGCAACTGCGTCCAGGCCGTCGAGGCCGTGGGCGGGGCCCTGGACCTGAACCCGGACCGGGTGCACTACATGGGCAGCGCCGACGACTTCGCCACCGCCGAGGACGCCGCCTTCGACTACCGGCGCGAGCTGGCGGCGGCGGCCGACGCGGAGCAGCGGACGGAGGCCTTCCCCCGGTTCGACCTCTCGCTGCTGGGCCTGGGCCCCGACGGCCACGTGGCCTCCCTGTTCCCGGGGCTGCCGCACGTGCACGAGCAGGACGCCACCGTGCTGGGGGTGCGAGACTCCCCCAAGCCCCCGCCGGAGCGGGTGACCATGACGCTGCCGATGATCAACAGCGCGGAGCGGGTCTGGTTCCTCGTGGCCGGGGCGGACAAGGCAGGGGCGGTCGCGGCCGTCCGCGGCGGCGCCCCGATCGAACGCACGCCCGGGGCCGGAGTGCGCGGGACCGAGGAGACGCTGCTGCTGGTCACGCAGGACGCCCTCGACGGCTGACGCGTCGGGCCGCCGGGGCGAAGCACCCCGAGTGACCGGACGGTAGTCACGCCGTAGTGACGCCTGTGCCGTCATGCTCACCGATGAGAGTCGGCACCCGAGCGCCTGGCGAAGAGAACGGGATCCATGACCATGGAGATCCTGCGTACCTGTGGCGACATCCGGACGAGCGCGGACGGCCGGTGAGGTCGTGTTCCCGGCACGTCCCGTCCGCGTCGGCACCGTCCTGGCCGCCGGCGTCCTCGTGGTGCTCACGGCGTGCGGCCGGGGCGGACCCGACGACGGCGCCGAGCCGGCGAACGGATCCCCTGCGGCCGAGCAGACCACCGAGCCGGAATCGGACCTTTCCGCGCGGACCTCGGACGGCTCCACGGACCTTCCGAGTGCCGAGCCCGGCTCCGAGGACGCCGCCGGGCCCGGGCGTGACGGCTCCGACCGCGACCGATCCGACGGTGCCGCTCCCGACGGTGCCGCTCCCGGCGGTGGGAGCAACGGCGGTGGGGGTCCCGACGGTGCGCGTCCCGGCGGCGAGGGCAACGGCGGTGCGCGTCCCGGCGGCGGGAACGGCGGCGAGGGCAGCACCCCGGCCCCTCCTCGCGTCGCTCCCGTGATCGGCGGTCTGCCGATCGGACCCGTCGGTCCCGGAGAACCGGGATGGTACGTGGCCCTGCGCGCCGGCACGTGCGACCACGACAGCCTGGCCGGCGCGAGCGCGCAGGACGCCGCCTCCCTGTTGTGCCGGGCGGCCGTGACCAACGACGAGGCGCTCTGGTCCCAGGGGGCGGCGGCACTGGCTGCCGCGCCGCTGCCGCAGAGCTGTCACGACGTTGCGGCGGTCGCCATGCTGCAGCGTCTGGTGCAGTTCCACCGGGACCACCCCGAGGACGTGCCCGTGCTCGTCGACACGCCGGGCACCGCCTGCCCCCTGTTCATCACGGGGCTCGCGACCGCGCCGGACGAGGCCGGCGAGTCCGCCGTGCCCGTGCCGCCGTGCGGAGGCGTTCCTGTCCACCTGCGCGGAAACGTGCAGGACCGGGCCCTGCCCGTGGGCAGCGTGCAGTTCGTCACCGTGGGCCCGACTCCCGTGCCGATCCAGTGGGCATCGACCGGACCGTTCTTCGTGGCGCCCCCGGCACCGGTCCCGGAGGCGGGTGGTTCGCTGCCGGTGGCCCTCTCGGGCTCCGGCTACGTGCTCGAGGACCCGGCCCTCAGCACGGTCGCCCTGGACTACGCCCCCGGCACGACGGCATGTCCGGCCCCCGGCTCCTGACGGGCCGCTGCGGCTGCGGTACCGGGCGGCAACGATGACGGAGACCGCTGCCCCGACCGGCTCCGTGTGGTCGCACGTCCTGGGCTACGTGTCGGTCATCGGGCCGCCGGCCACCGTGGTCACGGCCCTGGTGTTCTACTTCGGCTGGGCTCGCGCGAAGGCGCAGGCCGAGTGGATGGGACTGCACGTCAACCTGTTCGGCTACACCACGCGGGACTTCGCGCTGCTGAGCATCAGCGCGCTGTACCTGCCGCTGCTGCTGCTGGTCGCGCTGGCGATGCTGTGGGTCTGGCTGGACCGGCTGCTGCGGAGACGCATCGACCGGGGAGCGGCCGGCAGGTGGGCGACCACACTGCCGCGGGCGGCTCTGCTCGGTGCAGGGGCCCTGATCGGCCTCATGGTCGTCCTGCTGTTCGCCGAACGCGTCTACAGCCCCCTGTACGCCCCGTACCTCGTCACCGCCGGCGTGCTCGTGGCCGCGTGGGCCGTCCGCATCCGCCGCTGTGCCGCTGCCGTGGAGGGCCCTCGACGGCCCGCCGAGCAGCAGGCCGTCGAGGCGACGCTGCTCCTGGTCCTCGTAGCGCTGCTGCTCTTCTGGGGAACCTCGAACTTCGCGGAGGCCCGTGGACGGGGGCTCGCGGAGGATCTCGAGGTGAACCTGCCGTGGCTGCCCCGGGCGCAGGTCTACAGCCAGGAACCACTGGGCCTCGACGTCCTGGGGGTCACGACGCACGAGCTGGGCACGGCCGAGGCCCCGCTGTACCGCTACGACGGGCTGCGCCTGCTCACCGTCAGCGGGGAACGGTACTTCTTCCTCCACGAGGGGTGGTCCGTCGAGGAGGGAACGGTGGTGGTGCTGCCCGACGACGCCTCGTTGCGGGTCCAGTACGGGCGCTGATCCGGGGCGCGGGGACCGCACGTCGCCGGGCGCATGCGGCGGCCCCTCAGCGCGGACGACCCCCGGCTTCCCCGGCCGAGCACGGACTTCCGTGGTCGGCCGGGGAGGCCGGGGGTCGTTCGACCAGCCGTCGGCTCAGACGGCCACTTCGGCGAAGCGCATGGTCAGCGCGTAGGCCGCGATGGACAGGGCCCAGACCACGGCCGTGGTGGTGGTGAGGCGGACCAGGTTCTTCTGCGCCACGCCCGAGGTGTTGAGGGACTGGGTCATGCCGCCGCCGAACATGTCGGAGAGGCCCCCGCCCTTGCCCTTGTTGAGCAGGACGAGGAGAACGGCCAGGAGGCTCGTGAGCACGATGATCGCCAGGAGCACGTTCTGCAGAATTTCCACTGGGGCCTTCCCTCGGGGGTGTCCGTCGAGCAGCCGCGCCCGGCGGGCGCGGACGGTCAGGGGGTCGTGATCAATCGGTCACGAGGTGCTGCTCGAACCTGGCAATGCTAGCAAACTCCTCGGCGTCGAGGCTGGCGCCGCCGACGAGGACGCCGTCCACGTCCTTGCCCTTGAGGATCGAGCCGGCGTTGGCGGCCTTCGCGGAACCGCCGTAGAGGATGCGGGTCTTCGCGGCGGTCCCGTCGTCGTAGAGCCCGGCCAGCTCGGCGCGGATGGCGGCGGCCATCTCCTGGGCGTCCTCGGGACCGGCGACCTCGCCGGTGCCGATCGCCCAGACGGGCTCGTAGGCCACCACGAGCTCGGCCACCCGGTCCGCCTCGAGGCCGGCGATGGAGCCGCGCAGCTGCTCGAGCGTGAAGGCGACGTGCTCGCCGGCCTGCCGGACCTCGAGGCCCTCGCCGACGCACAGCACCGGGACCAGGCCGTGGCGGTGGGCGGCGGCGATCTTGGCGTTGCACAGCTCGTCGGACTCGCCGTGGACCGTGCGGCGCTCGGAGTGGCCCACGAGCACGTAGGTGCAGCCGAGCTTGGCCAGGAACTGGCCGGAGATGTCGCCGGTGTAGGCGCCGGAGTCCTGGTCGGAGAGGTCCTGGGCGCCGTAGACGACGCGCAGGTCGTCACCGTCCACGAGGCTCTGGACGGAGCGGAGGTCGGTGAACGGCGGGAAGACGGCCACCTCGGCGCGGGAGTAGTCGTGCTTGGCGTCGTCCAGGGTCCACGCCAGCTTCTGCAGCAGGGTGATCGCCTGGGCGTGGTCCATGTTCATCTTCCAGTTGCCGGCGATCAGCGGCGTGCGGTCGAACTGACCGTTGGTCTGCGAGGTCATGGGGACTCCTGTCCGCGGCGGGTGCGCCGCTCGTCGTGCGGTTCGGCAGTGGTGCGCTGGGCGGCGGGGGCGCCCCGGGCCGTGCAGGCCCGGTGCGCCCCCGGCGCCGTGGCGGGGAGCGTGCGGGTCAGGCGCCCAGGGCCACGACCCCGGGGAGCTCCTTGCCCTCGATGAACTCGAGGGAGGCGCCGCCGCCGGTGGAGATGTGCCCGAACTGGTCGTCGGAGAACCCGAGGTTGCGCACGGCCGAGGCGGAGTCGCCGCCGCCGATGACGCTCATCGCGTCCGAGGCCACCACGGCCTCGGCGACCGCCCGGGTGCCCCCGGCGAAGGCCTCCATCTCGAACACGCCCGCGGGGCCGTTCCAGAACACGGTCTTCGCGCCGCGGATCCGTTCGGCGAACAGCTTCGCGGACTCGGGGCCGATGTCCAGGCCGAGACCGGTGGAGCCGATCTCGCCGTCCTCGATGGCGTCGACCGGGCGCACCTCGTGCGCGGCGTCCGCGGCGAACTCCGCCGCGTAGACGATGTCCACGGGCAGGACGATCTCGGTGCCGGCCGCGGAGGCCTTCTCGAGGTAGTCCTTGACCGTCCCGATCTGGTCCTGCTCCAGGAGGGAGCCGCCCACTGAGTGCCCCTGGGCGGCGAGGAACGTGAAGACCATGCCGCCGCCGATGAGCAGCGAGTCGGCCTTGCCGATGAGGTTCTCGATCACGGCGAGCTTGTCGGAGACCTTGGACCCGCCCATGACCACCACGAAGGGGCGCTCGGGGGCGGAGACCACCTTGGTGAGCACGTCCAGCTCCCGCTTGACGAGATCGCCCAGGTAGGCCGGGAGCCGGTGGGCGATGTCGAACACGGAGGCGTGCTTGCGGTGCACCGCGCCGAAGGCGTCGTCCACGTAGGCCCCGTTCTCGCCCGTCAGGGCGGCGAGCTCGTCCGCGAAGGCGCCGCGCTCGGCGTCGTCCTTCGAGGTCTCGCGGGGGTCGAAGCGGACGTTCTCGATCACGAGCACCTCGCCGTCGGCGAGGGCCTCGGCCTTGGCCCGGGCGTCCTCCCCGACGACGTCGGAGGCGACCGCCACGGGGAAGTCGGCCAGCTCGGCCAGCTTCCGCGCGGCGGGCGCGATCGAGTACTTCGGGTCGACCTGCCCCTTGGGCCGGCCCAGGTGCGCCATCACGATGACGCGGGCCCCGGCGTCGGCCAGCTTCTTCAGGACCGGCAGGGACGCGCGGACGCGCCCGTCGTCGGTCACGGTGGAGCCGTCCAGGGGGACGTTGAGGTCGGAGCGGACCAGGACGCGGCGCCCGGCGACGCCGTCGGCGATCAGTTCGTCAAGTGCATGAGCCATGCCACTCACCCTACCCCGGCGGCGTCGCGCGGCGACGGGCTCAGAGCTGCGCGCCGACGTGGGAGACGACGTTGACGAGGCGGGAGGTGTAGCCCCACTCGTTGTCGTACCAGGCGATGACCTTGACCTGGTTGCCGATGACCTTCGTCAGCGGGGCGTCGAAGATCGTGGAGATGCTGTCGCCCTGGATGTCCGAGGAGACGATGGGGTCCTCGGTGTACTTGACGATGCCCTTCATGGGGCCCTCGGCGGCCTCCTTCATGGCGGCGTTGACCGACTCGACGGTGACCTCCTTCTGGGCGTCGAAGGTGAGGTCCACGACGGAGCCGGTGGGCACGGGCACGCGCACGGCGAAACCGTCCAGCTTGCCCTTGAGCTCGGGCAGCACGAGGCCCACGGCGGCGGCCGCGCCGGTGGTGGTGGGCACCATGTTGAGGGCGGCGGCGCGGGCGCGGCGCAGGTCGCTGTGCGGGCCGTCCTGCAGGTTCTGGTCCGCGGTGTAGGCGTGGATGGTGGTCATCAGACCCCGCTCGATGCCGAACGCGTCGTTGAGGACCTTCGCCATGGGCGCGAGGCAGTTCGTGGTGCAGGAGGCCGCGGAGACGATGTTCATCGACGCGGCGTCGTAGGTGTCGAGGTTGACGCCGGGCACGAACGTGCCGTCGATCTCCTTGCCCGGGGCGGACAGGACGACCTTCTTGGCGCCGCCGTCCAGGTGGGCCTTGGCCTTGGAGCCGTTGGTGAAGCGGCCGGTCGACTCGACGACGACGTCCACGCCGAGCTCGCCCCAGGGCAGCTTGGCGGGGTCGGGCTCGGCGAGGAACTTGACCTCGTGGCCGTCGACGCTCATGGTGTCGCCGTCGAGCGTCACCTCGCCGGGGAACCGGCCCATGATGGAGTCGTACTTGAAGAGGTGGACCAGGGCCTCCGGGTCCGTGAGGTCGTTCACGGCCACGACCTCGATGTTCTCGCCCTGCTCGCGCGCCGCGCGGAGGAAGTTGCGTCCGATGCGTCCGAAACCGTTGATGCCCACTCGAATGGTCACTGGGTACTCCTGTGTTGGTCGGGGTCTGGATCGTTGAACCAGGTCCCATTCTACGTGGTTATCCCTGGGATGTCTTGGGGTCGTGAAAGATTCACCCGGTATTCATCGCCAAACCCATACAATCCCACATCGAGGGATGCGGACCCTCGGAAACCCACGCGGGACCAAAGCCCTCTCCCGGCGCGGCCCCGGAGTGACCGCGCCGGCGCAGCGGCGCCGGCGCGCCCCGCTCAGGAGGGCAGGGCCTCCGCGGCGACACCGGCGTCGGTGCCCGGGAGGTTCAGCTCCTCCGCCCGGCGGTCCGCCATGGCCAGCAGCCGGCGGATCCGGCCCGCCACGGCGTCCTTGGTGAGCGGGGGGTCGGCGAGCCGGCCCAGCTCGTCGAGGCTGGCCTGCTTGTTGGACAGCCGCAGCTCCCCCGCCTGCCGCAGGTGCTCCGGGACCTCGTCGCCGAGGATCTCCAGGGCGCGCTCCACCCGGGCGCCGGCGGCCACGGCGGCCTGCGCGGAGCGGCGGAGGTTGGCGTCGTCGAAGTTGGCGAGGCGGTTGGCGGTGGCGCGCACCTCCTTGCGCATCCGCCGGTCCTCCCACTGGAGGAGCGTCTGGTGGGCACCCATCCGGGTGAGCAGCGCGGCGATCGCGTCCCCGTCCCGCACGACCACCCGGTCCACGCCGCGCACCTCGCGGGCCTTCGCGAGGACGCCGAGCCGGCGGGCCGCGCCCACGAGCGCGAGGGCGGCCTCCGGGCCGGGGCAGGTGAACTCCATCGCGGCGGAGCGGCCGGGCTCCGTGAGGGAGCCGTGGGCCAGGAAGGCCCCGCGCAGCACCGCTTCGGCGTCGGCCACGGCCCCGTTGACCACGGCGGGCGGGAGCCCGCGCACGGGGCGCCCGCGCGAGTCGAGCAGTCCCGTCTGGCGGGCGAGGGCCTCGCCGTCCTCGACGACGCGCACCACGTAGGAGCTCCCGCGCCGCAGTCCCCCGCCGGAGACGACCACGATCTCGCTGTCGTGGCCGAAGACCTCGTGGACGGCGCGGCGCACCCTGCGCGCGGTGGCGCCGAGGTCCACCTCCGCCTCGACGACGATGCGTCCCGAGACGATGTGGAGCCCACCCGCGAAGCGCAGCAGGGCGGAGAGCTCGGCGCGGCGCTCCGAGGACCTCTTGATCTCGAGGCGGGACAGTTCTTCCTTCACCGATGACGTCAGGGCCACGCGGTTCCTTTCCTGGGGATGCTGGGGTGTGTGGGGGTGGGGCGGCAGGCTCAGCGGTGGCGCTCGAAGATCTCCTGGTAGGCGGCCGCGAGCCGGAGCGTGTTGTGCACGGCGGTGCCGGGGTGCGCCCGGACGTCGGCGTAGAAGACCTCGGCGCCCAGGCCGCGGGCGACCTCCTCGAGGTCGGCGCCGTCCTCGGTGGCCGAGGGGTCGGCGAGGACCACGTCCAGGGTCAGCTCGGGGCAGTAGTCGTGCAGGACCCGCAGGTGGTCGGCGGCGGTCTTGCCGCGCGTCTCGGTGTCCGGCGAGAGGTTCAGGGTGACGCAGCGGCGCGCCGGCGAGCCGCAGATCGCCTGCCGCAGCTCGGGCAGCAGCAGGTGCGGCA
Organism: Kocuria sp. LHG3120; assembly: GCF_049897445.1. Taxonomy (NCBI): domain Bacteria; kingdom Bacillati; phylum Actinomycetota; class Actinomycetes; order Micrococcales; family Micrococcaceae; genus Kocuria; species Kocuria sp. LHG3120. The sequence continues at coordinate 204,551 of NZ_JAFCWG010000002.1, read as the reverse complement.
GCACGGAGGTGTGCCACGAGCCCGGCCCCATGATCACCCAGTCGGCGAGCCCGACCGCCTCGACCGCCTGCGGGCAGGCCGGGGCGTCCGGGGGCACGAGCCGCACGTTGCAGACGTCGGCCTGCTTCGCCAGGACCGCCTGCCCGGTGATCGTGCGGACCGTGCCGGCCTCGCTCGCGCAGCCGCTCGCGCTCCCGCCGGACAGGGCGCCGGGGACGTCGCCGGCGATGACCAGCGGCTGCGTGGACATCGGCAGCACCCGGCCGCGGGCGCCCAGCAGGGCGCCCGCCCACTCGAGCCCCGCCACCGGGTCCCCCAGCAGCTCCCACAGCGTGACGATGAGCAGGTTGCCCAGCGCGTGGTTGTCGAGGGTCGTGGTACGCCCCTCCGAGGAGCTGAACCGGTGCTGCATGACGTCGCGCCACGTCCGGCCCCACTCGGAGTCGTCGCACAGCGCGGCGAGCGCCATCCGCAGGTCCCCCGGGGGCAGGACGCCGAGCTCGTCGCGCAGCCGGCCGGAGGAGCCGCCGTCGTCGGCCACCGTCACGACCGCCGTGAGCACCGGGGTGATCCGGCGCAGCGCGGCGAGGTTCGCCGAGAGCCCGTGCCCGCCGCCGAGGGCGACCACGGAGGGGCTGGCGCCGCCGGGCCGCCGGGCGGAGGGGTCGGGCGAGTGGTGGGGGTCGGCATCGGCGCCGCTGCTGAGGGGCAGCCGGGGGAACGCGCCGGTGGGAGGAAGGGTCATCGGGGGTCCCATCGCGGTGAGGGCGAGCCGGTCACTCCCGGCCCATGTCCCGGTGCTGGATGTTGACCGTCACGAGCGGCAGCTTGGCGAGCCTGCGGGCCACCTCCTCGCTCACGGCCACGGAGCGGTGTTTCCCGCCCGTGCAGCCGATCGCGATGGTGGCGTAGTGCTTGTTCTCCGTACGGTATCCCGCGAAGACGGGTTCGAGCATGGCGACGAACCGGTCCACGAACTGCCGGGGGCCGTCGTCCTGGAAGACGTAGTCCCGGACCTCGTCGTCCTTGCCGGTGCGCGGGCGCAGCGACGGGACCCAGTGCGGGTTGGGGATGAACCGGACGTCGGCCACGTAGTTGGCGTCCGCGGGGACCCCGTACTTGAAGCCGAAGCTGAGCACGGTCAGGCGCAGGACCACCGGCCCGTTCGTGGAGAACAGGTCGGCCACGGCCCGGGACAGGGCGTGCACGTTGAACCCGGAGGTGTCCAGGACCACGTCGGCCGACTCCCGCAGGTCCGTCAGCAGGGCGCGCTCGGCGCGGATCCCGTCGAGGATCCGCCCGCCGGCCTGCAGCGGGTGGGGCCGGCGCTGGTGCTCGTAGCGGGAGACCAGGACCTCGTCGGCGGCGTCCAGGAAGAGCACCGAGAAGTCGACGTCGGACGCCTCGAGGGCGGCCAGCGTCTCCTTCATGTCGCTGAACAGGGCCTTGCCGCGCACGTCGATGACGACCGCCAGCTTGGGCAGGGCCTGCGGGGTCCGGGAGACGAGGTCGGCGAGGGTGTGCAGCATCTGCGGCGGCAGGTTGTCGACCACGTACCAGCCGAGGTCCTCGAGGGCGTTCGCGGCCGTGCTGCGCCCGGCCCCGGACATGCCCGTCACGACGAGCAGCTCCGAGCTGGTCGGTTTCGCGTGGTCGGTCCCGTCCGCCGTCCCGACGTCCGCTCCGGCGGTGTGCTCGCTCATGTCCGCTCCGTCTCCCGTCGTGGTGGCCTGCGCCCGGTGGTCCCGCCCCAGCCTAACGAAGTCGGCGGGGCCCCGCCGTGACCCCGGCGGCGCGCCCGGGCTCAGGACAGCACCTCCCCGGTGGTCATGTTGACCGCCGGGGCGGTGGTGTCGTCGGAGGCCTGCAGCGCGGCGGCCACCTTCTCGGCGAGGGTCCGCCCGAAACCGGGGACCTGCTCCAGCTCCTCGACCCGGGCCGCCCGGAGCTTCTTGACGGAGCCGAAGTGCTTGAGGAGGGCCTTCTGCTTGGCGGGGCCCACCCCGGGCAGTTCGTCGAGCACGGAGACCGTCATGGCGGAGGAGCGCTTCTTGCGGTGGAAGGTGATGGCGAAGCGGTGGGCCTCGTCGCGGATCCGCTGGAGGAGGTAGAGGCCCTGGCTCGCGCGCGGCAGGATCACGGGGAACTCGTCGTCCGGCACCCACACCTCCTCGAGCCGCTTGGCCAGGCCCACCACGTGGACGTCGTCGATCCCGAGCTCGCGCAGCGCCCGGGCGGCGGCGGCGACCTGCGGGGGCCCGCCGTCGACCACCACCAGGCTGGGCGGATACGCGAAGCGCGCCCGCTCAGGGGCCTCGGTTCCGGCGTCCACCTGCCCGGTGCGCGGCCCGGCGGCCTCCCGCTCGGCCTGCTCCTCGAGGTGGCGGCGGAAGCGCCGGGAGATGACGTCGTGCATGGACGCGGTGTCGTCCCGGGCGGCCTCGCCGGTGACCGAGAACTTCCGGTAGTCCGACTTCTTGGGCAGCCCGTCCTCGAAGACGACCATGGAGGCGACGACGTTGGTCCCCTGCACGTGCGAGATGTCGTAGCACTCGATGCGCATCAGCGGCACGGGGATGTCGAGGGCCTCCTGCAGCTCCTGCAGGGACGCGGAGCGGGTGGTGATGTCGCCGGCCCGCCGGGACTTGTGCAGCTTCAGTGCCTGCCGGGCGTTCTCCTGCACCGTCTCCATCAGGTGCGCCTTCTCCCCGCGCTGCGGCACGGCGATCGTCACGCGCGATCCGCGCAGCCCCGAGAGCCACTCCTCGAGCCGGTCGGTGCTGTCGGCGGGCTCGGAGAGCAGCACGGTGCGCGGGATGGCGTCCTCCCGGTAGGCGAGCTCCGCGGAGGGCCGGTGCTTCGATCCGCCCGAGGACGGGGGCGCGGCGGCGTGGGCGCTCTCGGCGGCGTCCGCGGCGGTGTCGCCGTAGACCTGCTCGAGCAGCTGCTCCAGCAGGCGTCCGCCGTCGGCCTCCTCGACCTTCTCGGTGACCCAGCCGCGCTGGCCGCGGATCCGGCCGCCCCGGACGTGGAAGACCTGGACGGCGGCCTCCAGCTCGTCCTCGGCGAGCGCGAAGAAGTCGGCGTCGGTGCTGTCGGAGAGCACCACGGCGTTGCGCTCGAAGGCCTTCTCCAGGGCGGCGATGTCGTCCCGGCGCGCGGCCGCGGTTTCGAAGTCCATGGCCGCGGCGGCCTCCTGCATCTGCCGCTGCAGCTCCTTGATGAACGGGGTCGCGTGCCCGGCCATGAACCGGCACAGGTCCTCCGCGAGGGCGTAGTGGTCCTCCTCGGAGATCCGCCCCACGCACGGGGCGGAGCACTTGTCGATGTAGCCCAGCAGGCACGGGCGCCCGGACTGCTCGGCGCGCCGGTAGACGCCCTTCGAGCAGGTGCGCACGGGGAACACCCGCAGCAGGGCGTCGAGGGTCTCGCGGATCGCCCAGGCCTGGGAGTAGGGGCCGAAGTAGCGGTTGCCCTTCTTCTTCTCCCCCCGGACCACCTGGGCCCGCGGCACGGACTCGGCCATCGTGACGGCGAGGTAGGGGTAGGACTTGTCGTCCCGATAGGCGATGTTGAACCGGGGCTTGAACTCCTTGATCCACGTGTACTCGAGCTGCAGGGACTCCAGCTCGCTGCCCACCACGGTCCACTCGACCCCGGCCGCGGTGGTGACCATGGCGCGGGTCTTGGGGCTCAGGGCGTGCGGGGGCGCGAAGTAGGAGCTCAGCCGGTTGCGCAGGTTCTTGGCCTTGCCCACGTAGACCACGCGCCCGTACTCGTCGCGGAAGCGGTAGACCCCCGGGGCGGTCGGGATGTCCTGGCGGGCGGGGCGGTAGCTCTCCGGATCGGCCACGGTCCGGTCCCCTCAGCTGCCGGTCGGGGCCGGGGCGGTGTACCGGGCCAGGAGCTCCCCGAGCTCGGCGGCGTCCCGGGCCACGGCGGCGAAGCCGGTCCCCAGCTCGTCCTCGTCGGCGAAGCCCCAGGCGACGCCCAGGCAGTCGATCCCGTGGGCGAGCGCGCCCTCGGCATCGTAGCGGCGGTCCCCGATCATCACCGTGCGCGCGGGGTCCGGGGCGGCCACGCCGAGCCGGCGCAGGGCCTCGGCGATGATCGCGGGCTTGTCGTGGGCCAGTCCGTCGCGCGGGGCGGCCGCGGCGTCGTCGGCGGCCCCCGAGACGGTCTCGAACCACCGGGAGAGCCCGAACCGCTCGACGGCGAGCACGGCGGTGGGCTCGGGCTTCTGGGTGGCCACGGCCATCCGCACGCCGGCCCCGTGCAGGCGCTCCAGGAGCTCCTCCACCCCCGGGTAGACCCGGGTCTGCGCGAGCCCCTCTGTGCGGTACCGGGCCCGGTAGGTGGCGACCACCGCCGGGATGTCCTCCTCCGGGACGTCGGTGAAGGTCCGCAGGGAGAAGCCCACGGGCGGGCCCACGAACCGGCGCAGGTCCTCCGGCACGGCGTGTCCGTGCTCGGCCAGGGCCCGGGCGATGCCGCCGGTGATCGCCCCGGCCGGGTCCAGGAGGGTGCCGTCGAGGTCCCAGAGCACCACGGGGGCGGTCATCGGGCGGCCCCCGCCGGAACGGGGCGCTCGGCGAGCACCTCGGCCAGGAACCGGCCGGTGTGGCTGTTCGTGTTCCGGGCCACCTGCTCGGGGGTGCCCTCGGCCACGACCTGCCCGCCGCCGGAGCCGCCGTCCGGGCCGAGGTCCACGATCCAGTCGGCGGACTTGATGACGTCCAGGTTGTGCTCGATGGTCATCACCGTGTTGCCCTTGTCCACGAGCCCCTGCAGCACGAGCAGCAGCTTGCGGATGTCCTCGAAGTGCAGGCCGGTGGTGGGCTCGTCCAGCACGTAGATGGACCGGCCGTTGGAGCGCTTCTGCAGCTCCGCGCCGAGCTTCACGCGCTGGGCCTCACCGCCGGACAGGGTCGTGGCGGGCTGGCCCAGCCGGACGTAGCCGAGGCCGACGTCCACGAGGGTGTTGAGGTGCCGGGCGATCGGGCCGAACGCCTTGAAGAACTCGGCGGCCTCCTCGATGGGCATCTCCAGGACCTCGGCGATGGTCTTGCCCTTGTAGTGCACCTCGAGGGTCTCCCGGTTGTACCGGGCGCCCTTGCACACCTCGCAGGGGACGTAGACGTCCGGCAGGAAGTTCATCTCGATCTTGATCGTGCCGTCGCCGGAGCACGCCTCGCAGCGCCCGCCCTTGACGTTGAAGGAGAACCGGCCGGCCTGGTAGCCGCGCACCTTCGCCTCCGGGGTCTCGGCGAAGAGCTTGCGGATGTGGTCGAACACGCCCGTGTACGTGGCGGGGTTGGAGCGCGGGGTCCGCCCGATCGGGCTCTGGTCCACGTGCACCACCTTGTCGAGCTGGTCCACGCCGTCGATCCGCTTGTGCCGGCCGGGGACCTGCTTGGCCCCGTTGAGCTTGTTGGCCAGCGCCGTGTAGAGGATGTCGTTGACCAGCGTGGACTTCCCGGACCCGGACACCCCGGTCACCGCGGTCAGCACCCCGAGCGGGAAGGAGACGTCGATGCCGCGCAGGTTGTTCTCCCGCGCGCCCACGACCTTGAGCATCCGCTTGCGGTCGATGGTCCGGCGCTGCGCCGGCACGCGGATGGCCCGGCGGCCGGAGAGGTAGTCGGCCGTGATGGACTCCTCGTTGGCGAGGAGCTCCGCGTAGGTCCCGGAGTGCACCACGCGCCCGCCGCGCTCGCCGGCGCCGGGGCCGACGTCCACGATCCAGTCGGCCTCGCGGATGGTGTCCTCGTCGTGCTCGACGACAATCAGGGTGTTGCCCATGTCCCGCAGCTTGGTGAGGGTCCCGATGAGCCGGCGGTTGTCCCGCTGGTGCAGGCCGATCGAGGGCTCGTCCAGGACGTAGAGCACGCCCACGAGCCCGGCCCCGATCTGGGTGGCCAGGCGGATGCGCTGGGCCTCGCCGCCGGACAGCGTCGCGGCGGCGCGCTCCAGGTTAAGGTAGTCCAGGCCCACGTCCACGAGGAACGTCAGGCGCGCCTGGATCTCCTTGAGCACCTGCTCGCCGATCTTCGTCTCGCGGGTGCTGAGCTCCAGGTCCCGGAAGAACGCGTGGGCGTCCCGCATGGGCATGCGGGTGGTCTCGGCGATGTTCTTCCCGCCCACGGTCACGGCGAGCATGGTCGGGTTCAGCCGGGCGCCGTCGCAGGCCGGGCACGCCACCTGGCGCATGTACTGCTCGTAGCGGTCCTTGGCGTTGTCCGACTCCGTCTCCGCGTGCTTGCGCTTGATGTAGCCGATCACGCCCTCGAAGCCCTGGGTGTAGCGGCGCTCCCGGCCGAACCGGTTCCGGTAGGCCACGGTGACCTGGTAGTCCTTGCCCTCGAGGATCGCCTTGCGCGCCTTGGCGGGCAGCTTGCCCCACGGGGTGACCAGGTCGAAGCCGAGCTCCTGGCCCAGCCCGGCGAGCAGCCGGTTCCAGTACTCGCTCGTGGCCTTGCCGAGCGACCACGGGGCGATCGCGCCCTCCACGAGGGAGAGGTCCGGGTTGGGGACCACGAGCTCCTCGTCGACCTCGAGCCGCGAGCCGATGCCGTCGCACTCCGGGCACGCGCCGAACGGGGCGTTGAAGGAGAAGGAGCGGGGCTCGATCTCGTCGGCCTGCAGGGGGTGCTCGTTGGGGCAGGCGAGGTTCTCGGAGAACGGGCGGCGCAGCTCCAGCGGGTGGGCGATCTCCTCGTCCGAGCGGGGCACGAGCTCGACGACGACGCGCCCCTCGGCGAGGCCCAGCGCCGTCTCGACGGAGTCGGTCAGGCGCTGGCGGATGCCCTCCTTGACCACGAGCCGGTCCACGACCACCTCGATCGTGTGCTTGTACTGCTTCTTGAGCTTGGGCGGGTCCGAGAGCTGGACCGTCTCGCCGTCCACGGTGGCGCGGGAGAAGCCCTTCGCGGAGAGCTCCTGGAAGAGGTCCACGAACTCGCCCTTGCGCTCGCGCACCACGGGCGCGAGCACCTGGAAGCGGGTCGTCTCCGGCATCTCGAGGAGCTGGTCCACGATCTGCTGCGGGGTCTGCTTCTTGATCGCCTCGCCGCACTCGGGGCAGTGCGGGTGGCCGACACGCGCCCACAGCAGGCGCATGTAGTCGTAGATCTCGGTGATCGTGCCCACGGTGGAGCGCGGGTTGCGGGAGGTGGACTTCTGGTCGATGGACACCGCCGGGGACAGGCCCTCGATGAAGTCGACGTCCGGCTTGTCCACCCGGCCCAGGAACATCCGGGCGTAGGAGGACAGGGACTCGACGTAGCGGCGCTGGCCCTCGGCGAAGATCGTGTCGAAGGCCAGCGACGACTTCCCGGAGCCGGAGAGCCCCGTGAACACGACCATGGCGTCCCGCGGCACGGTCAGCGAGACGTTGTCGAGGTTGTGCTCGCGCGCGCCCTGCACCACGATCTCGGTGAGGTCGGACCGGCGGGCGCTCCGGGCGCCGGCGGCGATCACCGGCCCGTCGAGGGCTTCGGAGGAATCGGTCGACGGGTTCAGGACCAGGGTGGACGTGGGGATCGGCTCAGACACGCCCTCCACTCTAGTACCGGGCCCGGACATCGGGGCCGGGTCCGTGGGCGGGTTCACACCCGGTCCACGGGGCCGGTGGAGGTGTCCTCGCGGACCCGGTCCCGGGCCGCTCCGCCGGTGGCGCCGTCCGCGCCCGGACCGGTCTCCTCGGCGTGCGCACCGGCCGCGGACTCCTGCAGCCGGCGGCGGACCTCGCGGGCGTCGAGGGTGCGGGTGACGACCTTCAGCCGGCCCGTGGCGGGGTCCACCTCCACGATGTCCACGGTGCGCCGCAGCGGCACCTCCTTGATGAGGAGCACCGCGAGCAGGGTCACGAGGGACGCGACGGCGGCGACCAGGAAGACGAGACCGGTGCCCGTGCCGTAGGCCTCGCGCACCACGCCCTCGACGGAGGCGGGCAGCGACTCCAGATCCATCGTGGAGCTGTCCACCGCGGCGGGGTCCCCGCCGCGGGCCCGGGTGCTCTCGGCGAGCTGCCGGGCCAGGTGGGAGCTCATGAGGGCGCCGAACACGGCGACCGCCACGGCGCCGCCCATGGTGCGGAAGAACGCGACCGAGGAGGACGCCGCGCCCATGTCCTTGAGCCCCACGGTGTTCTGCACCGCCAGGACCAGGTTCTGGTTCAGCGCGCCGATGCCCAGGCCCACGAGGAAGATGAAGACGCTCACGGCCCACAGGGCGGTGTCGTGCGTGAGCGTGGCGGCGAGGAACAGGCCCGTGGACATCAGCACGGCGGCGACCACCAGGATAATCTTCCACCGCCCGTAGCGGGTGATCAGCTGCCCGGCGACCGTGGCGCCCACGAGGGAGCCGAACACCTGCGGGAGCATGAGCATCCCGGCCATGGTGGGGCTGAAGCCCTGGCCCAGCTGGAAGTACTGGCCGAGGTAGGTGGTCGAGGCGAACATGGCCGCGCCGGTGGCGATGGCCGCGAGGATGGCCAGCGCGGTGGTGCGCTCGGTGACCACGCGGATGGGCAGCACCGGCTCGGCGGCGCGCTGCTCCACGAGCACGAACAGCACGGAGCCCACGAGCGCGGTGGCCACGAGGGCCGCGGAGGTCGCCGAGACCCACTCGAACATGCCCGGCTGCCCGGCCAGGGACACCCACAGCAGCAGCGCGGAGGCCGAGACGATCAGCAGCGCGATGCCGAGCCAGTCGATGCTCACCTTCCGGGGCGCCTGCGGCGGGATGTGCAGGGTGCGGTGGACGAGCACGGCCGCCAGGACCGCCAGCGGGGCGGGGATGAGGAACACCCAGCGCCAGCCGAAGAGGTCCACGATGAGCCCGCCGAGCAGCGGGCCGGCGGAGGTGGCCACGGCCATGACGGCGCCCATGTAGCCGGCGTAGCGGCCGCGCTCCCGGGGCGGGATGATCGTGCCCATGATGGTCATGGCCAGGGCCATGATCCCGCCCATGGCCACGCCCTGGACCACGCGGGCCAGGATGAGGAACTCGATGGTCGGGGCCAGCCCGGCCATGGCCGAGCCGAGCACGAAGATCACGATGGACAGCTGCAGCAGCTTCTTCTTGTCGAAGAGGTCGGCGAGCTTGCCCCAGACGGGCGTGGTCGCGGCGTTGGCGAGGAGGGTGCCGGTGACCGTCCAGGACAAGGACGTCTGGTCCCCGCCGAGGTCGGCCATGATCACGGGCAGGGCCGTGCCGATGATCGTGAGCGTGACCATCGCCATGAAGAAGACCGAGAGGATCCCCGTGAGCGCCCGCATGACCTCCTTGTGGGAGGCGCCGGTCCCCCCGCCCGGTGCGGTGGTCGGTTGCTGTGACGTCATGGTGCGGTCTGCTCCTCGTGCTCTCGGTCTGCGTGGTCCCGGTCCGGCTGGTCCCGGCAGGACGTGGTGCGCTCCACGCCGAGGGAGTCCAGGAAGACGGTGGTGATCTCGTTGATGGCCCCGCGGCTGGTGCGGGCCTGCTCCTCGTCCCAGCCCTCGAGCTGCGCGGCGAGACGCTGGGCGTCCTGCTCGAGCACGGCCCGGACGTGCTCCCGGCCCCGATCCGTGATGGCGACCAGCGCGGCGCGCCCGTCGTCGGGGTCGGGGGTGCGCTCCACGTGGCCCTCCTCCTCGAGGACGGCCAGCTGGCGGCTCAGCCCGGAGGGCCCGAGACCTGTCTCGGCGGCCATCACGGTGGCCCGGCGGGGCCCGTTGCCGTCGAGGTAGTAGAGCAGGGCGATCGCCGTGGGGTTGAGCCGGCGCGGGCCGGCGTCGGTCTTGGTCACGCGCTTCATGACGCGCTGCAGCTCGAGCAGGTCGCGCACCAGCTCCACGGCGGTGTCGTGGGAGACGGGCAACGGAGGCTCCTCCGGGATCGGGGATGTTCGGGGCGACAACGACGAAGGGGCACCCGGTCCGCACTCCCCGCTCCTCGCGGGGTCCCGCGTCGACGACGACGCGGGCGTGGTGCCACCGGATGCCTTGATGTTTTGTTGCCTCACGCAACTTTATCCGGACAGTGTGGGGAAGCCAACCCCGGCGCCCGTGCCGTCGGACACACCGCCCGGCGCCCCGGCGCTCCCGCGATTGGCCAGTGCCAGGAGTCGGGAGTACCTTCGTCCTCATGATCGCAACGAAGACGGAGGTCACCGACCTCTCCGAGGTCACGATTCGCCGGATCTCCGTGAGCGAGATGGACAACAACGTCTATCTCCTCACCTCCAAGGACGAGGGCACGCAGGTCCTCATCGACGCGGCCGACGACGCCCGGGCCATCGCCGGTCTCGTGGGCGCCGGCAACGGCGACTGCTCGCAGGCCTACGGCAATCTCCAGCTCATCATCACCACCCACTCGCACTGGGACCACGTCCGCGCCCTGGAGGAGGTCCGCTCCCGCTCCGAGGCCATGACGGCGTGCGGCGCCGACGACGAGTCCGACATCGCCGTGCCCATGGACCTGACCTTCGAGGACGGCGACACGGCGGAGTTCGACGGCTTCGACCTGGAGGTCATCGGCCTGCGCGGGCACACCCCCGGCTCGATCGCCCTGGTCTACCGCGACCCGCAGGGCCCGGCGCACATCTTCTCCGGCGACTCCCTCTTCCCCGGCGGTGTGGGCAGGACGAACAGCCCCGAGGACTTCCGGCAGCTGATGGACGACGTCACCGAGCGCGTCTTCGAGCGCTTCGACGACGACACCGTGGTCCACCCCGGCCACGGGAAGCCGACCACGCTGGGGGCGGAGCGCCCGCACCTCGAGGAGTGGCGGGCCCGCGGGTGGTAGGTCCCGGGCCCGCGGCGGCCGTCACCGCCGCGCCCGACCGCGGCGCCTACACCGCCGTCCTGCTGTTCCCCGTGCTCGTCCTCGCGGGCGGGCTCGTGGGCTTCCTCGCCCCCGGCGCCGTGAGCGGGCTGTCCGGGTGGATCAACCCGTTGCTGGGCGTGGTCATGTTCGGCATGGGCCTGACCCTGCGGCCCGTGGACTTCGCGCTCGTGGCGAAGCGGCCGTTGCCGGTGCTGCTCGGCGTCGCGGCCCAGTACGTGATCATGCCGCTCGTGGCCCTGCTCGTGGTGTTCCTGCTGCGGCTGCCGCCGGAGCTCGCCGCGGGCGTGATCCTGGTGGGCTGCGCGCCCGGCGGGACGGCCTCCAACGTGGTCGCCTACCTCGCCCGCGGCGACGTGGCCCTGTCCGTCGCCATGACCTCGATCTCCACGCTGCTCGCACCGCTGCTGACCCCGCTGCTCACCCTGTGGCTGGCCGGGCAGTACCTGCCGGTGGACGGCGGGGCGATGGCCTGGTCGATCACCAAGATCGTCCTCCTGCCCGTCGTCGCGGGCCTCGCCGTGCGACTGCTCGCGCCCCGCCTGGTCGAGCGCGCCCTGCCCGCCCTGCCGTGGGTGTCGGTGGCGGCCATCGCCGTGATCGTGGCCATCGTCGTCTCGGGCAGCGCCGACCGGATCGTGGAGGCGGGCCTGCTCGTGCTCGCGGCCGTGGCCCTGCACAACGTCCTGGGCCTGGTGCTCGGCCACCTCGTGGGGGCAGTGACGCGGCAGCCGATCGCCGTGCGCCGCACCACCGCCGTGGAGGTGGGCATGCAGAACTCCGGGCTGGCCGCCGGGCTCGCCGCCCAGTACATGAACCCCCTCGCCGCCCTGCCCGCCGCGGTGTTCTCGGTCTGGCACAACCTCTCGGGCGCCCTGTTCGCCCTGCTCTGCCGCCGTGCCGACGCGCGGGCGGCGCGCCGGCTCCCAGGAGCCTGAGAATCCCCCCCCCCGACCCGCTGTGCGCGGGACCGGGCCTCGGCTACGGTGAGGCCCATGACCTTCGCCGCGCCCCGCGCCCCGTCAACGAGCGCAGAGCGCACCGGCGCGGCGACGCACGAGGCCCTCGAGGCCGTCCGCCGCGCCCCCTCGATCCTCGAAGGCATCCGCCGCGCCGACGACCTGCTGCAGGCGGCCCGGGAGGATCCAGCCGGGGCGCTGCCCGTGCTCGCGGAGGAGATCCGCCGCCGCGACGACCACGTCGCGGCGATCGCCGCCGTCCATGCCCTCGCCTCCGTGCCCGGGTCCCGGGCGGACACGCTCCTCACCGCGCTCCTCGACGACGAGCCGTGGCTGCGGGAGCACACCGCATGGGTGCTCGCCGACCGGGCCCCCCTCCCCCGCGCCGTCGCCCCGCTCGCCGACCTCGTGACCGGCGGCGGCTTCCCCGGCATGCTGGCCCAGCGCACCCTCCAGGCCTGGGCCCCGGCGGCACCGGACGCGGTCGGGTCCGCCCTCGAGCACGCGCTCGCGGGAACCGTCAATTCCGGTCCCCGCACACGGCTCGCCGAGACCCTGGGGCTCGTCCCCGGGGCCGGGCCCGCCGCGCGCCTCCGCGCCCTGGCCGGCAGTCCCGGCGAGGACCAGGACGTCCGCGGGGCCGCCCTCGAGGCCCTGGTGGAGCGCCGGCAGACCGGCGCCGAGTCCGTGGCTGACCTGACGGACCTCGCCGGGACGTGCGCCGACGGGGCCGGGCCACTGGCCGCCGTGGCCCGGCTCGCCCTCGCCGACCTCCACGACGCTGCGGAGCCCGACCCGGCGACCGGCCGGGACGGGCTCACAGTCCTGCAGCCGTTCCTGCACGCGGAGATCGACCGGGACCTCACCTTCTCCGGGCGGGGGGACAACGGCGGGATCGCCACGCTGCTCGCCCAGCTGGGCGACGCCCTCAGCGCCCCGGAGGGTCCCGGGGGCGTCGCCCGGGTGCTCACGGTGTCCCGCGGCACCCACGACGAGGCCCGGGCGGCGACGGCCCGTCCGACGGGGGCGGGGCACGTCTTCGGCGTCGTCCCCTTCACCGGACCCCCGGTGCACATGGCGGACGCCTGGCCGCGGCGGGTGGCCGCGGAACGGGGGCTGCGGCGCGTACTGCGCCGGGTCGGCCCCGTGGACGTGCTGCACCTGCGCATGGCCGACGTCGGCTCGATGGCGGCCGCGGCGGTGGCCGCGGAGCTCGGCATCCCGTGGGTGCTCACGATGGCCCCCGATCCGCACGCGCTCGTCGCCGCCCGCGAGCGCGCCGGCACCCTGACCCGGGCCGGCTTCGGCGCGGCCGACGGCGTGGAGCACCTGTGGTTCCGCGTACGCCTGCTCGCCCACCTCGCGGCGCGGGCGGAGCACCTGGTGCTCTTCCCCCGCCCGGACCTGGCCCGGGACGCCCGCGAGCTGCTCGACGTGGACCTGGACGAGCCCGGGCGGTGCACGGTGGTGCCGGAGGGCATCGACCTGGGTCCCGTGGACCGTGCCGCCCAGCAGGTGCGCACCGGTGCCGGAGCGCACCTCGCGGAGCTCGACACCGTGCTCGCGACCCTGCCCGCCGCCCGGCGCGGGCTGCCGCTCGTGGTCACGGTGGGCCGCCTGCACCGTGTGAAGGGCACGGCCACGCTCGTCGAGGCCTGGGCCCGGGACGCCGGGCTGCGGGGCCGCTGCAACCTCCTCGTCGTGGGCGGGGACCTCGTCTCCCCCTCCGCCGACGAGCGGGAGCAGCTCACCCGGATCGACGCCGCCCTCCCCCGGGCCGAGGCCGCTACCGCCGGCCTGCTTCTGGCCGGCCACCGTCCCCACGCCACCGTGGCCGCCTGGCTCGCCGCGGTGCGCCGGGGCCGGCCAGGCCTGTCCTCCCCCGCCGGCGTCTACGTCTGCGCGAGCCTCAAGGAGGAGTTCGGCGTGGCGCTGGTCGAGGCCCTCGCCACCGGGCTGCCGGTCGTGGCGCCCGACGCCGGCGGGCCGGCCACCTTCGTTGCCGACGGCGTCACCGGCGTCCTCGTCGACACCGGCGACCCCGCCGCGCTGGCCCGGGCCGTGGCCCGGGCCCTCGACCTGGCGGCGCGCCCCGACGCGGAGCGCACCGCCGACGCGGCCCGCGCCATGGTCCGCGACCGCTTCAGCATCGAGGGGATGGCGACCGCCCTCACCTCCGTCTACGACGACGCCGTGGCGCACACGGCCGACAGGAGCCCCACCCCGTGACCCTGCTCGTGATCAGCCCGGACTACGCCTCCCACCTGTTCCCCCTCGCGACCCTGGCCACCGCGTGGCGGGACGCCGGGGAGCGGGTGGTCGTGGCCACCGGTCCGGCGACCGCCGCCATCGCCCGGGGCTTCGGCTTCGAGGTCGAGATCCTGCCGCTGGGCCGCGGCTCCAACCCCGGGGTCATCCGGGCCGAGGAGCAGCCCCCCGGGGAGGACGACGCCCTGCGCGGGTTCTTCGCCGCCACCCGCCGCGGCCCCGCGGAGACCCTGGCCTTCCAGGCCAGGGCCCGGCGCGAGGACCTGCTCTGGGACCCGCTCGGCACCGCCCGGCGGGTGCAGGACGTGGTGGACCGCGTCCGGCCGGACCAGGTGGTCGTGGACCACCTCGCCTTCGCGGCGCGCCTGGCCCTGACCGGCTCCGGGATCCGGCACGCCGACGTGGTCCTGGGCCACCCCTCGGCCCTGACGGTGGCCGACGAGGTCTACGGGCACCCGCCCGCCTGGCCCGGCCGGCTGCGCCCGTCCCCGGCCGAGCTGGAGGCGCTGCACCGGCTGTGCTCCTCGGTGCGGGACCAGTTCACGGAGCAGTGGAACGAGGCCCTGCAGCAGATCGCCCCCGGGACCCCGGCGAGCGGCGACGCCTTCGCGGAGACCGGCGACGACCTCCTGCTCAACTATCCGGGCGAGCTCCACGACGAGCACCGGACCCGGGCGCTGCCCGAGCACACGTTCCTGGGCTCGGCCGTCCGGGAGGAGGCCGAGGACCCGGAGGTGGCCGCGTGGCTGGCCGGCTCGGACCGCCCGATCGTCTACATCAGCCTCGGCAGCTTCCTGTCCGTGCGCGGGGACGTGCTCGCCCGCGTCGCGGAGGCCCTCCGCGGCCTGGACGTGCGGGTCGCCCTCGCGGCCGGGGCGACCCGGCCCGCCGAACTGGGCCCGGTCCCGGAGTCCTGGCTCGTGCGCGGCACCCTGCCGCAGGTCACCCTGCTGCGCCGCGCGAGCGTCGCGGTCTCCCACGGAGGGAACAACAGCGTGACCGAGGCGCTCACCGCCGGGGTGCCCCTGCTGCTGCTGCCGATGTCCACGGACCAGTTCGCCGGCGCGGCGGCCCTCGAGGCGGCGGGGCTCGGGACGGTGCTCGACCCCAACGCCCTGTCGACCGCCGAGGTGCGGGACGCCGTGGCCGGGCTGCTCGACGACGGCCACGAGCGGCGGGGGGCGCTCGAGGACCTCCGGCACGACCTGACCCGCCGGCCCGGGCCGGCGCGGGCGTTCGCGGCCCTTGTCGAGTGAGCCCTCGGGCCTGCCGCTGATCGTCCTGCCGCCGTCCCGGGGGCTGGCCGGGGCGACGGCCGGGCAGGCGCCGGCGTTCGGCCGCACCCTCCGCCTCGCCCTCGCCATGCGCGGCGGCGTGAGCCTCGCCGTGTGGATCGGCGGCGCGGTGGCCGAGCTGGACCTGCTGCGCCGGATCCGGATCCACCGGGACCGCCGCGGGGCGCTGCACGCCTACCTCCTGCACCCCGCCGAGACCCCGGACCCGGTGCTCGAGGAGCGGGCGGCGGTGTACGCGCGGCTGCTCGCGGACGCCGGCTACGACAGGGTGGACATCGACCTCCTCGCCGGGGCCAGCGCCGGCGGGCTCAACGGCGTGGTGCACGCCGTGGCCCAGCGCGCGGGCTCCGACCTGGACGCCCTCGGCCGGATCTGGGCGGAGCACGGCGCCCTCGGCCGGCTGCTGCGCCCGCTCGGACGGCACCCCGTGGACTCCCTGCTGCGCGGCGACGACTACCTGTGGCCACGGCTGCTGGAGGCGCTCCTGGCGCTCCGGGGCAGCCCGGAGCACCACCCGGACCTGGTGGCCGAGCACGTCACGGTCGAGCTCTCCGCGACGGTCCTGGACAGCGACCCCTCGCCCTACAGCGCGTCGGCGGAGGGGCGCAGCGACTTCCACTTTTCCTCCCCGGAGCCGGGCTCCCCCGGTCCGTCCCTGGACAACGACATCCCGGGGCGGGACACGGCCCCCGCGCAGGCCGCGGCCGCGCTGTCCCGGCTGGCCTACGCCGCCCGAGCGACGTCCTCCTTCCCCGGCGCCTTCGAGCCGGCCTCGGTGTGGTCCGCCCCGACCCCGGGGCCGCGGGGCGCCCCGGGCCCGGCGGCCGGGCGCCCGGATCTGAGCCACGCGTTCGGCGCCCACCGCGACCCCGCGGAACTGCCCTACCACGTGGTCGACGGCGGGGTGTTCGACAACATCCCCATCGACCGGGCCCTCGAGGCCGCGCGCACCAGGACGTCCCTGCGGCACGCCGACCGGGCCCTGCTGTACCTCGACCCGGACCCGCCCCACCGCGAGCGTGCCGTGCCCTTCGTGCGCGACCTGCCGCGGCTCGTGGGCACGCTCGCCGCCACGGTCTCCCGGCTGCCGCGGCGGGAGTCGGACGACGACGAGGTCCTGGCCCTGTCCGACTACCTGGACGCCCAGCTCGTGGCCGGCGGCCGCCTGCACCCGCTCGCGGCGCTGATCGGGGGCTGGGACGAGGCCTCCCTCGAGGAGCGGCGCCGGGCCTACCTGCGCTACCGGGCCCGAACCGACGCCGACCTGCTGTCCCGCCTCCTGACCCGCCCGGCGCAGTGGCAGCTCACCTCGACCCTGGCCCGGCGCGACGCCCTGCGGGCCCGGCCGCCCCGTGCGCTCGACCCGCTGCGGGCGGAGCTGCTCCGGCGCTACGACGCCCTCTCCCGGGGCCCGCTGGAGGACCCCGCCGCCGCCGCGGTGCTGCGCGGGGCACAGGCCCTGTTCGACGCCGCCGCCTGCGTGCTGTCCTGGGTGCGCGTGCTGGAGGAGCTGGGCCTCGACGGGCCGGCCGGACCGCCCGGGGGATTCGACCGGTCCCTCGCCCGCGAGCGCGCCTACCGGGTGCTGGCGCGCGCCCGCCACGAGCGCGACCGGCGCTTCCACGCCGTGCTGGCCGCCGTCGCGGACCCGGCGGCCGATCTCACCGGGGCCGTGGACCCCTGGCTCGGCGCGGCAGGCGCGGGGCACCGGCCGGCGGACGCCTCCTGGGCCGAGCTCGACGCGGTCGTGGACGGGCTCCGAGGCCTGCGCGCCGCGGTGGACGAGCACCTGGACGCCGACGTCCCCGGCCGGGCGGCCGGCCGCGCGGTCTGGGAGGCGTCCCCCTGGTCCAGGCTCCCCGCCGGGGACAGGGCGCCGGCCGCGGCGGACCTGCCCCCGCTCCTGGCCGCCGCCGGGATCCCCGCCGCGGTGTCCCCCGTGGCCTACGGGGAGATCCGCGGCGACCAGGCCCCCGCGGCGTCGGACGCGTTCCCCGCGCTCCGGGCGGCGCTCGCCCGGAGCCGCCTCCAGCAGGCCCTCGACGCACCGGGGGCCGATCGCCGGGAGCTCGCCCGCCTGCTCACGGACGCCGAGGAGCGGATGCCGGCGGGTGCCAAGCTGGCCGGTGCGGGACTGCTGAACTTCCGGGGGTTCCTGGCCGCGGACTGGCGGGCCCACGACTGGTGGTGGGGACGCCTCGACGCGGCGGCCGGGGTCGCCGGGTTCCTGCGCGGGCTGCCGGTGGCCGCTCCGGCGTCTCCCTCGACGACCCCGACGCTCCCGACGACCCCGCCGGGCGCGCCCGGCGGTTCCCCGGCCGGGAGCAGTACTGCGGTCGACCCGGTCGTGGCCGGCCTGCAGGACGCCCTGCTGCGCGACGCCGGGCACGGCTGCCCCGCCCGCGGCCGGGCTGCGGTCGGCGCGAGCGCCGACGGGCTGGACCGGCTGGCCCCGGGGCACCGCCTCTCGCTGGCCTCGCGCGGGGTGCGCGTGCTGGGGCGGGCCCTGGCGGGCACCCCGGACCTGCCCCGCCCCGTCTGGGAGGTCGTGCTGCTCGTGCTCCAGCCCCTGCTCGTGCTCGTGCCCGCGGTGGTGACCCCGGTGCGCGCCGCCCTGGTCGCCGTGGCGCTGACGGCCGGGCTGTGGCCGGCCGCGGGCCCGGCCGCCGCGGAGGCACGGGCGTGGTCCTGGCCCGGTGCCGCCCTGCTCGCGGCGGTCGCCGCGGCGCTCGTGCTGTCCCTCCTGCGGACCGGTCGGCGCGCGCTGCGACGGTGGGCGGCCGTCCGGGACGCCGCCGGAAAGCGGCCGCCTTCTCGCACCCGGTCCGCCCCCGGAGGGTCCGCGGGATCGGCCGTCCCGGCGGTCACGGCCGCGGAGGTCGCCGCCGCCCGCAGCGGCGCGCTGCGGCGGTCCGCCCTCGCGGGTGCGGCCGCGCTGTCCCTGCTGCTCCCGCTCGGGGCGGCCGTGCCGTCCGGGCGCGCGGCCGCGGTCCTGCTGCTGGTGCTCGGCGTGCTCGCCCTGGAGCGCCTGAGCGCGGTGCTCGCGGTGCGCGTGCCGAGCCGCGAGGGCCTGGACGAGGTCGGCCGAGCGGTCCTCGTGGTGCCGGCCGCGGTGGCGGTCTGGGCCGTGGCGGCCCTGGCCGGGCTCCCGGGGCTCGTGCCGGACGGCGCCGGAGCGCGGGCCGCCGCGCTGGCCCTGGCGCTGCTTGCGGTCGGCGTCCTGCTGCTGGCCGGGTGGGTGCGGCCCGCCTGGACGCTCGCCGTCGTGCCGGCCGCGGCGGCCGTCGGCGGCGCCGCGTTCTGGGTGCTGTGGTCCTGGGCCGGCGGTCCCGGGGCGCTGTGGACCGACCTGGCGGCCGTGGCCGGGGCCGCCTACGCCTGGGCGGCCGTCCTGTGGTGGGCGCCCGCCGAGGGCATGCTGCGGCGGCACGGCCCCGGTGAGGAGCTGCTGCCCCGCCGGTGAGCCGTCCACTCCGGGTCGGGAACGGGGCGGGTCCCGGACAGGGCAGGTCCGCGACGAGGCGGGTCCCGGACAGGGCAGGTCCGCGACGAGGCGGGTCCCGGAGGGGCGGACCTCAGAAGAGGCCGGTGACGCGCCCGTCGTCGTCGATCCCGATCCGCTCGGCCGCCGGGGAGGTGCCCAGTCCCGGCATGGTGCGCATCGTCCCGCAGATCGCGTAGAGGTACCCGGCGCCCACGGCGGCGCGCAGCTCCCGGACGGGCAGGGACCACCCGGTGGGCGCTCCCTTGCGAGCCGGGTCCGCGGTGGTGGACAGGTGGGTCTTGGCGATGACGACCGGCAGCCCCCCGTAGCCGAGCTCCTCGTAGCGGGCCAGCTGGTGCTCAGCGGCCGGGGTGATCTCGAGGCCATCCGCGCCGTAGACGCGGGTGGCGACCGCGGTGAGCTTGTCCTCGAGGGACTCGGTGAGCCCGTAGGTCGGGGTGTACCCGGCCGGGTGCTCGCACGCGGCGGCCACGGCGTCGGCGAGCTCGGCCGCCCCGGCGCCGCCCTCGGACACCGCCGTGCACACGGCTACCTCCGCCCCGGTCGCCCGGGCGATCCGGCGGATCGCCTCGTGCTCCGAGGGGTGGTCCCCGGGGAACGCGTTGATCGCCACGACCGGGGAGATCCCGAAGGACCGGGCGATCGCCAGGTGGTGGAGCAGGTTCGCCGCCCCCGCCTCCACGTCCTCGGGGTTCTCCTGGAGCATCTCCGCCGGCAGCGCCCTGCCCGGGCGCACGGTGTAGCGGCCGGAGTGGGTCTTCAGCGCCCGCACCGTGGTCACGAGCACCGCCGCGTCCGGGGTCAGCCCGGAGGCCCTGGCCTTGACGTTGACCAGCCGCTCGAGGCCCATGTCCGCGCCGAACCCGGCCTCGGTGATGACGTAGTCGGCGTGGGCCATGGCCACGTAGTCGGCGACCACGGAGGAGTTGCCGGTCGCGATGTTGCCGAACGGTCCGGCGTGGACCAGCGCCGGGGTCGCCTCGAGGGTCTGCAGCAGGTTCGGCTGGAAGGCGTCCTGCAGCAGCACCGCCATGGACCCGGCGGCCTTGAGGTCCTCGGCGGAGACCGGCTCGCCGTCGTACGTGGCGCCCACCACGATCCGGCCCAGGCGCCGGCGCAGGTCGGCGAAGGACGTGGCGAGCGAGAGGATCACCATCACCTCGGACGCGGCCGTGATGTCGAAGCCCGTCTGGCGGGGCACGCCGTCCTGGTGGTCGCCGAGGCCCACCACCACGGTGCGCAGCGCCCGGTCGTTGACGTCGAGGACCCGCCGCCACGTGATCGAGCGGGCGTCCAGGCCCAGGGCGTTGCCGTGGTGCAGGTGGTTGTCGATCATCGCCGCCAGCAGGTTGTGGGCGGCCGTCACGGCGTGGAAGTCCCCGGTCAGGTGCAGGTTCAGCTTGTCCATCGGCAGCAGCTGGGCGTACCCCGCCCCCGCCGCCCCGCCCTTGATCCCGAACGTCGGCCCCATGGACGGCTGGCGCAGGGTCAGGGCGGCGGAGCGGCCGGTGGCGGCCATGCCCTGGGCCAGGCCCACCGCCGTGGCCGTCTTCCCCTCGCCGAGCGGCGTTGGGGTCAGCGACGTGACCACCACGTACCGCACGCCGCGGGCGTGCTTGCGCGCGGCGGCCTCCTCGGGGGTGGACACCTCGTCCGGGCGCGGGTCGACCTTCGCCACGAAGCGCCCGTAGGGCTCCAGGCGGTCGGCGGCGATCCCGGCGGCCGCCGCGATCTCGCTCACGGGGCGGGGCCGGGCAGCCTGGGCGATCTCCAGGTCCGAGGGCATCGGGTCGGTGACGTGCGTCATGGGGCCAGTCTGCTGGACCCGGGGCGTCCCGGCCAGTGCCCCGCCGTCCTCGCGCGGGCCCCGGCGGCGCGGAACCGGCACGGGCCGGGGCGTCCCGGCCAGTGCCCCGCCGTCCTCGCGCGGGCCCCGGCGGCGCGGAACCGGCACGGGCCGGGGCGCGCCGTCCCGATACAGTGGAGGACGATGAAACTCCTCGAAGCCCTCTCCCCCGAGCTCGGCACCCCGGGCCACCCGTACTACCGCGGCGACTTCGCCACCAACGCCCTGTCCGGGGACGAGGTCTACGAGGGGTTCCTCGGCTGGATCGCCTCCCGGGACATGGAGCTCTACCCCGCCCAGGACGAGGCCGTGCTCGAGTTCGCGAGCGGATCCAACGTGATCCTCGCGACCCCGACCGGGTCCGGGAAGTCCACGGTGGCCGTCGCGGCGCACTTCGCGGGTCTCGCCGCCGGGCAGCGCTCGTACTACACCGCCCCGATCAAGGCGCTCGTGTCCGAGAAGTTCTTCTCGCTCGTGGAGATCTTCGGCGCGGAGAACGTCGGCATGGTCACCGGGGACTCTGCGGTCAACGCCGCGGCCCCCATCATCTGCTGCACCGCGGAGATCCTCGCCAACGTCGCCCTGCGCGAGGGCACGGACGCGGACGTGGGGCCCGTGGTGATGGACGAGTTCCACTTCTACTCCGACCCGCAGCGCGGCTGGGCGTGGCAGGTGCCGCTGCTGGAGCTGCCCCAGGCACAGTTCCTGGTCATGAGCGCCACGCTCGGGGACGTCTCCCGCTTCGAGGAGGGGATCACGGAGCTCACGGGCCGCCCGACCACGACGGTGTCCTCCGCGGAGCGGCCCATCCCGCTGCACCACTACTGGTCCGAGGACCCCATCCACGAGGCCCTCGAGGAGCTGCTGAGCACCAACCAGGCCCCGGTCTACGTGGTGCACTTCTCCCAGCTGCAGGCCATGGACCAGGCCCAGAACCTGATGTCCGTCAACGTGCTGACGAAGGAGGAGAAGGAGCGCATCGGCGAGCTCATCGCCGGGTTCCGCTTCTCGGCCGGTTTCGGCAAGACCCTCAACCGCCTGGTCCGCCATGGCATCGGGGTCCACCACGCCGGGATGCTGCCCAAGTACCGCCGGCTCGTGGAGCAGCTCGCCCAGACGGGGCTGCTCAAGGTCATCTGCGGCACCGACACCCTGGGGGTGGGCATCAACGTGCCCATCCGTACCGTGGTCATCACGGCGCTGTCCAAGTTCGACGGCGAGCGCACCCGCCGGCTCAACGCCCGCGAGTTCCACCAGATCGCCGGCCGGGCCGGGCGTGCCGGCTACGACACCGCGGGCACCGTGGTGGTCCAGGCGCCCGAGCACGTCATCGAGAACAACAAGGCCATGAAGAAGGCCCACGCCAAGTTCGGCGACGACCAGAAGAAGCTGCGGCAGGTGGTGCGGAAGAAGCCGCCGCAGGGCTTCGTGTCCTGGGGGAAGCCGACGTTCGAGACCCTGGTCGCCTCCGACCCGGAACCGCTGACCTCGTCCTTCACGGTGACCCACTCGATGCTGCTCAACCTCCTGCAGCGTCCCGGGGACCCGGTGCTCGCGGCGTGGCACCTGCTGACCCACAACCACGAGACGCGGCCGCGGCAGCGCGCCCTGCTGAAGCAGGCCATCGGCATCCTCAAGGAGCTGCGCGCCGCCGGCGTCGTCGAGAAGCTCCCGAAGCCCGACGAGGAGGGCCGCACCTGGCGGCTGACCGTGGAGCTGCAGGAGAACTTCGCCCTCAACCAGCCGCTGTCCCCCTTCGCCCTCGCCGCCCTCACCCTGCTGGACCGGGAGGACCCGGGCTACGCCCTGGACGTCGTCTCCGTGATCGAGGCGACCCTGGAGAAGCCCCGCCAGGTCCTGAACATGCAGGAGAAGAAGGCCCGCGGGGAGGCCGTGGCGTCGATGAAGGCCGAGGGCCTCGACTACGACGAGCGGATGAAGGAGCTCGAGGACGTCAGCTACGCCAAGCCGCTCGAGGAGCTGCTGACCCAGGCGTTCGAGACGTACCGCACCGGCGCCCCGTGGGTGGCGCAGTTCGAGCTGACGCCCAAGTCCGTGGTGCGGGACATGTACGAGCGCGCCATGACGTTCGGCGACTACGTGCAGTTCTACGGCCTGGCCCGCTCCGAGGGCATCCTGCTGCGCTACCTCTCCGACGCCTACAAGGCGCTGCGCCAGACCGTGCCCCTGGACCTGCTCCGGGAGGACCTCGAGGACCTCGTGGAGTGGCTGGGCGAGCTCATCCGGCAGACCGACAACTCGCTGCTCGACGAGTGGGAGAAGCTGGCCGCCGGGGAGGAGTCCCCCATGGGCACCTCCGCGGACTCCCTCGAGGAGCTCATCGACGAGCAGCCCCCCGTGATCACGTCCAACCCGCGGGCGTTCCGGGTCATGGTGCGCAACGCGCTGTTCCAGCGCGTCGAGCTGTTCGCGGACGAGAAGGACAAGGTCCTGGGCGCCCTCGACGGCGAGCACGGCTGGGACCGGGACCGGTGGGCGGACGCCATGGACGCGTACTTCGGCGAGCACGAGGACATCTACACGGACCCCCAGTCGAGGGGGCCGGGGCTGATCCGGATCGACGAGCAGCCCGAGGGCCTGCCGGGGTTCTGGACCGTGGTGCAGGTCTTCGACGACCCGGACGGCCACCACGACTGGGGCATCAACGCCCGCATCGACCTGCGGGCCTCGGACGAGGACGGCTTCCCCGCGGTGGTCGTGGACAACGTGGGGCCCATCACCGAGACGGGCCGCTGAGCCGGGGCCGCCCGGCGGTCCCTCCCACGACGACGGAGCCCCCGGTGCGCACCTGCTCGGTGCGCGCCGGGGGCTCCTGCTCCCGGTGCGCGGGGCACCGGGATGGGGTGGCTCAGACGGCGGAGCTGCCGCCGCCGCGGGGGGCGTCCGGGGTCGTGGTGCCGGCCGACTCCTGGGTCTCGGCCCGGGCACCGGAGAGGGCCTCGGCCTCCGGGGCCGGCACGGCGTCCGGCTCCGGGCCCACCCCGGTGCGCTCGAACTCGCGGTGCTTGCCGCGGGCGCGGTCCAGGAGCTCGTGGAACTGCTTCTCGGACTCGAGCAGCTCCTGGCGGTGCTTGTCGGAGATCTTCGGCATCTGCCGCTGGTACTTCGCGGCCTTCTCCGCCAGCTTCTGGCGCTCCCCGGCGGGGGCGTCCTGCGGCAGGGTCACGTACTTCTCGGCGACGGTCTGCAGGCCGTTGAGCACGCGCAGGGCCCGGCCCTTGGGGCTGTAGAGGGAGGCCAGGACGGTGATGATCAGCACCCCCACGATGACGGTCAGCGAGAGGCTGATGCCGACCTCGACGACCTCCACGTGCTCACCGTTGTTGATGAAGCCCAGGTTGTTCTCGTGCAGGGCGTGCAGGATGAGCTTGACGCCGATGAAGCCGAGGATGATCGCCAGGCCCCAGGAGAGGTAGATGAGGCGGTCCAGGAGACCGTCGATGAGGAAGTAGAGCTGGCGCAGGCCCATGAGGGAGAACGCCACGGCGGTGAACACCAGGTAGGTCTGCTGGGTCAGGCCGAAGATCGCGGGGATGGAGTCCAGCGCGAAGAGCACGTCGGTGCCGCCGATGGCCACCATCACGAGCAGCATCGGCGTCATGACCTTCTTGCCGTTCTCCATGGTGAACAGCTTGTCGCCGTCGTACTCGTCGGAGGTGTGCATGAAGCGCTTGGCGGTGCGGATGATGAAGTTGTCCGCCTCGTCGTGGGCGGACTCGGACAGCTCGCCCTTGATCAGGGAGCCGGCCGTCAGCAGCAGGATGAGGCCGAACAGGTAGAAGATCCAGGCGAACTGGTTGATCAGCCCGGCGCCCACGAAGATCAGGGCGGTGCGGGCGATCAGGGCGAACGTGATGCCGAACAGCAGGACCTTCTGCTGGTCCTCGCGCGGGACCTTGAAGGACGCGATGATGATGAGGAAGACGAAGAGGTTGTCGACCGACAGCGCCTTCTCGGTGATGTACCCGGCGTAGTACTCGCCGGCGTACCGGCCGCCCCACTGGACGAGGACGAACAGGCCGAAGAGGAGGGCGATGCCCACGTAGATCGCGGACCAGATCGCGGCTTCCTTGAGCTGCGGTTCGTGGGCCTTGCGCACGTGGAACACGTAGTCGAAGAGCAGCAGGCCGATGATGGCCGCGATGGTGACGATCCAGACGGTGAGTGAGACTTCCATGGTTCTGCTTTCGGGGTCGAGTACGGGACAGCCGTAAGTCTCTCCGCCGTTCCCGCCGGACCGTTCCGGTCCAGTGCTGGGCTCGACCGCTGCGTCCGGCCGGGTTGTGGCACCCGACGTGCTGACGTCCACAGCGCTGAGGGATACTCCCCTAGGCTCGGCCCAGTCTATACGGACGTCCCGGCCGGCACGGCCAGGGGCCCGGTCCGCCGTGCGGCGGACCGGGCCCCTCCCCGCACGGGCCGTCGAGGACGGTCCCGGGCGTTCAGCCTGCGGTGGTGCTCAGTGCCGGGCCTCCCGGTGCTCCGCGTGCTCCAGGTGCCGGCTCTCGCTGTGGTGCTCCTCCGCGGTCTTGCCCGTGTGCTCGTGGAGGTCGGGCAGCTCCACGGCGGAGCGTTCCGAGGCGCCGCGGGCCGCACGGTGCTTCTGCACGAGCTCGGCCTGCACGATGCGGATCTCCTGGGTGGGGGTGCCCTCCGGGATGCCCCGGTAGACCTCGATGGCCCGGTGCAGCTCGGCGACGGCGTGGGCGGACCGGCCCTTCGGGCTGACCATCGAGGCGACCGTGGCGACCACGATGATGGCCACGATCACGCCGAGGGACACGAAGGTGGGGATCTCGGGGGCCCACCCGATGTGCTCGCCGCCGTTGATGAAGGGCACCTCGTTCTCGTGCATGGCGTGCAGGATGAGCTTGACGCCGATGAACGCCAGGATCAGCGACAGTCCGTGCTTGAGGTAGATGAGCCGCTCCATGAGCCCGCCGAGCAGGAAGTAGAGCTGGCGCAGGCCCATGAGGGCGAAGATGTTGGCCGTGAAGACGATGAACGGGCTCTGGGTCAGCCCGAAGATCGCCGGGATGGAGTCGAAGGCGAACATCAGGTCGGTCACGCCGATGGTCACGAAGACGACGAGCATCGGGGTGAAGAGCTTCTTGCCGTCCACGGTGGTGCGCAGCTTGTTGCCGTCGTACCGGTCCGTCATGGGGACCACGGTGCGCAGCCTGCGGATGAGGCCGTTCTCCTCCGACTCGTCCTCGCCGTCGTCCTTGGCCTGGTGGTACGCCGTCCAGAGAAGGAAGACGCCGAAGAGGTAGAAGACCCAGGAGAAGTTTGCGATGATCGTGGCGCCCAGCAGGATGAAGATCCCGCGCAGGACCAGCGCGATGATGATGCCCACCATCAGCACCTCCTGCTGGTACTTCCGCGGCACCGCGAACCGGGTCATGATCACGATGAACACGAACAGGTTGTCGATGCTGAGGCTGTACTCCGTGATCCAGCCCGCCACGAACTGTGTGCCCTGCTCGGCGCCCGCGAAGGCGAACATCAGGGCGCCGAAGACGAGGGCGAGGGCCACGTAGACGCCCACCCAGATGCCGGCCTCCTTCATGGAGGGCTCGTGGGGGCGCTTGGCGACCATGATCAGGTCGAAGAGAAGGATGCAGCCGAGAACGACGAAGGAGCCGATCTCGAACCACGCGGGTAGCTGTGTGTGCACGCGAGTTCTTTCGCTTGGAGATGGGTGAGCCCGCGGGCCGGCGTCGTCCGGGGAACGGGGCGGACCGGGGCATCACGATGAGCCGCAAGTCTCTCCACCGCCCCCGGCGGGCTGGAGGCCCGGGTGCCGAGGTGCGGTCGCTGCGACCGGCCCGGCTCCGTTGCCCGGCGTGCTGACGACCGCAGCGCTGAGGGATACTCCCCTACGCGGAGAGCACTCTACCCGAACCTGGGAGAACGCCGGGAACGGGCGTGCCCCCGGGTCCTTGTCCCGGCCGGAGCGGGCTCAGGCGTGCCCCGCCTGCTGCATCTGCCGCAGCTCCTTCTTGAGGTCCGCGAGCTCGTCGCGGATCCGCCCGGCGAGCTCGAACTGCAGCTCGGCGGCCGCGGCCTGCATCTGCTCCGTCATCTGCGCGATGAGGTCCGTGAGGTCCTCGGCCGGCGCGGCCGCGAACCCGTCCCGGCGCAGCTTGTCCTCCGCGGCCGCCACGGCGTCCCGCCCGCCCTTCGCCCCGGTCGGCGCGGTCTTCTTCCCGGCGGCGGCACGGCGGGCGAGCAGCTCCCGGGTGTCCTCCTCCTCGCGCTGGAGCTGGTCGGTGATGTCCGCGATCTTCTTCCGCAGCGGCTGGGGGTCGATCCCGTGCTCCGTGTTGTAGGCGACCTGGATCTCCCGGCGCCGGTTCGTCTCCTCGATGGCCGTGGCCATCGAGTCAGTGATCCGGTCCGCGTACATGTGCACCTGCCCGGAGACGTTGCGGGCGGCACGGCCGATCGTTTGGATGAGGGACGTCGTGGAGCGCAGGAAGCCCTCCTTGTCGGCGTCGAGGATCGCCACCAGGGAGACCTCGGGCAGGTCCAGGCCCTCGCGCAGCAGGTTGATGCCCACGAGGACGTCGAACGTGCCCATCCGCAGCTCGCGCAGCAGCTCCACGCGGCGGAGGGTGTCCACGTCCGAGTGCAGGTACTGGACCTTGACCCCGTGCTCCATGAGGTACTCGGTGAGGTCCTCGGCCATGCGCTTGGTGAGGGTCGTGACGAGCACGCGCTCGTCCCGCTCGACCCGGGCGTTGATCTCGTCGAGGAGGTCATCGATCTGCCCCTTGGTCGGCTTGACGACCACCTCGGGGTCGATCAGCCCGGTGGGCCGGATGATCTGCTCCACGTAGCCGTCCGCCTGGGACAGCTCGTACTTGCCCGGCGTGGCCGAGAGGTAGACGGTCTGGCCGATGCGCCCCAGGAACTCGTCCCACTTCAGCGGGCGGTTGTCCATCGCCGAGGGCAGCCGGAAGCCGTGCTCCACGAGGGTGCGCTTGCGGGACATGTCGCCCTCGTACATGCCGCCGATCTGCGGGATCGTCACGTGGGACTCGTCGACCACCAGCAGGAAGTCGTCCGGGAAGTAGTCGATGAGGCAGTGCGGGGCGGACCCGCGGGGGCGGCCGTCGATGTGCAGCGAGTAGTTCTCGATGCCGTTGCAGTAGCCCATCTGCTCCATCATCTCGAGGTCGTACGTGGTGCGCATGCGCAGCCGCTGGGCCTCGACGAGCTTGTTCTGGGACTCCAGCTCCTTGAGCCGCGCGGCGAGCTCGTCCTCGATGGACTTCACGGCCGTGGCCATCCGGTCCGCGCCGGCCACGTAGTGGGAGGCGGGGAAGACGTACATCTCCGTCTCCTCCCGGATGATCTCCCCGGTGAGCGGGTGCAGGGTGTAGATCGACTCGATCTCGTCGCCGAAGAACTCGACCCGGACCGCGTGCTCCTCGTACATCGGGATGATCTCCACGGTGTCCCCGCGCACGCGGAACGTGCCGCGGTGGAAGTCGACGTCGTTGCGCGCGTACTGCATGTTCACGAACCGGCGCAGCAGCTCGTCGCGGTCCATCTCCTCCCCCCGGCGCAGCGTGACCATCTGCGCCACGTACTCCTCCGGGGTGCCCAGGCCGTAGATGCAGGACACGGTGGCGACCACGACGACGTCCCGGCGGGTCAGCAGCGCGTTGGTCGCGGAGTGCCGCAGCCGCTCGACCTCCTCGTTGATGGAGGAGTCCTTCTCGATGAAGGTGTCCGTCTGCGGCACGTAGGCCTCGGGCTGGTAGTAGTCGTAGTAGGACACGAAGTACTCGACGGCGTTGTTGGGCAGCAGCTCCCGCAGCTCGTTGGCGAGCTGCGCGGCGAGCGTCTTGTTCTGCACCATGACGAGGGTGGGCCGCTGGACGCGCTCGATGAGCCACGCGGCGGTCGCGGACTTGCCGGTGCCGGTCGCGCCGAGCAGCACGACGTCCTTCTCCCCCGCCTCGATCCTCGCGGCGAGCTCCTCGATGGCCCTGGGCTGGTCGCCGGCGGGAACGTAGTCGGAGATGACCTCGAAGGGGGCGACGACACGGTTGATCTTCTGGGCGAGGCTCATGGCACCAGGCTACGCGCCGCCCCGGACACGGAGGCCGGGTTCCTCCGGAGGCGATCGGCCCCGCGGCCGCCGGAACCGCACGCCGGAAATACGACGCGGGCGCCGCCCGTTGCACAGGACACACCGCCGCCCCGGGCGGGTGCCGGCGGGCCCGTCGGCACCCGCCCGGGGGCGGCCGGGCCACCATCGGGAGGAACACCGTGTCCATCGTCATCACCGGCGCGACCGGCCGGCTGGGCCGCCACGTCATCAGCTCCCTCCTGCGCCTGGACGTGCAGCTGCCGGACCTCGTGGCCGCCGGCCGCGACGAGGAGAAGCTCGGCGCCCTCCGGGAGCTGGGCCTGGCCACGGTCCGGGCGGACTACACCGAACCCGCGACCCTCGACCAGGCGTTCGCGGGGGCGGACACGGTCCTGCTGATCTCCAGCAGCGAGGTGGGGATCCGGGTGCCCCAGCACCGGAACGCGGTCGACGCCGCCGTCCGGGCCGGGGTGTCCCGCCTGGTCTACACCAGCGCCCTCGGCGCCGACCGCGGGAAGCTGCTGCTCGCCGACGAGCACCTGGCCACGGAGGAGGCGATCGCCGCGTCCGGGCTCCCGTTCACGATCCTGCGCAACGGCTGGTACACCGAGAACTTCGAGCCGGCCCTGCGGCACGCGGAGACCACCGGCGTGGTCCTGGCCAGTGCCGGGGACGGCCGGGTGGCCAGCGCCACCCGCGAGGACTACGCGGAGGCGATCGCCGCGGTCCTCGCCCAGGACGGCCACGCGGGCCGGACCTACGAGCTCTCGGGGGACGCGGCGTGGAGCTTCGACGACCTGGCCGCCGCGCTGACCGAGGTCCTGGACCGGGAGGTGACCTACCGGCGGCTCACGCCCGAGCAGCACCTGGCGGAGCTGGAGCGGACGGGCGTGGACGAGAACACCGCGCGGTTCCTGGTGGCCCTGGACGCCAACATCGAGGACGGCGCGCTGGACCTCGTCACCGGGGACCTGTCGCGGCTGCTCGGCCGGCGCACCACGGCGCTGGTGGACGCGCTGCGCGCGATGCGCTGACGCGCGGTGCCGCGGGCGGGGCCGTCAGTTGCGGGACGTCCCGGCCCGGGGGCCGCCGCGGGAGTCGTCGCGGTGGTAGAGGTACTCGTTGCCGTGCTCGTCCCGCTCGATCACGAAGTGCTTCTGGCACTCCTCGTACCAGGCGTGGGCCCGTTCGCTCTCCTCGGCGCCGTGGGTCTCCGGCGCGATGCGATCGGCCGCGCCGTAGATCTTGAGCGCGATCTGGTTCAACCGGTCCAGGAGGCGGTAGCCCGACGACGGCGCGTCCTCGTTGACGGTGTGCTGCTCTTCAGACATGACGTCCCCCAGGTGACCGCGGTGCGGATGGGACCATTCTAGTCCTCGTGCCGCGCCCCGCGAAGGCCGGTCGGCCGGCAGCCCCGGGCACCCCGGGCGACGCGCCGGGCGGGCGCGGTCACATCCGCTGGTACCTGGCCCGGACCACCATGAAGACGCCGTAGCAGATGAGGCCCAGGGCCACGGCCCCGAGGATCCACGCCCCGAAGGGCTGTTCCTGGAGGGCCTTGAGCGCACCGTCCAGCCCCGAGGACTGCTCCGGGTCGCTGCGCACCGTGGCGACGACGACGAGCACCCCGAGCACCGCCAGGGCCACGCCCTTGGCCGCGTAGCCGGCCGTGCCCAGCCACATGACCGCCCTGCCGGCCGTGCCCGGCGGCAGGCTCTTGAGGTTCTCCCGGAAGGACCTCGTCACGCCCCGGTGGACGAAGAAGGCGCCGGCGACGACGAGGCCCAGCCCCACGGCGATCAGCAGGACCGTGCCGGCCGGGTGCGCCATGAGCCGGGCGCTGAGCGACTGGGTGGACCCGCTGCTGTCGCTCGTGCCGCCGAGGGCGTAGGTCCCGAACACGGCGCCGATGGCGCCGTAGACGACCGCCTGGCCGCCCATCTTGACGCGGTGCTTGAGCCGGTCCCGGTCCGAGCGCTGCGTCGCCCCGAAGAAGATCTCGCTGAACAGGAAGACGGCGAGCGCCGCGCAGCCGAGGAAGCACGCCCACAGCAGGACGGTGCCGCCCGGGCTGCCGGCGAGCGCGGCGACCGCCCCCGACTGGTCCGCCGAGCCCGAGCCGCCGGTGGCCACGCGCAGCGCGATGACCCCGATCATGACGTGCAGCAGGCCCGCCGCCACGTACCCGGCGCGGGCCGCGAGGACGAACCCGCGGGAGTCCGTCGCGTCGTCCGCGGCGTCGGCCGCCTTCGTGGCCTGCCGGCCGACCTCGCCCATGGTTCCTCCTGCGGTGTGGGTCTCCATCGTGCGCCTGCGGACCGCCGGTGTCCACGACGCCGTTCGGCTGACACCGGGGCCCGCCCGGGGCCGGGGGCCGCCCGGGTGCCGCCCCGGACCGGCTACTGCCGGAAGGCGGCGTCGAACGAGGCGCCGGAGGGGGCGAAGTCGAAGCGCTTCAGGAAGGCCAGGGCCTCGGGGGCGCCCCGGAGGCGGTCCATGCCGGCGTCCTCCCACTCCACGGAGATCGGCCCGTCGTAGCCGATGGCGGTGAGGGCGCGGAAGCTGTCCTCCCACGGCACGTCGCCCCGCCCGGTCGAGACGAAGTCCCAGCCGCGGCGGGGGTCGCCCCAGGGCAGGTGCGAGGACAGGACGCCGTTGCGCCCCCCGCCGGTCCGCATCTTCGTGTCCTTGCAGTCCACGTGGTAGATCCGGTCCGCGAAGTCGGAGATGAACGCCACCGGGTCGATCTGCTGCCACAGGAAGTGGCTGGGGTCCCAGTTCAGCCCGAAGGCCGGGCGGTGGCCGATGGCCTCCAGCGCCCGGTGCGTGGACCAGTAGTCGTAGGCGATCTCGGAGGGGTGGACCTCGTGGGCGAAGCGCACCCCGCACTCGTCGAAGACGTCCAGGATGGGGTTCCACCGGTCCGCGAAGTCCTGGTACCCGAAGTCGATCACGTCCTGGGAGACGGGCGGGAACATCGCCACGTACTGCCAGACGGAGGACCCGGTGAAGCCGACCACGGTGTCCACGCCCAGTTTCCGCGCGAGCCGTGCGGTGTGCTGCAGCTCCTCGGCGGCGCGGGTGCGCACTCCCTCGGGCGTGCCGTCGCCCCAGACCCGGGGGCCCACGATGGACTCGTGCCGGAAGTCGATCGGGTCGTCGCAGACGGCCTGGCCCTTGAGGTGGTTGGAGATGGCCCACACCCCGAGGCCGTGGCGCTCGAGGATGTCGAGCCGGTCCCGGACGTAGGCGTCGTCGTCCCACCGCCAGGCGTCGAGGTGCTCACCGGAGACGGCGATCTCCAGGCCGTCGTAGCCCCAGCCGGCCGCCAGCTCGGCGACCTCCTCGAGCGGGAGGTCGGCCCATTGGCCGGTGAACAGCGTGTAGCGGTGGTGTCCCATCGTCGGTCCTTCGGGTCGGGGAGAGCGGTGCTCCGCTCGTGCGGGGTCAGAGGTGGACGGTGGCGCCGGAGCGCGCCGCGCTGTCCGTCACGGCGGCGAGCACCCGCTGGACCTCCAGGCCGTCCTCGAACCCGGGGGCGGCCGGGGCCCCCGTGTCGATGGCCCGCAGGAGCTCGGCGGCCTGGCTGGTGAACGTGTGGTCCCAGCCCAGGACGTGCCCGGCCGGCCACCACGCCCCCACGTAGGGGTGGGTGGCCTCGGTGACGAGGATCCGGCTGCTGCCCTGGGTGTCCGGCGGCGCGGTGGCGTCGAACAGGTGCAGCTCGTTGAGCCGCTCGAGGTCGAAGCGCAGCCCGCCCAGCGATCCGTAGACCTCGATCCCGAGGGCGTTCTTGCGGCCGGTGGCGCAGCGGGAGACCTCCAGGCCGACCACCGCCCCGGAGGCGGTGCGCAGGGTGGCCCAGGCGGCGTCGTCGACCGTCACCGGCTCGGGGCCGTCCTCCCCCGTCCGGGTGGGGACGAACGTGGTGAGCGTCCCGGAGACGGACGTGACCGGCGAGTCCAGGAGGAAGCGCACCTGGTCGACGGCGTGGGAGGCGAGGTCGCCGAGCGCCCCGGACCCGGCGGTCTCCCGGCGCAGGCGCCAGGTCATGGGCGCGTGCTCGTCGGCGAGCCAGTCCTGCAGGTAGCTGACCCGGACCTGGCGGACCCGGCCCACGCGGCCGTCCGCGATCAGCTGCCGGGCCAGCGCCAGGGCCGGCACCCGGCGGTAGTTGAAGCCCACCATGGACTGGACGCCGCGGGTCCGGGCGGCCGCCGCGGCGGCCGCCATCCGCTCGGCCTCGGCCACCGTGTTGGCCAGCGGCTTCTCCACGAGCACGTGCTTGCCGGCCTCGAGGGCGGCCACGGCCATGTCGGCGTGCAGGTGGCCGGGCGTGCAGATGTCGACGACGTGGACGTCGTCCCGTTCCAGCACCGACCGCCAGTCGGTGCCGCTCTCTTCCCAGCCGTACCGCCGGGCGGCCTCGGCCACGTGCCCGGCGTCCCGGCCCACCAGCAGCTTCTGCGCCACGCGGGGAGTGGGGTAGAAGGCGTTGACGTTGCGCCAGGCGTTGGAGTGGGCCTTGCCCATGAAGGAGTGGCCGAGCACGGCGACGCCCAGGGCGGCGCTCCCGTGGGCGGGGGGAACGGCGGGGTCGGGCACGGTGGTCATGGGTGTCCTCCTGGGGACCGGGCGGCGCACGAGCGCAGGAACGCCAGTCCGTCCTCGGCGAGCTGGTCCTGGCTCTCGGCCAGGGGCCGCCAGATCGAGGCGGCGGTGGCGATGCTGGCGTTGCGGGCGGTGAAACTCTCGATGCTGAGGGCGCCGGTGTAGCCGACGGCGTCCAGGGCGTCGAAGATGCCCGTCCAGTCCGTCTGGTCCCCGCCGGGGGCTCCCCGGTCGTTGCCGCAGACCTGGACGTGGACGAGGTGCGGGCCGGCCGCCCGGACGGCGTCGGCGGAGGAGCGCTCCTCGATGTTCAGGTGGTAGGTGTCCAGGGCCAGTCCCACGCCGTGGCCGAGCAGCGGCCCGAGGGCCTCGAGCGCCTGGGCGGTGGTGTTGAGCAGGGACGTCTCGTAGCGGTTGAGCGGTTCGATGCCGAGGACCACCCCGGCGGCCTCGGCCTCGGCGGCCAGCGGGGCGAGACGGCGCCGCAGCTGCGCGTAGGCGTCAGCGCGCTCCGCCGCGTCCATCCGCCACACCCGGCCCGTGTGCGCGTAGAAGGGCCCGCACACGGCCGGCGCGCCGATGTCGTGGGCCAGCCGGATGCAGGCGCTGAGATAGTGCTGGGTGCGGGTGATCACGGCGTCGTCCGCCAGGACGAGCTCGCGTCCGGGCGCCATGGCGCCGACGAGCAGCGGGCTGAGCCCGCCGAGGGCGTCCCGCACGACCCCGGCCGAGAGGTCGCCGACGTTCTCCAGCGGGAGCTCGACGGCGTCGAAGCCCATGTCCGCGATCCTCGCCAGGAGCGGGGGCAGGTTCGCGTCGGTGAGGGGGGACTCCCACACCCAGGTGTTGACGGCGATCGGGCGCTGCACGGGTCTGTCTCCTCTCGGTGCGGTGGGCTGGATGGCGCCCCGCCCGCCGCCGGGGTCTCCCGGGGCCGGGCCGGTGGCGGGCAGGACGCGGTCGGGCGGGTCAGGGGATGACGCGGTCCCGCCAGACGTCGGGGTAGCCCGGCAGGTCCTCGCCGCCGAACTTGGCGTAGTGGCCGTCCGGCATCCCCTCGTTGTCGGCGAGGAAGTCCGCCCGCTGCTCCTCGGTGATCGGCTCCTGCGGCAGGACCCACTCGGCGGGGACCTCCTCGCCGGCGAAGATCTGCTCGAGCGCCAGCAGCGGGGTGCGCCACTGGAAGTTCGAGTACACCGGGGCGAGGCCGGTCAGGCCTGTGTCCTCCCACTTGCGCAGGTAGCTCATCTCGTCCTCGCCGGTCATCACCGGGTAGTCCGCGCCGGCGTCCTCGAACGCCTCGATGGCGGCGACGGCGCCGTCGCCGGCGTCCATCCACACGCCCTGCACGTCCCCGGTGGCGAGCTCGTCGGAGATGATCTTCTTGATCTCGGTGGGGTCGGCGCCGGTGAAGTAGTCCGTCGCCTCGATCCCGTTCTCCTCGAAGATCCGCTCGGCCGCGGCCCAGCGCTGCTCCAGGACGTCGACGCCCGGGAGGATGCGCAGGGCCACCACCTTGTCGCCCTCCTGCAGGTTGTCCACCAGGAAGTTCGCCGAGTCGATGCCCCAGGCGAAGCCGCCGATGGGGTGGATGAACGTCGTCGCGCAGTCGGTCTCCACCCCGCGGTCGAAGACCACCACCGGTTTGCCGGTCTCGCACGCGCGCTCCACGGCGGGCGTCAGGGCGGCGGTCGAGTTCGGTGAGATGATGAACCCGTCGCACTCGCCCTCGGCGATGAAGTAGTCGATGTCGGCGATCTGCGTGTTGTCGTCGTCCTGGGCGTCGCGGGTCTCCATCTCGGAGATCACCCCGGAGTCCTGGAGCACCTTGAGCTGCTCGTTCATGGTGATCCACCCGGTCTGCCGCCAGGGGTTGGAGATGGAGGCATTGGAGAAGCACACCTTCTGCGGGTCGTCGGCGGCGAACTCCGCGGTGGCGGTCGTCTCCCCGTCGATGTACTGCGTCCAGGGCTGCTCCGGGTCCCCCTCGAAGGAGGCGGAGCGCTGGTCGAGCTGCCGGTCGTACTCCGCCTGGTCGAACCACTCGTCACCGCCCTCCGGGGCCGGCGTGGCGGCGGCCTCCGCGCCCCCCGTCTCGGCGGGCGGCGGTTCCTCCATCGACTGGTCGGTGGTGCAGGCGGTCAGTCCCAGCAGCGCTGCCGCTGCCACCACGGTGATCCTTGACTGGATGCTTCGGCGCATCATGTTCCTTCCTCGTCGGTGCCCGGGGTGGGCGGTGCTGCGATGGCACGTCTCGGCTCCTGCGCCGCCGTGGTCCGGCCGCGCCGGCGGCGCTTCCAGGTCTGGGTGCCGGCTGCGACGGCGAGGATGATGATCGCGCCCTGGACGGTGTCCCGCCAGGTCGACTGGACCCCCAGGAAGTTCAGGAGCGCGAAGAGGGTCTCGAGGGCGAAGGCGCCGGCGGCCGCGGAGAGCACCCAGCCGCGCCCGCCGCCCAGCACGACCCCGCCGAGGACCACGGCGGTGATGGCCGTGAACTCGTAGCCGCGCCCCACGGACGGGTGCACGCCGGCGTAGCCCACGAGGATGATCCCCGCCACGGTGGCGGCCAGGGAGGAGAGCATGAACGCCCGGGTGCGCACCCACCAGACCCGGGCCCCGGTCAGCGCGGCGGCCCGGGGGTTGTCGCCCACGGCGACGAGCGTGCGGCCGTAGGGCCGGCGCATGAGCCAGAGGGCGGCGAGCGCGACGACCGCCACCAGGACCACCGGGTAGGGCAGGATCCCCAGGACCGGGACGTCCTGGATGCCGCCGCGGCCGATCTGCCGGAAGCTGTCCGCGGGGTTCCCCGTCGCGGCGCCGCCCGTCCAGTAGAGCACCAGCCCGAGCAGGGCGAGCATGGTGCCGAGGGTGACGATGAAGCTCGGCACCTTCAGGAGCGTGGTGACCAGTCCGTTGACCAGGCCCACGAGCGCGCCGAGGACGAGCATCAGGACCAGGACGGGCACCGTCCGGCTGTCGTCCTGGCCGATGAGGTTGCCGGCCACGAACACCTGGGCGGTGACCACCGAACCCATGGACAGGTCGAACTCCCCGGAGACGATCACGAAGTACTGCCCGATGGCCGCGATGGCGATCGGCGCCGTGCGGCCGACGAACCGGATCAGCGAGCCCGGTTCGCCGAAGGACGGGTTGACGGCGACGGCCGCGACCAGCAGCACCAGGAGGAGCACGAAGACCGCCCCGCCGGGGGTCCGCAGCCCGCGCAGCACGCGCTCGTGCCACGGTGACCGGTTCTGCTGCAGGACCGCGGTCCGGTCCGTGACGGTGGCGCTCATGCCGTGACCTCCTGCTCGGTCCGCCCGCTCCGGTCGTCGAAGCGCGCGGGCCGGCTGACCACCCGGCGCCGGGCGTAGACGGCCACGGCGACGACGATGACGATGCCGCGGACCACGTCCTTCAGGAACGGGTTGATCTGCATCACGCTCATGATGTTGTCGATCATCGCGAAGATGAGGACCCCGCCCAGCGTCCCCACCAGCGACCCCTTGCCGCCCGCCAGGAGCGTCCCGCCCAGGACCACGGCGGCGATGGAGAGCAGGTCGTACCCGCCCTGGGACCCGATCGTGGGGCTGCCCACCCCGAGCCGCGCCGCGAGCAGCAGCCCGGCGAAACCGGCCATGACGGAGCAGATGACGTGGGCGGCCACGATCGGGGTGCCGGTCCGGATCCCGGACATCCGGGCCACCCGGATGTCTCCGCCGACCGCGTACATGTGGTGGCCCAGGCGGCTGCGGGTCAGCATGAGCAGCACCGCGCCGGCGCAGGCCAGCATGATCAGCGTGGAGACGGGGACCGGGCCGATGCCCGTGGCCCCGATGAGGCGGAAGGCCACGGGGGTCTGCCCCGAGCTGCCCTTGTAGTTGGTGGCGAGGTAGCCGCTGACCACGAGGCCGGTGCCCAGCGTGGCGATGAACCCGTGGACCTTCAGCCCGGACACCACCAGGCCGTTGACCAGGCCGATGCCCGCGGAGACGACCAGGGCCAGCGCCACGCCGGGCAGGATGTTCCCTGGCTGGTTCGCCATGAGGCCGGCCGAGAGCAGGCTCGCGAGGCTGATGACGTACGGCACGGACAGGTCGAGGCTCCCCACCAGGATCACGAGCGTCTGGCCGATGGCGATGAAGCCGAGGACGCTGGTCCCGGTGAGGATCGCGGAGATGTTGCCGGCGCTGACGAAGCTGCGCTCGGTGGCGCCCACGAGCACCGTGCCGACCACGACGGTGAGCAGCACCACGAGGTAGACGATGTGGGTGGACGTGAGCCTCGAGAACGCGTTCACGGTCTCGCCCCTTCCGTGCGGGCGCCGGTGGCCAGCCGCAGCACCTGCTCCTCGGTGCTGTCCGGCGGGAGCTCACCGGCGATCCGGCCGTCGCGCAGGACCAGGATCCGGCTGGACATGCCGAGGACCTCCGGCAGTTCGCTGGAGACCATGAGGATGGCCCTGCCCTCCGCGGCGAGCATGCGCATGAGGTTGTAGACGGCGATCTTGGCGCCCACGTCGATCCCCCGGGTGGGCTCGTCGAGCAGCACGACCCGCGGGTCCACGGCCAGCCACTTGGCGAGGACGACCTTCTGCTGGTTCCCGCCCGAGAGGTACTGGACCTCCTGGTCCAGGTCCCGGGCCACGACCTCCAGCGAGGAGAGGACCCCGGGGACGTCCTTCCGGGCCGCGGCGGTCCGTCGCGGGAAGACGGAGCGGATCACGCCCAGGGCGTTGTCCAGGATGGACTGGTCGAGGCTCAGCCCCTGGGACTTGCGGTCCTCCGTGATCAGGGCCACGCCCTGCCGGACGGCCTGCCGGGGCGAGGTGGCCGTGTACGGCCTGCCGTCCAGCGCCATGAACCCGCGGGTGAAGGGGTGGACGCCAAAGACGGCCTCCACCAGTTCCGTCCGCCCGGAGCCCTGCAGCCCGGCGACCCCCACGATCTCCCCGGCGCGCAGCGTCAGGTCGATGCCGTCGAGCTGGTCGTTGCCGCCGCCGTCGATCCTCAGGAGCTCCCGCCCCACCCCGGTGCCGGGCACCGCCTCCGGGAAGTAGGCGGAGATCGGGCGGCCCACCATCATCCGCACCAGGGCGGCGTCGTCCATGGCGGAGGCGGGCTCGGTGCCCACCACGCGTCCGTCCTTGAGGACGGTGATGGTGTCGCACAGGTCGAAGATCTCCTTCAGCCGGTGGGACACGTACAGGATGGCGGTGCCGCGCGCCCGGAGCCGGCGGACGATCGCGTAGAGCAGGTCCACCTCGGGGCCCGCGAGGGCCGCGGTCGGCTCGTCCATGGAGATGATGCGGGCGTCGTAGCTGATGGCCTTGGCGATCTCCACGATCTGCTGCTGGGCCACGGACAGCGAGCTCACGGTCGTGGTCGGCCGGAGGCTGGTGATGCCCAGGTCCTCGAGCAGCTCGCTCGTCCTCGCGTTCATGGCCCGCCGGTCCACGAGCAGGCCCCGGCGCGGCTCGCGGCCGAGGAACACGTTCTCGGCCACGGTGCGGTCGGGCAGCAGGTTGAACTCCTGGAACACCGTCGACAGCCCGGCCACGTGCGCCTGGGTGGGGTGGTGGAACTCGACGGGGGTGCCGCCGATCTCCACGGTGCCGGCGTCCCGCTCGTGCACCCCGGCGAGCACCTTCATCAGGGTGGACTTGCCGGCGCCGTTCTCGCCGACGAGCCCGTGCACCTCGCCGGCGTGCAGCCGCAGGTCCACGTCCTCGAGCACCGGCACCCCGAAGAAGGACTTCGACAGGCCGGTGACGTCCAGCACCGGGGAGCTCGTGCGCTCGTTCATGCGGTCACTGTGACACGCACCACAGACTTCTGTCGACAGTCCGGCAAAAGTTGTTCCCTCACTATGCGTTTGTGACGTGCTTGACCCCCCTAAGGGGGCGTGCTCTACTGAAAAAGTGCTGCAGAGTCCACCGTCGGCGCCGTCGCCGCGCTCCTCGGACTCGCCCGCCCCGGGGGCGAGCGAAGTCTTCCAGCTGCTGCGCGACGGCCGCCCGAGGACGCGGGCGGAGCTCGCCCAGCTGACCGGGCTGGCCCGCTCCACCGTGGCGTCCCGCGTGGACACCCTCATGACCCTGGGGCTCGTCGCACCCTACGGCGGGGCCGCCTCCACCGGGGGGCGCCCGCCCTCGCTCTTCGCCCTGAACCCGGGTGCCCGGGTAGTGGTCGGCGCGGACGTCGGGGCGACGCACGCCCGGGCGATCCTCGCGGACCTCTCCGGCCGGGAGCTCGCCGAGGAGCGCCAGGCGCTCGCGATCGGCGAGGGCCCCGAGGCGGTCCTGGGCTGGCTCGTGCGCACGGTGGCCGCGCTGCTCGAGCGCGCGGACCGCCCCGCCGCGGACCTCGCCGCGATCGGCATCGGGCTGCCCGGTCCCGTGGAGCACGAGACGGGCCGGCCGATCAACCCGCCCATCATGCCGGGGTGGGACCGCGTCGACGTCCCCGCCCGCGTGCAGGCCCACTACGACGTGCCCGTGCTGGTGGACAACGACGTCAACATCATGGCCCTGGGCGAGCGCAGCTTCTTCTGGCCCGGGACCACCGAGCTGATGTTCGTCAAGGTGGCCACGGGCATCGGCGCGGGGATCATCTCCGGCGGCGCGCTCCAGCGCGGCGCCCAGGGCACCGCGGGGGACCTCGGCCACGTCCGGGTGCCGCGCGGCGACGAGCTGCTCTGCCGCTGCGGCAACACCGGCTGCCTCGAGGCGCTCGCCGGCGCTCCAGCCCTCGTGCGGACGCTCAACGAGCAGACCGCCGGCACGCTGTCCACCAGCCAGGACGTGATCGACCTCGTCCGCTCTGGGGACCCGCTGGCCGTGCAGGTGATCCGCCAGGCGGGGCGGGACATCGGCGACGTCCTGGCCACCTGCGTGAACCTCATCAACCCCTCCGTGATCGTGATCGGTGGCAGCCTCGCCCAGGCCGGGGAGCACCTGCTGGCCGGCATCCGGGAGGTCGTCTACCGGCGGTCCCTGCCCCTGGCCACGGAGCACCTGAGGGTGGCGCCCTCGGTCGCCGGCGAGCGCGCCGGCGTCATGGGGGCGGCGGTGCTGGCCATCGACCACGTCCTGTCCCCGGAGTCCATCGAGGCCGCGTGCGCGGCCCTCGGCGCAAGCTGAGCCCGTCGCCGCTCCGGGCCGCCTCCGGCGCTCTCGCCCCACGCCGTCGCGGCCGGCTCGGGGCGCACGCGTCCGCGCAGCGGGTCAGTCCTTCTGCAGGCGCTCGTAGTACTCGCTCCACTTGGCCTCACCGCGGTCGTAGACGGCCCGCCAGTCCTGCTGGTGCCGGTCGTCGGCGGCGCCCCAGTTGGCCTGGTGGGTCCGGTCGCCCCAGTCCCAGACCGTCGCGCCCCGCTCGTCGAAGAAGTCCCAGACCTCGCGGCGCACCTGTTCGTCCACGTCGGCGCCGAGCAGGTTGGCAACGCGCTTGCCCTGGTTGGCCTCCTCGTTGGCGGTCCGCTTGATGCGGTTGCCGACCTCATTGGCGAGCCGCTTGTTGGCGTTGCCCGCCTCGTTGATCTCCCGCAGCTCGGTGTTGCGCCACTCGTTCCAGGCCCGGGCCATCGCCGTGTTCTGCTCCCGCCAGTAGGCCTCGAGCTCCGCCCGGGAGCCGGCGCGGGTGTACTCGCCGCCCCCGGCGGCGGCGATGTCGGCCAGTGCCCGCTGGTCGGTGTCACCGGCCTGGAAGCCGATGACGTTGATCACCGGCTCGACACCGGACCCGCTCAGCCGCTCGGCAGCCGCCACGGGGTCGCCGCCGCAGGTCTCCACGCCGTCGGTCACCACGTAGACGATGCCGTCGGTCGCGTCGTCGGGAAAGTCGGCGGCGGCCTCCTCGATGGCCCGGGCCAGTGGGGTGTAGCCGGTGGGCCGCACTCCGGCGAGGACGTCCGCGAGCTCCGCGGCGTCGGCGTCACCGGAGTAGGCGACCTCGGTGGTCGTGCACGACTCCTTCTTCCCCGGCGCAGAAGTGTCCCCCGCGTTCCCGTAGAGCCGCAGGCTCACCGTGCTGCCCTCCGGCAGCTCCTCGACGAACCCGGTCAGCGCCGTGCGCGCCGCGTCCATCCGCGGGCCGTCGCCGGAGTCCCCGGCCATCGAGTCGCTGGCGTCCAGGACGAGCGCGAAGTGGTTCGTGCCCACGCTCTGGTCGCCCACCGGTCCGGTCGCGGCGTCGGTGGGCTCCGCACCGCGCTCCCCGGTGCCCGGGTCGAAGCGCACCACCGTCTTGACGTCCTCGGCGTAGTCGCCGTGGATCTGCGCGAGGATCGCCGCGCTCCACTCCCCGGCGGTGCGCGGATCACGCTCGCGGGCGGCGGCCAGCACCTCATCGTCGGTCCCGTCCACGGCGTGCGGTCCGGATTCGACGAGCAGGGACCGCTCCAGGGCGGTGAGTTCCCGCGGGGCGTCCTCGAAGGACACTGCGGCCAGCCCGTGCTCCACAGACCCCGACCCGGTCTCCGCCCTGCCGGCCGAGGACGCGGTGGTGGACGGCGTGGCGGTCTCCCCCGGTTTCCCCGCGTCCCCGACGGCGCACCCTGCCAGAAGCACGACGACGCAGACGGCAGCCAGGGGTGAGCACACACTGTTCCGCACGGGGACCCTTCCACGATCATCCAAAGTTTTCCATTGCACACTCTAGGCCCCACCGGTCGGGATGCCGCGGACGAGGGACACCGTGGAACGGACGCACTCGCAGAACCGTCGAGGACGGTGGTGTCCCGCTGCGGGAGCGGGTGACCGACGGGCCGCTGCCGTCGCGTGCGGCCCCGGCATGGCCGATGGACGACGAACGCGCCGCGGGCCGGGACGGGATTCGGGGCGCTGTCCGTGCACCTGCTGCGGCGGCGGACCGGCTGCGCCCTGGCCGCATCGGAGCGGCTCGGGGTCGGTGGGCCGGTCAGCCGGTGAACTCGCCACAGGCCTGCAGCAGTGCCAGGGCTGAGGCGGTGGTGGTGTCCGTGATCCGCCCGGAGCACAGGTGCTGGAGCAGCTGCTGTTCATCGGCCCACTCCACCCCGGGGATGCCGGCCGGCTCCAATGCCTCGCCGTACTCGGCATCGGCCCGGCGTGCCACTGCGAGCAGCACGTCGATCCGCTCCTCCTTGCGCGGATCGGCGTAGAGGATCCCCAGCGGAGCGATCACCGCCGCGGACATGCCCTGCCCGAACTCCTCCTCGAGCAGCAGCGCGGCCCCGGCGCGCAGTTCGTCGGGGTCGACCACCGGGCCCTGCGGGAAGATCAGCGTCTGCCCGCCCGGGTCCAGTTCGGGCTGGACCAGACCGTAGCGGGTCCGGGCCCCGGAGCCGTCGTGCACCCTCGGAATCACGACGATCGAACGCTGGGCTGGTACGGGGTGCAGCATCGCCGGTCGGTCCGGAGCGACGTCAGTCATCAAGCTGTCCTCATGTCGGGGAACACATCGGCACCTGCGGCCTGGAACACGCAGGCGATGCGCACGAACAGCCTACGATCGACTGCTCAACGCAGCCCGGGAGGAGCACGTGCGGGACCTCCACAGGCCCCTCTCCCAGGTCCCAGGGTGGTTCCGCTCCGTGAGTCAGGTCACCAAGGTCGGAGGCACGGCTCAGCACAGGAGGTGCTCCATGACCACCCCGCACAACGACGACGCCCCGGACCTCGACGACGTCATCGAGCCCGAGGGCGACGCCCTGCCCGACCCCATCCACCAGGGCCACGCCGGGATGCCCGAGCATCTCGACGACGAGGCACTGGCCACAGCCACCGAACAGGAGCGGGTGGCCGCCGGGCTGTCCGACTACGCGCCCGGGCAGGTCCCACCGGCCACCGACCCGCTGCCGGAAGACGCCTCCGAAGCGGCCGACCGCGCCCAGCGGGGTCTGCTCGAGGAGGACGGGAACGCCTGACGGGCCGTCCCACCGAAGTACGCCGTCCCATCCCTGCAAGGAGATCGACATGGCCGAGCGAGGCAACACCAAGCACAGCGCGGAACTGGACGACCAGATGAAGCACGAGGTCGCCGGCGAGGTGGCCGGCATCCAACCCGACCACGTGGAGGAGCACCGCCAGACCGAGCCCTGGGTCGACGACACCGACGACCCGGAGGTGCGCTCCGCGGTGGAGGAGCGCGAGCGCGCCCCTCGTCCGGACAACGAGCAGTAGCGACCCCGGGCGGGTCGGGTCGGTTCGGTGCTGGCGAAGAGTTCTCCCGCCGGGCACGACATCCGGCCCACCCCTCGGGGCGGCTCCCCGACACGACGTCCGTCGACTTCGGAGCCGGAGCCCGTTCGGATGCCCCGCGTTGCGGATTCCGGTTCCCGGCCGGCGGGCCCACCCCCGTGTGCCGTTCGGTCGTGGGCGAGGTCCCGGTGGATCCCGTCGGCACGGCTGTCCGCTCCGCGGTGGCCCCGGACTCAGAGGATCGGCTTGCCGCCGGTGATGGCGACCCGCGAGCCGGAGATGTAGCTGCCGTCGTCCGAGGCCAGCAGGACGTAGACGGGCGCGAGCTCGGCGGGCTGGCCGGCACGGCCCAG
The DNA here is from genome assembly GCF_049897445.1 of Kocuria sp. LHG3120. NCBI lineage: Bacteria > Bacillati > Actinomycetota > Actinomycetes > Micrococcales > Micrococcaceae > Kocuria > Kocuria sp. LHG3120. Next base: position 160,579 of record NZ_JAFCWG010000002.1, on the reverse strand, counting down.
AGGGACGTCGTCGCCGAAGGCTCCCACCTTCTCCGCGGGCATGGTCGCCGGGATCAGCGGCGTCCAGATCGGGCCCGGGGCCACGCTGTTGACCCGGATGCCCTTCTCGCCCAGCATCTGCGCGAGCCCGGCGGAGAAGTTCGCGACCGCCGCCTTGGTGGCCGCGTAGGGCGCCAGCTGCGGGGACGGCTGGTCGGACTGCACCGAGGAGCTGCCGATGATCGCCGAGCCCGGAGGCATGTGGGGCACGGCGGCCTTGGTGAGGTGGAACATGGCGCCGATGTTGAGCCGGAACGTGTAGTCCCACTCCTCGTCGCTGATCTCGTCGAGGCTGTCGCGGCTCATCTGGTAGGCGGCATTGGAGACCAGCACGTCGATCCGGCCGAACTCCTGCACGGCCCTCTCGACGACAGCCCGGCAGTGGGCCGGGTCCGAGAGGTCTCCGCGGACCAGGACGGCGCGACGTCCGGCCTCCTCGATCCAGCGGGCGGTGTCCTGGGCGTCGTCGTCCTCCTCGAGGTAGGCGATCAGGACGTCGGCGCCCTCGCGGGCGTAGGCGATCGCGGCGGCACGGCCGATGCCGCTGTCCCCGCCGGTGATGATGGCCGCCTTGCCCGCGAGCTTGCCGGAGCCGCGGTAGCCATGCTCGCCGCAGTCCGGGACGGGGGTCATCGCGGCCTGGACGCCGGGGACCTCCTGCTGCTGCTCTGGCTGGCTCATGGCGTGGTCCTTCCGTGGTCGAGTGGTCCGGACGGTGCACGCGCTGCTCACCGGGCTGCCCCGATGATCAGCACACTGTCCACTTTAGATGCTCGTGACGGAGTTGTCGTGCTCCGTCCCGCGCCGCAGGCCGGGCACGACGACGAGCAGGGACGGCCCAGGTCCCCGAGACCTCTCAGCCCGGTCGAACTGCTGACCCCCAACGGACTGCCCGCCCACGGGCCCACCTCACTCCCGCCCCGCACCGCCCGCGAACCCCGGGTCGGGACGACACAGGGTGCCCGGCCTCAGCTCATCTGATGTCCCCCTCCATTCAATAAGCAGCCTTCCTTTTTGGGGGCCGGATCACTAGCGTGGAGATCAGAGCCGGGAATCACGGGCGCGGAGTGCCGCGCCACCGCCGGCCACAGCAGCCGATGACGGAGGTCAGCATGTTCTTGCACCAGCAGAAGCTCCAGTACAAGTCCACCCCCGAGGCCCCGGACGCGGTCTACGCGCGCAAGCTCCAGGAGGTGATCGGCGGCCAGTACGGGGAGATCACCGTGGCCATGCAGTACAGCTTCCAGGCCTGGAACGCCCACATCCCGGGCAAGTACCGGGACCTGCTCTTCGGCACCGCCGCCGAGGAGTTCGGTCACATCGAGATGCTCGCCACGATGGTCGCCCAGCTGCTGGAGAAGGCCCCGCTGGGCATCACCGAGGACGCCGTGCAGGGTGATCCGGCGGTCGCGGCGGTGATCGGCGGCACCGACCTGCAGCACGCGATCGTGGCCGGGGCCGGGGCACGGCCGGTGGATTCGATGGGCAACCCGTGGTCCGGGTCCTACGTCACCGCCTCGGGGAACCTGCTGGCGGACATGACCGCCAACGTCAACGCCGAGATGCAGGGCCGCACCCAGGTCGCCCGGCTCTACCACATGACCGACGACAAGGGGATCCGGGACATGCTCTCGTTCCTGCTGGCCCGGGACACCATGCACCAGAACCAGTGGATGGCCGCGGTGAAGGAGCTCCAGGCCGACGGGCTGGAGCAGATGCCCGTGCCCTCGAACTTCCCGCAGGCCAAGGAGGCCACCGAGTTCTCCTACGACTACTACAACTTCTCCGACGGCGCGGCCGCCGCGGAGGGCTCGTGGGCCTCCGGGCCGACGCCGGACGGCAACGGGCAGTTCGGCTACCAGGACCAGCCCATGGCGGGGGTGCCGATGCCGCCTCCCACCCACCCCGACGCCCGGTTCTACGGCACCACCGAGGTCCCCAACCGGGTCGAGAAGGCCGCCGGCACCATCCAGGACAAGCTCAAGAAGGAATAGCCGCCCGCAGGGCCCGCACCTGAGGCCCACCGACGGACACCGTTGGCTCCCACGGAACAACGAGAAGCGGCTCCCCACCACGGGCGGGGAGCCGCTTCTCACCGGTCCGGCGACGGGACCCCACCCCGGGGTCCGGTCGAGAAGTCCACCCTCAGCCGGCCGAGGCAGAGCCCGGGAGCGGCTCCGGCTCGTCGCCCATCGCCGGTGAGGCCGGCTCTGCCCGGGCGCCCTGCTCCGGGCGCGGCCCGTAGTAGCGGGTCAGCCAGCGGGACAGTCCGTCGAGGCCGGGGAAGAGGACGCGCTCGGTCATGTTCGCCTGGTCGAGGTGGTCGCGGATCCGCCACTTCAGACCCGCCGGGATGACGACCTTCCGGTAGAGCTCGGGGTGCGCGCCCAGCCACTCGTGCAGGGAGCCCGTGGCCGCGGACATGGCGGAGAACACCGCGGCCTGGTTCACGATCCGCTCGTCCAGCGACGGAGGTTCGAAGAACAGCGGCACCGCCCGTCCGTGCTGGTCCCGGAACCGGTCGAAGTCGGCCATGCTGTACGCGACCCGCTCCAGCATGTCCGTGGTGAACAGGCCCGCCGCGTGCGCGGTGATCTCCTCCCGCAGCGGCCCCGGCAGCAGATCATGCGCCGCCGCGTAGTCCACGCACCACACCGCTCCGGGCACCTCGTAGCAGCGCGGGTCCGCGGTGGCGAAGTGCAGCGCCACATAGGGAGAGTTCGACCGGTCCAGCAGTCTTGTGGGCAGCCCGTGGTGCTGGGCCACGGACAGCCAGTTCCAGTCCGAGTCCCCCGGGGAGGTGTCCCGGGCGGCGTACTTGCGGAAGTTCCGCAGGATGTGGGGCTCGATCTGCCCACTCGAGGCGCCCTGGAGCCGGAAGAGACTGGTGTCCAGGTCCCGGTCGGCCACCGCGTGGCCGCGGTAGACCACGTTGATCCGCAGGCTCCCGCCCGTGGGCTGCCAGTCGTTGTGGGTGAGGGTCGCGATCAGCCCGTACAGGTCGTCCTCGGCGATCTCGATGACCGGGCACGCACCCGCCGCCCCCGTCCCCACGCTCACCGTCGCCCCCGCAGCCGTCCGGGGCCGGCGTCGACCAGCAGCGAGTCCTCATACTGGCCGCACAGGCGCCGGTGCAGGGCGGTCCGGGAGTGCCCGGCGGTGCGCAGCCGGGACCCCGCGTAGGACACCCCGCCGCGCGCCCGGACGACCACGGCCGCCCACACGCACACCGACCGCTCCAGCACCCACAGCGGAACCCACAGCACCGTGCTCCGCGGGTAGACCGCAGCACCCCCGCCTCGGCGCCGGCCGAACTCGGCCACCGCACACACGGCCAGGGCTCCGGCTGCCCACCGCCCCGGTCGCCGCACCGCCCAGCTCAGCAGGGCCAGCAGCGACAGCTCGACGAGCAGACGGGCGGGCTGGGCGAAGTCGTCGTAGGCCTGACGGACGCGCTGGCCGAGGAAGTGGGACACGGTGGGCGGCATCCTCCCCACCAGCACGTCCAGGGCCACGATCTCTCTCCCCCCGGCCGCCCGGACGGTGCGCACGAGCTCGAGGTTCTCGAACAGGACGTCGCCGTCGTAGCCACCGGCCGCGAGCAGGTTCGATCGCCGCACGCCCAGGGTTCCGGGCCATTCCCCGCCCAGGGCCCGGTTGAGCAGGGTCCGCCCGGTGTCCCAGCGGGCCTGCCAGGGCAGTTCAAGGTAGTAGTTCTGCGGGCGGACCACCTCGGCCTCCCCCAGCAGCCCCACGATCCTCTCCAGGGTGCACCGGGTGTGGCGCACGTCGTCGTCGGCCACCACGATCCGTTCCTCGGCCGCCCGGCGGACACCGGTCATCACCCCCGCCACCTTGCCGTTGGCCCCCTGCCACCGATCGGGGCGCACGTGCTCGACCGTCTCCGGCAGCGCCTCGCGGTGGGCTGCGAAGAGCTTCTCGGCGGAGCCGTCGACGACGGTGACGGGCATCCACGTCACGACCTCGGCCAGGTATCGGGCGAGATCGGCCAGACCGGTGTCGTCGGACCACTTCAGCGGCAGGACGTACCGCGCATCGGCCAAGATGCCGGGAACAGGGGTGTTCCTGCGGAGGCGGCCCGGAGTCGCCTCAGCAGAGGCATCATCGCGGCGGGCGGCCTGGGCCGGCACGAGCAGGGTGTGGTCCACAGGAGCTTCCTCCATCGACAGCAGCGCACTGCGGGCCGGCTGCTCGACCACACCTCACCCTAACCACAAGCATCTCCGGCAGACCAGGCGTCATGCGGAAAATGGTTCCCGATCCCTGTGGCACCTCGCGAAGATGCCGCACGGCAGCGCCCCGTCCACGAGGTCGCGGGCCCGGTCGAGCACCGACGGCGGAACGGCTGCCCCCAGCGCGGGACCGCTGGACCGATCATCGACGGTGCGGACCCCGCCTGGAGATCGCCGGCATGCACCGCACCGGCACCAGGACCCCGCTGGTGTTCCTGCACGGGGAGCAGAACGGCGACCTGTCCTGTCTCGGACACCTGTCCCCGGCGTGCGAGGGGTCACGCTGTGGGGCTCAGGACTGGTGGGCGTCGGCGGGCTTGGCGACCTGGTAGATGGCCCCGGTGGAGACGTCTTCCTCGAGGTCTTCGAGGGAGCGGTTGCGGGTCTCGGGGACCTGGGTGGCCACGAAGATCAGGGCCAGCACGCCGATGCCGGCGAAGAGGAAGAACGTGCCCGAGATCCCGACCGCGGCAACGAGGGACGGGAAGAACAGGGCCAGGAAACCGTTCATGGTCCAGCCGAAGAACACCGAGATGCCGATGCCCAGTCCGCGCATGTGCAGCGGGAAGATCTCCGCCAGCCACACCCAGATGGCGACGTTGAGGAACGTCTGCATCGAGAGCACGAAGGCGACCACGAGGACGAGGATCACGATCGGGCGGGCCGGGTGGCCTTCGGGCAGCAGGTTGCCGGCGATCCCGATCAGCAGGTGGCAGGTCGTGGTCAACGACAACCCGATGATGAAGGTCTTGCGCCGGTCGAGGCGGTCCATGTTGTACAGGGCGATGAGTCCGCCGATCACGGCCACGGCACCGAAGGCGATGTTGGCCAGCACGGCCTGCTGCGCTGTCATCCCGGACTCCTCCAGGATGCGGGTGCCGTAGTACATGACGGAGTTGATGCCGGTGAGCTGCTGGGTCATGGAAACCCCGATGCCGATCAGGATGATCCGCAGCAGCCACTTGTTCGTCAGGACCGCTTTCAGCCCGACCTGGTGCGTCTTGACCTCGATGGCCGCGATGCGCTCGATCTCCTGCAGCTCGGCCTTGGCCCGGTCGGCCGGGCGGACCGTCTCCAGCACCGCCAGGGCCTCGTCGTACCGGCCCTTCTCGGTGAGCCAGCGCGGGGACTCGGGCATGCGCAGCATCCCGATGAACAGTCCGATCGCCGGCAGCGCGGAGACGGCGAACATGATGCGCCACACCCCGTCCACGACGTCGCCGAGCGTGACGGCGATGATCGCGTTCATGACGAAGGCGGCCAGCTGTCCGGTGACGATCGCCAGCTCGTTGCGGCCGGTGATCGATCCGCGGATCTCGTAGGGGGCGAGCTCGGCCAGGTACACCGGCACCACCGTGGAGGCGCCGCCGACGGCCAGACCGATCATGATCCGGCCGCAGACCAGAATCGTGTACCCGGTCAGGGAGAACGTTCCCTCCTCAGCAGGTGTGGGGGTGAGGACCACCAGCGCGGTGCCGAGGAAGAACAGCACGGCCAGCAGGATGATCGTCCGGCGCCTCCCCCAGGCATCCGAGACCCGGCCCCAGACCAGGGCGCCGACGGCGGCGGCGAAGATGAGCGCGCTGATCACCACGCCCAGCTGGATCAGGCTCAGCCCCAGGTCCTGAGCCATCGGCCCCTCGGCGCCGTTCGTGACACCGGTGTCGTAACCGAACAGCAGCCCGCCCAGGCAGGCCACGACCGAGATCAGCCCGAGCCGCTTCCGGTGCGGCCCCTGGGTCAACGGCGGGAGGGCGACCCGGCTGTCGCTCGGAGACTGGTGAGACATGGGAACTCCTTGGGTGATGACCTCGTGAAGCACGGTCGAACCGTGTGCGGCACCGGTCGGATGGTGGGTTGTTCGTGCGGGTGGATCGGGGATCGGCCGAGAAGGCAGGACGCCGCTCGGGGCCGGCGGGCGTGCAGGCGGAATGCCCTTCGCCGTCCGGGCGGGGTCGTGGCTCCTCCGGTCGGTTGCCGCACCCGGCATCCGGTGCGACGGTGGCGAAGCGTCTACAGCGACTGCTGCGACGTGGAGTGCGCCGGAGGGCGCGCCCACCGGTGGGGCGGGGTGACGTGCGTGCCGGATCCGGGGGTGCGTACCACCAGGCCGGCCTCGACCAGATGCTGCAGAGCGCTGCGCACGGTGACGCGGGCAATGCGCAATCGGGACGCGAGCTCGTGCTCGTTGTCCAGCTTGCTGCCCGGCGCCAGAGCCCCGCTGTGGACAGCCCCCTCCAGGAGGAGAGCGAGTTGGTGGTAGAGGGGCACCGGGGAGTTCCTGTCGATCGGCAGGGACAGCGTTGCGGTCATGAGAGGTCTCCTCTTCGGGCCGGGCCTCGGCCCTTCGACGCGCTGCCGCACACTCGTTCGGCAGAGGTGTTGGCGATCACACTAATACGTACTAGTGTTTCTGCCAAGGGTTTGTCAGGACATGTTCACGACACCGTTCCCGGGCATCCCCTTCCGCGCTCCATCCCTGACCTGAAGGAGAATTCCGTGTCCGAGCCCCGTACCTTGAACATCGGCCTGATCGGCGCCGGCCGGATCGGTTCCAGCCATGCCGAGCTGATCACCCGCACCGTGCCCAACGCCCGGCTGGTCGCGATCGCCGATCCCGTCGAGGGCGCCGCGGCGCGCCTGGCGGAGGCGTTGCACGTGCCTGCGGCCTACACCGACATCGCCGAGCTGCTGGCCGACCCGGAGGTGGAGGCCGTGGTGATCACCGCACCGGCCCGGTTCCACACCGAGCTCGTGGAGCAGGTCGCCGCGGCCGGCAAGGCGATCTTCTGCGAGAAGCCGGCCGGGATGACGCTGGAGGAGATCGACCGGGTCCACCAGGCCGTCGAGAGCCACGGAGTGCTGTTCCGGATCGGATTCAACCGCCGCTTCGCCGACGGATTCCCGCAGACCCGCGCGGCCATCGAGGCCGGGCGGATCGGCACCCCGCAGCTGCTGCGCTCGACCACCCGCGACCCGGGACTGGCGAACCCCGGCGCGGTGGCCCCGTGGACGATCTTCCTCGAGACGCTGATCCACGACTTCGACACCCTGAACTTCCTCAACCCCGCCGCCCGGGCGGTACAGGTGTATGTGGTGGCCGACGCCCTCGTGGCCCCGGACTTCAAGGACGCCGGACTGCTGGACACCGCGGTGGTCACCATCCGCTACGACAACGGGGCGATCGCCACCGCCGAGGCCAGCTTCTCGGCCGCCTACGGCTACGACACCCGCGCGGAGGCCTTCGGCTCCGCCGGCATGGTCACCGCCGGGGACCTGGCGGCCTCGAGCATGCGCTACTACGGCCCGGAGGGCCTCGCCGCCGACACGGTGCGCGCAGACACCCAGTCGATGCGCGGCGCCTACACCGCGGAGCTGCAGGCCTTCACCGACACCGCCCTCGGGCACCTCTCGCCGGGTCCGGGGGTGGAGGCGGCCCGGGACGCGCTGCGGATCGCCCTGGGGTGCGTCGAGTCCTGCCGCACCGGCGCCCCGGTGAGCCTGGACCCGGTGGGAGCCACTCGATGAGCGGCTTCGTCCTGGCAGCGAGTGCGGAGATGCTCTTCGTCGACCTGCCGTTCGAGCAGCGGGTGCGCCGGCTGCACGAGGCCGGGTTCGAGGTGGAGATCTGGGACTGGACCACCAAGGACCTGCCCGCTCTGGCCGCCACCGGGGCCCGGTTCGGGTCGATGACCGGCTACGTGCGCGGGGCCCTCGTGGACCCGGACGGGGCGGCGGAACTCCTGCGCACCGCCGAGGACTCGCTGGCCGCCGCCGAGGTCGTCGACTGCCCCCGGCTCAACGTCCACGGCACCGGCCTGGACCCCCAGGGGCTCCCCGTGGTGCCGCACGAGGTGGTCACCGGGGCGGACTGGCTGGCAGCGGCCCGCACGCTGGAGCGGCTGGCCGTCCTGGGCGAGCGCCACGGGCGGGTCTTCACCCTGGAGAACCTCAACCGCGCCGTCGACCACCCGGGGGTGCCCTTCGGGGCGGCCGAGGACACCCTGGCGCTGGTCGCGGCGGTGGACAGCCCGCACCTGCGGCTGAACCTGGACCTCTACCATGCGCAGATCGGGGAAGGGAACCTGATAGAACTGTGCCGGAGAGCCCTCCCGTACGTGGGAGAGATCCAGGTGGCCGACGTCCCCGGGCGGTGCGAGCCGGGCACCGGGGAGATCCACTACCCCCGCATCGCCGCCGCCCTGGTGGAGACCGGATACGAAGGAGTGATCGCGATGGAGGCCTTTGCCGCCGCCGACCCCGAGCTGGCGCTGAGACGATTCCGGGACGCCTTCACCGTTCCCTGCCCGTGAGCCCGGACGCCCCGGGGCGGGAAGCCCCCGGCCGCCCGTCCGGGCGCCGCGTCACCATGCGCGACGTCGCCCGGGCGGCCGGGGTCTCCCAGCCCCTGGTCTCGATCGTCTTCCGCGACGCCCCCGGCGCCAGCGAGGAGACCCGGGCCCACGTCCTGGCAGTGGCCGCCGAACTGGGCTACCGCCGCGACGAACGAGCCCGGCTGCTGCGCCAGGGCCGCTCCCGGCTGCTGGGGGTGGCCTTCGAGCCGGTGCAGCCCTTCCACGGCGAGATCCTCGACGGTATCCACGCCGCCGCCCAGCAGCGGGGCTACGACGTCGTGCTATCGGCCGTCACACCGCACCGGGCGGAGGACACCGCGGTGGAGGCCCTGCTGCGCGACCGGTGCGAGGCCCTGGTCCTGCTGGGCAGCGCCCTGCCACAGACCCGCCTGGAGCGGATCAGCGCAACCCTGCCGGTCGTCTCCGTCACCCGAGCCTTCGACGCGGCGGCCTTCGACAGCGTGGCCACCGACGACCACCGCGGCGCGGTGCTGGCCGTGGAGCACCTTCTCGGCCTGGGGCACCGGCGGATCGCCTACATCGACGCCGACCGCGAGGCCGGCGGGGCGCGGCGCCGGGCCGGCTACCAGGACACCATGGCCGCCGCGGGCCTGGGCGACGACATGCTGATCGTGCGCGGCGGCGCCTCGGAGGCCGAGGGCGCTGCCGCGCTCAGCGGACTCCTGGCCCAAGACCCCGCGCCGACCGCCGTCATCGCCTTCAACGATCGCTGCGCCGTCGGGGTGATCAGCCAGGCCCGCGTCCTGGGCCGGTGCGTGCCCGAGGACCTGTCGGTGGTCGGCTTCGACGACTCCGAGCAGGCGTCCCTGCCCTACCTCGACCTCACCACCCTGGCCCAGGACCCCTGCCTGCTCGCGCACACCGCCGTGGACCTGGCGCTGCGCCGCTTGGATGCGACGGCTGAGGACACCGCCGTGACCGGCGAGCACGTGGTGCTCCCCGCCCGGCTGGTCACCCGCACCAGCACCGCACCCGTCTCCGCTGCCCCCTGAGGCGTCTCCCTCGCCACGCCGGCCCAGGACCGGGCAAGCGGCACCTCGCGGGACGGGATCCTCTCGCACCGATGAGGAACCCTGCCCCTCCCTCGATGACACGCCTCACCGTGGTGGCGACCACGGTGCCGCCCGACTCGCGCACGAACAGCACCTGGTCGAGCCGCGCCTCGCCGCCGCGAGAATTCGCGCAGCGGAATGCCTGGTCCCGGGGACCTCCGATCCCTGGAGCCGCGGAAGAGCCGGGGACTTCGTCTCCGACGACCCTGCCTTTGCCGGCACCATGACCATGACCCGGGAGTTCACCCGGGTCGAGGGCGGCACCCGCGTGGAGATCCGCGCCGAGAACGTCCCCGAGGGGACCTCCGCCACCGATCACGCCGCAGGGTTCGCCTCGTCGCTGGCGAATCCGGCCGTCTACCTGCAGCCCGGAGCCGACCACAGGATCGGCCCCACAACCACCCCCTGATCGGTGACTGCCGACAGCTCCCTCTGCGCCGGGAGAGCCATGACGATGATCATCATCGAGCCCATCGGGGTGCGGGTGTCCACGTCTCCCCCACCCGGGTTCAGCACGCGCAACCGGGCATCCTCAGCCTCGTCGTGCTTCGGCCAGGGCGAGCATGATCCGGGTCGAGCGCCCCAGCCGGTCCAGCCTGGTGGTGACCATGGTGTCTCCTCCTGGAGAGCGGCCACGGCCCCGGCCTGCCGGTTCGGCGCACCGTGCGGACTACACGGGGCCCCCGACGAGGTCGTGCCGGGGCACGCTGCGCTTCACGAGCAGGTACGGGACCCACAGCAGGGCCGCGGAGAGGACGGTCAGCCCGAAGCCGATCATCGCGGTCCGCTCGGCAGCCGGCCCCATCTCCGCGCTGCCCACCAGGACGGAGAAGGAGATGACCACCAGCAGAAGCCAGCACACCAGCCCGTGGAACCAGCGCAGGCCACGGCGCAGCGGCAGGAAGAAGAGCGCGGCCGCCGGCAGGACCACGAGGAGCTCCAGCGGCCAGGCGGCGGCGGGCAACCACCCGTGCTGCACGAGGTGGGGCAGCAGGAAGCCGGCACCCAGTGCGTACATGACGGCGAACCATGCACCGAGGATCCAGTGCCGGCCGGTGGGCCTCTGACGCGCCTCCCGCAGCGCGGGGTCCCGGCGCTCCGCCTGCTCCTGGGCCTGCGCGGCGTTCTGATGCCAGCGGTTCTCCAACCGGATCGTGTTGTCCAGCCACCCGCCGGTGGCGGGGAAGGGGATGACCTCTTCGGTGGTCGCGAGGTGCTCGAGCTGGGCCTCGAGGCCGAGGTAGGCCTCGCCCTTCCACGAGAGCGGCCGGGCGGTGCAGCCCAGTTCCACGCCGTGCTTCCGCAGCGCTGCGATCCAGACGTCGACCGCGGGGTCCTTGTGCGAGGAGAAGGGGACGCTCGTGATCCGGCGGCTCCCGTCCTGGTCGAACAGGATGTGCAGGACGGGGGCCGTCTCGGTCAGTGTTCCGCCGCCGTTCTCGACGAGGATCGTGCGGCGCAGGATCCGGTAGGAGGCCACGACGGAGGCCACGGCCTCCCACGGGATGGCCCGGCGGACCGGTGCGTCGGCGCCGAAGGTGTTCCACTCGGTCGTCTCGATGCCGGTCTCGCGCAGGGTATAGGTCGAGCGGTGGCGGGCGTGCCAGGCTCCCCTGCGCACCAGGTCCACCGTCCTGACAAGGAGCAGGACCCCGGCCGCCACGAAGACCAGAGTGAACAGCAGCCACGGGTTCCAGAACGCGATCATCAGCCAGACGGGGACGCCGATGAAGAGCGCGACGATGGCCGCGACGAAGAACAGGCCGACCACCGCGGCGCCGCGCCAGAACAGGTCCTCCCGCTGCTCGCTCTGGACGTGGACGACCGGACTGTCGGTCACGGCGGTCCGGGAGACGGGGTGGGGATCCGGTGTCACGACAGGTGCTCGCTCTCGGTGCAGGGGCGGGTGCGTCCCGGGCAGGGGTGTTCCGGCGCTCTCGGAGCCTATCGGGGACCAGGGCTCGGGGCGCTGACCCGACACGGCGCCGTCCCGTCGCCTCCGCCCGTCCGGAGAGCGCACGCAGAAGGGCGGGGAGCCTCCGGAGGCTCCCCGCCCTTCGCGAGAGTTCTAGTTGCGCGAGCTGCCGGTGTTCGTGCCCTCGCCGGAGTCGTCCCGGTGGTAGAGGTACTCGTTGCCGTGCTCGTCCTTCTCCACGTAGAAGTGTTCCTGGACCTCCTGGTACCAGGTCTGGGCGGCCTCGCTCATCCTCTCGCCCTCCTGCGCCTGGGCCAGCCGGTCCCCCGGCCCGTAGACGCGCATCGCGATGGCGTTGAGCCGGTCGAGGATGCGGTGCTGCTGCTCGCCGTCCCGGTTGGTGTTCTGCCTGTTCCGCGCCATGACGTCCCCCGTTGCCGACTGTGATGGTGATCACCAGTCTAGCGCCTGGGTGCCGGCACGGACCGGGCCCACCGGCGGGTGTGACGCCGGTGGGCCCGTACGGTCCCTGGTGTGCGGGCGGCTACTCGACGTCGCGGATCTGCTTGAGGGAGCCGGTGCTCGTGCGGTACTCCCGCACGTAGTCGGGCTGCTCCGGGTGCTCGATGGCCGGGGCGTTGGCCGGCTCCGAGCCGTGCACGTAGTCCGGGGCCACGACGATCTCCTCGTCCACCTCGGCGCCGGTGGAGGTGCGGCGGCGGAACTCCTCGGGCGGCAGCACCCGGCGCCACTGGCGGGTGGGCAGGACGCCCACCTCCCCGGCGTCCTCGCGCAGGGCCCGGAGCAGCGAGTAGATCATCACGTACCCGAGCACGAAGAACGGCAGGCCGATGAGGATCGCCACGTTCTGCAGCGCGGCGAGCCCGGTGGCGCCGGTGGCGGTCAGCAGGATCGCGGCGATGAGGCCGATGGCGACGACCCAGAACACGCGCTGGTGCACCGGGGACTCCTCCTCGTGGCCGCTGCCCATGGTGTCCATGACCAGGGCGGCCGAGTCGATCGAGGTGATGAAGAACAGCACCACGATGAGCACGCCCACGGCGGAGGTGACGGTGGAGAACGGGAAGTTCTCGAGGAAGACGAACATCGCGCCGGGGATGTCGCCCTCGTCGACGACGGCCTCCACGAGCCCGCCCCCGCCGTTGAGCTCGATGTCGAACACGCCCATGCCGAAGATCCCGAACCAGATGACGGAGAACAGCGTGGGGAAGGCGAGCACCCCGGAGACGAACTGGCGGATGGTGCGGCCGCGGGAGATGCGGGCGATGAAGATGCCCACGAACGGGGACCACGTGATGGTCCACGCCCAGTAGAAGACGGTCCAGCCGCTCTGCCACCCGGTGTCCGCGAGCGAGTCGTTCCAGAAGGCGAGCGCCGGGAGCATCGACAGGTACGTGCCGGCGGACTCGACCATGCCCTTGAGCATCAGCACGGTGGGCCCGGAGACGAGGATGAAGACCAGCAGGGCGATCGCGATGAGGATGTTGGTGTTGGACAGCCGCTTGATGCCCCGGTCGAGGCCGAGGGCCACGGAGACCGAGGCGACGAGGCTGACGGCGGCGATGATGAGGATCTGCGACAGCGCCGACTCGGAGATGCCGAAGAGCCGTGCCAGGCCGCTGTTGATCTGCATGGTGCCGAGCCCGATCGAGACGGCCACGCCGAAGAGGGTGCCGACGATGGCCAGGATGTCGATGAGCCGCCCGACCGGCCCGTGGATGCGCTCCCCCAGCAGCGGCTGGAACATGGAGCTCACCCGCGGCGGGAGGTTGCGCTTGTACATGAAGTAGCCGAAGGCCAGTGCCGGGAGGGTGAAGATCGTCCAGGTGTGCAGCCCGAAGTGGTAGAGCGTGAAGCCCATCGCCTCGGTGGCGGCCTCCATGGAGGCCGGCTCGACGCCCTGCCGGGGCGGGTTCGCGAAGTGGTTCACCGGTTCGGCGACGGCCCAGAACATCAGGATCGTGCCGATGCCCGCGGCGAAGAGCATCGAGAACCAGGACAGGTTGGTGTGCTGGGGCCGTTCGTCGTCGGCCCCGAGCCGGACCTGACCGAAGCGGCTGACCATGAGGTAGATCAGGAACAGCAGGAAGACGGTCACACCCAGGATGTAGAACCAGCCGAGCTGTTCGATCACCCAGGTCGAGCCGTCCGCGAAGACAGCGTCCATGAACTCCGTGAACACCAGCGTCAGGACCACGAACGCGGCGATCACCAGCGCGGAGCCGAAGAAGATGGTGGGACTGGTCCGCAGTCGCAGGGAGTCGTGCAGTCTGTTCAGCATCGCCGTGCTTCCCCGGCTGCCCTCGGCCTCGGACGAGCGGACGGCCGCCGTGTCTCGGTTGTGTGCGTCGGTCGTGTGGATCGGTGGTGCGTTCTGGTTGCTACGACCCTACCGCGTGGTCGTCCTGAGGCGGAGGCTCACTCCGGGGGCGGCGTGGACGCCAGGCGCGGCTCCACGTGCCACTCCCACCACGCGTCCACGCGGTCGAGCAGGTGCTGCACGGTGCCGTCGTTGACCAGCACGGTGCTGGAGACGGCGGCCCGCTCCTCGTCGGTGGCCTGGGCGGCGATCCGGGCGCGGGCGTCGGCCTCCGTCATGCCGCGGTCCTCGACCATCCGCCGCACGCGCTCCTCCGCCGGGGCCTGGACCGTGAGGACGAGGTCGAAGCGCCCGTGCTGGCCGGTCTCCACGAGCAGCGGGATGTCCTCGACCAGGACGGCGTCCTCCCCGGCCGCGGCCGCGAGCCGCTCGGCCTCCGCCCGGACGAGGGGGTGGATGATCGCGTTGAGCCGGGCGCGCGCCTCCGGGTCCGCGAACACGCGGGCGCCGAGCGCGGCCCGGTCCAGGCGGCCGTCCGGGGTCAGCACGGAGGGTCCGAACTCCTCCACGATCCCCTCGAGGCCGGGCCGGCCCGGCTCCTGCAGGGCGCGGGCGATCGCGTCGGCGTCGACCACGGTGGCCCCGAGCTCCATGAGCCGCCGGGAGACCGTGGACTTGCCCGAGGCGATCCCGCCGGTGAGTCCGATGGTCAGCATGGGACCATGCTATCGGCCGGTCCCGGCCGCGCCCCGCCGGGCGCTCAGGCCTCCCCGGCCCCGGCCACGGTGGTCATGACGTCCGGCAGCGTGCCGGGCCCGTGCGCCCGCTGCACCCGCAGCCAGCGGTACCCATAGCCCTCCAGGGCCAGCTCGGCCGAGGAGTCGGCGTCGAGGGTGCACGTCCCGCTGCCCAGCAGGTCCAGCAGCTCGGTGCCCTCCTCCTCGTCCGGCAGCCGCAGCGGCACCGTGGTGGGCTCGGCGGAGAAGTTGTGCAGCGCCACGATGCCGGAGCCCTCCCACGAGCACCGGTGGGCAAGGACCTCCCGCCGCGGCTGGTCCAGGACCTCGGCGGGCCCCCAGGCCAGCTCGGTGCACTCGCGGTAGCGGCGGGCCAGGGCGGTGACGAAGTTCAGCAGGGAGTCCGGGTCCCGCTTGGCGTCGGCCACGTTCACGGCCGCGGGGCCGAACTCTCCTTCGACGACGGGGCCGGAGAGGTCCTCGGCGCCGGCGGAGGAGAACCCCCCGTTGCGCCCGGAGGTCCACTGCATGGGCGTGCGGACGGCCATGCGGCCCTCGGCGGCGAGGTTCTCGCCCATGCCGATCTCCTCGCCGTAGTACAGCACCGGGGTGCCCGGCAGGGAGAAGAGCAGCGAGTAGACCATCCGGATGCGCTGCCGGTCCCCGTCCAGCATGGGCGGCAGCCGCCGGGTGAGGCCCCGGCCGTAGATCTGCATGCGCTCCTCTGGCCCGAAGGCGGCGAAGACCTCCTCCCGCTCGGACGCGGAGAGCTGGTCGAGGGTGAGTTCGTCGTGGTTGCGCACGAAGTTGGCCCACTGGGCGTCCTGCGGGATGCGGGGCCGGTTCTTCAGGGCGGTCGCCAGCGGCCCGGCGTCCCGGCGGGCCAACGAGAGGTAGAGGTTCTGCATGGCCACGAAGTCGAAGATCATGGTCAGCTCCCCCGCGTCCTCCGTGCCGAACAGCTCGAGCTGCTGCTGGTAGGGCAGGTTGACCTCGCCCAGCAGGGCGGCCCGGCCGTTGCGGCGGTTGGCGAACCTGCGCAGCGAGCGCAGGAACCCGTGCGGGTCCGTGAACCCGCCCTGGTTCTCGAAGTCGTCGCCCTGCGCCAGCGTGAGCAGCTGGGGGATCCCGTCCACGCGGAAGCCGTCGAGGCCCAGGTGCAGCCAGAACCCGACGATCTTCGCGATCTCGTCCCGCACCTTGGGGTGGGAGAGGTTGAGGTCGGGCTGGTGGCGGTAGAAGCGGTGCAGGTACCAGTGCCCGGTGATCTCGTCCCGGGTCCAGATGCCGCCCTCCTGGTCGGGGAACACGGCCTTCCCGGAGGTGTCCGGCGGCTCGTCGGCCCGCCACACGTAGTAGTCGCGGTACGGGTTGTCCGTGCTCGAACGTGCGGCCTGGAACCACGGGTGCTGGTCGGAGGTGTGGTTGACCACGAGGTCGGCGATGACCCGCAGACCGCGGTCCTGGGCGGTGCGGACGAGCTCCACGAGGTCGCCGAAGCTGCCCAGCCGCTGGTCGACGCCGTAGAAGTCGGTGATGTCGTAGCCGTCGTCCCGGTTGGGCGAAGGGTAGAACGGCATGAGCCACAGGCAGGTGACGCCGAGCTCCGCCAGGTAGTCCACCCTCTCGGCCAGCCCGGCGATGTCGCCGACGCCGTTGCCGTCCGTGTCCAGGAACCGCTCGACGTCCACGCAGTACACGACCGCCTGCTTCCACCAGAGGTCGGAGGTGTCGGCGATGCGCATGTCTGCTCCCTCGGTCGCGGCTGCTCCCCTGTCTAGCACCCCGTCCCGGTCCCGTCGAGGGCGCGCGGGGCCCGGCCTAGAGTGGGGAGCATGGACCCGGACCCCCTGCTCAGCCGCGCGACCCGGTACACGACGCTCGCCGCGGGCACGGAGGCGGTGGCCGAGCTGGAGATCAAGCGCTCCCGCTTCCTGGCAGTGCTGCGCCGGGCGCCCACGGAGGCCGAGGCCCGGGCCCTGGCCGAGGAGCTGCGGCGCGGATTCCACGACGCCCGCCACCACTGCTCGGCGTTCGTCCTGGGCCCGGACCGGGACGTGCAGCGCTCCTCCGACGACGGCGAGCCCGCCGGCACCGCGGGCCTGCCGATGCTCGAGGCCCTCGTGCTGCGGCGCACCGCCACAGACGCCGCCGGCCGGGACGTCACCGACCTCTCGGACGTGAGCGCCGTGGTGGTCCGCTGGTTCGGCGGCACCCTGCTCGGCGCCGGCGGGCTGGTCCGGGCCTACTCCGAGGCCGTGTCCCAGGCCCTCGACGGCGCGTCCCTGGTGGTCCGCCGGCGGCAGCGGCTCTACCGGCTCCCCGCCTCCCACGCGGACGCGGGCCGGATCGAGAACGAGCTGCGCGCGGCCGGGACCACGGTCCTGGACACCGCCTACGGGGCGGCCGGCGCGGAGCTGGGCCTCGCCCTGCCCGACGACGACGCGGCCGTCGCCGCGCTGCACTCCCGCGTGGCCTCGCTGACCGCCGGCGCCGGTGTCCTGCGGCCCGTCGGCACGGACTGGGTGGACACCCCCGCCGGCAGCCGGCCCTGAGCGGCGCCCGGCCGGTCCGGCGGCCCCGGGGACAGCACGACGGCCCCCGCCCTGCGAAGGGTGGGGGCCGTCGTGGTCAGCGCCGTGCGGAACGGCCTGGCGGTGCCTGTCGGATCAGGCTCCGGTCAGCTTCTCGCGCAGAGCGGCCAGGGCCTCGTCGGAGGCCAGGGTGCCGGAGTCGGCGGCCGGGGCCTCGGAGGAGTAGCTGGTCGGGGCCGGCGCGGACGAGGAGGAGGACGAGGAGGACGAGGACGAGGAGCTCGTCGTGCCGCCGGCAGCGGCCTCGGCGTCCTCGGCGATCGACTTCCGGACCTGCTCCTTGTGCGCCTCCCAGCGCGACTGGGCGTCGGCGTACTGCTGCTCCCAGGCGGCGCGCTGGGTCTCGTAGCCCTCGATCCACTCGTTGGTCTCGGGATCGAAGCCCTCGGGGTACTTGTAGTTGCCCTGGTCGTCGTACTCGGCGGCCATGCCGTACTGGGCCGGGTCGAACTCGGTGGAGTCCGGGTCCACGCCCTCGTTGGCCTGCTTGAGCGACAGCGAGATGCGGCGGCGGTCCAGGTCGATGTCGATGACCTTGACGAACAGCTCGTCGCCCACGGAGACGACCTGCTCGGCCATGTCCACGTGACGCTGGGCCAGCTCGGAGATGTGCACCAGGCCCTCGATGCCGTCCTCGACGCGCACGAACGCGCCGAAGGGGACGAGCTTGGTGACCTTGCCCGGCACGACCTGCCCGAGGGCGTGGGTGCGGGCGAACAGCTGCCACGGGTCCTCCTGGGTCGCCTTCAGCGACAGGGAGACGCGCTCGCGGTCCATGTCGACGTCCAGGACCTCGACGGTGACCTCCTGGCCGACCTCGACGACCTCGGAGGGGTGGTCGATGTGCTTCCAGGACAGCTCGGAGACGTGCACGAGGCCGTCGACGCCGCCCAGGTCCACGAAGGCACCGAAGTTGACGATCGAGGAGACCGTGCCCGTGCGGACCTGGCCCTTCTCGAGCTTGTGCAGGAAGTTGGAGCGGACCTCGGACTGGGTCTGCTCGAGCCAGGCACGGCGGGACAGAACCACGTTGTTGCGGTTCTTGTCCAGCTCGATGATCTTCGCCTCGATCTGCTGGCCGATGTACGGCGCGAGGTCGCGCACGCGGCGCATCTCGACGAGGGAGGCGGGGAGGAAGCCGCGCAGGCCGATGTCGAGGATGAGGCCGCCCTTGACGACCTCGATGACGGTGCCGGTGACGACGCCGTCGTCCTCCTTGATCTTCTCGATGTCGCCCCAGGCGCGCTCGTACTGAGCCCGCTTCTTGGACAGGATCAAGCGGCCTTCCTTGTCCTCCTTGGTGAGGACCAGAGCCTCGACCTCATCACCCACGGTCACGACCTCGTCCGGGTCGACATCGTGCTTGATGGACAGCTCGCGGGACGGGATGACGCCCTCGGTCTTGTAGCCGATGTCGAGAAGGACCTCGTCGCGGTCGACCTTGACGACGGTGCCCTCGACGAGGTCGCCGTCGTTGAAGTACTTGATGGTCGCGTCGACAGCGGCGAGGAAGTCCTCGGCGGACCCGATGTCGTTGACGGCAACCTGCGGGGTGGTGGTGGTCATGTAGTAGGGGCTCCGATGGGGATAGTTTGTGATCAGTCGGAACGGAGATTGTCCGGCCGGACCGCGGCCGTTCCGAAGGATTGCTGGACAGGGCACGTGCAGAGCACGCACCGGGTCAGTCTACGGACGGAGGAAAAGGGGCGCAACACGCGACCCGCCGTGCCGCGCGGGCTCAGAACTGTGTGACGCCGTAGGGGGCGGTCGGGGTCTCCATGAAGTCCTGCAGGTCCCGTAGCGAGTCCTCGTCCCGGGCCACGATCAGTCCCGCCTGCGCGAGGGTGCTCGCCTTCACCGCCCCGAGGTACAGGGACCCGAGCACGTCCACCCGCATCGCCACGTCGGCCCCGTCGGGCAGCTCCACCGCGGGGACCGACCGCCCGGCGTCGTCGTCGGCGGTGCGGGGCCGGTCGCCCAGCCGCTCGACCACGGGCGTGCCGCTGCTGGTGTCCAGTGCCCAGACGCCGTCGGCGTAGCCCATCGAGTCCACGAGGGAGATCACGATCCGCCCGCGGAAGGTGTACGGGCGGGCCTCCAGCGCGGCGGCGGGGTCCAGGACCCGCACCCACACCTTGTCGGACTCCGCGGTGACGCGGTACTTGGCCCGGTCCGCCATCGCCCACACCAGCGGGTCCTCCACGGGGGCGCGGCCGAAGCGGACCTGGTCCACGAGGTCCAGGGAGGTCACGAACTCCCACAGGGCGATCGACACGTCCGGGGAGGCGCCCACGAGGTCGAGCACCGTCAGGGTCAGCGGGTAGGAGGTGTTGGGCTCGAACCGGTAGGTCACGTAGCCGTCCGGGCGCATCGCGTCGTCGTAGTGCACGGCGCAGCGCACCTCGGGGTCCGCCTTCTGCGGGGTGATGGCGTACTCCCCCGTGTACTCGGGCCAGTGGTAGGCCACCCGGCTCACCGACCCGTGGGAGCTCTCGTGGAAGCGCTGGAAGAGCACGGGGGCGAGCTGGCGCACCGCCTCGCCGTCGGCCATCTCCACGCTGCCCACGGTCGGGGCCTTGAGCTGCAGGCGGGTCGTGGCGTCCACGGTGACCTCGCGGTTGAACGTGGCCGCGCCGAAGCCGAACCGGCCGTAGATGGTGGCCTCGGTCGCGGTCAGCAGCGCCACGGGGTAGCCGTCCCGCCGGGCGCGGTCGAGCTCTCCCGTCATGAGCCGGCGCAGCAGCCCGCGGCGGCTGTGCGTGGGCCGCACGGTGACCTCGGAGATGAGCCGGGCCCGCAGCAGCCGGCCGCGGCCCGCGTTGAGCGAGCCCTCCCAGGAGGTGAAGGTCGCCACGGGCCGCCGGGTGGGGAGCGCCGCCTCCGGCACGGCGTGCGGGTACGCCGCTCGCAGCCGCACCCGCTCGGCGTGCATCCAGGACAGGGTGCGCTCGAGGGTCTCGTCGGTCGGCTCCGCCTGGTGGAAGCCCTGCCGGATGGCCCGCACCCACTCCACGGCGGCCGGGTTGGCCGCGACGCCGCCGGGGCCCACGCCGAACTCCGCGAAGGTGTAGTCGTGCCCGCCGGCCGAGTAGGACTCGGTCACGGTGCCGGGGGTGGACGGTGTCGTCGGAGCGTCGTGCTGGGGGTCCATGGTGGGTTCCTCGTTCGCGGTGGGTTCGGGGAGCGGGCCGGCCGGGGCGCCGGTCCGGCCGGTCAGTGGGCCGCCTCGTGCCAGGAGCGGCCCGCGCCGACGTTGACCTCCAGCGGCACGGACAGCTCGGCGGCGCCGCCCATCTCCTCGCGCAGCACCCGCTCCACGGTCTCGCGCTCCCCGCGCACGACCTCCACCACGAGCTCGTCGTGGACCTGCAGGAGCATCCGGGAGCCGAGGCCCTCGTCGGTGAAGCGCCGGTCCACCCCGAGCATCGCCTTCTTGATGATGTCGGCGGCCGAGCCCTGGATGGGGGCGTTGAGGGCGGCGCGCTCGGCCATGGAGCGCAGCTGCCGGTTGTCGCTGGAGAGGTCCGGGAGGTACCGGCGGCGGCCGTCGATCGTGGCCGTGTAGCCGTCCTCGCGGGCCTGCTCCACGACGCCGCGCAGGTAGTCGCGCACCGCCCCGAACCGGGTGAAGTAGTCGCTCATCAGGGTGCGGGCCTCGTCGACGGGGATCCGCAGCTGCTTGGAGAGCCCGAAGGAGCTCAGCCCGTAGACCAGCCCGTAGCTCATGGCCTTGACCTTGGAGCGCATGGGCGCGGTGACCTCCTCCGGGGCCACGCCGAAGATCTTCGAGCCGACGAAGCGGTGCAGGTCCTCGCCGCTGCGGAACGCCTCGATCAGCGCCTCGTCCCCGGACAGGTGCGCCATGATGCGCATCTCGATCTGGGAGTAGTCGGCGGTGAGCAGCTGCTCGTAGGCCCGCCCGTCCTCCGGGCGCCCGACCACGAACAGCCCGCGGATGCGGCGGCCCTCCTCGGTGCGCACGGGGATGTTCTGCAGGTTGGGGTTGGTGGAGGACAGCCGGCCGGTGGCGGCGACGTTCTGCATGTAGGTGGTGTGCACGCGGCCGTCCTCGGCGATGGCCTTCTGCAGGCCCTCGACGGTCTGGCGGAGCTTGTTGGCGTCCCGGTAGGCCAGCAGGCCGGCGAGGAAGCGGTGCCCCTTGGAGTCCGGGTCGGTGCGGGTGAGCAGCTCCGCCACGGCGTCGGCATCGGTGGTGAAGCCGGACTTGATCTTCTTGGTCTTCGGCAGCCCCAGCTCCTCGAACATCACCTGCTGCAGCTGCTTGGTGGAGCCGAGGTTCACGGGCTCCGCGATCTGGGCGTGCGCCTCCTGCTGCGCCTGCTCGATCACCCGGGCGAAGTCGTCGAGCAGGACCTGCACCCCCTCGGGGTCCACGGCGATCCCGGCGAGCTCCATCCGGCCCAGCACCACGGCCAGGGGCAGCTCGAGGTCCGTGAGGAGGGCGGTCTGGTGGGTCTCGGCCAGCTTCTCCAACAGGTGCTCGGAGAGCTGGACGGTGGCGACCGCCAGCTCCGCCTCCCGCCGGAGCACCGCCGGGGCGGGCCAGGGCTCGGCGTCCAGGGCGAGCTGCTGCTGCCCCTCGGCGGCGGGGCCGTCCGCGGCGGGGGCCACCGCCAGGCCCAGCCGGTCCTCGAGCAGCGCGGGGAGCTCGTAGCTGCGCCGCGCCGGCTGCAGCAGGTAGGCCGAGAGCTGGGGGTCGTCCACGACCCCGGCCAGCGGCAGGCCGCGCACCGCGAGGGACTTCCAGACGTCCTTGAGCCCGTCCACGATCTTGGGCCGGTCCGCGTCGGCCAGCCAGCGGGCCAGTGCGGACTCGAGGCCGGAGTCGGCGGCCGCGAGGTCCAGGAACAGCGCGGACGGCTGGTGGCCGCCGCGGGCGAGGACCACTCCGGAGAGCTCGCGGGCGCCCGGCAGCACGGGGTCGTCGTCGCGGTGCAGGGCGTGCAGCACCACGGGGCCCTCCCCGCCGGCCAGCCACTGCTCGAGGTCCTCGGCGGTGCCGGGGCGCTCCACCTCGCCCAGGCCGAGGTCGGCCGGCGGGGCCGCCTCCTCGGCGGGGCGCCCGAAGGCGTCGAAGAGCCGGTTGCGCAGGCCGTCGCCGAACTCGAGGTCGTCGAAGACCTCCCCCACCGCCTGGGCGTCGGGCTCGGGCAGGCCGGCGTCGGCGAGGTCGACGTCCAGCGCGAGATCGGTGATCAGGCGGTTGAGCCGGCGGTTGCGCTCGACGTCGGCGCGGTGCTCGCGCAGCGCCTCGCCCTTCTTGCCCTTGACGCGGTCCGCGTGCGCGAGGATCGCGTCGACGCCGCCGTAGGCGAGGATCCACTTGGCCGCGAACCCCGCGCCCACGCCGGGGATCCCGGGGAGGTTGTCGGCCTGCTCCCCGGTCAGGGCCGCGAGGTCCGGGTAGTGCTGGGGCGGCACCTTGTACTTCTCCACCACGGCGGCGGCGTCCATGTGCTTGAGGTCGGACGGGGTGCGCCCGGGGTAGACCACCGTGACGTGCTCGTCGATCATCTGGAAGGCGTCCCGGTCCCCGGAGAAGACCAGCACCTCGTAGTCCTGCTCGGCGCCGCGGCGGGCGAGGGTGGCGAGGACGTCGTCGGCCTCGTGGCCCTCGGCGGTGACCACGGGCACGCCCAGGGCGTCGAGGATCCGGCGGATCTGCGGGACCTGCCCGTGGAACTCCTCGGGCGTCTCGTCCCGTCCGCCCTTGTACTCCTCGTACTCCTGGGAGCGCAGGGTGGGGCCGTCGAGGTCGAAGGAGACCACCAGGTGGGTGGGCTTCTGCTCGCGGATCAGCTTCACGAGCGTGTTCACGAAGCCGTAGACGGCCTCGGTGTGCCGGCCGTCGGAGGTCACGAAGGCGGGCCCGCCGCCGTACTCCGCGGCGCGGGACAGCGCGAAGAACGCGCGGAAGGCCAGGGAGTGGCCGTCGACCAGCAGCAGCTTCCGCTCGGGCCGGGAGACCGGGTGGGGGATCTCGACGTCGACGGGGTGGTCGGTGTCGGTCCCGACGGTCACCGTGCGGACAGCGGTCTCGGGGCTCGGGTCGGTCTGCGTGTGCTGCGTCGTTTTCTCCACGGACCCATCCTAGGGCCGGGCGGGAGCCGGGGCAGGCGGTCCGCCGGGGCCCGGCGGGTCAGCCCGCGCGGCCGGACGGCGCGCTCAGGCGACCTGGTTGATGATGGCCTCGGCGACCTCCCGCATGGACAGCCGGCGGTCCATGGAGGTCTTCTGGATCCAGCGGAACGCCTCGGGCTCGGTGAGGCCCATCTTGGTGGTCAGCAGCGACTTCGCGCGCTCCACGAGCTTGCGGGTGGCGAACTGCTCCTTCATGTCCGAGACCTCGCGCTCGAGCGCGGCGATCTCCTCGGCGCGGGAGATCGCGATCTCGATGGCCGGCACGAGGTCGTCCACCGTGAACGGCTTGACCACGTAGGCCATGGCCCCCGCCTCGCGGGCCCGCTCCACGAGCTCCCGCTGGCTGAAGGCCGTCAGGAGGACCACCGGGGCGATCCGGTCCGAGGCGATCTGCTCCGCCGCGGTGATCCCGTCCAGGACGGGCATCTTCACGTCCATGAGCACGAGGTCGGGGCGGTGCTCGCGGGCGAGCTCCACGGCGCGCTGGCCGTTGTCGGCCTCCGCGACCACCTCGTAGCCCGCGTCCTGGAGCATCTCCACGATGTCCAAGCGGATCAGGGTCTCGTCCTCGGCGACCACCACCCGGCGGGCCGGGCGCAGGTCGCTCTCCGCCGCCTCGCCGGACAGGTCGTCGCGGGTCTCGGGCTCCTCCGCCGGGGAGGGGTTCGGCTGCTCCGTCACGCTGACTCCTTGGCTGCTGGTGCGTCGTTGCCCGCGCCGCGCGGGCAGCGGGGCCGGCGGCGCCCGACTGCCCGGCGCCGCGCGTTCCGTCCGATCAGCCCCAGCCTATAACTGTTGTAGAGTGGTCGAGCGCAGGAGCCGCCCTCCCGAGGCGGCGCGGACTGCGACCGCAGGCCCAAGTGGCGGAATTGGCAGACGCGCCGCACTCAAAATGCGGTTCCCCTGGAGTGTGGGTTCGAGTCCCACCTTGGGCACCAGCACCCCGGACCTCTCGGTCCGGGGTCTTCTCGTCCCACCCCCGTGCGGTCAGCCCGCGGCGCCCCGCTCCCGCACCAGGTTGGTGACCCGGGCGGTGGACAGCCGCCGCCCCCGCTCGTCGGTCATCACGACCTCGTGGACGGTGAGCGTGGCGCCCAGGTGCAGCGCCGTGCACGTGCCGGTGACCGTCCCGGAGGCCACGCCGCGCTGGTGCGTCGCGTTGACGTCGACACCCACCGCGTACCGCCCCGGACCGGCGTGCACGCTGGCCGCGGTCGAGGCGAGCGTCTCGGCGAGGACGCAGTGCGCTCCCCCGTGCAGGATCCCGCCCGGCTGCGTGTTCGGCTCGACCGGCATCGTGGCGACCGCCCGCCCGGGCGTGAGCTCCGTGAACCGGATGCCCATCGCCCGGGCGAGACCGCCCATCCCGTGCCCGGGGAAGGCTGCGTGCAGCTCCTCGGGGACCCCGTGCTCGCGCAGGTCCCGGGAGTGCTCCTCGGGGGTCATGGCCGGGGGGCTGCTCACCCCTCCCGCCACGGTCCCACGCGCTCGCGCCGCTGACCGCCGCCCAGCAGCTCCCCGGCGTCGGCGACGTCGCCCACGCGGTGCACCTTGACGAGGTTCGTGGTGCCGGCGACCCCGGGGGGCGAGCCGGCGCAGATCACCACGAGGTCGTCCTTTCCCGCGAGGCCCTGCTCCTGCAGGTGCAGGTCGACCTGCCGGGTCATCTCGTCGGTGTGGTCGACCTTCGCGACCTGGATCGGCTGCACGCCCCACAGCAGGGACATGAGCGCCGTGACGAGGGGCTCCGGGGTGAACGCCAGGATCGGGTGGGCCGGGCGCAGCCGGGAGAGCCGGCGGGCGGAGTCCCCGGACTGGGTGAACGTGCAGAGGTAGCTGACGTCGAGCTGCCGGGCGATGGTCACCGCCGCCCGCGTCACCGCGCCACCGCGGGTTCGGGGCTCCGTGCCCAGCGCCGGGACGCGCTCTAGGGCCTGGGACTCGATGGCCTCGATGATGCGGGCCATCGTCTCGATCGTCTCGATCGGGTACTTGCCCACCGAGGTCTCCCCGGAGAGCATGACCGCGTCGGCGCCGTCGAGCACGGCGTTGGCGCAGTCGGAGGCCTCGGCCCGGGTGGGGCGGGGGCTGTCGATCATCGACTCGAGCACCTGGGTCGCGACGATCACGGGCTTGGCCCAGCGCCGGGCGAGCTCGATGGCGCGCTTCTGCACGATCGGGACCTGCTCCAGCGGCAGCTCCACGCCGAGGTCCCCGCGGGCCACCATGATGCCGTCGAACGCGTCGATGATCTCGTGCAGGGAGTCCACCGCCTGCGGCTTCTCGATCTTGGCGATCACCGGCAGCCGCCGGCCCTCCTCGTCCATGATCTCGTGCACCCGCACGATGTCCTTGGCGTCGCGCACGAAGGACAGGGCGATCAGGTCCACGCCGCGGCGCAGGGCCCAGCGCAGGTCGTCCTCGTCCTTGTCGGACAGGGCGGGGACGTTCACGGCCACGCCGGGGAGGTTGATGCCCTTGTTGTTGGACACCGCCCCGCCCACGACCACCTCGGTGGTGACGGTGGTGTCCGAGACGGCGGTGGCGCGCAGGGCGACCCGGCCGTCGTCGATGAGCAGCGGGTCGCCCACGTTGACGTCGCCCGGCAGGGCCTTGTGCGTGGTGGAGCACAGGCTCGCGGTGCCCTCGACGTCGTCGACGGTGATGGAGAACACGTCGCCGGGGAGCAGCTCGTGCGGACCGTCCGCGAAGCGGCCGAGCCGGATCTTCGGCCCCTGGAGGTCCGCGAGGATCGCGACCGTCTGCCCGACGTCCGCCGAGGCGCGCCGCAGGTTCTCGTAGGAGGAGTCGTGCACGGAGTGGTCGCCGTGGCTCATGTTGAGCCGGGCCACGTTCATGCCGGACCGGATCGCCTGGGAGAGGTTCTCGTACGAGGAGATGGCCGGGCCGATCGTGGCCACGATCTTTGCTCGTCGCATGTGTGCCGCCTTGGGTCGAGGGATGCCACCGGGGAGGACGTGCACAGCACTGCGGCCGGGGGCTCCGTCGCGCAGGACACGACGCAGCTCCCGGCCGCACTGCCTGGATGTCCGCCCTGGGGCGGGAGGTCGTTCCCAGCCTACCAACGCCGCCGCCGGTGTCGAGGCGCCCGGCCCGTCCGCCCGCCCCGGACGTGCGACGGCGCGGACCGCCCCCCTCTCGGAAGGGGGCGGCCCGCGCCGCGGGACCGTGGGGCCCGGTGCCGTCCTACAGGGTGAGGTCGATGGCCCGGTCGGTCGGGGCCACGGGCTCGGGCAGACGGGTCGAGCCCATGAGGAACCGTTCGACGGCGGCCGCGCAGGCGCGGCCCTCGGCGATCGCCCAGACGACGAGGGACTGGCCGCGGCCGGCGTCGCCGCACGCGAACACGCCGTCCACGCTGGTCATGTACCGGTCGTCCCGGGCCAGGTTGGTCCGGCCGTCCAGCTCGGCGCCGATCTGCTCCGTGATGTCCTCGGACTCGTTGCCGGTGAAGCCCAGGGCCAGGAAGACGAGGTCCGCCGGGATCACCCGCTCGGTGCCGCCCTTGGGCGCGCGCCGACCGTCGGGCAGGTACTCGGTCTCGGCGACCTTCAGGCCGGTGAGCCTGCCGTCCTCCCCCACGAACTCCACGGTGGAGGCCATGTAGGTGCGGTCGCCGCCCTCCTCGTGGGAGGTCGAGACCTCGAAGACCCTGGGCATCATGGGCCACGGGTCGGCGTCGGAGCGGTCCGCGGCGGGCTTGCGCCCGATCGCCAGGGACGTGATCGACGCCGCGCCCTGGCGGTTGGCGGTGCCGATGCAGTCGGAGCCGGTGTCACCGCCGCCCAGGACGATCACGTGCTTGCCCGCCGCGGAGATCTGGTCCTCGACCTCGTCCCCGGCCACCACGCGGTTGCCCTGCACCAGGTAGTCCATCGCGAAGTGGACGCCGTCCAGGTCCCGGCCCGGGATCTCGAGGTCCCGCGGCCGGGTGGCGCCGGTGGCGACCACCACGGCGTCGTAGCGGCGCTTGAGCTGGTCCCAGGTGATGTCCTTGCCGATCTCCACCCCGGGGCGGAAACGGGTGCCCTCGGCGCGCATCACGTCGAGGCGCCGGTCGAGGACCTCCTTCTCCATCTTGAAGTCGGGGATGCCGTAGCGCAGCAGCCCGCCGATGCGGTCGTCGCGCTCGTAGACCGCCACCGTGAACCCGGCCTGGGTCAGCTGCTGGGCGACCGCGAGGCCGCCGGGACCGGAGCCCACGACCGCCACGGTCTTGCCGACCAGGCGCTGGGGCACGTACGGCTTGACGATGCCCTCGTCGAAGCCCATCTCCCCGATCGAGTACTCGATCTGCTTGATGGTCACCGCCGGCTGGTTGATGCCGAGCACGCACGAGGACTCGCACGGGGCCGGGCAGACCCGCCCGGTGAACTCCGGGAAGTTGTTGGTGGCGTGCATGCGCTCGACCGCCTCGGCGTCGAGGCCCCGCCACACGAGGTCGTTCCACTCGGGGATCAGGTTGCCGAGGGGGCAGCCCTCGTGGCAGAAGGGGATCCCGCAGTCCATGCACCGGCCGGCCTGCTTCTGCAGGACCCCCCGGTCCTGGGCCTCCTGGACCTCCTTCCAGTCCATGATCCGGACGGGCACCGGCCGCTTGGGGCGGTCGACGCGCTCGGTCACCTTCATGAAACCGCGCGGATCAGCCACGGGTCGTCACCTCCAGGATCTTGTGCCAGGCCTCGTCGCCGTCGGGGTCCTGCCCCTGGGTCCGGGCCTCTTCGCGGATGCCCTGCACGGCGGCGTACTCCCGCGGCAGGACCTTGGTGAAACGCCCGAGCGTGGCCACGGGGTCGGCCAGGAGCCGGTCCGCGAGCTCGGAGCCCGTCTCCTCGGCGTGCTTCGTGATGAGCGCCAGCACGACCTCGGCGTCCGCCTCGTCCAGGGGCAGCAGCTGCAGCTCGCCGCCGTCGCGCGCCTGCTTGTTGACCGAGGTCTCGGCGAGGTCGATGACGTAGGCCACGCCGCCGGACATGCCGGCGCCGAAGTTGCGCCCGGTGCGGCCGAGCACCAGGGCGGTGCCGCCGGTCATGTACTCGCAGCCGTGGTCGCCGATGCCCTCGACCACCGCGGTGGCGCCCGAGTTGCGCACCAGGAACCGCTCGCCCACGGTGCCGCGCAGGAAGATCTCCCCGCTCGTGGCGCCGTAGCCGATCACGTTGCCCGCGATGACGTTCTCGGAGGCCTCGAACACCGCGTCCCGCTCGGGGCGCACGATGATCCGCCCCCCGGACAGGCCCTTGCCGCTGTAGTCGTTGGCGTCGCCCTCGAGCCGCAGGGTGATGCCCTGCGGGAGGAACGCGCCGAGGGACTGGCCGGCCTGGCCCGTGAGCGTCACGTCGATGGTGTCGTGGGCGAGGACGTCCGTGCCGAACGTCCGCGTCACCACGTGGCCGAGCATCGTGCCGACCGCGCGGTCGGTGTTGATGATGTGCTGCTGGATCCGCACGGGCTCACGCTTCTCCAGGGCGGACCGGGAGAGCCGGATCAGCTCGTTGTCGAAGTGCTTCTCCAGCTCGTGGTCCTGGCCGCGCATGTTGCGCACCGCCGCGCCCCGGTGCTCCAGCACCGTGGAGTGCAGGATCGGCGAGAGGTCCAGCCCGTGCGCCTTCCAGTGGTCGATGGCGTCCTTGGTCTCGAGGACCTCGGCGTGCCCGACGGCCTCCTCGATCGAGCGGAACCCGAGCTGGGCCAGGTACTCCCGGACCTCCTCGGCGATGAACTCGAAGAAGTTCACCACGTGCTCGGCCCGCCCCGTGAACCGCTTGCGCAGCTCCGGGTTCTGGGTGGCCACGCCCACCGGGCAGGTGTCCAGGTGGCACTTGCGCATCATGATGCAGCCCTCGACGATCAGCGGCGCCGTGGCGAAGCCGAACTCCTCCGCGCCGAGCAGCGCGGCGACGATCACGTCCCGGCCGGTCTTCATCTGACCGTCCGCCTGGACGACCACGCGGTCCCGCAGCCCGTTGAGCATCAGCGTCTGCTGGGTCTCGGCGAGGCCGAGCTCCCACGGGGCGCCGGCGTGCTTGAGGGAGTTCAGCGGGGCCGCGCCCGTGCCGCCGTCGTGCCCGGAGACGAGCACCACGTCCGCCTTGGCCTTGGTGACGCCGGAGGCCACGGTGCCGATGCCGATCTCGGAGACCAGCTTGACGTGCACCCGGGCCCGCGGGTTGGAGCGCTTGAGGTCGTAGATCAGCTGCGCCAGGTCCTCGATCGAGTAGATGTCGTGGTGCGGCGGCGGCGAGATCAGGGACACGCCCGGGGTGGAGTGGCGGGTGCGGGCGATCCACGGGTACAGCTTCTGCGCCATGAGCTGGCCGCCCTCGCCGGGCTTGGCGCCCTGGGCCATCTTGATCTGGATGTCGTCGGCGTTGGTCAGGTACAGGCTCGTGACGCCGAACCGGCCGGAGGCCACCTGCTTGATCGCCGAGCGCCGCTGCGGGTCGAGCAGCCGGTCGACGTCCTCGCCGCCCTCACCGGTGTTGGACTTCGCCCCGAGCCGGTTCATCGCGATCGCCAGGGTCTCGTGCGCCTCCTGGGAGATGGATCCGTAGCTCATCGCCCCGGTCTGGAAGCGCTTGACGATCGAGCTGACGGGCTCGACCTCCTCGAGCGGCACCGGCTTGCGGTCCGCGGTGAAGCCGAGCAGCCCGCGCAGGGTCAGCAGCTTCTTCGTCTGGTCGTCCACGAGCTTCGTGTAGGACTTGAAGATGTCGTAGCGGCCCGTGCGGGTGGCGTGCTGCAGCCGGAACACGGTCTGCGGGTTGAACAGGTGCGGCGGGCCGTCCCGGCGCCAGTCGTACTCGCCGCCGGTCTCGAGGTCCCGGTGGGGCTCGGTCACCCCGTCCGCCGGGTAGGCCCGGCGGTGGCGGGAGGCGGTCTCCTCCGCGATCACGTCGAGGCCGATGCCGCCGATCTGGGTGTGGGTGCCCGTGAAGTAGTCGTCCACGAGCTCCCGCGACAGGCCGAGGGCCTCGAAGACCTGGGCGCCGCAGTAGGAGGAGACGGTGGAGATGCCCATCTTGGACATGATCTTCTGCACGCCCTTGCCCAGGGCCTTGATCAGGTTGTGCACCGCGTGCTCGGTGGTGATCCCGGTGAGGTCGCCCGAGCGGACCAGCTCCTCCGCGGACTCCATCGCCAGGTAGGGGTTCACCGCGGACGCGCCGTAGCCGATGAGCAGCGCCACGTGGTGGACCTCGCGCACGTCGCCCGCCTCCACGACCAGCGCCACCTTGGTGCGGGTCGCGGAGCGCAGGAGGTGGTGGTGCACGGCCGAGGTGAGCAGCAGCGACGGGATCGGGGCCCACGCGCCGTTGGAGTCGCGGTCGGAGACGATCACGTACTCGACGCCGCGGGCCACGGCCGCGGAGACCTTCTCGCAGATCTCCGCGATCCGGGCGCGCAGGGACTCCGCGCCGCCGTCGGGGCGGTACAGGCCCCGGACCTTGAGGGCCGCGGGCATCCCGTCCTCGCCCTCCAGGTGCAGGAACTGGTCGAGCTGGTCGTTGTCGATGACCGGGAAGTCCACCGCGACCTGGCGGGTGCGGACCCGCTCGGTGGTCAGCAGGTTGCCGGAGGGGCCCACGGAGCCGCGCAGGCTCGTGACGAGCTCCTCGCGGATGGCGTCCAGCGGGGGGTTGGTGACCTGGGCGAAGGACTGCACGAAGTAGTCGAACAGGGTGCGGGACTTCTCGGAGAGCACGGCGATCGGGGTGTCGGTGCCCATCGCGTAGATGGGCTCGGCGCCCTTGGCCGCCATGGGCCCGACGATCATCTTCAGCTCCTCCTGCGTGTACCCGAAGGTCTTCTGGCGCAGGGTGATGGAGGAGCGCGGGTGGATCATGTGCTCGCGCTCGGGGAGGTCCGTGATGTCGACGATGTTGCTGTCGGCCCACTCCTCCCACGGGGCGGCGGAGGCGATCTGGGCCTTGATCTCGGCGTCCTCGACGATCCGGCCCTGCGCGGTGTCCACGAGGAACATCGTGCCCGGGGACACGCGGCCCTTGCGCACGATCTTGCGGTCCCCGACGTCGACGACGCCGACCTCCGAGGCGAAGACGACCAGGCCGTCGTCCGTGACCCAGAACCGGCCGGGGCGCAGCCCGTTGCGGTCCAGCAGGGACCCGACCTGAACGCCGTCGGTGAAGGCCACCGCGGCGGGCCCGTCCCACGGCTCCATGAAGGAGGCGTGGTAGCGGTAGAACGCCTTGCGGGCGGGGTCCATGGTCTCGTGGTTCTCCCAGGCCTCCGGGATCATCATCATCATGGCCTGGGTGACGGGCCGGCCGGAGAGCACGAGCAGCTCGGCGACCTCGTCCAGGGACTGCGAGTCGGAGGCGCCCTCCGAGCAGATCGGGAACAGCTCCTCGGGGTTGCGGCCCAGCAGCGGGGACTTCAGCTGCGACTGGCGGGCGCGCATCCAGTTCCGGTTGCCCTTGACGGTGTTGATCTCGCCGTTGTGCGCGAGCGTGCGCATGGGCTGGGCCAGCGGCCACGAGGGGAAGGTGTTGGTGGAGAACCGGGAGTGCACGATAGCGAGCTCGGTGGTGAACCGCTCGTCGGACAGGTCCGGGTAGAAGGGCTCGAGCTGCTGGGTGGTCAGCATGCCCTTGTAGACGATCGTGCGCGAGGACAGCGAGGGGAAGTAGACGCCGGACCGGTTCTGGGCGCGCTTGCGCAGCCGGAACGCCTTCTGGTCCAGGCGCCGCCGGGCGGCCTCGTCCTCGGGGGCCGGCGTGGTCTCGGCCACGAAGAGCTGCACGAAGTAGGGCATGACCTCCCGCGCGGACCGGCCCACCACGGACTCGGCGATCGGGACGGGCCGCCAGCCGAGGACCTGCAGCTCCTCGGAGCGCGCGAGCTCCTCGAGGGCGCCCTGGATCCGGTCCGCGTTCTCCCCGCCGTGCGGGAGGAACGCGGTGCCCACGGCGTAGCCGCCCAGGGGCGGCAGCTCGAAGTCCAGCACGGCGCGGAAGAACGCGTCCGGCAGCTGGGTCAGCAGCCCGGCGCCGTCACCGGTGCCCTCGTCGCCGCCCACGGCGCCGCGGTGCTCCAGGTTGCGCAGCGCCGTCAGCGCCGCGTCGACGATCTCGTGGCTCGGGGCGCCGTTGAGGGTCGCGACCACGGCGAGGCCGCACGCGTCCTTCTCCTCGTCCGGGTGGTAGAGGCCCTGCTCCTCGGGCGCGTTGGAGAACTGCTCGAACGGGGACTCCGGCTGCTCCTGCGCGGTCTCGGCGGGATCGGCCGGACGCGGGTCCGTGCCGCCCTGGGCGGAAGTGTCACCGGGGGTGCCGGCCGGGGTAGAGGTCATGACTGACGTCTCCTCACCATGGGATGCGGTCAACAGGAGCGGCCCCCGCGGCAGAGCTCCGGTCGGGAGGTGCCGCCGGATCGTGAGCTGCCGCCGACGTCCTCGAGCAGTGATCGAGGAGGTGCCGGGCGGCGGAAGGGCCCCGTTCCAGGAATGTCCGACGATGGACGATCGTGGCGTGCACCGGAGCGGTGGACGTGGTTCACCCGTCCGCCGGTCAGGCGCTGGAAAAATCTAGCACTCAGATGTTACAGCTCTGAAAACTCTCCGGCCAGGAGCCCCGGTGCGGCCCCCGGAGCGGTATCAGGCGCGCGAGGACTCCACCGCGACGCCGCGGGCTCTGCGGCGGCGGAGCACCACCGCCGCGAAGAGGGCCAGCCCGAGCAGCACGAGCCCCAGGGCGGTCCACACGTGCACGCGCAGGTCTAGCACCATGAGGGACGGGTCGATCCGCAGGAACAGCTCGATGAGCATCCGGCCCAGGCCGTAGTGGACCAGGTAGAGCGCGAAGAGGCGGCCGCCGTCCAGGCGGAACCGCCGGTCCAGGGCCAGCAGGAGCACCACGCCGGCCAGGTTCCACAGGGACTCGTAGAGGAACGTGGGGTGGAAGAGGGTGTCGGCCGGCAGCCCGGCCGGGAAGTTCGGGCTGCCGGGGTCGATCTCGAGGCCCCACGGCAGGGTGGTGGGCCGGCCGAAGAGCTCCTGGTTGAACCAGTTGCCCCAGCGCCCGATCGCCTGTGCGAGGAGCAGGCCGGGTGCCGCGGCGTCGGCGAAGACGGCCAGGGAGACGTTGTTGCGGCGGCACACCCACCACGCGGCCGCCGCGCCGAAGGCCACGGCCCCCATGATCCCGAGGCCGCCCTCCCAGATCCGCAGCGCGTCGACGGGGTCGGCGCCCGGGCCGAAGTAGCCGGCCGGGTCGGTGATGAGCACGTGGTAGGCGCGGGCGCCCACGATCCCGGCGGGAACGGCCCACATCACGATGTCCCACACGATCTCCGGGTCCAGCCCCCGGGCCGCCCAGCGGCGCGTGGTCAGCCACAGTGCGGCCGCGATGCCCGCGAGGATGCACAGCGCGTAGGCGTGCACGGTCAGCGGGCCGAGCGAGAAGCCGGACCAGTCCGGGGAGGGGATGCCCTGCCGGAGCGTGGCGCTCATCAGGGCGGGCACGGAGGGAACGGCGCTCAGCAGCATGCGGTGGGGCCTCGGCTCGTGGGGTCGTCGGGACGGGCGGCCCCGCCCGGAGGAGGGCGGGGCGCCACGTCACGCTATCAGGCGCGCCCGGCCAGTTCCCGCGCCAGCGCGCCCACGGCCTCGGGGCCGCCGTCGGCCAGCGCCTGCACGAGGGCGGTGCCCACGATGACGCCGTCCGCGTAGGCCCCGATCTCCTCGACGTGCTCCCGGCGGGAGACGCCCAGGCCCACGCACACGTGCTGGGCCCCGGCGGCGCGGGTGTCCGCCACGAGCTTCTCGGCGACGTCGGAGACGGCGTCCCGGGCGCCGGTGACGCCCATCACGGAGACCGCGTAGACGAAGCCGCTCGCGGCCTTGACCACCAGGTCGAGCCGCTCCCGCGAGGAGGAGGGCGCCACCAGGAAGATCCGGTCCAGGCCGTGGGCCTGGGACGCGGCGAACCACTCCCGGGCCTCGTCGGGGATCAGGTCGGGGGTGATCATCCCCGCTCCCCCGGCCTCGGCGAGCCGGCGGGCGAACGTGTCGACGCCCATCTGCAGGACGGGGTTCCAGTAGGTCATCACCACGGGCACCGCGTCGGTGCGCTCGGCCACGGCACGGACCACGCGGAACACGTCGGCCACCCGGAAGCCGTTGGCGAGGGCCGTGGTGGTCGCGTGCTGGATCACCGGCCCGTCCATGACGGGGTCCGAGTACGGGATGCCGATCTCGATGACGTCGGCGCCGTTGGTGCCCAGGGCCACGGCCGCCTCGATGGACTCGTCGACGGTCGGGAAGCCGGCGGGGAGGTAGCCGACGAGGGCCGGCCGGCCCTGGTCCCGGCACTCGGCGATGCGCGCGGCGAGCCGCGAGCCGGGGTCGGCGCTCAGGCCCGGCGGCAGGAGGCGGGAGGCGAGGTCCGCCCCGGGGGTCTCGTGTCGGGTGGTGCTCACAGTCGCTCGCCCTTCTCGCCGAGCTCGGCCTCGGCGCTGTCGTCCGGGAGCATCCCGAACCATTCCGCGGCGGTCGCCACGTCCTTGTCGCCGCGCCCGGAGAGGGAGACCACGATGATCTTCTCCGCGGCCGCCTCCGGCCCGAGCTCCTCCACCCAGCGCCGGCCGATCTTCAGCGCGCCGGCCAGGGCGTGGGAGGTCTCGATGGCGGGGATGATGCCCTCGGTGCGGCACAGGAGCCGGAAGGACTCCATCGCCTCCACGTCGGTGATCGCCTCGTAGCGCGCCCGCCCGATGTCGTGCAGGTAGGAGTGCTCGGGGCCCACGGCCGGGTAGTCCAGGCCCGCGGAGATCGAGTGGGACTCGAGCGTCTGCCCGTCCTCGTCCTGCATGAGGTAGGTCCGGGCGCCGTGCAGCACCCCGGGGCGGCCCAGCGAGATCGTGGCGGCGTGGCGTCCGGACTCCACGCCGTCCCCGCCGGCCTCGAGGCCGTAGAGCTCCACCGAGGGGTCGTCCAGGAAGCCGTGGAAGATCCCGATCGCGTTGGACCCGCCGCCCACGCAGGCCGCGACGGCGTCCGGGAGGCGCCCGGCCTGGGCCAGGATCTGCTCGCGGGTCTCCTCGCCGATCTGCTCGTGGAAGTAGCGGACCATCGCGGGGAACGGGTACGGCCCCGCCGCGGTGCCCAGCAGGTAGTGGGTGTGCTCGACCGAGGCGACCCAGTCCCGCAGGGCCTCGTTGATCGCGTCCTTGAGCGTGCGGGAGCCGTTGGTCACGGGCACCACGGTGGCGCCCAGCAGCTCCATGCGCGCGACGTTGAGGGCCTGGCGCCGGGTGTCCTCCTCGCCCATGTAGACCACGCACTCCATGCCGAACAGGGCGGCGGCGGTGGCCGAGGCCACGCCGTGCTGGCCGGCGCCGGTCTCGGCGATCAGCCGGGTCTTGCCCATCCGGCGCGCCAGCAGGGCCTGGCCGAGCACGTTGTTGATCTTGTGCGAGCCGGTGTGGTTGAGGTCCTCCCGCTTGAGGAAGATCCGGCACCCGGCCTCGGCGGCGAAGCGCTGGGCCTCGGAGAGCAGGGAGGGCCGGTTCGAGTAGTCGCGGGAGAGCCGCTGGAACTCCGCGGTGAACTCCGGGTCGGCCTTCGCCTTCTCGAACACGTCCGTGAGCTCGTCGAGGGCGGCGATGAGGGACTCGGGCATCCACCGGCCCCCGAAGTCCCCGAAGTACGGCCCGGGGGCCTCGCGCAGGGAGGCGGCCTCCGCGGCGACGGCCTCCGCCTCGGCCTCGGGGACGTGCCGCCGGGCGCGCGCGGCGGCACCGGCCGCGCGGAAGGCCGCGATGGTGGACGCGGGCTCGGCGCTGCGCACGAGGGCCTCGCCGACCAGGACGGCCTTGGCACCGTGCGAGGCGTAGAGGGCGATCTGTTCCTCGCCCTCGACACCGGACTCGGCCACGATCACC
This sequence comes from Kocuria sp. LHG3120, assembly GCF_049897445.1. Taxonomy (NCBI): domain Bacteria; kingdom Bacillati; phylum Actinomycetota; class Actinomycetes; order Micrococcales; family Micrococcaceae; genus Kocuria; species Kocuria sp. LHG3120. Next base: position 124,186 of record NZ_JAFCWG010000002.1, on the reverse strand, counting down.
GCGTCCTGGGGCAGGAGGCCGGCGAGCCGGCCGAAGGTCTCGACGTCGGTGTCGAGGGTCTTGAGATTGCGGACGTTGACGCCCACGATGCGGGCGCCCACGGCGACCGCCCGCTCGATCTCCTCGGGCGTGTGCGTCTCCACCAGGGCGTGCATGCCCAGCTCGTGGGTCAGCGCGAGGAAGCGGCGCAGGTCGTCGTCGGAGAGGGCGGCGACGATCAGCAGGACGAGGTCGGCCCCGTGGGCGCGCGCCTCCCAGATCTGGTACTCGTCGACCGTGAAGTCCTTGCGCAGCACGGGCACCCCCACCGCCGCGCGCACGGCGTCGAGGTCCGCCAGGGAGCCGTTGAAGCGCCGCTGCTCCGTCAGCACGGAGATCACCGAGGCCCCGCCGTGCTCGTAGGCCGCGGCCAGGCGCGCCGGGTCCTCGATCGGGGCCAGCGCGCCCTTGGAGGGGCTCGATCGCTTGACCTCGGCGATGACCTGCACGGCGTCCGTGCTGGGTCCCCGGAGCGCCGACTCGGCGTCCAGGGCCGGCGGCCGCTGCGCGGCGACCCGGCGGAGCTCGTCGAGGCCGACGCGCTCACGGCGCTCCGCGAGATCCGCCCGGACGCCCTCGATGATGGCGTCCAGGACCGTCCCGGTGCTCTGTTGCGACATGGTTTCCTGTCCTCTCGGCGGCGCTGGCCGCGCTGGTGCGTTCGTGGGCCGCGCCCGGACCGGGCGGGGACAGCGACCGGTCCCTTCCGGGGACCGGTCGGCCCGTGCGCGTGCCGCGCTCCCGGGGCCGGCCCGTGCCGGCCCGGTCTCAGCCCTGGTGCTGGCGCGCCTCGTGCTTGCGCTGCTCGGAGCCGCTGCCGTGGCCCATCCTGCTCAGCACGGCGCCGGCGACGAGCCCGACGACGACCAGCACGATGCCCGCGATCAGCAGGGCGGTGCTGCCCACCGTGAAGCCCACCACACCCACGATGACGCCCACCGACATGATGCCGACGGTCACCCACGCGGCCAGCGTGTTGCCGTGCCCCACGAAGCCGGTGTGGTCGAGGACGATCTCGTTTCCGTTTGCCATGTTGTTGCACTCCCGATTTCCCTGCCGGAGCCGGCCGGCTCCGCGCGCACGGCCCCGGCGGGGCGCGGCGGTTGCTGACAGTCTGTCCCGTCCCATTGTGCCACCCCTCGGGCCGGGCCCGCGCACGCCCCACGGGGCCCCGGGGCGCCCGCTGCCCCGCCGCGGCGGGCCCGGGGCCCCGGGGCGGGCAGGGTGCTCAGGCGGTGGGGTCGCGGCCCTCGGTGAGTGCATCCCACGAGTCGATCTCGTCGCCGGAGCGGGCCGTCCCGGCCGGGGGCCCGTCCGCCCCGGAGCGCTCGTAGCGCCGGCCCGCGGTCCAGGTGCGGCCGGCCACGAGGGCCCAGGCGCCGCACAGCGCCACGAGCGCCGAGGCGGCCGCCGCGAGCGGGGGCCAGGCGGTGACGGCGAAGTCGCCGCCGGCGTTGATCATGCCGGTGGCCTCGCCCACGACGGTCTGCGCGGCCCCGGCCGGATCGGCCAGCACGGCCACGGACGCGGCCAGGGCGCCGAGGCCGGCGAGCACGACCACCACGGACACCACGGTGCGCAGCACCCGGCCGGAGATCGCCGTGGTGAGGGCGCCGGCGGCCGCGACGAGCCCGAGGGCGGTGACGGCCGGCGCGGCGTCGGACCCGGCGACGTCCACGGTCACGGGCTCGAGCGTGGTCTGCACCGTGGCGGACACCCAGGTGGCGGCCGAGCAGGCGAACACGGCCAGGGCGGCGACCAGGTTGGCGAGCACCACCGTGGACCGCCGGGACAGCGCCGCCCGCCGGGAGCCGCGGGCCTCAGGCACGCCCGGCACCCGTCTCCGGCACGGCCACCCGGTCGAGGTCCAGGGCGTGCAGCCGCTCGGCGAGCAGCACCGCCCGCAGCGGTGCGGTGGCCTTGGTGAGGGACTCGAGGGCCTCGGTCTCGGGGTCGGAGTCCGCGACGATCCCGCCGCCGGCCTGCACGTAGGCCTTGCCGTCGACGAGGAGGGCCGTGCGGATGGCGATGGCCATGTCCATGTCCCCCGCGAAGTCGAGGTAGCCGACCACGCCGCCGTAGACGGCGCGGCGCAGGGGCTCGTACTCGTCGAGCAGGCGCAGGGCCCGGGGCTTGGGCGCCCCGGAGAGGGTGCCGGCGGGGAACGTCGCGGCGAGCACGTCGTAGGCGGTGGCGTCCGGGCGCATCCGGCCGACGACGTTGGAGCACAGGTGCATGATGTGGCTGAAGCGCTCCACCTCCATGAACTCCGTGACCTCCACCGAGCCCGGGACGGCGATCTTGGAGATGTCGTTGCGCGCGAGGTCCACGAGCATGAGGTGCTCGGAGCGCTCCTTCTCGTCCTGGAGCAGGTCCCGCTCCAGCGCCAGGTCCTCCTCGACCGTGCGCCCGCGCGGGCGTGACCCGGCGATGGGGTGGGTCACCGCCTGGTCCCCCGTGACGGTCACGAGCGCCTCCGGGGAGGAGCCGACGATCGAGAAGGGACGGCCGCCGGCGTCCTCGAAGCTGTACAGGTACATGTACGGGCTGGGGTTGATGGCGCGCAGCATGCGGTAGACGTCGAGGGAGTCGGCCGTGCACCCGGTCTCGAAGCGCCGGGAGACGACCACCTGGAAGATGTCCCCGTCCACGATGGCCTTCTTGCCCTCCACGATGGAGTTCATGAACAGGGTGCGGTCCCAGCTCTGGTCGACCTTGGACTCCAGGTCCCCCCGGATCTCGTCGCTGCCGGTGAGCGTCGAGGCCGTGCCGTGGCCGAGGGGCCGGGCGAGCCGCTCCAGCATCGCGTGCACCCGGTCCACGGCGTCGGCCCAGGCCTCGTCGACGCGCTCGTCGGTGTCGTCGAAGTTGATCGCGTTGGCCACGAGCATCACGGTGCCGTCCGTGTTGTCGTGGACGGCGATGTCCGAGACCAGGTTCATGGCCAGTTCGGGGATGCGCAGGTCGTCCTCCGGCGGGTGCGGGAGCTTCTCCCAGCGGCGCACGGCCTCCCAGCCGACGAAGCCCACGAGCCCGGAGGTCAGCGGGGGGACGTCCTCGAAGCGCTCCGTGTGCAGCAGCGCCATGGTGTCCCGCAGCGCCTCGACGGGGTTGCCGCCGGTGGGGGCGCCGGCCGGGGCCTGCCCGATCCAGTGCGCCTCGCCGTCCCGGGCGGTGAGCGTGGCCCGCGAGTCGGCGCCGATGAAGGAGTAGCGGGACCAGACGCCGCCCTCGGCGGCGGACTCGAGGAGGAACGTGCCCGCCCGGGCCGCCCCGTCCTCGAGGGCGAGGGCCCGGTAGAGACCGATCGGGGTCATGGCGTCCGCGAGGATCTTGACGCGGACGGGGATGACGCGGCGCTCCGCGGCGAGCGCGCGGAACTCCTCGAGCGTGGGGCTGATGCTGCCCAGGTCCTGCATGGGTGTCGACCTGACTTCCTGGTGGCGGACGGGAGGGAGGAGGGTGGCGGGGCTCAGACGGCGGCGACGGCGCCGAGGTCGCGGCCGTCGAAGCAGCTGCGGGTGCCGGTGTGGCAGGCCGCCCCGGTCTGGTCGACCCGGACGAGGAGGGCGTCTCCGTCGCAGTCGAGGCTCACGCTGTGCACGGCCTGGACGTGCCCGGACGTGTCGCCCTTGCGCCAGTACTCCTGGCGGGAGCGGGACCAGAACGTCACGCGGCCCTCCGTGAGGGTGCGGCGCAGGGCCTCGTCGTCCATCCAGCCCAGCATGAGCACCTCGAGGGTGTCGTGCTGCTGCACCACGGCGGCCACGAGGCCCGAGGGGTCGCGCTTGAGCCGCCGGGCCACGGCGGGGTCGAGGACGTCGGTTCCGGTGTCGGGGGTCTGCTCGCTCATCGCCACCCATCCTATCGACCTGACCGGGCGGCCCGGCCCCCGGTCGGCACCCGGCGTCCGCCGGGGACCTCCGGTACCGTCAGGGGGACTCCGGCCGGGCGCACCACCGGAGCCCGTCCGTGTCCTCGCCCGTGTCCTCGTCCGTGTCCTCGTACTCGACGGGGGACTCCCCTGTGTCCGCGTGGCCGAGCAGCCGGCGGGTCAGCGCCTCCCGGCCGGAGAGGAGCTCGTCGAGGGCGGCGGACAGGTCCGCGTCCGCCGCGTCCTCGCCCCGGACGGCCGCCGCGAGGACGGCCCGGCGGACCAGCTCCTTCGGGAAGGAGCCGGTGGTTCCCTCCGCGCGCGCCGCCGCGGCGTCGAGGGCGGCGGCGGAGAACCGCCGCTCCCCCGCGTACCGCCGGAACAGCCGGGACCGGGCGTCCGCGTCGGGCAGCGGCACCTCGACCGCGAGGTCCACGCGCCCGGGGCGCTCGGCGAGCGCCCGCTCCAGCACGGCCACGCGGTTCGTCGTGAGGACGAACGCGACGTCGGCGTCGCCGTCGAGCCCGTCCAGGGCGTCGAGCACCTCGAAGAGCACCGGCTGGGGTCCGGGCCCGAGGTCCCGGTCCATCGCCACGAGGTCGACGTCCTCGAGCACCACGATCGACGGCTGGAAGGTGCGGGCCACCTCGGCGGCGGCCCCGATGAGGTGCAGACCCGACCCGGTCAGCAGGATCGCCGTGGTCCCCGGGGTGACGGAGAGCAGGTGCCGGACCGTGAGGGTCTTGCCGGTCCCCGGCGGGCCGTGGAGCAGGATCCCGCGCTTGAGGTGCTGGCCCGCGGCCCGGAGCGCGTCGCGGTGCTCCCCGATGCCCACGACGTGCCCCACGACCTGCTCCAGCAGGCCCGGGGGCAGCACGATCCCGTCGGCGGGCACGTGCGGGCGCGGCAGGAACGTGGCCCCGGCCTCGCTGCCGTACTCGGTGGCGGCGAACGAGAGCACCTGGCCGCGCAGCACGCTGCGCTCGAGCATCAGCGCCCGCAGCCGGGCGAGGAACGTGCCGCAGACGGCGGGGTCCGCGGCGAGCACCTCCAGGACCACCTGCGACCGGCCGTACTCGGGCCGGGGCATGCGCTGGAGCACGGCCACCGGCACCCCGTCCACGGTGAGGCACCGGATGCCGAACGCGACGACCTGCCGCTCGGTGGCCGGGCCCGTGGCCCGGGTGGCGTAGTCGACGGGGCCGATGTCGGCCCCGGAGTACGGGGCCGTGAGCAGCTCGGCGAGGCCGAGGTCGTCGCGGCTCCGGCCGCCGCTGACGCCGAGGAGGGAGCCCGGCCCGTCCCCCGCCAGCTCGGCGAGGGCGATGTCGACGTCCGCCAGGCGGTGCGGGGCGAAGTCCTCCGAGACCACCGGCAGGGTGCGCACGTCCGCGCCGAGCACCGCGGACAGGTGCCGCCCGAGCGGCGTGGGCTCGTCCCCGCGCTCGGGCGGCAGGGCGGCGAGGCGGTGCACCAGGCGCCGGACCGAGCGCAGGAGCTGGGCGTCGTCCGGATCAGGGACCGGGCCGGCGGGAGAGGAGTCGTCCATGGGCCGACCCTACCGGGACGGTGGGCAGACGGGTGGCGGCGACGGTCAGGAAGGACACCGCGAGGATCAGCCCGGACAGCCCGAGGGCGTAGGTGCCCACCGCGCGATAGCCGCCCACCAGGGCGGGGTCGAGGAAGAAGTACGGGTACCAGCCCACCAGCTGCCCGCGGACCAGGGTGTACACGGCCCACAGCGCCGGGAACACGGTGGCCGCCCAGGTGGCGGCCCAGCGCAGCCGCCGGCGGCCCGGGCACAGCAGGAAGTCGGCCACGGCGTAGACCGGCAGCACGAAGTGCAGCACCTGCGAGGACAGCGGGACGAGGAAGAGGTGGCCGAACAGCTCCGCGTTGGCCAGCAGCACCCCGAACACCGCCCCGGAGACCACGGTGTAGGTGGTGGCCATCGCCCGGAGCCCGGTCAGCCAGCCCGGCTCCTGCGCCCCGGCGGCGGTGTGCAGGAGGGCCAGCAGCACGGCCAGGATCAGCAGCACGGCGCTGTGGACCGTGAAGTAGCTGAACAGGTTCGACCCCAGGCAGGTGCGCGTCACGAAGGCGCAGTCCGCCCGCGAGACCAGGGCCCAGACCGCGACGGCCAGGGCGCAGGCCCGGGCGGCGACGACGACGACTCGCACGTGCGTCCTCCTCCCGGCCCTCCGGGCTCCAGGATAGGAGTTCCTGCACCCCCAGGCCGTGCCCGCCCGCCCGTGGCCCTGCCGGGTCGGGTCGGCGGCGCCTATGGTGGGAGCAGGACCAGAGCGGCGACGGCGGGCGGGACCGAGACGATGCATCCCAGGACGGCGACGGGGCGGCGCGCCGCCCCCGGCACGGCGGTGGCCGCGCTCGTCGTCGCGGTGCTGTGCGGATGCGGGAGCCCCGGCGCCCCGGGCCCGCCGGCCGGCTCCCCCACGGCCGCGGCGCCCCCGGCCTCCCCCGCTGCGTCGACCGCTCCCGCCACGGACGTCACGTGGGGTGCCTATCCGGACCGCCGGGAGGCGTGCGCGGCGGTCGCCGACGACCTCCTGGTGCTCGCGCTGCTGCCGGCCGGCCTGTCGGCGGGCCCGACCGTGTCGGAGGTGCAGGACGTCGAGGACGAGGTCGAGTCCGTGCGCGGGGCCGCTCCTCCGGCGCTGGCCGCGGACTACGCGCGGGTGCAGCTGCTGGTCGACTCCTACGGGGAGGACCTGGCGGAGGACCCTTCGGCGCGGTTCGACGGGCAGGCGCTCGACGAGGCGCTCGTCCCGGTGCGGGACTGGTTGGAGGGGACCTGCCGGGACGGGGACCGAGCCTGAGGTCTCAGCGGTGCAGCGTGGTGCCGGGCGGCTCCCCGAACCGGGCCCGGTAGGCGGTTGCGAAGCGCCCGGGATGGCCGAAGCCCCAGCGGGCGGCGACGGCCGCGACCGTCACGCCGCCGGCCGGGTCGGCCCGGAGCAGCTCCTGCCGGGCGGCGTCCAGGCGGGCCTCCCGCAGGTAGCCGACGGGGGTGCGCCCGAGCTCCCGGCGGAACGCGGCCTGCAGCCCGCGGGGGCTCATCCGTGCCGCCGCGGCGATCTCGGCGAGACCGACGTCCTCGTGCAGGTGCTCGTCGACGAAGGCGACCGCCCGGCGCACCTGCGCCGGCAGCGCCGGGGCGCTCTCCGACGGCGCCGGCTGCGCCTGGAAGGTGTTCGGGAAACAGTGCAGCAGGGCACCGGCCAGCGACCGGAACGCCTCGGCCCGCACCAGGGGCGTGCGCATCGCCTCCGCGTTGGGCAGCAGGTCCCGGTGGAAGTGCCGGACCTGGGCCAGCCAGTGCCGCGTCATCTGCGCGGACACGGGCGTGCTGCCCGTGAAGCGCAGCGCGAAGTCCGGCGCGCCGAGCAGGTCGCGCGCGATCTCCTCGACCGAGCGGGCGTCCAGGACCACGGTGCTCAGCTCCAGCAGCCCGTCCCACCGGCCGCCGTACAGTCCCTGGGGCAGCAGGAACGGCAGGGTCGTGCCGATGCGCTCCTTCCCGGAGCTGACCGTCAGCCGCCCGGTCAGCACGTGCACGACCGAGTACGTGCCCGAGACGTCGCCCGTGCCGGAGGACTCCGAGGTGGACAGCCGGAACCGGTGCGCCAGGAGCGGGCCCATCGAGGCCGCCGCCATGCGCAGCTCGAACGAGCCGTCGGTGGGCGGGCGCATGCCGAGACCCGTGTAGAGCTCGGACATGGCGGCGATGCCCCGGTCGGCGTCGTTCGTGGCGAACGACGTCCGGCGGACCGGGTCCGCCGCGGGGCCGGAGTCCTCGTCCGGGGCGGACGGCTCGGTCGTGGTCATGGATGTCCTCGGCACGTGCAGGAGCGGCCCCGTTCCGGGGCCGCTCCTGGTTCGGTGCGCTATCGGCGGTTGAGGAGGCCGCGCAGCATGCCGCCCAGACCGCGGCCGCTCCTGCCCGCGCCCGCCTGTCCGGCGGCGTTCATTCCGCGGGTGCCCCGGCGTCCGCCGGCGGGACGGCCGGCGGTCCCCCCGGCACGTCCGGTGAAGCTCCTGATGATGCTGTTCAGTCCCACGGTGGACTCTCCTTCGGGTCGGCCTGTCGAGCGACTGTCGTCAGCTCACTGTCGACTCTACGCCCGGTGGCCGTCCCGGACCACGGGGCCGTTCAGCGGACCTCGTGGCCGGCCGCGCGCAGTGCGTCCTTGACCTCGGCGATCGCGTGCACGGGACCGAAGTGGAAGATGGAGGCGGCGAGCACGGCGTCCGCGCCCGCGTCCACCGCCGGCGGGAAGTGCTCGGGGGCGCCCGCGCCGCCGGAGGCGATGAGGGGCACGTGCACCCGGGCGCGCACGGCGCGGATCATCTCCAGGTCGAAGCCCGCCTGGGTGCCGTCCGCGTCCATGGAGTTGAGCAGGATCTCCCCCACGCCGCGGTCCTCGGCCTCCTGCGCCCAGTCCAGGGCGTCGAGACCGGTCAGCGTGCGCCCCCCGTGGGTCGTGACCTCGAAGCCGGAGGGCGTGTTGCCCGTGCGGCGGGCGTCGAGGGAGAGGACGAGCACCTGGCTGCCGAAGTGCCCGGTGATCTCGTCGATCACGCCGGGCCGGGCGACCGCGGCGGTGTTGATGGACGCCTTGTCCGCGCCGCAGCGCAGCAGCCGGTCGACGTCGGCGACCGCGCGGACGCCGCCGCCCACCGTGAGCGGGATGAAGACCTGCTCAGCCGTGCGGGAGACCACGTCGAAGGTCGTGGCCCGGGCGGCCGAGGACGCCGTGACGTCGAGGAACGTCAGCTCGTCCGCACCGGCCTCGTTGTAGCGCTTGGCGAGCTCCACCGGGTCACCGGCGTCGCGCAGGTTCTCGAAGTTCACGCCCTTGACGACTCGACCGGCGTCGACGTCCAGGCAGGGGATGACACGTACGGCAACGCCCACGGGCGGCACCTCCTCGGCTGCGGGGATGGGGCGGGAAGGGGTTCAGATCCGGGCGGCCTGGATCGGGGAGACCAGGATGGCGCGGGCCCCGACGTCGTAGAGGGCGTCCATGACCTTGTTGGTCTCGGACTTGGGGACCATGGCGCGCACGGCCCAGGCGTTGCCGCGGCCGAGCCGGGAGATGGTGGGCCCCTCCATGCCGGGGGTGATCCGGGTGGCGGCCTCGACGTACTCCTCGGCGACGTCGTAGTCCATCAGCACGTACTGCCGGGCCACGAGCACGCCCTGCAGGCGCCGCCGGAGCACGGCCAGGCCCTCGGGCTCCCCGGCCGCGCGGCGGCGGATGAGCAGCGCCTCGGAGGTCATGATGGGGTCGCCGAAGACCTGCAGGCCCGCGGCCCGCAGGGTGTTGCCGGTCTCCACGACGTCGGCGATCGCGTCCGCCACGCCCAGCCGGATGGAGGACTCCACGGCGCCGTCGAGGCGGACCACGGAGGCCTCCACGCCCTGCTCGGCGAGGTAGTCGCGCAGCAGGCCGTCGTAGCTCGTGGCGATCCGCCGGCCCGCCAGCTCGGTGATCGAGGAGAACTCGCCCGCCGGGCCCGCGAACCGGAACGTGGAGCGGGCGAAGTCCAGCCCGAGGTCCTCGTCGGCGTGGGCCCCGGAGTCCAGGAGCAGGTCCCGGCCGGTGATCCCGACGTCGAGGATGCCCCCGCCCACGTACACCGCGATGTCCCGGGGGCGCAGGTAGAAGAACTCGACGTTGTTCTCGGGGTCCACGAGCACCAGCTCGCGGGAGTCCCGCCGCTGCCGGTAGCCGGCCTCCTTGAGCATGGTGACGGAGGACTCGGACAGGGCGCCCTTGTTGGGCACTGCGACACGCAGCATGGGGTTCCTTCTCGGCTCAGGGAGTTCGGTGGGGCGGGGACGGACGGTGCGGCGGGGCGCTCAGAGGTGGCGGTAGACGTCCTCGAGCCGCAGGCCCTTCGCGACCATCATCACCTGCACGTGGTAGAGCAGCTGCGAGATCTCCTCCGCGGCCTGCTCCGAGGTCTCGTACTCGCAGGCCATCCAGACCTCGGCGGCCTCCTCGACGACCTTCTTGCCGATGCCGTGCACGCCGGTGTCGAGCTCCCGGACCGTGCCGGAGCCCTCCGGTCGGGTCACGGCTTTGTCGCTGATCTCGGCGAAGAGGGTCTCGAAGGTTTTCACGACTACCAGGGTAATGGGTCCGCGACGGCCTCCGGACCGGCGCGGGCCCGCACGCCCCGCGGGGCGGGGCTCAGACCCCGAGGGAGCGCAGCAGCAGCGCGGTGCGCACCGCGGCGGCCGTGGCCTCGTAGCCCTTGTCCTCCTGGGAGCCCTCGAGCCCGGCGCGGTCCAGGCCCTGCTGCTCGGTGTCGCACGTGAGCACGCCGAAGCCCACGGGCACGCCGGTGCGCACCGACACGTCCGTGAGGCCCTGGGTGGCCGCCGAGCACACGTAGTCGAAGTGCGGGGTGCCGCCGCGCACGACCACGCCGAGGGCCACCATGGCGTCGAGGCCCGGGGCGAGGCGGGCCGCGGCGACGGGCAGCTCGAAGCTGCCGGGCACGCGCACGACCGGCGCGTCCCGCACGCCGGCGTCGGCGAGCGCGCGGCGGGCGCCGTCGACCAGCCCGTCCATGATTTCTGTGTGCCAGCTGGAGGCGACGACGGCGACGCGCAGGCCGCTCGCGTCGTCGGTGCTGAGGTCGATGTCGGGGGCGCCGTGTCCGCTCATGGGGTGTGGTCTCCTGTGCCGTTGGTGGTGCTGTCGGTGGTGCTGTCGTACGTGCGGTCGATGGTGCTGTCGGTGGTGCGGTCGGTCCGGCTGGCGGGCTCCGCCGCGGGGCCGCGGTGGGCGGTGGGGTCGTCGACGTGGCGCAGGCGGTGCCGCATGCGGTCCCGCTTGGTCACGAGGTAGTCGTGGTTCTCCGGGCGGGCCGGCACCTCGTTGGGCACCATGGCGACCACCTCGATCCCCAGGTCGGCCAGGCGCTCGGCCTTGGCGGGGTTGTTGCTCAGCAGCCGGATCCGGGTCAGCCCGAGCCGGTGCAGGATGGCCGCCGCGGCGGTGTAGTCCCGGGCGTCGGCGGGCAGGCCGAGCAGCTCGTTCGCCTCGACCGTGTCCGCCCCGCCGTCCTGGAGCTTGTAGGCGCGCAGCTTGTTCACCAGCCCGATCCCCCGGCCCTCGTGGTTGCGCAGGTAGATGAGGGTGCCGCCGTCGTCGGAGATCCGGCGCAGCGCCAGGTGCAGCTGGGGCCCGCAGTCGCACCGGTAGGAGCCGAAGACGTCCCCCGTGAGGCACTCGGAGTGCAGCCGCACGAGCGGGGGCCGGCCCACGGGCACGCGGTCCGAGGAGGGCGCGGTGAGGCTGAGGTGCTCGGCGACCGCGTCCCCGGGCCCGCCCGGCAGCTGCCAGCCGATGACCTCGAACCGGCCCTCGGGCGTGGGCACCACCACGGGCTCGGAGCTGACCAGGGGGGCGTCCGGCCTCATCGGCGGTCCTCCTGCAGCTGCGCCGCCAGGTCCTCGATGCTCACGAGCGGGATGCCGTGCCGGTCGGCGAAGGCGCGCAGGGCGGGCAGCCGCATCATCTCGCCCTCGTCGTGGACGAGCTCGGCGATCACGCCGACCGGCTCGAGCCCGGCGAGGGAGCACAGCTCGACGGCGGCCTCGGTGTGCCCGCGGCGCACGGCGACCCCGCCCTCGGCGGCCCGGAGGGGCAGCACGTGCCCGGGCCGGGTGATGTCCCCGGGTCCGGCCGCGGGGTCGGCCAGCACCCGGGCGGTGAGCGCGCGGTCGGCGGCGCTGATGCCGGTGCTCACCCCGAGGCGGGCGTCGCACGTGACGGTGTAGGCGGTGCCCTTCGAGTCCTCGTTGACGTCGACCATCGGGGGCAGCCGCATCGCGTCGGCCCGCGCGCCGGTCATGGGCACGCACACGACCCCGGAGCTGTGCCGGATGGTGAAGCCCATCAGCGCGGGCGTGGCGTGCTCGGCCGCGAAGACGATGTCGCCCTCGTTCTCCCGGTCGGCGTCGTCCACGACGACGACGGGCCGGCCCTGGGCCATGGCTTCGACGGCCGCCCCCACGGGGTCGAGCCGGATCTCCCCGGTCGCCCCGTCGCCCCCGCGGCCGGTCCCCTCGTGGGTGCTGCTGGTCCGCATCATGCTCCTTCTCCTGCCGTGGTCCGGGCCGTCTCCGGCGCCGGGGTGCTGTCGGTCCGGGCGAAGGCCAGCAGGCGCTGGGCGTACTTCGCGAGGACGTCGACCTCGAGGTTGACGGACGCGCCGACGGGGCGGCGTCCGAGGGTGGTCTCGGCGAGGGTGGCCGGGATGAGCCCGACCTCGAACCAGTGCTCCCCGGCACCGGGGGCGCTGACCGCCGTCACGGTGAGGGACACGCCGTCCACGGCGACCGACCCCTTCTCGGCGAGGAACGGGGCGAGCTCGGCGGGCACGGCGACCCGGACCCGCTCCCACTCTCCCAGGTCCTCGCGGACCGTGACGGTGCCCGTGCCGTCGACGTGGCCCTGGACCACGTGCCCGTCCAGCCGCCCGCCGGCGGGCACGCAGCGCTCCAGGTTCACGGTGTCCCCGGCGGCCAGTGCTCCGAGGTTGGTGCGCACGAGCGTCTCGCCGATGACGTCGGCCAGGAACTGCCCGGGGCCGATCTCCTCGGTGCGCGTGGCCGTGAGGCAGACCCCGTTGACGGCGAGGGAGCCGCCGTGCGGCAGGTCGGCCACGAGCGAGCCGGCGTCCACGAGGAGGCGGGCGCTCGTGCCGTCGGGGCGGGGGTCGACCGAGCGCACGGTGCCCTGGCCGGCGACGATTCCTGTGAACATGCGGTGCTACCTCTGTCTCTGTCCTGGTCTCTGACTCTGACTCTGTCGGTCTTCGGGGCCGGCGGTCCGCTCAGTCCGGCGGGACGGGCCGCAGGTGGATCCACAGGTCGGGACCGAGCTGCTGCACGGGCCCGCCGCCGGCGGGGTCGAGCCGCCACCGGGAGGCGTCCGCGAGGGTGCCGATGCCCAGCTCCTCGAAGGCGGGCCGTCCCGCCCCGAGCACGAGGGGCGCCTGGTAGAGGCTGAGCTCGTCGACGAGCCCCGCGCGCAGGAAGCCGGCGGCGACGGTGGCCCCGCCCTCGATCAGCACGTGGCGCACGCCGGCGTCGTAGAGCTCGGCCAGGGCGGAGTGGGGGTCGTGGGTGGCGACGTGCCGGAACCGCCCGTCGGTCCCGCGGATCGCGGCGTCCTGGGGCACGGGGCGCAGGCCCATGGCCACGCGCAGGGGCTGCCGCGGGACCACGCCGCCGTCGCCGGTGCGGGCGGTGAGCCGGGGGTCGTCGGCCAGGACCGTGCCGCTGCCCACGAGGACCGCGTCGGCGCGGGCGCGCAGGTCGTGCCCGTGCTCGCGGGCCGACGACGACGTGATCCACCGGCTGGTCCCGTCCGCGGCGGCGATCCGGGCGTCGACGCTCTGGGCGACCTTCAGGGTCACGAACGGGCGCTGGGCGCGCACGGTCTCACCCCAGCGGTCGTTGAGCCGCTCGGCCTCTTCGGCCAGCAGCCCCGAGCGGACCTCGAGGCCCGCGGCGCGCAGGGTGGCGGCTCCGCCGGCGGCGGCGGCGGTGCGGTCGGGGGCGCCGTAGACCACGCGGGGCACACCGGCCTCCACGATCGCCTCGGCGCACGGGCCGGTGCGGCCCCAGTGGTTGCACGGCTCGAGGGTGACGTACATGGTGGTGCCCCGGAGGTCGGTGCCGGCGGACCCGGCGCGCTCCAGGACGTCGACCTCGGCGTGGACGGTGCCCGCCCCGCGGTGGTGGCCGACGTGCAGGATCCGCCCCTCGGCGTCGACGAGGACGGCTCCGACGAGAGGGTTGGCCCCGCGCGGGCCGCGCGCCGCCGCGTGCAGGGCGGTCCGCATGACCGAGCGCTCGGCGTCGTCGCCGGTCCGGTGCTGCGGGTCCATCACGTCGTCCTTTCCCGGGGCGGAACCGGGGCGCAGGACAACGGTGCCGCCGTCGGGACCCACGGGTCCGGACGGCGCCGTGGCGGGTGCCGTCGACGGCGCGCCACGAGGGCCGTTGAACGTGTTGCCTTCCATCCAGACTGTGACTGTCGGTACCGGAGTTCCACCGGTTCGGCCGGGCGACCCGTCGGTGCGGGCGCTGGGCGCCCGCAGGGACGTGGTCGTCCGGTTCGCGGACTGTGACCGCCGGTTCGGACTTCCACCGACCCCGGAACACGTTGTTCGTGCCCCGATTATGTCACAGGGCGTGCCCGCGGCGGCCCGCGGCCGGCCGGCTCAGGACTGGGCGGAGCGGGCCGCCCCGCGCAGGGCCGTGATCGCGGCCCCGGGGTCCTCCGCGCCGTAGACGGCGGAGCCCGCCACGAACGTGTCCGCCCCGGCCTCCGCGGCCCGCACGATGGTCTCCTCCGTGATCCCGCCGTCCACCTGCAGCGCCACCCGTCCCCCGCCGGCCCGGATCGCCTCGGCGGCCCGGCGGATCTTCGGCAGCGTGACGTCGAGGAAGGCCTGGCCGCCGAAGCCGGGCTCCACCGTCATGACCAGGAGCATGTCCAGCTCGGGCAGCAGGTCGAGGTACGGCTCCACGGGGGTCGCGGGGCGCAGGGCCATCCCGGCGCGGGCGCCGTGGGCGCGCAGCTCGCGGGCCAGCTTCAGCGGGGCGCGCGCGGCCTCGGCGTGGAAGGTGACCGACTCGCAGCCGAGCTCGGCGTAGCCCGCGGCCCAGCGGTCCGCGTCCTCGATCATCAGGTGCACGTCCAGCGGGAGGGGGCTGACGGCGAGGATCCGTTCCACGAGGGGCATGCCCAGCGTCAGGTTCGGGACGAAGTGGTTGTCCATGACGTCCACGTGCACGGCGTCGGCGGCGGCGATCCGGCCCAGCTCGGTCTCGAGGTTGACGAAATCGGCGGAGAGGATCGAGGGGTGGATGCAGGTGCGGGGCACGGGGACTCCTGGTGGTCGGGCGGTCGGGGGCTCAGCGCTTGCGCAGCAGGGCCAGGAACATGGCGTCCGTGCCGTGGACGTGCGGCCACAGCTGCACGGTCGCGGGGCCGGACTCCCCCGCCCACGGGCGGGACGGGTCGCGGTCCCCGTCGAGGCTGCCGGGCAGGGCCGCGGCCCGGACCGGCGCCAGGGCGTCGACCAGCTCGGCGTCCTCGCGGCGGGCCAGCACGTCCTGGACCACGGCGAGGGTCTCGGCCGCGTGCGGGGAGCAGGTCGCGTAGGCGACCAGGCCGCCGGGGCGGGCGACGTCCAGGGCGGCGTGCAGCAGCTCCCGCTGCAGCGGCCCGAGCTCCGCCAGGTCGCGAGGGGTGCGCCGCCAGCGCGACTCCGGGCGGCGGCGCAGCGCCCCGAGGCCGGTGCACGGGGCGTCGACGAGGACCCGGTCGAAGCCGGCCTCCTCGACGGGGCGGCCGCCGAGCAGCTCGTCGGCGGCGCGCCCGTCCCCCGTGCGCACCGTCCAGGCGCGCTCCGGGACCGGCCGCAGGGCCCGGCGCACGAGCTCGGCCCGGTGCGGGGCCACCTCGTTGGCCGTCAGGTGCGCCCCCTGCCGGTCGACGAGCGCCGCCAGCAGGGCCGCCTTCCCGCCCGGGCCGGCGCACAGGTCCAGCCAGCGCCCGCCCCCGGCGCCGCCGTCGGCGTCCTGGCCGGCGGCGAGCAGGGCGCGGGCGACGAGCTGGGACCCGGCGTCCTGGACGCGGACCCCGCCCTCCCGGACGGAGGCGAGCCGGTGCAGGTCGCCGCCGCTGCTCAGCGCCGAGCCCGGGACGAGCGACCCCTGCTCCGCGCCCGCGGCGAGCGCCTCGTCGAGGTCGCCGAGACCGGGCAGGGCCACGAGGTTGACCACGGGGGCGGCGTTGTCCGCCTCGAGCAGCGCCTCGAGCTCGGCGGCGTCCCGCCCGTGGGCGGTGAGCGCCTGGCGCAGGGCCCGGACCACCCACGCCGGGTGGGCGTGGGCCAGGCCCAGGCGGGCGGTCTCGTCGGCGGCGTCGGCGGTCAGCTCCGCGATCCACGCGGGCAGGTCCCGGGCCGCGACCTTGCGCAGCACCGCGTTGACGAGCCCGCCGGGGCCCGCCCCGACGACGGCCCGGACGAGGCCCACCGTCTGGTCGAGGGCCGCGTGGTCGGGCACCCGCATCGCGAGCAGCTGGTGGGTGCCCAGGCGCAGGGCGTCCAGCACCGCGCCGTCGAGCTCGCCCAGGGGGCGGTCGACGCACCGGGCCAGCACGGCGTCCCAGGTGCCCTGCCAGCGCAGCGCCCCGTAGGCCAGCTCCGTGGCGAAGCCCGCGTCCCGCCGGTCCAGGCGGTGGGCCCGGACCAGCTTGGGGAGCACGAGGTTGCCGTAGGCGCCTTCCTCGGACACCGCGCGCAGGGTCTCGAACGCCGCCAGCCGGGCCGGATCGGCCCGCCGCGTGCGCCCCGCGGGCGCCGACGAGGAGAAGGCTCGGTCGGACTGCGCCCGCCGGTTGCGCTCGTGGCCCCTCGAGTTGCGCCGCGGGCCTCCCGGTCGCCGGTCGCGGTCGCCCCGCCGGTCGCCGCCCTGTCTGTCCTCGTGCCCGCTCACTGGAACACCACCTCGTCCTCCGTGCTGCGGCCCCGCGCCCAGGCGGTGGCCTCCATGGTCTTCTTCCCCGCCGGCTGCACCCGGGTGAGCTGGACGGCGTACGAGCCCGTGCCCACGAGCACGGCGTCCCCGCGCAGGACGCACCGGCCCGGGGCGAGGTCCCGGACGTCGGGCCGGGGCAGCACGAGGTCGAGCTTGAGCCGGCGCTCGTCGAGCCGGGTCCACGCCCCGGGCTCGGGGGTCGCCCCGCGCACCCGGTGGGCCACGGCCACGGCGGGGTCCGACCATCGGATCCGCCCGTCCTCGGCGGTGAGCTTCGGGGCGTGGGTCACGTCGCCCTGCTGCGGGGCCGGGCGCGCGGAGCCGTCGACCACGGCGCGCAGGGAGTCCGCCAGCAGCGGCGCCGCGGTGCGGGACAGTCGCTCCAGGACCGTTCCGGCCGTGTCGTCGGGACGGACCTCGTCGGTCATCGTGCCGAGGACGGGCCCGGTGTCCAGTCCGGCCTCCAGCAGGAAGGTGCTGGCCCCGACCACCGTGTCCCCGGCCATGAGGGCCCGCTGGACGGGGGCGGCGCCGCGCCACTGCGGCAGCAGGGAGAAGTGCAGGTTGATCCAGCCGTGCGGCACGGCGTCCAGGGCCGCCTGCGGGACCAGGGCCCCGTAGGCGACGACGGCGGCGACGTCCGCGCCCAGCCCCCGGATCCGCTCGGTCAGCTCGGCGTCCACCCGGTTGGCCTTGAGCACGGGCAGGCCCCGCCGCCCGGCCTCCTCGGCCACGGGCGAGGGGGTGAGCACCTTCTTGCGCCCCACGGGGGCGTCGGTGCGGGTGAGGACGGCCACGATCTCGACGTCGGGCCGCTCGGCCAGGTGGACCAGGGGCGGCACGGCGACGGACGGCGTGCCGGCGTAGAGGATCTTCACGGCTCTCCTGACGGGTGGGGACGAGGGGCGGGATTCAGGCCGGGTCGGCGCCGAAGGAGCCGGCCCCGAAGGAGGTGCCCACGTGCGCGGCGCGCTGCCCGGCCACGCCGCGCACCACGCCGTCGTAGCCGGCGGCGCGGATGGCCCGCATCGCGTCCCGCTTCTCGGCGCCGGTCAGCCGGTCGACGTAGAGCCGCCCGTCCAGGTGGTCGGTCTCGTGCTGCAGGCAGCGCGCCAGCAGGCCGGTGCCCTCGACGGTCACGGGGGCGCCGTGCTGGTCGAGGCCGGTGACCCGGGCCCAGTTCCGGCGCGGGGTGTCGTAGGCCAGGCCCGGGACGGAGAGGCAGCCCTCGCCGCCCTCCTGGGGCTCCTCGCCCACCTCCAGGACCGGGTTGACCACGTGTCCCGCGCCGCCCTCGACCGCCCAGGTGAACAGCCGCACGCTGACGCCCACCTGGGGCGCGGCGAGGCCGACGCCGCCGACGTCCAGCATCGTCTCGTGCATGTCGGCGACGAGCCGGCGCAGGGCGTCGTCGAAGGCCGTGATCTCCTCCGCGCGGGTGCGCAGGACGGGATCACCGATGGTGCGGATGGGCAGGACGGACATGGCGGGACCTCGCTCTCGACCCGGCAAGTCTACGGGCCGCCCGTCCCCCCGCGGGTACGCGGGGCGCTCCCGACCTACGCCTGCTCGCGCAGCGGCGGGGGCGGCACGGGGCGCAGGGCGGGGCCGGCCGCGGCGAGGGCCGTCTCCTGGGTCCACAGCCGGTGCAGGGCGCAGAACTTGTACCAGTGCTGCTCGAGCACCGCCGGAACGGCCTGCACGGGCACGACCTCCGTCTCGCCGACCGCCACGCCCAGCAGCAGGTCCGCGCCGCCGTACGCCCACGGCTCCCAGGTGCCGGCGTCCGCGTCCACGAGGGACTCCTCCGCCTTGAGCCCGGCCACGAGCTGGGTCACGACCTTGGGGTCCAGGGACTTCACGCGCCCGTCCCGGTCCGTGCCCTTCGTCTTGTAGTCGATCAGGCACACCTTGCCCGCGATCCGGGCCACGAGGTCGAGGGTCCCCGCGTAGCCCACGGTGGAGTTCCACACCGTGACCTCCACCGCCAGCGGCTCGGGGGCGTAGAGGTCCCACCACTCGTCGAAGCGCGAGGCGAAGCGCTCCTCGCCGTGCTCGGCCAGCGCGGCCCGCGCCTCCGCGGCCCGGTGGGGCCGGCCGAGGGCCCGCAGGGCGATCTGCTCGGCGTAGGTGTGCACGCGGTCCCCGCGCGCCGCGGCCTCGTCGCGGTGCCGCTCGGCGGCCTTGGCCGCGTCCCGCACCACGGCGCGCAGCTGGGCCGGCGAGCCCAGGGCCGCGCGCAGCCGGTCGTCCCGCACGGCGGCCTGCGCGGCGGAGTAGCCGTACCACCCGTCCAGGTCCGTGGCGGCCCGGGAGAGGACCGTGGTGATGGAGGGGACGGTCGCCTGGTCCGCCACGGACCTCGCGTACATCCGCCCGTACTCAGTCTGTTCCGCCAGCCTGGGCTGTGTCACGCTGCTCGTCGCCTCTCCCTCGCCTCGCCCCGGGGGCCCGGGGCGGTCCCGGTGCTCCGGGTCCTGCCCCGCAGGGTACCGACCGCCTCGGACACGGCGCCCGCCGAGCGGTGCCGTGTCCGGGCACGACGAAGGCCCCGGCTCGTGGAGCCGGGGCCTTCCAGGTGGTGCGCGATACTGGGATCGAACCAGTGACCTCTTCCGTGTCAGGGAAGCGCGCTACCGCTGCGCCAATCGCGCTCGACCGGCGGTTCCCGAGGGATACCGTCAAGCGTGGTGGGTGTGCACCGAGGTGGAGACGGGATTCGAACCCGCGTAGACGGCTTTGCAGGCCGCTGCCTAACCACTCGGCCACCCCACCGGGACCTGGTCCTTGCGGACAGGGCCGTCGGTCACGACATCGTTCATGCCGATCACTGCGAGCGGACGACGGGAGTCGAACCCGCGACATCCACCATGGCAAGGTGGTGCTCTACCAGCTGAGCTACGTCCGCATGTCTTGCTTCGGTCGATCTCTCGATCTTCCGATCAGGAACTCTAGCACAACCGTTCCGGCGGTGTTCGCGCCGGTCCGGGGCGTGCAGGGGTCGACGGGATCGGTGTCCGGGGCGGCCTTGCAGCCGCTCCGCTCGCCGGAACCCGTCGGTGTTCCTGACAGGTGGAGACTTTACGGGACCCTTTTCCGAAACGCCAAATCCCCCGGGGAGCCGCGGCGCGGTGGGTGCCGGCGGACCGTGCCCGCCCCCGAATTGGCCCGCGGCCGGGATGTGGGTTATGGTTTTCGAGCAGTGAGCGCGATTGGCGCAGTGGTAGCGCGCTTCGTTCACACCGAAGAGGTCACTGGTTCGAACCCAGTATCGCGCACGAGCAGTGCACAGAGGGCCCCGGCTGGAATTCCAGCCGGGGCCCTCTGTCGTCGTCGGCGCGTCCTGACGACGCGTGGGCCCGTCCCTCCGGGCGCCGCGGCGCCCGGAGGGGGTGCGGGCGCTCAGACCGCGGAGACGTCCCCGAGAATGCCCTCGCGGGCCAGCGCCGTGAGGCGGGAGACGGCGCGGAAGTACTTCTTCTGGTAGCCGCCGGCCATCATCTCGGCCGTGAAGACCTCGTCGAAGGGCCGGCCGGAGGCGATGATCGGCAGGTTCTTGTCGTAGAGCCGGTCCGCCAGCACCACGAAGCGCAGGGCGACGGCCTGCTGCTCGATGGTGTGCACGTCGCGCCAGACCACGGCGTCGATCCCCTCGAGGAGCTTGCGGTACCGGGAGGGGTGCACGCTCGCGAGGTGCTCCACGAGGTCGGCGAACCGGTCGGCGGCCACGACCCGGCCCGGGAAGTGCTCCTCCACGGCCCGGTCGAGCTCGCCGTCGGACAGCGGCGCCGGGGCCTGCGGCAGGCCCCGGTGGCGGAAGTCCTCGCCGTCGATGCGCAGCACCTCGAACTGGTCGGCCAGCACCTGGATCTCCCGCTGGAAGTCCTGCGCGGCGAAGCGGCCCTCGCCGAGCGATCCGGGCAGGGTGTTGGACGTCGCCGCGATCCGCACGCCGGAGTCGGCGAGCTCGCGCATCAGCCGGGACATGAGGACCGTGTCCCCGGGGTCGTCGAGCTCGAACTCGTCGATGCACACGAGGCTGTAGGCGCTCAGGGCGTCGACGGCCTTGCGGAAGGTCAGGGCCCCCACGAGGTTGGTGTACTCCACGAAGGTGCCGAACGCCTTGGGACCGGGGACCGCGTGCCACAGGGACGCGAGCAGGTGGGTCTTGCCCACCCCGAAGCCGCCGTCGAGGTAGATCCCCGTCCGGACCTCGTCCTTGCGGGGGCCTCCGCCGAAGAGCCTCGTGAAGAACCCGCCGCCGGAGCCGGTCGAGCGGTTGACGGACTCCGCGAACTTCCGCAGCTCCCGCACCGCCTCCGCTTGGGACGGCTGCTGCGGGTCGGGGCGGTAGGTGTCGAACGAGACCTCCCCGAAGCGCTCCGAGGGCCGGAACGCCGACAGCAGTTCGTCGGCCGACACCTGGGGGCGCCGCTCGGTGAGGTGTTCGATCTGGATGCTCACTTGGGAGACCTCTCTGTCCGCCGCGCCCGGCGGTTCGCTGGTTCGGCGCGCCGAGCGGCGCACGCGCGTGCTCCGGCGATTTTACCGGCTCCCCGTCGCCCGGGACGCGCCCGCCGCGTCATCAGGGCGGCGGCACCGCCGCGACGGGGTCGCGGCAGGGCCGGGCCGGGGCCCCGGCGGCTCCCCGGCGGGGGCGGTCCGCCGCCGGGACCACTACCCTGGAGGGGAAGCCGGTCCGCGAGGACCCGTTCCCCTGATCCCCACCCCGGAAGGAGTCCCCATGGGCGTTGCCGTGGAGAACAACGAAGAATTCGCGCAGTACGCGCACCCCGAACGACTCGTGTCCACCCAGTGGGTCGCCGAGCACCGGGACGACCCCGGGGTCGTCGTGGTCGAGTCGGACGAGGACGTCCTGCTCTACGAGACCGGCCACGTGCCCGGCGCCGTGAAGATCGACTGGCACACCGACCTGAACCGTCCCGACACCCGGGACTACGTCGACGCCGCGGAGTTCGCCGAGCTCATGGCGCGCAAGGGCATCTCCCGCGACACCACGATCGTGGTCTACGGGGACAAGTCCAACTGGTGGGCCGCCTACGCGCTGTGGGTGTTCGAGCTGTTCGGCCACCCGGACGTGCGGCTCATGAACGGCGGGCGGGACAAGTGGGTCGCCGAGGGCCGTGAGCTGTCCACGGAGAAGGTCGTGCCCGAGCGCGCCGACTACCCCGTGGTCGAGCGCGACGACGCCCCGATCCGCGCCTTCCAGGAGGACGTGCTGGCCCACCTGGGCGAGCAGCCGCTGATCGACGTCCGGTCCCTGCCGGAGTACACGGGCGAGCGCACGCACATGCCCGAGTACCCCCAGGAGGGCACGCTGCGCGGCGGGCACATCCCGACCGCGGCGTCCGTGCCGTGGGCGCGGGCCGCCGCCGAGGACGCCACGTTCCGCTCGCGCGAGGAGCTCGAGGCGATCTACCGCGACGAGGTCGGGCTCTCCCCCGACGACGACATCATCGCGTACTGCCGCATCGGCGAGCGCTCCAGCCACACGTGGTTCGTGCTCAAGCACCTGCTGGGCTACGACAGGGTCCGCAACTACGACGGCTCCTGGACCGAGTGGGGCAACTCCGTGCGCGTGCCGATCGTCCGCGGCGAGGAGCCCGGCGAGGTCCCGGGGGCGGCCCGATGAGCGGGGCCCTGCCCGCCCAGCTCGAGGAGCTCGTCGCGGACTTCACGGCCGTGCCGCAGGAGGACAAGCTCGAGCTGCTGCTCGACTTCTCCCGCTCCCTGCCGGCGCTGCCGGACCGCCTGGGCGAGCACCCGGAGGAGCTCGAGCAGGTGGTCGAGTGCCAGTCGCCGCTGTTCCTGACCGTCGAGTGGGAGGAGGGCGCCGTCCCCGGCCCCGGCGCCCCGGTGCGGCTGTTCTTCTCCGCCCCGGCGGAGGCCCCGACCACCCGCGGCTTCGCCTCGATCCTGCACGAGGGCCTCGACGGGCTCCCGGCCCAGCAGGTCCTGGACGTCCCCGACGACCTGCCGGAGCGCTTCGGGCTCACCCAGCTGGTCTCGCCCCTGCGGATGCGCGGGATGTCCGCGATGCTGGCCCGGATCAAGCGGCGCGTCCGCGAGCTCCAGGACGCCTGAGGCCCCGGGGCACCGGCATGGCGAAGGCGTCCCGCGGTGCGGGCCCCACCGCAGCCGTCGCGCTCCTGGCGCGGGAGCGCGTGGCCTTCACCGTGCACGAGTACGCCCACGACCCTGCGGCCGCGTCCTACGGGCTGGAGGCCGCCGCCGCGCTGGGGCGCGACCCGGACCAGGTGTTCAAGACGCTGCTGGTCGTGCACGAGCGGGACTGGGCGGTCGCGGTGCTGCCCGTCTCCGCGCGGCTGTCCCTGCGCGCGGCCGCGGCCGCCCTGGGCTGGAAGCGGGCCGCCCTGGCCGAGCCCCGGCTCGCGGAGCGGCGCACCGGCTACGTGGTGGGCGGGATCTCGCCCCTCGGGCAGAAGACACCCTCCCCCACCCTGCTCGACGACTCCGCGGAGACATGGCCCACGGTCCTCGTCTCCGGCGGGCGGCGCGGGCTCGACGTCGAGCTGCCCCCGGCCGAGCTGCTGCGGCTCACGGGCGGGCGCACCGCCGCGCTGCGCTCCTGACCCGCGCCGCGGTCCGGACCGGACCTCAGCTCCGCTGCGCGCGCACGGGCCCGAGGGTCCTGGCGTCCTGGGCCAGCCGGGCGGGCAGCCAGCGCCGCACGGCGTCCTCCCAGCGCTGCGGGTCCACGTTCCACTCCTTGGTGTGCCGGGCGCGGGCGAAGGGCACGAACTCCACGAGCCGGTTGAGCTCCGCGAGCCGGCGGGAGCTGGCGGCCGGGACGAACTCGTCGTCCACGGAGTGCAGCACCAGGGTGGGCGTGCGCAGGTGCTCGGACCGGGAGAGCCAGTCGAGGGCCTGGAGGTCCACCGGAGCGGCGAGACCGGTCAGCATCCGCCCCGCCGGGTGGGAGATCAGGTTCGTGGCCAGCCGGCCGATCCCCGAGGGGATCCGGCGGGAGCGGGAGTGGTGGGCGATCAGCTCGAACCAGTCGACCACCGGGCCGGTGAGCACGAGGGCCGCGATGTCGTCCCGGTAGAAGGACAGGTCAGCCGTCTGCAGCGAGATCGCCCCGCCCATGGACCAGCCGAAGAGCACGATCTGGGTGGCGCCGCGGGATTTCGCGTAGCTGATCGCCGTCTGCACGTCCTTCCACTCCGTGAAGCCCAGCCCGTACCGGAAGTCGTGCGTGGGCGGCGCCTCCCGGTCGTTGCGGTAGGAGATCAGCAGGGAGGTCAGCCCGAGCTCCCGCGCCACCGGCACGGCACGGACCGTCTCCATCCGGTTGGCGCCGCGCCCGTGCACCATGATCGCCCACGGACCCGGGAGCACCCGGGGCCGCTCACCCTCCGGGGTCGGCCCGCCCTCCGCGGGGACCACCCAGCAGGGCGCCGGCCCGACCTCGATCGGGATCTCCACCTCCTCGAACGGCAGGCCCGCCGCCCCGGGGTCCGGGTAGACCGTCCCGGACCAGAAGCCGCGGGTCGCCCGGGAGAGGTCCCCCGAGTAGACCTCCTCGACCACCCGGGTCACGGTGCCCTCCCGGGGGGAGTAGGAGCGGATGGCGCCGATCCGGGCGTGACCGCGGCCCGCGTCGAAGCGCAGGCTGTAGGTCCCCGCCACGGTCGTGTCCACCGTGGCGGGGAGCCGCACGAGCGTCGTCGCGGACGGGTCGCCGTCCTCGCCGGTACGGGTGACGCCGAGGATCTGCAGGTCCTCGGAGCGGTACTTCGGCGGGACCACCACCTGCCGCGCGAAGTAGGCGGCCGCCGCGCTCGAGAGCCCGAAGGACAGGGACGCCGCCCCCACCGTGACGGCCGCGCCCACCACGGCGCCGCGCGCCCACTGCGTCGCGGACTGGGGCTCGGGGGCGGCGGGGACCGGCAGGGGGCGACGGGGCATGCCCCCCAGTCTTCCACGCAGCCCGGGCATAACCGGGAGGGACGCGTCGTTGTGCTGGCCGGGCGGTCCGCGCCCCGCAGGCCCCGCGCCGCCCCGTGCGGACCGCCGGGCGGGCCCCGTGCGGGGACCGCCGCCCGGAGCACCGACCACATCCCGGAGGATCACACCATGAGCGAGACCACCAGGCACGGCGACCGCCCCGACGCCACCGGACGGACCGAGGAGGACTGGCGCTCCATCCTGTCCCCGGAGGAGTACCACGTGCTGCGCGAGGCGGGCACGGAGCGGCCCTTCACCGGCGAGTACTGGGAGACGAAGGCCGAGGGCGTCTACGAGTGCCGCGCGTGCGGGGCGGAGCTCTTCCGCTCCGACACCAAGTTCGACGCGCACTGCGGCTGGCCCTCCTTCTACGCGCCGCTGGCCGAGGACCGGGTCCGCTACATCAAGGACACCGCCCTGGGCATGGAGCGGGTGGAGGTCCGGTGCGCCGCCTGCGACTCGCACATGGGCCACGTCTTCGGCGGCGAGGGCTTCCCGACCCCCACGGATCTCCGGTACTGCATCAACTCCGTCTCCGTCCGCCTCGTGCCCGCCGGCTCCTGAGCGGTCCCGCCCGGACGGGACCGGGGTGACCGGGACCACGCCGATCGCGCGCTCGCGGCGTGGCACGAGGGGCCGGGACGCCCCGACGGCCTACCCTTCCAGTGTGAGCGCGGTGAACGGCCTGACCGAGGTGTACCAGGACTTCCAGGACGCCCTCGAGCAGCTGCGCCGCACCGGCCACCGGGAGGGCGTCGAGCTCACGGCGATCCCGGCCCCGACGCACCTCGCGCCGTTCGCGGCCGCGGTGCGCGCCGAGGTGCGGCGACCGCCCGCACCGTCCCGCGCCCCGGCCCTCACGGCCGGTCCGGCAGCGGCGCGGGACGCCGGCGCGGCCGCCGTCCCGGGCCGGGCGCCCGGCGCCCCGGAGGACGAGCTCGCCACGGGACGCTTCGTGCTCCTGCACGACCCGTCCGAGCCGACGGCGTGGGGCGGACCGTTCCGCATCGTCACCTGGGCCCGCGCGGCCGCGAGCCGCGAGATCGGCTGCGACGACACGGCGGGAGCGAATGCGTGGACCTGGCTCCTCGAGGCCCTGGAACGCCACCGGGCCGGATATTCTCGGGAGGGCGGCACCGCGTCCCGGGTCCTCGCCGAGGGCTTCGGTCTGCTCGGCGACCAGGAGGAGGGGGCCGACGTCGAGCTGCGGGCCTCCTGGACGCCCGACGGCTCCGACGTGGCACCGCACCTGGCGGCCTGGGCCGACACGGTCTGCACCTTCGCGGGCCTGCCGCCGTACCCCCGGGGCGTGACCGTGCTGCACCCGCGCCGCTGACCACCGAACCGACCGCGCCCCGCCGGGGCCGACACAGAATCGAAGACGCTCCTTGACCAGCCCAGCCGACCGCCGATCCGCGCCCGACGAGCCCTCGACCCCCGTGGTCGCCGGCTTCGAGGACTTCGAGATCCCCGACAGCGTCCACCTCGCGGCGCCGTTCGACGGGATCCCTCCCGTCATCGACACCGTGGCAGGACTGGAGCGGGCCGCCGCCGCCGTCGCCGCGGGCTCCGGCCCGGCGGCGATCGACACCGAGCGGGCGTCGGGCTTCCGCTACGGGCAGCGCGCCTTCCTCGTGCAGCTGCGGCGCGAGGGCGTGGGCACCGTGCTGATCGACCCGGAGGCCACCGGTTCGCTGGCCGTGCTGGGCGAGGCGCTCTCCGGCGTCGAGTGGGTGCTGCACGCCGCCACCCAGGACCTGCCCTCCCTGCGCGCCCTCGGCATGGAGCCGGACCGGCTCTTCGACACCGAGCTGGGCGGGCGCATCGCCGGGCTCCGGCGCGTGGGCCTGGCCGCGGAGACGGAGGAGCTGCTGGGCTACACGCTGGCCAAGGAGCACTCCGCCGTGGACTGGTCGAAGCGGCCCCTGCCGAGGGACTGGCTGAACTACGCCGCGCTCGACGTGGAGATGCTCATCCAGCTGCGCTGGGCCATGGAGGAGCTGCTGCGGGAGAAGGGCAAGCTGGACTGGGCGCTCCAGGAGTTCGAGGCCGTGCGCACCGCCGAGCCCGCTCCCCCGCGCCAGGACCCGTGGCGCCGGACGTCGGGGATCAACAAGGTGAAGGGCCGGCGCCAGCTCACCGCGCTGCGCGGGCTGTGGGAGGAGCGGGAGCGGCTCGCCCAGCACAAGGACGTCGCCCCCGGCCGGCTGCTGCCCGACGCCGCCCTGGTCGCCGCCGCGGCCGCCATGCCGCGCACCGTGCCGCAGCTCCTCGACACCCCCGGCTTCCACGGCCGGCTCGCGGCGCGGGAGGCGCCCCGGTGGCTGCGGGCGATCGCCGAGGCCCGCACGGCCACGGAGCTCGTCCCCTTCACCGTGAAGTCCGACGCCCTGCCGCCCGTGAAGGCGTGGGAGGTCAAGCGCCCCGAGGCCGCAGCACGGCTGCGGGTCCTGAAGCCGCTCGTGGCCGAGCTCGCCGAGGCGCACGAGCTGCCCACCGAGAACCTGCTCACCCCCGAGCACCTGCGGCGCTTCTGCTGGCAGCCGCCGAAGAGCACCACCGACCAGGCGGTGGCGGACCGCCTGCGGGACCTCGGGGCGCGCCGGTGGCAGGTCGAGCTGACGGCCCCGGTCCTCGGCCCGGCCTGGCGGGAGCTGCGGGCCCGCAAGCGCGCGGCGCGCCAGGTGGAGCGCGACCAGCCGCCGGCCGGGGACGAGGACGAGCCCGCAGCGTGAGCCGCTCCCTCCGGGGACGGAGGAAGGGCCCCGGCCGACGGCCGGGGCCCTTCCTCCTGTGCGGGCCGGGCTCCGCTCGCCCCGCGGCCCGCGCCCTGCGGCAGCGGTGCTGCGGGCGGGCGCCGGCGGGTCAGTGCTGCGTGTCGCCGGGGGCCGGGTGCGGCTCGGCCGGGTCCAGGGGGCTCTCCGGGGTCACCGGCTTCGCGTCCTGCAGATCGGCGTAACCGGTGGTCGAGGTCCCGGCGGTCGAAGCCCCGGTGGCGGCGGCACCGCTGGAGGATTCCGTGCCGGCCGAGGACCCGGAGACCTTCTCCTTGACGGACGAGGAGGCGTCGGCGGCCTTGGTGCCCACCGTGTCGGCGGCCTTCTTGGCGCTGTCGGCCAGCTTCCCGCCGACCACGGGCACCTCGGACTTCACCCAGTCGGTGCCCTCGGAGACCTTCTCCTGGACCTTGGGGTCGTGCCACGTCTTCACGGCGTTCTGCTTGAGGGCCTCGTAGCTCTTGCGGCCCGAGGCCGAGCCGACCACGAAGCCGACCCCGAATCCGGTGACGAAGATGAGTCGCTTGATCATGGTGCTGTCCTTCCGTCCGTCCCGGCGCGGCGGCCGGGCCCGAGGACGAGCCGGTCGTGCACGGCCCGTCCCGCTGACTGATGTCTTCATCATCCTACTGATGAACCGGCGCGGCGGACACCGGCCCCGTGCGGCTCCGCTCACAGCGATCACCGCACGGGGCGCCCTCGGGCAGGCAGCACCCGGGGGTGGGGCCCGGCGCCTAGACTGACGGCGGACCCGCACCCCGCCGTCGAGAGGACCCCGATGCCCGAGCGCCCGACCACCCCGTCCGCCCCGTCCCGGCGCACGGTCCTCGGCCTGGCCGGGGCCGGCTCGACCGCGGCGCTCACCGCGTGCGCCGCCGACGCCCCGCCGTCGACGGGCGGCGGCCCCGCCCCCGCAGCGTCCGGCCCCGTGGACGCGGGCGCCCTCGAGGACCTGCCGGTGGGCTCAGCGGTGAAGTTCGACCGGGACGGCGTACAGGCCGTCGTGAGCCGCCCGGACCCGGACACGGTCGTCGCGTTCTCCCCCGTGTGCCCGCACCAGGGGTGCATGGTGGCCCCGCAGGAGGAGCTCTACGTCTGCCCGTGCCACTCCTCGCAGTTCGACCTGACGACCGGCGAGGTCCTGGCCGGACCCGCCGAGTCCGGGCTGGAGCCGTACCCCGCGAGCGTGGCGGACGGGCGGATCCTGCTCGGCTGAGCGGGGCTCAGCCCCGGTGCGACCGCGGCAGCGACGCCCCGCGGGCGTCCTCGGCCGTGTCGGGCACGGCACCCTGGCCGGCGGCCGCGCCCTGCACCGGGCGCGCGTAGGGCACCCGGGTGCCGAGCACGGAGGCCAGCGTGTCCTGGGCGACGCGCTGGGCGGTCAGGCCGACCCGCGCGAGGACCTGGGAGCGGGAGCCGTGCAGGAGGAACTCCGTGGGCAGCCCCACCTCGTTGAGGGCGGTGTCGACGCCCGCCGCCCGCATCTCCTGGCGGATCCGGGAGCCGATCCCGCCGGCGCGCACGCCGTCCTCGACGACCACCACGATCCGGTGCTGGGCGGCGAGCTCGATGACCGAGGCCGGCACGGGCAGCACCCAGCGGGGGTCGACCACGGTGGAGGTGACGCCGTGGGCCTCGAGCCGGTCGGCCACGTCCAGCGCCAGAGCGCTCATGGCGCCGACGGACACGAGCAGGACGTCCCGGCGGGCGCCCTCGGTCCCGCTCTCGCCGCCGCGGCGCGCGAGCACGTCCACCCCGTCCGCCAGCCGCTCGACGGCCGGGACGGGGGCGCCCACGGCGCCCTTGGGGTACCGGATGACGGTGGGGGCGTCGTCGACGGCCACCGCCTCGCGCAGCTCCTCGGTCAGGGTGGGCTCGTCGCGCGGTGCGGCCAGGTGGAGCCCGGGCACGATCTGGAGCAGCGCGAGGTCCCACATGCCGTGGTGGCTGGGGCCGTCCGGGCCGGTGACCCCGGCCCGGTCGAGGACGACCGTGACGCCGGCCCGGTGCAGCGCCACGTCCATGAGGAGCTGGTCGAAGCCGCGGTTGAGGAACGTCGCGTAGAGGGCCACCACGGGGTGGAGGCCGCCGTAGGCCATGCCGGCGGCCATGGCGATGGCGTGCTGCTCGGCGATGCCCACGTCCACGACCCGGTCGGGGTGGGCGGCCTGCATCTTCTGCAGCCCCACGGGGATGAGCATGGCGCCGGTGATGCCGACGACGTCCTCGCGCTCGTCGGCGATCCGGGCGATCTCGTCGCGGAACACGGCCGTCCAGCTGCGCTCGGAGCTCGTGGCCGTGGAGCGGCCGGTGACGGGGTCGATGACGCCCACGGCGTGGAACTGGTCGTCCACGTTCGCGGTGGCGGGCCCGTAGCCGTGGCCCTTCTCGGTGATCGCGTGCACGATGACCGGCCCGCCGTAGTTCTTGGCGTTGCCCAGGGCCTGCTCGACGGCCTCGAGGTCGTGCCCGTCGACGGGGCCGACGTACTTCATGCCGAGGTCCTCGAAGATGCCCTGGGGCACCACGACGTCCTTGATGCCCTGCTTCATCCCGTGCAGACCGCGGTAGAACATCTCCCCGACGGGGCCGGAGTGCTTCAGCAGGTCCTTCACGGTCTCGAGGGTCTGCTCGTAGCGGCGGTCGGTGCGCACGGCGTCCACGCCCTGCTGCACGCTGGCCTGGAGCTCCGCGAGGTGGTTGGCGAAGCCGCCGACGGTCGGGGCGTAGGAGCGGCCGTTGTCGTTGACCACGATGACGACCTTGCGGTCGCGGTCGGAGGCGATGTTGTTGACGGCCTCCCAGGCCATCCCGCCGGTGAGCGCCCCGTCCCCCACCAGCACCACCGTGTGCCGGTCGTGCTGACCGGTCATCGCGTAGCCGCGCGAGATGCCGTCGGCCCAGGACAGGGAGGAGGACGCGTGGGAGGACTCGACGATGTCGTGCTCCGACTCGCGCCGGTCCGGGTAGCCGGCGAGACCGCCCTCCTGGCGCAGGGTCTCGAAGTTCTTGCGGCCGGTGAGCAGCTTGTGCACGTAGGACTGGTGCCCGGTGTCGAAGACGACGGAGTCCTTGGGCGAGTCGAAGACCCGGTGCACCGCGAGGGTCAGCTCGACGACGCCCAGGTTGGGTCCCAGGTGGCCGCCCGTCGCGGAGACGTGGGTGACGAGGAACTCGCGGATCTCCTCGGCCAGCCGGCCCAGCTCCGCGCGGCTCAGTCCCGCGAGGTCCTCGGGCCCGGACACCCGCTCCAGCACGCTCATGGTTTCTCCCGCAGTCCTCGGCGTCGTGGTCGCTCGCGCCGTCGGTCCCGGGGGGCCGGGGCGGCGCGCTCCCCCGATCCTACTCGTTCGCCCCGACAGGGCCGACGACGCGCAGGGGCCCGGTCCGTTCCCGGACCGGGCCCCTGCGTGCTGCGAACGCCCTGGGATCAGGACTTCGCGATGTTCCTGAGCACGTACTGCAGGATGCCGCCGTTGCGGTAGTAGTCCGCCTCGCCCGGCGTGTCGATGCGCAGGACCGCGTCGAACTCGACGGTGGAGCCGTCCTCCTTCGTGGCGGTGACCTTGAGCGTCTTCGGGGTGGTGCCCTCGTTGAGCCCGGTCACGCCATGGATGTCGAAGGTCTCCGTGCCCTCCAGGCCGAGGGAGTCCGCGGACTCCCCGGCCGGGTACTGCAGCGGGAGCACGCCCATGCCGATGAGGTTCGAGCGGTGGATGCGCTCGTAGCTCTCGGCGATGACGGCCTTGACGCCCAGCAGGGAGGTGCCCTTCGCGGCCCAGTCGCGGGAGGACCCGGAGCCGTACTCCTTGCCGCCCAGCACGACCAGCGGGACGCCGGCCTCCTGGTAGTTGATCGAGGCGTCGTAGACGGCGGCCTGCGGGCCGCCCTCCTGCGTGAAGTCCCGGGTGAAGCCGCCCTCCACGCCGTCCAGGAGCTGGTTCTTGATCCGGATGTTGGCGAAGGTGCCGCGGATCATGACCTCGTGGTTGCCGCGGCGGGAGCCGTACGAGTTGAAGTCCTTGCGCTGGACCCCGTTCTCGATGAGGTACTTGCCGGCCGGGGTGTCGGACTTGAACGAGCCCGCCGGGGAGATGTGGTCGGTCGTGACCGAGTCCCCCAGCTTCAGCAGCACGCGGGCGCCCGTGATGTCCTCGACCGGGGTCGTCTCCATCGTCATGCCCTCGAAGTACGGGGGCTTGCGGACGTAGGTGGACTCCGGGTTCCACTCGAACGTCTTGCCGGTGGGGGTGTCCAGGTTCTGCCAGCGCTCGTCGCCGTCGAAGATGGCGCCGTACTCGCGGGTGAACATCTCCGTGTCGATGGACGCGTCGATGATCTTCTGCACCTCGGCCGGGTCCGGCCAGATGTCCTTGAGGTACACCTCGTTGCCGTCGGCGTCCTGGCCCAGGGACTCGTTCTCGAAGTCGAAGTCCATGTTGCCGGCCAGGGCGTAGGCGATGACCAGCGGCGGGGACGCCAGGTAGTTCATCTTCACGTCCGGGTTGATGCGGCCCTCGAAGTTGCGGTTGCCCGAGAGCACCGAGGTCACGGCCAGGTCGTTGTCCTGGATGGCCTGGGAGATCTCGTCCTCGAGGGGACCGGAGTTGCCGATGCAGGTGGTGCAGCCGTAGCCCACGATGAAGAAGCCGAGCTCCTCGAGCGCCGGCACCAGACCGGACTTCTCGTAGTAGTCCGTGACGACCTTCGAGCCCGGGGCGATCGAGGTCTTGACCCAGGGCTTGGCCTTGAGCCCCTTCTCGACGGCGTTGCGCGCCAGCACCGCCGCGGCCATCATGACCGACGGGTTCGAGGTGTTGGTGCACGAGGTGATCGACGCGATGGACACCGCGCCGTGGTCGAGCTCGAACTCGCGGCCGTCGGGCATGGTCACGGGGACCTGCTTGGTCGGGCGGCCGTTCTCGGCGTAGGCGTGGTGCTCGCGGGGGCGGTCCGCCTCCGACTGGTGGTCGTCCGCGGTGTAGCCGGGGGCGTCCGAGGCCGGGAAGGACTGCGCCGCGACGTCGTCCACGGTGTCGCCGGAGGCGTTGTCGTCGACGTGCGTGGCGTAGTTCTTGATGTCCTCGTGGAACTGCGCCTTCGCGTCGGTGAGCGAGATGCGGTCCTGCGGCCGCTTCGGCCCGGAGATCGAGGGGACCACGGTGGAGAGGTCCAGCTCGAGGTACTCCGAGAAGGTGATCTCCTCGGACGGGTCGTGCCACATGCCCTGTTCCTTGACGTACGCCTCGACGAGGTCGATCTGCTCGTCGGAGCGGCCGGTCAGGCGCAGGTACTCGAGGGTGACGTCGTCGATCGGGAAGATCGCGGCGGTGGAGCCGAACTCGGGGCTCATGTTGCCGATGGTGGCGCGGTTGGCCAGAGGCACGGCGCCGACGCCCTCGCCGTAGAACTCGACGAACTTGCCGACCACGCCGTGCTCGCGGAGCATCTCGGTGATGGTCAGCACCACGTCGGTGGCGGTGGCCCCGGACGGGATCTGGCCGGTCAGCTTGAAGCCGACCACGCGCGGGATGAGCATGGAGATGGGCTGGCCGAGCATCGCGGCCTCGGCCTCGATGCCGCCCACGCCCCAGCCGAGCACGCCCAGGCCGTTCTCCATGGTGGTGTGCGAGTCGGTGCCCACGCAGGTGTCCGGGTAGGCGCGCAGCACGCCGTCGACCTCGCGGGTCATCACGACGCGCGCCAGGTTCTCGATGTTGACCTGGTGGACGATGCCCATGCCCGGGGGGACGACCTTGAAGTCGTCGAACGCCGTCTGGCCCCAGCGCAGGAACTGGTAGCGCTCCCCGTTGCGCTGGTACTCGATGTCCATGTTGATCCCGATCGAGTCCGAGGTCCCGAAGGAGTCGATCTGCACGGAGTGGTCGATCACGAGCTCGGCCGGGGCGAGCGGGTTCACGCGGGCGGGGTCGCCGCCGAGGTCCGCGATGGCCTCGCGCATCGTCGCGAGGTCCACGATGCAGGGCACGCCCGTGAAGTCCTGCATGATCACGCGACCCGGGGTGAACTGGATCTCGATGCTGGGCTCGGCCGTGGGGTCCCAGTTGGCCAGGGCCTCGATGTGCTCGGAGGTGATGTTGGCGCCGTCCTCGGTGCGCAACAGGTTCTCGAGCAGAACCTTCAGGCTGTACGGGAGCTTCTGCGCACCCTCCAGCGTGTTCAGTCGGAAAATCTCGTATTCGGTGCCTTTGACGTCGAGTACGCCCTTGGCCCCGAAGCTGTCCACTGT
This sequence comes from Kocuria sp. LHG3120, assembly GCF_049897445.1. Classification (NCBI taxonomy): domain Bacteria; kingdom Bacillati; phylum Actinomycetota; class Actinomycetes; order Micrococcales; family Micrococcaceae; genus Kocuria; species Kocuria sp. LHG3120. The sequence continues at coordinate 90,656 of NZ_JAFCWG010000002.1, read as the reverse complement.
GCTCATATGCGTGGAACTCCTCTCGCCACCGTCTTGGAAACGCCCGCGGGAGGACACCGGCGAAGGGCCGGAGGTTCTCCCGTGAACAGTCATCCGCCAGTGTAGCCCGTGTGAGCCCGGTGACTCCGAACGACTCCCGGCGGTCGCCGTCACGCAGCGGGCGGCGGCGTCCGTCAGGGCTCCAGGACCGCCAGCGTCTCGACGTGGTGGGTGTTCGGGTACATGTCGAAGGCGCGCACCGACCGCACGTGCCACCCGGCGCGGCGGAACCGGCCCAGGTCCCGCGCCAGCGTGGCCGGGTCGCACGCGAGGTAGACGATCCGGCGCGGGGCCAGCGCCACGAGCTGGTCCACGACGGTCCGCCCGGCGCCCGCCCGGGGCGGGTCCAGGACCACGACGTCGGGGCGGGCCGCGCCGCGCCGGGCCGGGCGGCCGCCCCGCGCCGGCCGGCGGCCACGGGCCGGCGCCGCCTGCGGCCAGGTCCGGGCGAGCACCTTGTCGACGCTCCCGCGCTCGACGCGGACCCCTGGCCGGCCGGCGAAGGCGCGGCGGGCGTCGGCGCTGGTGACCGGCGAGCCCTCGACGGCCAGGACCGTGCCCGTCTCCCCCACGGCGTCCGCGAGCGCGGCCGTGAACAGTCCGGCGCCGGCGTAGAGGTCGAGGGCGTGCTCCCCTCGGCGCGCCGCGGCGGCCGCGGGCACCTCCCGGTGCAGCAGGGCGGGGGCGGCGCGGTGGATCTGCCAGAACCCCTCGGCGGAGACCTCCCACCGGTGCGGGCCCACGTGCTCGGCGACCGACGGCCGGCCCGCCCACGTCTCGGGCTCGCGCTGCCCCTCGGCGCGGGCGGTGACGGAGACGTCCTGGTCCGCGGTGAGCCGTGCCAGCTCGCGGCGCAGCCGGTGCGGGTCGGCCCCGGCGGCCAGGCTCAGGTGCACCAGCGGCGTCCCGCCGTCGGCGGGGGCCGCGACGTCGACCCGTTCCGCCCCGCGCAGGTCGAGCCGCCCGAGCCGCAGGGCGTCGATGGCGGGGACCACGAGCGGGAAGCCGTCCACCGGGACGACGGCCGCGCTGCGGTGGGGGTGCATCCCGATCCGCCCCGCGGGATCGACCGCGAAGTGCGCCCGGGTGCGCCAGCCGCGGCCCTGCGGGTCCTCCCCCGGCACGGCCTCGACGACGAGCTCGGTCTCGAGCCCGGCCAGTCGGGTGAGCTGCTCGGTCACCACCGCGGCCTTGAGGGCGCGCTGGGCCTCCAGCTCGGCGTGGCCGAACTCCGCGCCGCCGACGGGCGGCTCGCCGCGCCGCCAGGTCAGCAGGGGGTCGGCCGGGGCCCACACGTGCTCGGTCCGCCGGTGGGGGTCCGCCTCGAGGACGGCCACGACGTCGCCGCGCCAGAACCGGGCCTCGGGGCCGCTGTCGGTGAGGCGGACGCGGACGCGCTCGCCGGGCAGGCCGTGGCGGACGAACACCACGCGGCCCTCGCCGGTGCGGGCCACGGTGTGGCCGCCGTGGGCGACGGGGCCCAGGCGCAGCTCGAGCTCGACGGGGGCGGCGGGCTCGGCGGGGGCCGGGGGGTGGGACGGGGTCACGGGCGGGACGCTCTCTGCTCGGGGGCGGACTCGGGACCCGTGTCCTGGCCGGAGGCGGAGGACAGGTGCCAGGGCACGGAGGCCGTCATGACCCCGCGCTCCTGGTGCAGGCGGGCCCGCAGCGGCCGGATGGCCTGGTTGTGCAGCAGCCGCTCCCACCGGTGCCGCACGACGTACTCGGGCAGGTACACCACGACCAGGTCCCGGGGCGACTTGCGGCGCACCCCGCGCACGTGGTCGAGGACCGGGCCGATGGTGTCCCGGTAGGGCGCGTGGAGCACGGTGACGGGCACCGGGATCTCGAGGCGGCGCCACTCGTCGAGGATCCGGCGGGTGGCGGCGGCGTTCGTGTCCACGACGACGGCCTCGAGGGTCGAGGGCCGGGACGCCCGGGCGTAGGCCAGGGCGCGCATGAGGGGCTTGCGGACGGAGGAGACGTAGATGATGGCGTGCACCCGCGAGGGCAGGGCCCGGACCGGGGAGTCGGGCTGCAGCGCGAGCTCGGCGTCCACGGCGTCGTAGTGCCGCCGGACCCCCGCCATGACCGCGCTGAGGACCACGATGGCCACGATGGTGATCCACGCGCCCTGGGTGAGCTTGGTGACGAGGACGACGACGAGCACCGCCGCGCACAGCACGAAGGCGACCAGGGCCACGGCACGGCGCACGAACAGCTCGCGGCGGACCCCGGGGTGCGGGCGCATCCGCCGGACGCGCGCCCAGTGCCGGACCATGCCGGCCTGGGTGAGCGTGAAGGAGACGAACACGCCCACGATGTAGAGCTGGATGAGGCTGTTGACGTTGGCCCCGAACGCCACGGTGAGCACCACGGCGACGAGCAGCAGCAGCAGGATGCCGTTGGTGAACGCGAAGCGGTCCCCGCGCGCCTGCAGCTGCCGGGGCAGGAAGGCGTCCCGCGCCAGCCGGGACGCCAGCGTGGGGAAGCCGGAGAAGGCGGTGTTCGCGGCGAGGATCAGCACGCCCACCGTCGCGGCCACGAGCACGAAGAACCACAGGGAGTCGGTGCCGAAGACGGTCTTCGCGAGCTGGCCCAGCACGGGGTCCTGGAAGAAGTCGGGGCCGGGGAGCCGGCCGTCGACGAGCAGCTGCTCCTCCGGGTCGCCGACGACCACGACGTCCGTGCGGTCCGCGAGGTACAGCACCCCGGCCAGCAGGGCCGCCGAGATCGCCCCGAGCACGCCCAGGGTGGCCGCGGCGTTGGCGGCGCGGGGCTTGCGGAAGTAGGGCACCGAGTTGGTGATGGTCTCCACGCCGGTCAGCGCCACGGCCCCGGACGAGAAGGCCCGCAGCACCAGCAGGGCCCCCGCGAGACCGGCCAGCCCCGCGTCGAATCCGGCGGCCGGCAGGACCTCCCGGCCGGCGCTGGGGGCGTCCTCCAGGGAGCCGGTGAGGTCCTGGCCCAGGCCCACGAGCAGCAGCGCGGTCAGGACCGCGAGGAAGAAGTAGGTGGGCACGGCCGCGGCCCGGCCCATGAACTTCAGCCCGCGCAGGTTGAGCAGTCCCACGAAGAGGATCCCGGCCACGGCCAGCTCCACCCGCCGCCCGGCGAGCGCGGGCAGCGCCGCGGTGACGTACTGGGCGGCGGTGGCCATGGACACCGCCACGACGAGGGCGTAGTCGGCCATCAGGGCCGCGCCCACGCCCACCCCCGCGGTGCGGCCGAGGTTCTTGGAGACGATCTCGTAGTCGCCGCCGCCGGAGGGGTAGGCGCGCACGTTCTGCCGGTAGGCGGTGATCACCACGGTGAGCACCACGAGCACGGCCAGGCCCACCCACGGGGAGACCGCCACGGCGGTGGTCCCCGCGAGCGCGAGGGTGAGGATGATCTCGTCGGGGGCGTAGGCCACCGAGGAGAGGGCGTCCGCCGAGAACACCGGCAGCGCCGTGCGCTTGGGCAGCACGGCGTCGCTGAACCGCTCGTTGTGGATGGGCTTGCCGACGAGGGCTCGCCTCAGCGCCCGGGGAATGCTCTGCACGGCTCCCCACGGTAGTCCGTCCCGCACCGATTGTCCGCCGCGCCCCGTGCGGGCCGCGCCCCCCGGGGTGACCTAGGCTGAGAGGCATGGCGCATTTCGTGATCATGGGAGTGGGGCGCGTCGGCGTGATGGTCGCCCACACCCTCGAGGACTCCGGGCACACCGTGGCGGTGATCGACCAGGACGACCGCGCCTTCCGGCGGCTGCGCAAGTCCTTCGAGGGCAAGAAGGTCACCGGCCTCGGCTTCGACCAGGAGGTGCTGCGCCGGGCCGGGATCGAGGAGGCCTACGCCTTCGCGGCCGTCTCGAGCGGGGACAACTCCAACATCATCGCGGCGCGCGTGGCGCGCGAGACGTTCAAGGTCCGCCACGTGGTGGCCCGCATCTACGACCCCTCCCGGGCGGAGTTCTACCAGCGGCTGGGGATCCCCACCGTCGCCGCCGTGCGCTGGAGCGCCGACCAGGCGCTGCGCCGGATCCTGCCCGAGCAGACGATCACGGCCGACTTCCGTGAGGCCTCGGGACGGCTGCAGCTGGGCGAGCTGTCCCTGGACGACTCGTGGTCCGGGCTGCACCTGGACGCGATCCAGGAGGCCACGGGGGTGCGGATCGCGTTCGTGACGCGCTTCGGGGAGGGCGTGCTGCCGGGTCCCGACATGAGCTACCAGCAGGGGGACGTGGTGCACGCCATGATGCGCACCGACGACGTCGAGGCCGTGTCCCGCGTCCTGTCCCGCCCGCCCGGCCCGGACGTGCTCGACTTCGCCAACTCCCTGCGCCGGGAGTCCGACGACGCGCCCGGCTCCGACGACACCTCCCGGGGAGGATCCTGATGCGCGTGGTCATCGTGGGCGCGGGCGCCGTGGGCGCCTCGATCGCCCGGGAGCTGCTGTCCCACCAGCACGAGGTGGTGATCTTCGACGAGAAGCCCGAGGTCATCGGCCGCTCGGACCTGCGCGGGGCCCAGTGGATCATCGGTGACGCCTGCGAGCTCTCCACGCTGCGGGAGGGCGGGCTGGAGGAGACCGACGTCGTCGTCGCCGCCACGGGCGACGACAAGGCGAACCTGGTGGTCTCCCTCCTGGCCCGCAGCGAGTTCGGCGTGCCCCGCACGGTGGGCCGGGTCAACAACCCCAAGAACGAGTGGCTCTTCGACGACGCGTGGGGGGTGGACGTGGCCGTGTCCACGCCGCGGCTGATGACCGCGCTCGTGGAGGAGGCGGTCGAGGTCGGCGACGTGGTGCGCCTGCTGACCCTGCAGACGGGCGGGGCGACCCTCTCCGCCTACACGGTGCCGCACGAGCACCCCATCATCGCCACGATGGTCTCCCAGGTGCCGTGGCCGCCGGACGTGACCCTCGTGGCCATCCTGCGCGACGGGGTGCCCATCACCCCCTCGGGGGACGACGTGGTGGAGGGCGCCGACCAGCTGTTCTTCGTCTCCACCACGGAGGGCGAGGCGCAGCTGCGCGCGATGTTCACGACCGCCGGCCGGCACGAGCCGCACCGGAGCTGAGCGCGGCGCCGGCCCTCAGGGGGTGTCCTGCTCCTGGGCGTCGATCTGCTCCGGGGGCCGGGAGACGAGCCAGGCGAGCCACAGGGTCAGCGCGTACAGCGGCACGCCCATGACCAGCCGTGCCACGCCCAGGCCGGTGAGGTTCTCCGCGAGGTACAGGGGCACCTGCACGAGCAGGCGGGCCGCGAACATCGCCATGAGCATGACCGTGGCCACCTGGTAGGCGCGGCGGCGCACGGGGACGTCGCGCCACTGCGCGCCCTCCCCGCGGATGTAGCCGTAGAAGACGCCGAGCAGCGGCCAGCGGAGGAGCAGGGACACGCCCAGGCCCCCGAACCAGGCCGCGTTGATCCAGAAGCCGGGGACGTAGTAGTCCAGCGCCTCGCCGGTGGCCCGGGCGAACAGCGCGCAGACGCCCACGCCCACGAACCCGGACACGGCCTGGACCAGGCTCTGGCGCTGGACCAGGCGCAGCACGGTGAACAGGGCGGCCGTGCCCAGGGACGCGACGAGCGCGACCCCGAGGGTGTTGCCGACGAGCAGCACGGCGAGGAACACGAAGCCCGGCAGGATCGTCTCGGCCAGGCCGCGCCAGCCGCCGACGGCGTGCAGCACGTCGAGCTGCCCGTTGTCCTTGCGGCGCATGCCGGAGCGCGCGGCGTAGGCGGCCATCGAGCGCTCCACGTCGTGGCCGCGCCCCGGACCGTCCGCGGCGCTCCCGGGCTCCTGGGGATCCGTCATCTGCTGACCTGCTTCGCGATGATCTCGTAGCGCGGGTTGAACATCGAGGGGCGCCCGTCCCGGAAGCTCACCACGCCCACGCAGCGCAGCCGCGACCCCGCGGTGACGCCCGGAACGGTGCGCTGGCCGTGCCACACGAGGCGCAGCGGCCGGGGGGCGGCCACGCCCTCGTCCCCCGGCGCCTGCGGGCAGTCCGGGGCGAGCAGGGCGGTGTAGTTCTGCGCGCCGGTCACCGGGGGCACGGTCACCTCCACCACGAGACCGGTCGCCATCACCCGGCGCCGGCTCCCGGCGGCGGTCGAGGGGTCGAGGTCGCCCGCGCACACGGGCGCCTCGGCGACCACGTCGATGGACCCCGTTCCCGGTGTCGGCCGGAACTCGCCGGTGCCTGTTCTCGTCACGGCTCAGCCGATCTCGGTGATCTCGGGTCCGCGCCGCGGCGGCCGCACGGGCTCCGGCGCCGGCTCCGGCTCAGGCTCCGTGTCCGGGGCGGGGGAACGGACCGCGTCCTCGGGCACGACCAGCGTCAGCAGCTCCCGGGGGGGCATGGGCCGGTCGCCGCGCACCACCACGAGCTCGCGCACGACCTCGTCGAGGGCCGCGGCCGACTCCGCGGTCACCGCGGCGGTGCCCGTGAACACGGCCCGCACGAACCAGCGCGGCCCGTCGACGCCCACGAAGCGGGCGAGGCGGAAGCCGCGGGTCCCGTCGGAGGCGGTGGCGGGGAAGCGGGTGACGACCTGGAGCCCGAACGGGCCCTCCTCGACCGTCGGCTCGCCGTTGCTCGAGCGCAGCGACTGCACCAGCTCGCGGCGGACCTCGTCCCACAGCCCCTCGGAGCGGGGCGCGGCGAACGCCTGGACCTGGACCGAGCCGCCGTCGAGGTCGAGGGCGACGGCACGGGGGCGCTGCGTGCGCTCGTCCACCTCGAGCCGCACCCCCAGCCCCGGGCGGGGACGCACGAGCACGGCGCCGAGATCGAGGTAGCCGTCCCGGTCCTCCACCTGGGAGACGTCGAGCGGGCCCTGCGGCTCGCGCCGCCGCGCCGCCGCGGCGTCCTCCGCGCTCGGCGCGGCCTCCGGCTGCTGCGGGGCGGCGTCCTGCGCCGCGGCCTTCTTCTTCTTGCGACCGAACATGGTGTCGTTCTCCTCCGCCGGCACGCGGTGCCGGCTCGTGGCGTGAGCTCGTGGGGGGTCTGCTCGTGGATTCAGGCGGTGCCGCTGGAGCCGAACCCCGTCCCGCCGCGCGCCGAGCCGGGCAGCACGTCGACGAGCTCGAAGACGGCCTGCTCGACGCGCTGGACGACGAGCTGGGCGATGCGGTCGCCGCGGCGGACGGTGAAGGGCTCGGCGCCGTCCGTGTTGAGCAGGGTGACCATGATCTCGCCCCGGTAGCCGGAGTCCACCGTGCCCGGGGCGTTGACCACCGTGATCCCGTGCCGGGCCGCCAGCCCCGAGCGGGGGTGCACGAACCCGGCGTACCCCTCGGGCAGCGCGATCGCCACCCCCGTGGGCACCAGGGCCCGCTGACCGGGGCCGAGGACCACGTCCTCGCGCGAGCGCAGGTCGGCGCCCGCGTCTCCGGGCTTCGCGTACACGGGCAGGGGAAGGTCCGGGTCGAGGGCCTGCAGCGCGATGCTGAGCGGGCGCCCGTTGCCCGACGGCGGCCGGTGGCCTGTCGACTGGTCGTTCACAGTGCCCCACTCTAACGCGCCGGACCCCGGGCGCAGTCGTGAGACGCTAGAGGCATGTCCCGTCCTGCGTCCTCCAGTGCGTCCCCGGCCGACGGCCCCCGCGAACCCCGCCGGTCCTCCTCCGAGCGGCCCGGCGCCGAGATCCTCTACCAGGAGAAGCTCACCCCCGCGTGGTGGATGTGGCTGCTCGTGCTCTTCGCCGGCGTCGTCGCCCTCGTCGCGCTCGCCCCCATCGACCCGTGGGTGGCCGGAGCGGCGGCCGTCGTGGTCGGCGGCGGCACGGCCGTGGCCCTCGTCGCCTCCAGCACCACCATCGTCGTCACCGACGAGTCCCTGCAGGTCGGCCGGGCCCGCATCGAGCGACGGTTCGTGGGCGAGGCCGAGGCCTTCCGCGGCGACGACGTCCGCCGGGTCCGCGGCCCCGAGCTGGACGGGCGGGCCTTCATGAACTTCCGGGCGTCCGTGGGCCCGGTGGTGCGGATCCGGATCACCGACCCCGTGGACCCCACGCCGTACTGGCTCACCTCCACCCGGCACCCGGAGCGGATCGTCGAGGTGCTGTCCGCGCGTCCGTGAGCGCGCCCGCCGCCACCGCACGGAAGAACCCCGCCGCGACGACCGTCGCGACGGGGTTCTTCCGGTCCTCCGGACGAGCTCGGCCCTGCGGGGCTCAGCCCACGCACTCGACGCAGTACTTGACCCCGCCCCGCTCCTCGGCGATCTGGGAGCGGTGGCGCACCAGGAAGCACGAGCCGCAGGTGAACTCGTCCTCCTGGGCCGGCAGCACGACGACGGACAGCTCCTCGTTGGAGAGATCCGCACCCGGCAGCTCGAAGCTCTCGGCAGCCGCCGCCTCGTCCTCGTCGACGGTGCCCGACTGCGCATCGGTGCGGCGCGTCTGCAGCTCCTCGATCGAGTCCTCCTTGAGCTCGTCCTCCTGCTTGCGCGGCGCGTCGTAATCAGTGGCCATGTCCGGTCTTCGCTCCAATACGGGGTCCGAGGGCGGGCTCCGGCGCGGCCGTGCGCCGCCCTCCGGGCTCTGTGTCGCGTAGATTGTTCACCATCCGAGGGCAAAAATCCAACCCCGTCCCGGGCCCGCGAACACGCGGCCGGGCCCGTCCGCGGGCGGCCTCCGGCCGGGGCGCGCGACGGCCAGTAGGATTGGGGGCGGGTCCGGGCCGGCACGTCGGCCGCGACCGACGGACCCGCCCCGCAGCGCCCGCTCGACGACCCCGAGCGCACCCGAGAACCACCCGGAGGAATGACAGCATGGAGCAGTTGCGCCTGGCAGGTGTGCACGACGACGGTGAGCACCTGGTCGTCGAGGACGAGGCAGGCACCCGCCACCTGTTGCGGATCGACCAGGAGCTGCGCCTGGCCGTCCAGCGCGCCCGGCGGCTGCCGGGCGCCCGCCAGCGGGGAACGGGCCAGTTCGGGCCGCGTGAGATCCAGGCCCGGTTCCGCTCCGGGGCCACGGTCGAGGAGATCGTGGCCGAGAGCGGGTGGGAGGCCTCCCGGGTCCGCCGCTACGAGTGGCCGATCCTCGCCGAGCGGGCCCACATCGCCACCGAGGCCCAGAAGGTCGAGATCGAGGACCGCTCCGCGCACCGCGGCTACCACTCCGTCTTCGAGGGCGAACCCCTCACCCTGGGCCGCGCCGTCGCCCACCGGGCCGCCGACCTCGGGGTGGACCCCTCCTCCCTGGAGTGGGACTCCTGGCAGCGGGAGGACCACCTGTGGGCGGTGGTCGCCCGGTTCTCCGTGGTCGACCGCGCCGCCGCGCCCGCCCACGACGAGCCGCTGGCCGAGTGGCTCTACAACCCGGCGAACCAGAGCGTCCGTCCCACGAACGCGTGGGCGGAGGCCCTCACGGAGGCCGGCACCCCGGACACGCCGCTCGGCACGGGCCTCGGCGTCCTGGACGGTGGCCTCGACCCCGAGCTCACGCAGCTGCGCCGGTCCGCCGTGGAGGCCGACGACCTGCTCGACGTCCTGCAGGCCCGCCGCGGGCAGCGCATCGGGGAGGACGCCGAGGGGGACGACGCCCTCGCCGAGATCCTGGGCCGCGGCATGGGGCACGTCGAGCGGCGGCCCCGCCCCCTGGCCGCACCCGAGGACAGCTCCGTCTTCGACCGCCCCTTCCAGCCGGCCACCCGGTTCCCCGAGCCGGGTCCCGCGCCGGAGCCGGCACCGGCCGGTGAGCCCGCGCCCCGGACGGACGGGCCCGCCACCGTGCAGCCCGCCGACGATCCCGTCGTCGAGCCCACCGCGCCCGCTGCGCCCGCCGCTCGCGCCGGCGCCCGGGACACCGTTCAGGAGAGGGCTTCGGAGGCCGGACGGGAGCGGGGCGTCGACGACGGCACCGAGCGGTCCGCGGCGCGACCGGACACCGCCGCCTCCCGGGACGAGGCGCCCGCGGCCGGGGACCCCGCCGCCCAGGACTCCGCGCCCCAGGGCTCCGCGACCCAGGACTCCGCGACCGGGAGCTCCCGGGACGACGACGTCCGGGGCGACCGCTCCGCCGGCCCGGCCCCCGCGGTCCCCGGCGAGGAGCCCGAGGACTCCGGCCCCGCCGAGGAGACCGCGCCCGAACGGCCCCGCCCGCGCAACAAGACCGCCAAGGCACGGCGCCCCGCGCGGTCCTCGGTGCCCAGCTGGGACGAGATCGTCTTCGGCAGCTCGTCCGACTGAGCCCCCGGCGCCGGTGCGCGCCGTCCGGCGCCGCCGGCCCGGCACGCGCTAGAGTGCACGCAGCAGGGGACGGCTCCGCGCCGTCCCTCCGGGCTCGTGCGCTCCCCCATCCCGCGCGCGGCCCGGACGGACGACACCACGTCAGGGGCAGCACGACATGGGCAATTCCATCCAGGACGACCTCTTCGGGGACGACGAGCGCGACGCCGCCGCCGCGGACCCCGGCGACCCCGGTGTCCGCGGCGCCTCCGCCGCTCCGGAGGCGCCGGCCGAGCTGGTCCGCGGCTCCGGGCCGGGACGGTTCGTCGCCGGGCTGGTCCTCGGCGCGGTCGTGCTCGTGGTCCTGGTCGGCGCGGGTGCGCTCTACCTGGGCGGCGTCGGTCGCGACCTCTTCGGCGCCGGCCGGGAGGCCGAGTTCACCCCGGCCCCTGCGGTGACCAGCTCGCCGTCCGCCACGCCCACCGCGTCGCCCACGCCGTCGCGCTCGCGCACGTCCTCCCCCACGCCGAGCCCCTCGGCGGAGGAGCCGGCACCGCCGCCCCCGGCCCCGGAGCCCGTGGCGCCCCCGGCGCCGTACGTCCCCCCGGCACCCGTGGTCCCCGAGCCCGTCGTGCCCGAACCCGTCGTGCCCGCCCCGGTCCCGCCGCAGCCCGTGATCCCCGCGCCCTCGCCGCCGGCGCCGGCCCCGTCCGCACCGGCCCCGGCGGATCCCGGCCCCTCCACCCCGGGAGCGCCCGCGGAGGATGACGAGGCCGGCACGGAGGACGTCGGCACGGACGAGGAGGACGCGGCCGAGGAGGACGCCGGCCCGGCCGCCGCGGAGGCGGGGACCGAGGAGGCGGGGGCTGAGGGGGCCACCACGGAGGACACGGCCGAGGACGCCTCGCCGGCACCCTGAGCGCAGGCCCCCGGCCGCGGCCCACCCGGCGCGGCAGCCGGATCGCCGCGCTGCGCGGCGGCCCCGTGGCGGCTCACCCGGCGCGGCAACCCGGGGCGGCCCCGGCGCGGCAACCCGGTCGCGGCGTCCCTGGGCCGGCTCCCGGTGCGCGGGCGCTCAGGCCAGGCGCAGGAGCGGGACCTCCCGCTCGGCGCGCGTCAGCGAGCCGTGCTGGCCGACCATGGACAGGACGCTCGGGCGGACCCGGCCGAGGTCGAACAGTGCCAGGGGCTCCCGCCCCAGCACGAGGAGGTCGCCGATGCGCCCGCGCACCGCGTCGCGCACGAGCGCCGGCGGGCCGAAGTAGCCGGCGTCGAGGGCGGCCTCCCGGGAGAGGATCCACACGCGGGACCCGAAATGCTCCCGCCAGGTGGCCACGAGCGCCCGGACGTCCTGCGCCGTCGCGTCCGGCTCCAGGTGCAGCTGCACCGTGCGTGGCTCGCCGGCCGTGTGCCGGACACCGTCCAGCAGCCCTGGGAGCTCGGAGAAGTCGACACGCGCGTCCCGCGGGACGTCCACCATGCCGTGGTCACCGGTCACCAGCACCGTGGTGCCGGCCGGCACGCGCGCGACCAGCCGTCGCAGCGACGCGTCGAGCTCCTCGAGCTGGGCCGTCCACTCCCAGGACTCCCAGCCCCGGGCGTGGCCGGTGCGGTCGAGCTCGTCCCAGTAGAAGTACATGAGGGCGTCGCGTCCCGCGGCGAGCTGGTCGAGCGCGGTGCTGACCCGCGCGGCCGGCCCCTCCGCGGCCACGAACCGGCCCCCGCGCAGGGCCGCGTCGGTGAGCCCGGAGCCGGCGAAGCGCTGCCGGCTGACCGTGACCACGTCCACGTGCTCGGCGGCGCGCTCGAGCACCGTGGGCAGCGGCTGCCACGCCCGGGGGTCCACGGCGGCGTCCCAGCCGCCGAGCTGGTTCACGACCCGGTCCCGGTCGGGGTCCAGCACGTCGTAGCCCACGAGTCCGTGCGCCCCGGGGGCCGCGCCCGTGCCGAGGGACGCCAGCGAGGCCGCCGTGGTCGTGGGGAACGCCGCGTCCAGGGTGGCCAGGCCCTGCGCGCCGGCCAGGCCCGGGGCGTGCCCGGCGCGGGCCCGCAGCTGGGCCCGTCCCAGGCCGTCCACCATGACGACGACGACCCTCCGGGCGGCGGGCAGCCCCAGCGCGTCCCGGAAGCCGGGCACGCCCAGGGACGCCGCGGCCGAGGACATGACCTCCGCGACCGAGCGGCTGCCGTAGCGCGGCGGCCCCGGCAGGTCGGCGGGCAGCGCGGGCAGGACCTCCTGCACCGCCCTCACCGGGCGGCGCCGCTGTCCCGGCCGGTGAACCGGTCGGTGAACCGGGTGCGCGGTGTGGCGGCGGCCGCCCGCCGCGGAGCCGGCGTGCGCCCGTGGGCCGGCTGGGCGATCTGCGCGCCGTCGGTCAGCGGGGAGAGGTTGGCCCGGCGCAGTGTGCGCGCGAACTCCCGCGCGCCCTCCACGGCGGTCGGGCCGTCGGCCTCCGCGCTGATCCGCAGCACGATGTCCTCCCGGGCGGCCGTGCCGGTGTAGCCGTGGTCGGCCTGGCACTGGGGGTCCTCGCACAGTGCGGGCGCCAGGTCCACGTGCAGGGTGCCCGTCCACGCGATGGCGAGCGTCACCTCGGAGATCGGGCTGTCCGGCCGGTAGTTGGCCGGCTGGTAGTACGAGTAGCTCAGCGTGACCGAGCGGATCTGCGAGATGCCGACCGTCTCCGTGGAGACCCGTGCCACCACGTCCCGGCCGCCCTCGTCGAACTCCTCGTCGTCCACGTGCGTCACGTGCAGCACGTCCTCGGCGAGCACCAGCACGGTGGTGTGGCGGTGCACCTCCGTCCGGTCGATGTGGGTCTCCAGCTGCACGAGGTGGGAGACCGGGGACCGGCCGTCCAGGGAGTCCTGGACCACGTCGATCACCAGCTGCGGGTAGAAGCCGGCCTTGTTGATGTCCTCGACCAGCCGCTGGCCGCGCTCACCTGAATACGTCATGGGGGCCATTTTCCCCCACGGCCGCGCCAGTGCCCAACACGGGCCCTCAGGGCACCCGGAAGTAGCACCGCTCCTCCCCGCCGCCCACGTCCTCGCAGACCCGTTCCAGCACCACGGGGCTCTCCTCCGGCGCCGGGCTCGGGGTCGTGTCGGCGCTGCGCGTGACCGTGGGCGAGCTCCCGGGACCGGGCACCCGCTCCGCGGAGCCCAGGGGATCGAGCAGCAGATATCCGCTCAGCAGCGCAGTCATCCCCACGAGGACCACGAACACGCCGGTCACGGCTCGGCCGCCGCGGCGCCGCCCGGTCCGCGCCGGCCGCGGGAGCGCCTCCGTGGCCCTCCCCCCGGCGGGCCGGCGGCCCGCCCGGTCCCGGCCGGGGTCGTTCCCGGTGCCCCCGCCGTCGCCGTCGCCGGACCCGCCGTGCCCGGAGCCGTCGCGCCCGGACCCGGCAGGGTCCGGCACCTCGTCGTCGCCCGACCCGGTGTGGACTCCCCCGGTGTCGACTCCCCCGGCACCGGTTCTCCCGCTGCCGGTCGTCCCGCTGCCGGCGCCGCCGGCGTCGGCCAGCCCGCCGCCGCCCACCGTGGTCCCGGCCGTCCGCTGCCCGGTGCTGCCGGGAGCGGTGCCGGCGGAGTCGGTGCTCCCGGAGCCGGCGTCCAGGGTGTCGGGGCCGTCCGGGAACCGGCCGCCGGCCTCCGCGCCCGCGGCGGCTCCGCCGCCGAGCCCGGCGCCGGTCGTCCCGTCCGTCCCCTCCGTGCCGTCCCACCCGGTCAGCACCCGGCTCGCCCACGGCTCCGGCAGCGGCTCGAGGACGTCGAAGACCTCGAACGGCTCGCCGTCCCGGGTGCGGGCAGGGTCGAAGCGCCGTCTCGCCGCTCCCGCGGTGAGCTCGTGGAGCACGGTGACGGCCGCGTCGCGGCGCTGGGCGGGGTCCGGGGTGAGGAGGGCGGCGAGGTGCTCCGCGAGGTCGCCCTGCTCCCCCACCACGGCGCGCGCATCGTTGGGCCCCAAGCTCTCCTGCGGCTCCAGCGAGGGGTCGAGCATCCGCAGCGCGGTGATGCCCGCCGCGTAGAGGTCCTGCGCGGGGTTCGGGTCGGTGAGCTCGTAGGCCTCCGGGGGCAGGTAGCCGGGCGTGCCCACCACGGTGCCCGTCCGGGTCAGCCGGGCGTCCTGGACGCGCACGGCGATGCCGAAGTCGGAGAGGAGGACGTGGGGGCGGCCCGTCCCGGTGCTGTCCAGCATGAGGTTGCCCGGCTTCACGTCCCGGTGCACCCAGCCCTGGGCGTGCACGAACTGCAGGGCCTGGAGCAGCTGGGCGAGAACCTCCTCGGTCAGCTCCACCGAGGCGGCCCCGTTGTCGAGCAGCGCGGACTCCAGGGTGCCGCCGTGCACGAGGGGCATCGCGATGACCACGTGCGCGTCCTCCGCGGCCCACCCGTAGGGGGCGAGCACGTGCGGGTGGTCCAGCTTCACCGACTGCTCCCGCGCGAAGCGCAGCAGGTCCGCGGAGTCGCGCTGGCGCAGCACCTTGGCCGCGCACAGCTGCTGGAGCCGGCCGTCCCAGGCCCGCCACACGGAGCCGCTGCCGCCGCGCGCGATGGGGTCGATGAGGGTGTACCGACCGGCTATGGTGTCCGCCACGAAGTCCGGGCCCGCCTAGCTGCGCATGGCCCGGCGCGCGCTGTCCGTCCGCTGCCGGGCGTTGCCGATGCCGACCGAGGCCCCCAGCACGGTCACGGAGCCGCTGGAGACGAGCACGGGGTTCAGCTCCACGCGGGCGATCTCGGGGTGCCGGTCCTTGAGCAGCGCCACCCGGGCGACGAGGTCCTCGAGCCGGTCGACGTCCGCGGCCGGGACCCCCTGGTGGCCGAAGAGCTTGCGCGAGGCCTTGGGCTCGCGGACCATCCGCCGCACGTCCTGGTCGGTGAGCGGCGGGACCCGGTGGGCCCAGTCCTCGAGGAGGTTCACCGCGTCCCCCGCCATCCCGAACGAGACCACGGGGCCGATCAGGGGGTCCTCGATGGCCCGGAGCACCACCGACTGGCCGGTGGGGGCCATGGCCTGCACCTCGAGGTCGAAGGTGCCGAAGGGGGCGAGCGCCCGGTGCATGGTCTCGATG
The DNA here is from genome assembly GCF_049897445.1 of Kocuria sp. LHG3120. NCBI lineage: Bacteria > Bacillati > Actinomycetota > Actinomycetes > Micrococcales > Micrococcaceae > Kocuria > Kocuria sp. LHG3120. The sequence goes on along the minus strand of NZ_JAFCWG010000002.1, from coordinate 75,375 downwards.
GCCGCCCGCAGCTGCGCGTCGTCCTGGATGTTGAGCTGCACGCCGCCCAGGTCCAGGCGGTGCCGGAGGTTGGGGTCGGTGGTCTTGAGGGCCACGGGGTAGCCGAGCCGGTCGGCGGCGGCCAGGGCGTCCTCGGGATCGGTGAACCGCTCGCTGGGCAGCAGGCCCACCCCGTAGGTCTCCAGCAGCTCCCGCGCCTGGTCCCCGTCCAGCTCGAGCAGCTCGTCGCTGGTGACGCTGGGCAGGATCTTCTCCACGAAGGTCTCCGCCGCCTCCGCGTCGATGCCCTTCGGCTCGGCGAGGCTGCCCTGGTCCTGGGCGCGCCACCGGGTGTAGTCCACGACCTTGGCGAGCGCGCGCAGGGCCGCCCCCGGGGAGTCGAAGCAGGGCACGTCCAGTCCGTCCTCGGCGTGGTGCAGGGCGGAGACCGCTCCGGGCTCGGTGCTGCCCGTGAAGACAACCACCACGGTCTTGCCGTGCTCCCGCCCCACCCGGCCCACGAGCTCGGCCACGCGCTCCGGCGTGGCGCCCGGGATCGGCATCAGCGTGACCACGGCGGAGTCGACGGCCTCGGCGCCGAGGCAGCTGTCGACGGCCGCCCGCAGCGCCTCGAGGGCGTCCTCCCCGCCGTCCGCGGTCCGGACCCCCGCCTGGGTCACCGCGACGTCCAGCCCCAGCTGCATGCACCGGTCCTCCATGAGCTGGCCCAGGGCCAGCGCGTTGGAGACGAGGGCCGTGCGGGCGCCCGCGGGCAGGGGCTGGCCGGCGAGGATCCCAGCCACGTCCATGAGGTGCTCGCTCGTGTCCGCGCGGATCACGCCGGCCTGCCGGAACATCGCGTCCAGGGCCCCCGGCGGGGCCTGGGTGGTGCGCCCGGTGTGGCCGGGCGGCAGCCGGAGACCGGTGACCTCGCTCTTGGCCACGATCACGGGCTTGGTCAGGGACAGCCGGCGGGCGATCCGAGAGAACTTGCGCGGGTTGCCCACGGACTGCAGGTAGAGCCCGCACGCGCGGGTCGCGGCGTCGTCCTCCCAGTACTGCATCATGTCGTTGCCGGAGACGTCGGCCCGGTTGCCGGCGGAGAGGTACGTGGACACGCCCACGTCGTGGCGCAGCGCGGCCGCGTTGAGCATCATGCCGATGGCCCCGGACTGGCTGAACAGCCCCAGCGGGCCCTCCCGCGGCACGGTGGGCAGGATGGAGGCGTTGAAGCGGGACTCCGGGGCCGTGCTGTAGAGGCCCAGGCTCGCCGGGCCGACCACGCGCATCCCGTAGGAGCGAGCGCGGCGCACCAGCTCGGTCTGCCGGGCCCGGCCCGCCGCGCCGGCCTCGGCGTACCCGCCCGTGACCACCACGACGGCGCGCACGCCCGCCGCGCCGCACTGGTCCACGACGTCGGCCACCTGGTCGACGGGCACGGCGACCACGGCGAGGTCCACGGGCTCGGGGACCTCCCCGATCGAGGTGGCGTGGGTCATGCCCTCCCGCTCGAAGGGCGTGGGGCTCACCCCGCTGAGCCGGCCGGCGAACCCGGAGGCGACGAGGTGCTCGACCAGCGCGTGCCCGGCGTGGCCGGGGTCCCGCGACGCCCCGATCACGGCGATCGAGGACGGGGAGAGGAGGTCGGCCATGGAGAGGGCCTCGGCGCGGTGCTCCCGCGCGGCCATTACGGCCAGCGACTTCTCGGTCGGGTCGATGTCGAAGCCGACCACCACCACGCCGTCGTCGAACTTGCGGGTGAGCTCGTAGCCCGCCTCCGCGAACACGCGGAGCATCTTGCGGTTCTCGGGCAGGACCTCCGCGGAGAAGTGGTCGATCCCGTTCTCGCGCGCGGCCGCGGCGAGGTGCTCCAGCAGGATCGAGCCGATGCCCCGCCCCTGGTGGGCGTCCGAGATCATGAACGCGACCTCGGCGTCGTCGTGCCGGTCCGTGCGGTCGTAGCGGCCCACGCCGATGATCCGGTCCGCCAGCACCAGCACGAAGCAGACGCGGTCCCGGTGGTCCACGCGGGTGAACCGCTCCAGCTCCCGGGCGGAGAGGGTGGGCTTGTAGGAGAAGAAGCGCAGGTAGATGGAGTTCTCGGACTGCGACTGGTGGAAGGCCAGGAGCGCGTCCTTGTCCTCCGGGGAGATCGGGCGCAGCTGCGCCGTCGCGCCGTCGCGGAGGATGACGTCGGCCTCCCAGTACTCGGGGTACTGCCCGGCGTCGTCCGTGTCCGCGGTCTCTGGAACCATAGACTTCAGGCTAGTAGACAAACCTGCACCGTCAACGGTGCGTCCCGGTGCGTCCCCGCACGATCTCGAACGCCGAGCCGCCGGGCCCGCCCCGGACCGACCCACGACCGAAGGACCCCCCGCTGTGATGGCACGCCGCCGTGCGCCCTCCCGCCCGTCCGCCGAGGACGAGCTGCCCCCCGACTTCCGGGAGAACATCGTCGACATCGACGTGACCTCCGAGATGGAGACGAGCTTCCTCGAGTACTCGTACTCCGTCATCTACTCCCGCGCCCTGCCCGACGCCCGGGACGGGCTCAAGCCCGTGCAGCGGCGCATCCTGTTCATGATGAACCAGATGGGGCTGCGCCCGGACCGCGGCCACGTCAAGAGCGCCCGCGTCGTGGGCGAGGTGATGGGCAAGCTGCACCCGCACGGCGACTCCGCCATCTACGACGCGATGGTCCGGCTCGCCCAGTCCTTCGCGATGCGCCTGCCGCTCGTGGACGGGCACGGCAACTTCGGCTCCCTCGACGACGGCCCCGCCGCCTCCCGCTACACCGAGGCCCGGATGGCCCCGGCCGCCCTGGCGCTGACGGCCGACCTCGACGAGGACGTCGTCGACTTCGTGCCCAACTACGACAACCAGTTCACCCAGCCGGGCGTGCTGCCCGCGGCGTTCCCCAACCTGCTGGTCAACGGCTCCTCCGGCATCGCGGTGGGCATGGCCACGAACATGGCCCCGCACAACCTGCGCGAGGTCGTCGCGGGCGCCCGGCACCTCGTGGAGCACCCCGAGGCGACGCTCGAAGAGCTCATGCGCTTCGTCCCGGGCCCGGACCTGCCCTCGGGCGGGCGGATCGTGGGCCTCGACGGGATCCGGGACGCCTACCGGACCGGGCGCGGCTCCTTCAAGACCCGCGCGAAGGTCTCGGTCGAGCAGATCTCCCCCCGCAAGCAGGGCATCGTCGTCACCCAGCTGCCCTACATGGTGGGGCCCGAGAAGGTCACCGAGAAGATCAAGGAGGCGGCGCAGGCCAAGAAGCTCCAGGGCGTCTCCGACGTCGTGGACCTGACCGACCGCAAGAACGGCCTGCGGCTGGTCATCGAGGTCAAGAACGGCTTCAACCCGCAGGCCGTCCTCCAGCAGCTCTACAAGTACACGCCCATGGAGGACTCCTTCGGGATCAACAACGTTGCCCTCGTGGACGGACGGCCCCGCACCATGGGCCTCCTGGAGCTGCTGCGGGTCTACGTGGAGCACCGGCTGTCGGTGGTCCGGCGGCGCACCGGCTTCCGGCTGGCCAAGCGGCGCGACCGCCTGCACCTGGTCGAGGGCCTGCTCGTGGCGATCGTCGACATCGACGAGGTCATCCAGATCATCCGCTCCTCCGACGAGACCGCCGTGGCCCGGGAACGGCTCATGGCCGTGTACGACCTCAGCCGCGTGCAGGCCGACCACATCCTCGAGCTGCGGCTGCGGCAGCTGACCAAGTACTCGCGGATCGAGCTCGAGAAGGAGCAGGAGGAGCTGCGCCGGGAGATCGCCGAGCTCGAGGAGACCCTCGCCTCGGACTCGCGGCTGCGGGCCCTGGTCTCCGCGGAGCTCGCGGAGGTCGCGGAGGTCCACGGCGACGACCGGCGCACCGAGCTGCTGGAGTCGGAGGCCCTGCCGGCGCCCGTCGCCGCGGCGGCGGCCCCCGCACCGGGGCGGACGGCGGCGGGCGGGCTCGCGCTCGAGATCGCCGACGACCCCTGCTGGGTCTTCCTGTCCACCTCGGGCCAGCTCGCCCGCACGCCCTCCCAGGTCCCGCTGGTGGACCCGCCCCGGCGGATCAAGCACGACGCCCTGGTCTCCGCGGTGCGCGCCACCGCCCGCGGGGAGATCGGGGCGGTCACGTCCACCGGGCGCATGCTGCGCGTCCAGGTGATGGACGTGCCCGTGCTGACCGCCTTCGAGGGCACCCCGAAGCTGGGCGACGGCGTCCCGGTCAAGGACTTCCTCACCCTCGGCCGCGGGGAGCGGCTCGTGGGGCTCGCGCCGCTCAACGCGGTGCTGGCCCTGGGCACCCGCAACGGCGTGGTCAAGCGGGTCAGCCCCGAGTATCCGCTCAACCGCGAGGACTGGGAGGTCATCACGCTCAAGGACGACGACGAGGTGGTCGGCCTCGCCGAGTCCGCCGCCGCGGAGGACGAGCTGGTGTTCGTGACCCGGGACGGGAAGCTGCTGCACTTCGAGGCCGGTGCGGTGCGCCCCCAGGGCCGGACCGCGGGCGGCGTCGCCGGGGTCAAGCTGGTCGCGGGGGACGCCGTGGTCTTCTTCGGGGCGGTCCGCGCCGCGGACGAGACGCCCGTGGTCGTGACCCTCGCCCGCGCCGACGAGGTGCTGCCCGGCATGTCGCAGTACTCGGTGAAGGTCACCCCGTTCTCGGAGTACCCGCCCAAGGGCCGGGCCACCGGAGGGGTGCGCGCGCACCGGTTCCTCAAGGGCGAGACGGGACTGGCCCTGGCCTGGGTGGGGCACGGACCGGCCAAGGCGGTCGCGGCCTCGGGCGTGGCCCGGGCCCTGCCCACCGAGCACGGGCGCCGGGACGGCTCGGGCGTGCCCACCGACCAGGTGATCGACGCGGTGGGCCCGGCCTACGGCTGAGGCTCAGCGGCGGGGCCCGAGCAGCCCCATCTGCTCCACCGCCGCCCGCTCCTCCTCGAGCTCCCGGACGGAGCGGTCGATGCGGGCGCGGGAAAACTCGTCCAGCTCGAGGTCCGGGACGACCGCGGCCCGGCCGTCCCGGCAGACGACCGGGAACGAGCTGACGAGTCCCTCCGGCACGCCGTAGGAGCCGTCGGAGGCGACCGCCATGGACGTCCACGTGCCCTCGGGGGTGCCCAGGACCCAGTCGCGGACGTGGCACAGGGCCGCGTGGGCCGCCGAGGCCACCGAGGAGCCGCCGCGCACGTCGATGATCTCCGCGCCGCGGCGCGCCACCCGGGGGATGAAGGTGTCGTCCACCCAGGCGAGGTCGTGGCCTCCCCCGGCCAGCACCTCGAGCGCCGGCCGGCCCCCGACCGTGGCGTGGGTCAGGTCGGGGTACTGGCTCGCCGAGTGGTTGCCCCACACGGCCACGCCGTCGATCTCGTCGACGCGGGCCCCGGTGGTCGCGGCGAGCTGGGCCAGCGCGCGGTGGTGGTCGAGCCGGGTGAGGGCGGTGAAGCGCTCGCGCGGGACGTCCGGGGCGTGCGAGGCGGCGATGTAGGCGTTGGTGTTGGCGGGGTTGCCGACCACCACGGCCCGGAAGTCCTCGGCGGCGCCGCGGTTGACGGCCCGCCCCTGGACCGAGAAGATCCCGGCGTTGGCCTCGAGCAGGTCGGCCCGCTCCATGCCCTGGGACCGGGGGCGGGCCCCGATGAGCAGCCCCACCGAGGCGCCGTCGAACGCGGCGTCCGCGTCCTCGAAGACCTCCACGCCGTCGAGCAGCGGGAACGCCCCGTCCTGCAGCTCCAGGGCGGTGCCCTCCGCGGCCCGCCGCGCCTGCGGGAGCTCGAGCAGGTGCAGGCGGACGGGGGTGCCGGGGCCGAGGAGGTCGCCCGCCGCGGCCCGGAAGACGGTGGCGTAGCCGATCTGGCCCGCGGCACCGGTCACGGTGACGGTGACCGGCCGGGGCCGGCCGGGTGCGGGGGACGGGGTGTGCGGGCCGGTGGCGGTCATGCGGGGTCCTTCCTCGGGGACGGTCGCTCGTCCCTGCCCAGCGTAGCGGCCGCACCAGGGCACCGGCCCTCGGTGCGCCCGCCGTCCCGCGCGCTCAGGCGTCGATGCGCTCCTGGTCCAGGTGCGTGGCGCCCTCGATGATGAAGTCCTTGCGCGGGGCCACCTCGGAGCCCATGAGCAGGGAGAAGGCGTGCTCGGCGGCCTCGGCGTCCTCCACCCGGATCCGGCGCAGCATCCGGTGCCGGACGTCCATGGTCGTCTCCGCGAGCTGGTCCGCGTCCATCTCGCCCAGGCCCTTGTAGCGCTGGATGGGCTCCTTGTACCGCCGCCCCTCCGCCTCGAGCCGGGCGAGCAGGTCCGTGAGCTCGCGCTCGGAGTACGTGTAGACCATCTCGTTGGCCTTGCCGCCGGCGTTGACGATCTCCACCCGGTGCAGCGGGGGCACCGCCGCGTAGACCCGCCCGGCCTCCACGAGCGGGCGCATGTAGCGGTAGAACAGCGTGAGCAGCAGGGTGCGGATGTGCGCGCCGTCGACGTCGGCGTCCGTCATCATGATGACCTTGCCGTAGCGGGCGGCGGTGAGGTCGAAGGTGCGCCCCGAGCCGGCGCCGATGACCTGGATGAGCGCGGCGCACTCCGTGTTGGCGAGCATGTCCGTGATGGACGCCTTCTGCACGTTGAGGATCTTGCCGCGGATCGGCAGCAGCGCCTGGTAGTTGGAGGACCGGGCCAGCCGCGCCGTGCCGAGCGCGGAGTCGCCCTCCACGATGAACAGCTCGGAGCGCTCCACGTCGTTCGAGCGGCACTCGACGAGCTTGGCCGGCATCGAGGAGGTCTCCAGGGCGTTCTTGCGCCGCTGGGTCTCCTTGTGCACCCGCGCGGAGATGCGGGACTTCATCTCCGCCACGACCTTCTCGAGCAGCTGCCCGGCCTGCTGCTTGTCGTGACGGCCGGTGGCCGTGAGCTTGGCGGTCAGCTCCTTCTCGATCACCCGGCTCACGATCTGGCGCACGGCCGGGGTGCCCAGGACCTCCTTGGTCTGGCCCTCGAACTGCGGCTCGGCCAGCCGCACCGTGAGGACGGCCGTGAGCCCGGCCAGGACGTCGTCCTTCTCGATCCTGTCGCTGCCGGCCTTGAGCTTGCGGGCGTTGGCCTCGATCTGCTTCCGGAACGTCTTCAGCAGGGCCGCCTCGAAGCCGGCCTGGTGGGTGCCGCCCTTGGGGGTCGCGATGATGTTCACGAACGAGCGCAGGGACGTGTCGTAGCCGATGCCCCAGCGCAGGGCGACGTCGACCTCGCACGTGCGGTCCAGCTCCGTGAGCTTGGAGCGGCCGTTCTCGTCCAGGACCGGGACGTTCTCCTTGAACCGGCCCTCGCCCTGGAACCGCCACACGTCGGTGACCGAGCTGTCGGCGGCGAGGTACTCCACGAACTCGGAGATCCCGCCGTCGTGCTGGAACACCTCCTCGTGGGTCCCGAACTCCCCCGGTGTGCCGGGCAGGCCCCGCTGGTCGCGCACGGTGATGCGCAGCCCGGGGATCAGGAACGAGGTCTGGCGGGCCCGCTTGGCGAGCTCCTCGTAGCTGAACCGGGCGTCCGCCGTGAAGATCTGCTCGTCCGCCCAGTACCGGATCCGGGTGCCGGTGACGCCCCGCTTGGCCTTGCCGACGACGTCGAGCACCGACCCCTCCACGAACGGCTCGAACCGGGCGTGCGGGGAGGGCCGGCCCTGGTCCACGAAGCGGCCGGGCTCACCGTGCCGGAAGGACATCTGGTAGGTCTTCCCGCCGCGGTCCACCTGGACGTCCAGGCGGGCGGAGAGCGCGTTGACCACCGAGGCGCCCACGCCGTGCAGGCCGCCGGAGGCGCTGTAGGAGCCGCCGCCGAACTTCCCGCCCGCGTGCAGCTTGGTGAAGACGACCTCCACGCCGGTCAGCCCGGTGCGCGGCTCGAGGTCGATGGGGATGCCGCGGCCGTCGTCGTGGACCTCCACGGCGCCGTCGGCGTGCAGGACCACCGTGATCTGGTGGCCGAAGCCGGCGAGGGCCTCGTCCACGGAGTTGTCGATGATCTCCCACATGCAGTGCATCAGCCCGCGGGAGTCGGTGGAGCCGATGTACATGCCCGGCCGCTTCCGGACGGCCTCGAGGCCCTCGAGGACGGAGAGGTGGCGGGCGTTGTACTCGGAACGGGACGGTGTCACGGGGATACGACTCCTGGGGGACGGCGGGATTCCCCACCACTGTAGTCCCGGCGGCGGACACCGCAGGCCCGGGCGCGGGTCACGCGGACGCGACCCCGGCCGGCACCGTGACCTACGCCCGGGGCGAAAAACGGCCTCCGCCGGAATCGATTGTCCGAGGGTCGTGGTTGTATAGAGCAGTACCCCGACGCGTCCACGAGACCCCGGGTACCCGCACCGGCGGCCCCGTGCCCCGTGCAACGAGTACGACCCAGGAGGAGGATCCCGTGAACGCAACATTGGAGAGCCGAGAGCTCAATGCGACCGACCGCTGCGACGCGTGCGGCGCCCAGGCCTACGTCCGAGTGATCCTCGAGTCGACGGGCGGTGAGCTGCTGTTCTGCGCTCACCACGCGCGCAAGAACGAGCAGAAGCTGCGGCCGCTGGCCGCCACCTGGCAGGACGAGACCGAGCGCATCGGTTCCTGACCGGGCGACCGCCCAGGGCGGTCGACGCAGGAGGGCCCCGACACCTGGTGTCGGGGCCCTCCTGCGTGTCCGGTCCTCGCCCCGGTCACCGGAGCGGTGCGCGGGTCCCGGACGTGGTCGCCCCGCGCCCGGAGGATCTCCGGGCGCGGGGACGGCCTGTCAGTCGAGGTAGTCGCGCAGCACCTGCGAGCGGGACGGGTGGCGCAGCTTGGACATCGTCTTGGACTCTATCTGCCGGATGCGCTCACGCGTCACGCCGTAGACCTTGCCGATCTCGTCGAGCGTCTTGGGCTGGCCGTCGGTCAGGCCGAAGCGCATCGCCACGACCCCCGCCTCCCGCTCGGAGAGGGTGTCCAGGACCGAGTGCAGCTGCTCCTGCAGGAGCGTGAAGCTCACGGCGTCCGCGGGGACCACGGCCTCCGAGTCCTCGATGAGGTCGCCGAACTCCGAGTCGCCGTCCTCCCCCAGCGGGGTGTGCAGCGAGATCGGCTCACGGCCGTACTTCTGCACCTCGACGACCTTCTCGGGCGTCATGTCGAGCTCGTTCGCCAGCTCCTCCGGGGTGGGCTCCCGGCCGAGGTCCTGCAGCATCTGGCGCTGGACGCGGGCGAGCTTGTTGATGACCTCGACCATGTGCACCGGGATGCGGATGGTGCGGGCCTGGTCGGCCATGGCGCGGGTGATGGCCTGGCGGATCCACCACGTGGCGTAGGTGGAAAACTTGAAGCCCTTGGTGTAGTCGAACTTCTCGACCGCACGGATCAGGCCGAGGTTGCCCTCCTGGATGAGGTCCAGGAACAGCATGCCGCGACCGGTGTAGCGCTTCGCGAGCGAGACGACCAGGCGCAGGTTGGCCTCGAGCAGGTGGTTCTTGGCGCGCTTGCCGTCGTGGATGACCCAGCGCAGCTCCTTGCGGGTCTGCGGGTCGAGGCTGTCCTTCCCGTCCGCGAGCTTGTGCTCCGCGTACAGGCCGGCCTCGATCCGCAGCGCCAGGTCCACCTCCTGCTCGGCGTTCAGCAGCGCGACCTTGCCGATCTGCTTGAGGTAGTCCTTGACCGGGTCGGCGGTGGCGCCGGCGGAGACGACCTGCTGGGCCGGGGCGTCGTCGTCGTCGTTGTTGGTGATGACGAAGCCGGAGGTCTTCTCGTCCTTGGGCGCGGGGACGGCGGGCGCGTCCTCGGGCGCGGCCTCCTCCTCCGCGTCGGCGTCCTCGTCCACGTCGGGCTCGATCACCCCGGCCTCGTCGGTCAGGGCGGTCTCGATGTCGGCGTCGTCGGTGACGACGACGTCCTCCTCGGACTCCCCGGCGACGGCCAGGGCGTCCTTGTCCGCCGGGGCCGCAGCCTTCTTGCGGCCCGCGGCCTTCGGTGCGGCCGGGGGCTTGCTCGCGGCGGTCCTGGTCGCGGTCGACCGGCCGGCCGTGGACTTCGTCGAGGCGGCCGCGGTGGCGCTCTTGGGAGCGGTGGACTTCGCGGCGGTGGACTTCGCCGCCGTGGTCTTCTTCGCGGCCACGGTCTTCTTGGTCGCGGTCGACTTCGCAGCGGCGGTCTTCGCCCGCGGCGACGTGCCCGTGGTGCCGGACGGCGACCGAGCGTCCCCGGTGCCCGGGGTCTCGGCTGCGGTGTCCGTCGTCTTGTTGCTGGCGGCAGGTGACACTGAGAGCCTTTCGTTGAGCGGTCACGGCGTCCGCCCTCGGGGCAACACGCCTATGACCCTGTCAAGTCCGTGCGCCGGGCAGTGTCCGGCGCGGCGGGCTTGAAGGGTCCTGACAGCCGGAACCACCCGTGGGCGGGATTTGTTCCCGCTCGACCGGACGGACCCGAAAAAGCTCGGCGCGCGGGGTTCAGGAGTGCCAGGCGGTGGCACGGTCCCGGGCCCAGAGCGGCACGGGCCGGGCGTCGGCGAGGCGCAGCACGCGCAGCGCGGGCGGGTGCCCGGGGAGCAGCGCCGTGGCCCGGCGCACGAAGTGCGCCGTGTGGGATCCGCGCGCCCGGAACCGGTTGAGCTGGGCGAGCTCGACCAGCACGCCCGCGAGCACGGCCCGGCCCCGCGCCTCGTCGTCCGTCCGCGCCGCGTCGCCCGTCCCCGCGGAGTCCTCGGCCGCGCCGCCCGCCGCCCCCGGACCGGGCTCCGGTCCGGGCCCCGGCCCCAGCCCCGTGGGCTCCAGGAGCCAGCCGAGCACCTGGAGCACCCGGTAGAGGGTGTCGAGCAGCAACCAGTGCGGGGTCTCCGCCCACTCGCCGGAGAGCACGCGGGAGAGCCGGACCAGCTCCCCCGCGTCCGGCACGAGCACCCGGGCGGCGGCCGGACCGGACGTGGTCCCGCCGCGACCGGCCGCCGGTCGGCGGGGCACCGGCGGGACGCCCGGAGGGAGGGGCGCCCGGGTCGGTCCGATCGGAACGCCCGGGGCGTCGGGTCCGTCCAGCCGGTCGTCCACGTCGTCGCACAGCTCGGCCCACATCGCGGCGGCCGCGAGGACGCCGTCGAGGTCGTCCGTGGCGCAGGCGGCCAGGAGCAGGTCGGCGAGCACGGGGTCGGCCAGGCTCGCGGCCAGGAAGCCGAGCAGGTCGTCGTCGTGGTCCAGCACCGCGGGCACCGCATCCCCCGGCGCGCCCCGGACCGTGGCGAGCACGTCGGTCCAGACGGACAGTGCGGGCCCGAGACGGTCGAGGTGGTGCCACGCGTCCGCACCGGCCCGTGCCCAGCGGACCGCGGCCTGCCCGGCGGCACGGGCGGTGCCGGCAGGCAGCGCCCCGTACTCCTGGTCCATGGCGAGCCGCGGGGCGGCCGCGTAGGAGCTGCCCGAGGCCACGAGCGCGGCGTTGACGGCGCTGTCCTCGATGGCCGCGACGTCCTGGACGTAGGCCGGGTCCTCGGCCGGCCACCAGCGGTCGCCGGCCACGATCCAGCGCGCCGCCACCGCCCGCCCCGCGCGCCGGGCGGCCTCGTCCACGACGGCGAGCACACCGTCCACCGCGGCGGGTGGCGCCGCGGCCCCGGACGGGTCCCCGGGCGGCGGCGACGTGTACACGATGACGAAGACCCGGTCGCTCAGGGTGTCGTGGGCGACGAGGTCGGCGAGCTCGGCGACGAAGGCCTCCCCGAGGCGTTCGTCGGACGGGCCGGCCGGGAGGTCGACGCGCACGCACGCCCCTGCCGTCCCGCCGCCGGCGGCGAACAGGACGAGGGAGTCGGCGGGCCAGTAGCCGAGCGTGTGCGGCACGACGGCGAGCAGATCGGCCGCGCACCGGACGACGGGGACGAAGGGGTCTCGGATGGGGTGCTGTCTCATGTGCCCAGCCTGGGCACCGGCCGGTACAGGGGCACGCGCCGGGGCGCGGTCTGTGGACGGCCGGCGGGTCGGGGGCCCGGCGCCCGGCGCGGTGCAGTGCCGACGGGACCGGCCGGCCGGTCAGGCGGCGTCGTGCCCGTGCTGCCGGCGCACCCGCCGGACGGTGGCCAGCACGCCCGCGGCGCCCGCCGCAGCGACCAGGAACTGCGCCGCGATCGCGACCCGGAACGCGTCGGGAGCGTACAGCTCGTCGCGGAAGCCCGCGGCGTGGAGCACGTCGAGCACGAAGCCGGTGACGAAGATGGCCAGCACCGAGGCCGTGAAGCCACCGACGTTGACGATGCCCGTGGCGGTGCCCGAGCGGCGGGCCGGGTTGAAGCTGCGGGTGATGTCGAAGGCGATCATGGAGGCCGGCATGCTGATCGCGATGACGCACACGGCGGCCAGCACCACCGGGACGGGGGCCGTCCCGGGCCAGACCAGCAGGACCGTCCACGCCGCGAAGATCACGGCGGTCACCCCCAGCGACAGCCGCACCCGGCGGTGCGGGTGGCGGGCGGAGAGCCCGCCGAGGCCGAGGGCCACGGCCAGGTTGGTCACCACGAAGGAGGTCATCACCAGGGAGATCGTGGTGTCCGACAGGTCCTGGGCGTACTCGAGATAGGGGTAGCCCCACATCAGCACGAACGTGTTGCCCGCGAACTGGGTGGTGAAGTGCACCCAGAAGCCGAGCCGGGTGCCGGGCTCGGCCACGCTCTCCCGGAGCACCCGGCCGGTCCGCCGCAGGCCCAGCGCCGGGTTCAGGACCTCCACCCCGGGGGGCGCGTTGCGCAGCAGGGTCGCGGCGAGCACGGCGGCGAGCAGCGCGAGGGAGGCCAGCGCCGCGAAGGACGGGAACCACCCGGTGAGCTCGAGCAGCCACGCGAACGGGATGACGGACACCAGCTGGCCGAGGTTGCCGACCACGCCCAGGAACTGGGTCAGCGGCGGCACGCGCAGCGCGGAGAACCAGGCGGGGATCAGGCGCATCACGCACACGAAGGTGGTCGCGTCGCCCGCGCCCACGAGCACGCGGGCGGCCACGCCCTCGCCGACCGTGTCGGCCAGGGCCAGCTGGACCTGCCCGGCCGTCATGAGCAGCGCCCCGGCGGCGACCATGACGCGGGAGCCGAAGCGGTCCACGAGCACGCCGACGGGGATCTGCAGCGCCGCGTAGACGAGGACCTGCATGAGCGAGAACATCGACAGCGCGGAGGCCGCGGTGCCGAAGCGCTCGGCCGCGTCGACCGACGCCACGCCGAAGCTGGTGCGCTGCGCCACGGCGCTGAAGTAGGCGAAGGTGCCGATCGCGAAGACCAGGTAGGCGCGGCGGGAGTCCTTGCCGGGCTCGTGGGCCCGGTACCGGTCGGACGGCATGCACTTCGCTCTCGGGGGGACGGGACCGGGCCGGGACCCGGGACGGCGGGGCCGCCCCGGACGGCGCCGGACCGCCCCGCGCGCCGGCCGGGCTCAGTCCTGGTCGTCCTCCTGGGCGGCGAGGAAGGCCTCGGCCGCGGCGCCGATCTCGTCGGCGTCGGGGAGCTCGGACTCGTCCCCCACCAGCAGGGAGCGCGGGACCGAGGCGTCGACGACGTCATCGTAGCGCTGTTCCAGTCCTGCCACGACCGCCTGCACCTCGGGCGAGGCGCCGACCTGCTGGTCGATCTGGCGCTCGATCTCGCGGGCCGCCTCGCGCAGCTCGTCCGAGGGCAGGGTCAGCGAGGTCACGGCGCTGATGTGCTCGAGGGCGGCCACGGCGGCGTGCGGCAGGTGCGCCTCGGCCAGGTACTGCGGGACGTGCACGGTGAAGCCGATGTTGTCGATCCCCGCCTCGCCCAGCCGGATCTCGAGGAGCTGCGCGGCCGACGAGCTCATCTCCACGACCGGCTTCCACGCGTGCTCGGCGGGGAGCAGGTCGGCCCGGTTGCCGTGCACCGAGACGATGAACGGACGGGTGTGCGGGACGGGCATGGGGATTCCCGAGACGATGGCCACGAGGGACACGTCCATCCGCCGGGCCAGGCCCACGACGGCCTCGGTGAACCGGTTCCACTGCAGATCCGGCTCGGGGCCCGTCAGCAGCGCGAAGCTGCGCCCCAGACCGTCCGTGACGAGCCGGAGGGACAGCTCGGGGGTCTGGAAGCCCTCGAAGTGGTCCTCCACGAAGCTCACGTGCGGGCGGCGGGCCCGGTAGTCGTAGAGCTGGTCCAGGTCGAAACGGGCCACGACCTCGTGCGGGAGGGCCTCGGTGATGGTGTGCTCGATCTGCACGGCCACGTGCCCCGCCTCCGCGTAGCCGGACAGGGCGACGATCAGCGGCAGTCCGCGAACCCGGGCGTCCTCGAGCAGAGCGGGGTTGCTCAGGTACAGCGAGGTGGGGTCCAGCACAGCTCTTCCTCCTGGGGTGGGTCGGTTCCGGGCGTCCGTGGGGAGACCGGTGGGAGCACGCCTGCGACGGCGGGCCCGGATCATGTCAACCGTCCGCGGGCACCGCGTTATTCCCCGCCGATCCCGCGGGGCCCGCCCCGTGCGTCCGGGCCCCGGCGGCGCGCCGGCCGAGGATAGGATCGACAGCACGCCTGCTGGGCCGGTCCAGACCTCAGCGAAAGGACGATCCATGCCCGACGTACAGGACCTGCTCGAACCCCGTGGCATCGAGCTCACCGCCACGCACAAGGCCCTGGGCCGGACGCCGGCCCACGCGCTCGTGCTCGGGGTGGCGAAGGGACAGGACGGCGACGGCTCGGGCCGTGTCCTGCTCCCCGCCGGTGAGCAGCGACGGCTCGCCCCCGTGGTGGAGGCAGCGGCGGCGCTGCGCGTGAAGGGTGCCGCCGACGAGGTGACCGTGGTGCCGGCCCCGTCCGGGCTGCCGTTCACCGTGGTGGTCCTCACCGGGGTCGGCGCCCTGCCCGCCGGGACCGCGGAGCGCGCCGAGGTGCTGCGCCGGGCCGTGGGCGCCGCCGTGCGGCGGCTCGCCGGCACCGACTCCGCGGTGCTCGCCCTGCCCGTGGACTCCGAGCAGGACGCCGCGGCGGTCGCCGAGGGCGCCGCCCTCGGCGCCTTCGCCTTCGCCCACCAGCGCGCGGCGACCGCCGGTTCCGTGCAGGACCCGCTGGCCTCCGCCGTCGTGCACGCCCCGGGCGTGGCGCGCGCCGCGCTGGGCCGGTGCCTCGACCGCGCCGCTGCCCTGGGCCGCGGCGTCCGCGCGGCCCGCACCCTCGTGGACCTCTCCCCCAACGTCATGTACCCGGAGGCCGTGGCGGACTACGCCCGCCGGGCCGCCAGGGGCACCAAGGTCTCCGTGACCGTGCTCGCCGAGAAGGAGCTCGCCAAGGGCGGCTACGGGGGGCTCCTGGGAGTGGGACAGGGCTCCGTGCACGGCCCGCGCCTCGTCAAGCTGGAGTACGCCCCGGCGCGGGCCGCGAAGCACTACGCCTACGTGGGCAAGGGCATCACCTTCGACTCGGGCGGCCTCTCCCTCAAGCCCCCGGCCTCGATGATGACCATGAAGTCGGACATGGCCGGCGCCGCCGCCGTGCTCGCGACCGTCCTCACCGCCGCCGAGCTGGGCCTGCCCGTGAAGGTCACGGGGTGGCTGTGCCTGGCCGAGAACCTGCCCTCGTCGACCGCCACCCGCCCCGGCGACGTCATCACCATCCGCGGCGGCCGCACCGTCGAGGTGCTCAACACCGACGCCGAGGGGCGCCTGGTGCTGGCCGACGGTCTCGTGGCCGCGTGCGAGGAGGCCCCGGACGCCGTCGTCGACATCGCCACGCTGACCGGCGCGCAGATGGTGGCCCTCGGCGCACGGACGTTCGGGATCATGGGCGACGAGACAGTGCGCGCCGCCGTGGCCGAGGCCGCCCGCGCCGCCGGCGAGGACGGCTGGCCCATGCCGCTGCCCGAGCACCTGCGCCCGTCCCTGGACTCCAAGGTCGCCGACCTCAAGAACATCGGGGACAAGAACGGCGGGATGCTCGTCGCCGGGATCTTCCTGCGCGAGTTCGTCGGCGGCGGTGACGGGGCACGGGTGCCCTGGGCGCACGTGGACATCGCCGGCCCCTCCTTCAACGAGGGATCGCCCTACGGCTACACCCCGGCGGAGGGTACCGGCGCGGGCGTGCGCACGCTCGTGCGGCTGCTCGAGGACGCGGCCGCCGACCGCGGCTGAGGTCCCGCGACACCCCTGCGCCGGAGGGAGCGCCCGCCTGGTCGCTCCCTCCGGCGTAGGGCTAAGGTATGTACGAAACGAACCCGTCACGGGACGGGTGCGACCCACCCGGAACGACGTCAACGCGCAAGGGAGCCAAACACGTGGCCGACAACGAATTCGACATCCTCGTCCTCGGCGGAGGGAGTGCCGGCTACGCCGCCGCGCTGCGGGCCGTCCAGCTCGGCTTCACCGTGGCGCTGGTGGAGAAGAACAAGCTCGGGGGCACGTGCCTCCACTGGGGGTGCATCCCGACCAAGGCGTACCTGCACTCCGCCGAGCTGGCCGAGGACGCCCGCGAGAGCTCCAAGTACGGCATCCACACCACGCTGGACTCCATCGACATGGCGGCCGTGCGGGAGTACAAGGACAAGATCGTCGCCGGCAAGTTCAAGGGCCTCACGGGTCTGATGAAGATGCGCAAGATCAAGGTCATCGAGGGAGTCGGCAAGCTCACGGGCGAGAACACCGTCGAGGTCGACGGCACCACCTACACCGGCAAGCACATCGTGCTGGCCTCCGGCTCGATCTCCAAGACCCTGGGCGTGGAGATCGGCGGACGGATCATGACCTCCACCGAGGCGCTGGAGATCGACTTCGTGCCCAAGAGCGCCATCGTCCTCGGCGGCGGCGTGATCGGCTGCGAGTTCGCCTCCATGTGGAAGTCCTTCGGCGTGGACGTCACCGTGATCGAGGGCCTCCCCCACCTGGTCGCCAACGAGGACCCCGCGCTCATCAAGATCCTCGAGCGGGAGTTCAAGAAGCGCGGCATCAAGTCCAGCCTCGGCACCTTCTTCGAGAAGGTCGAGCAGGACGACAACCGGGCGAAGGTCACCCTGGCCGACGGCAAGGTCTTCGAGGCCGACATCGTGCTGGTCGCCGTGGGCCGCGGCCCGAACACCGCCGACATGGGCTACGAGGAGCAGGGCATCCCCATGGACCGCGGCTTCGTCACCCCGAACGAGCGCCTGCACACCGGCGTCGGCAACATCTACGCGATCGGCGACATCGTCCCCGGGGTCCAGCTCGCCCACCGCGGCTACCAGCAGGGGCGGTTCGTGGCCGAGGAGATCGCCGGTCTGAACCCCGCCGTCGTCGACGACGTGAACATCCCCAAGGTGACCTTCACCGAGCCGGAGATCGCCTCGGTCGGCTACACCGAGCCGAAGGCGAAGGAGAAGTTCGGCGAGGACAACGTCGAGGTCGCCGAGTACAACCTCGCCGGCAACGGCAAGAGCTCGATCCTGGGCACCGGCGGCATCATCAAGCTGGTGCGCGAGAAGGACGGGCCGATCATCGGCTTCCACGCCATCGGCAAGCGCATCAGCGAGCAGATCGGCGAGGGCCAGCTCATCGTCAACTGGGAGGCCTACCCCGAGGACGTCGCCGCGTTCGTGCACGCGCACCCCACCCAGAACGAGGCCATCGGCGAGGCCGCCATGGCACTCGCGGGCACGCCGCTGCACGGCTGACCGCGTCGAGGCCCCGCCCCTCCCGGGCGGGGCCTCCCCCACTACCCCGGACCCGGGCCCGGCGCCCGGACCGCACCATCGAAGGCACCGAAAGAGAGACGGTCGGACCATGTCAGAAACCGTAAACCTGCCCGCACTGGGCGAATCCGTGACCGAGGGCACCGTGACCCGGTGGCTCAAGCAGGTCGGTGACGAGGTCGCCGTCGACGAGCCCCTGGTCGAGGTCTCCACCGACAAGGTCGACACCGAGATCCCCTCCCCCGTGGCGGGCGTGATCGAGGAGATCCTCGTCGAGGAGGACGAGGACGTCGAGGTCGGCGCGCCGCTGGTCGTCATCGGTGACGGCTCGGGCTCCGGCTCCGGCGGCGGGTCCGGCCAGGACGAGGCCGCCGCGGACACCTCCGCCCAGGAGGCCGAGGACGCCGCGACCGAGGCCGAGACCCCCGAGGCGACCGACGAGGCCGCCGAGCAGAAGTCCTCCGGCCAGGAGTCCTCCGGTCAGGAGCAGGCCCCGCAGGCCGAGGCCCAGCAGACGGGCGAGGGCAGCGAGATCACCCTGCCCGCCCTGGGCGAGTCCGTGACCGAGGGCACCGTGACCCGGTGGCTCAAGCAGGTCGGTGACGAGGTCGCCGTCGACGAGCCGCTGCTGGAGGTCTCCACCGACAAGGTCGACACCGAGGTCCCCTCCCCCGTGGCCGGGACCCTGCTGGAGATCCGGGTGCAGGAGGACGAGGACGCCGAGGTCGGCCAGGTCCTGGCGGTCATCGGCTCCGGCTCCGCCCCGTCCGGGGACAAGCCCGCCGAGAAGCCCGCCGCGGACACCTCCGCCCAGGAGGCCGAGGACGCCGCGACCGAGGCCGAGACCCCCGAGGCGACCGACGAGGCCGCCGAGCAGAAGTCCTCCGGCCAGGAGTCCTCCGGTCAGGAGCAGGCCCCGCAGGCCGAGGCCCAGCAGACGGGCGAGGGCAGCGAGATCACCCTGCCCGCCCTGGGCGAGTCCGTGACCGAGGGCACCGTGACCCGGTGGCTCAAGCAGGTCGGTGACGAGGTCGCCGTCGACGAGCCGCTGCTGGAGGTCTCCACCGACAAGGTCGACACCGAGGTCCCCTCCCCCGTGGCCGGGACCCTGCTGGAGATCCGGGTGCAGGAGGACGAGGACGCCGAGGTCGGCCAGGTCCTGGCGGTCATCGGCTCCGGCTCCGCCCCGTCCGGGGACAAGCCCGCCGAGAAGCCCGCCGCGGACACCTCCGCCGAGGAGAAGCCGGCGAAGCAGTCCTCCGCCGGCGGCGAGGGCTACGAGGGTTCCTCCTCCGGGAAGCAGGAGAAGGCGCCGTCCCGCGACGAGGCCCTGGTCGAGACCGACGAGCCCGTGCTGGCCGACACCTCCGGGGACGAGCAGCAGGACGCCGCCCAGCGCGACGGCGCCCGCACCGAGAACGCGGAGGCGCCGACGGGCGACAACTCGTCCTACGTGACCCCGCTGGTGCGCAAGCTCGCCAAGAAGGAGGGCGTGGACCTCTCCGCGCTCACCGGCACCGGTGTGGGCGGCCGCATCCGCAAGCAGGACGTGCTCGCCGCCGCCGAGCAGCAGAAGAGCGCGGCCGCACCGGCCGCCGAGGCCCCGGCCGAGACGGCCGCGGCCGCCCCGGCGAAGGAGGCCGCCCCGGCCGCGCCGAAGGCGGACGCCAAGCGCGGGACCACCGAGAAGGCCCCGCGGATCCGGATGACGATCGCCCAGCGCATGCGCGAGTCGCTGCAGGAGGCCGCTCAGCTGACCCAGGTGACCGAGGTCGACATGACCCGGGTGGCCGTGCTGCGCGGCCGGGCGAAGGCGAAGTTCCAGGAGCGGGAGGGCGCCAAGCTCACCTACCTGCCGTTCTTCGCCAAGGCCGTGGCGGAGGCCCTGCAGGCCCACCCGAAGCTCAACGCCACCTTCAAGGAGGCCGAGAAGGAGATCGTCTACAACGGCTCGGAGAACATCGCCATCGCGGTGGACACCCCGAAGGGCCTGCTGGTGCCGGTCATCAAGAACGCCGGCGACCTCAACCTCGGCGGCCTGGCCAAGCAGATCGCGGACCTCGGCTCCCGGGCCAAGGACGGCAACATCACGCCGGACGACCTCACCGGCGGCACCTTCACGATCACGAACCTCGGGTCGTTCGGGGCCCTGTTCGACACCCCGATCATCAACCAGCCGCAGGTCGCGATCCTCGGCACGGGATCGATCGTGAAGCGCCCCATGGTGGTCTCCGACGCCGACGGCAACGACACCATCGCCATCCGCCAGATGTGCTACCTGTCGCTGACCTACGACCACCGCCTGGTCGACGGCGCGGACGCCGGCCGCTTCCTCCAGGCGCTCAAGGCGCGCCTGGAGGAGGGCCGCTTCGAGTCCGAGGTCGGCCTCTGACCGGCCCCGTGCCGGTCCACGGCCCCCGCTGAGCACCTGCGGAGGGTCGGCGTCCGCCGGCGGCGCTCCGATAGGCTCGACGGCATGACCTTCCTGACCGGACTCCTCGTCTTCCTGCACCTCGTCGGCGCCGCGATCATCGTGGGCACCTGGATCTACACCATGAAGCGACCGACGGTGTCCCCCGGGCAGTTCCACGCCTCGCTGCTGAGCCTGGTGACCGGTCTTCTGCTCGTGGCGGTCTACGAGATGGGCGAGGCTGACGTCAACCACGCCAAGGTCGCCGTGAAGCTGCTGGTCGCCCTCGCCGTGGCGGTCGCCGCCTTCGTGGGCCAGCGGAGGACCAGGCGCGGGGAGACGGTCTCGACCGGTCTCGCCCACGCCGTGGGCGGGCTGGCGCTGATCAACATGGCGGTCGCCACCCTCTGGTGAGCCCCGCCCGCCACCGCACCATCGAGGACCGGACCCCCGGCGCTGCCCGTCAGCCCCGGGGGTCCTGCCGTGCCGGTTCCTGTCCGTCCGGCCCCTGCCCGTCCGGCCCCTGCCCGTCCGGCCCCCGTCCGTTCCGCAGCTGCCCGTCCGAGCCGGTTCCCGGCGGGGCCGTCGCCCCCGCCGCAGGTTCCACCTCGGCCAGCCGCCAGCCCTGCTCTCCGTGGACCAGCTCGACGAGGACCGTCTGCACCCATCCGTCCCCGGCCGGCACCACGGACGGGACCGTGCCCGGCCCGCCGCGGTGGCCGTCCACCCGCACCTCGGCCACCAGCACGACCCCGCCCGGCGGCGCGGACCCCGCCGGCCCGTCGCGGACGCTCTCGGCCTCGAGGACGAGGCCGGGAAAACCGCCGTCCGCCCGGGCGATGGTGTCCCGGTCCGCCGCCGCGGCCCGGGCGCCGGGGGCGTACACCTCGTCCAGCAGCCAGGCGTCACCGGTGCGCAGGGCCTCTCCCCGCCGCGCCACCAGCTCTCCCAGCGCCCGCCGGGGGTCCGCGTGCTCGACGGCGTCCTGCGGCGGGTCGACGACGGACCCCGGCGCCACCGGGCCCGACCGCGCCGCAGAGGGGAACCGCGCCGGGGGCGTCGTGGCCGCCGGCGCGTTCGCCGGATCGGCCGCCGGGTCCGGCGACGGGCCGGCCCCGCCCAGGGGGAGCAGGACCGCGCCCCCGGCGGCCAGCAGCAGCGCCGCCGCCCCGACGAGCACGGCCCGGCGGCCGCCGCCCGTCCGGACCGGCTCCGGACGGGCGGCGGCGACCCGCCGCCCGCCGGGGTCCGGCTCCTGGGCCCGCGCGAACCGGTCGGCCAGTTCCGCCGCCGTGGGCCGGGCCGAGGCGTCGGGGTCGAGGGCCGCCTCGACCGCCCGCACGAGGCCGGGCGGGGCGCCGGGGCACAGCAGGGACAGGGGCGCCCGCCGCGCCTCCCGGGCCGGGGCCCGCCCGGTGAGCGCAGCCCACCCGAGGGCCCCGAGAGCGCGGACGTCCTCCTCCGGGCTCCCCGCCGCGGTGCCCGCGCGCACCGCGGCGACGTGCCCCGCGCCGTCCGCGGCCGCCGTGCGCTCCCCTGTGCTCTCCGCCGGGCCCGCGGCCGGGCTCTCCGGAGGGGCCACGGTGCCGCGGAACAGGACCTGCCGGGCGGAGAGCTCCCCGTGGCACCGGCCGAGGGCGTGCAGGGCGGCCAGGCCGGTCGCGGCGTCCCGCAGCACCGCGGCGGCCTCGGCGGGCGCCAGCCGGCCGCGCTCGGCCAGCCGGTCGGCGAGGGAGCCGCCCCGCAGGAAGTCCTCGACCAGCCCGGCCGGTGCCGCCGCCGGGCCCAGCAGGCCGCGCACGGCCACGAGACAGGCCTCGTCCCGGCCCGCCAGGGCGACCGCGAGCGACCGGAGCGCGGCCCTCGACCGGTCGCGCTCCGGTCCTGGCTCCTCCGGGCAGGGCCGCAGGACGAAGTGCTCCCCCGACCGGGCCTCCCGCACCAGCCACGATCGGCCGCCCAGGCGGCGCACCGGCTCCAGGCCGTCCTCCGGCGGGAGCCGCGGAGGCGTGTCCTCGATCCGCGTGCCGGGGAGGGGGCCCGCCCCGTCGTCCCGGACGGCCGCGGCGAGCCGCGTCCGGGCGGAGACTGACGGGGCCCGGGAGGGCTCGTGGTGGCCGCCGTGCGCGGCGGGGCGCTGCTCCATGCCCCCAGCATGCCCGCCCGTCGCCCCGGGCCGTGGGCGCCGTCCACAGCCCCCGCCCGGCGCGCGTTGTCCCCGCCGCGCGATAGGCTGGGGACATGTCCATCTGCTTCGAACGGCTCGGCTTCGACCCGCACCTCGTCGACTACCGCTCGGCGCTCGAGCTGCAGAAGAACGTGCACCGGGAGGTCGTCGCGGGCGAGCGGGACAACACCGTGCTGCTGCTGGAGCACCCCCCGGTCTACACGGCCGGACGGCGCGCCGAGCCCCACGAGTACCCCACCGACGGGACCGAGGTCGTGGAGATCGGACGCGGGGGCAAGCTCACCTACCACGGCCCGGGGATGCTCGTGGGCTATCCCGTCGTCCGGCTGACCACGCCCATCGACGTCGTGCGCTTCGTGCGCCTGCTCGAGGAGATCATCATCGCCGTCGTCGCGGACCTCGGGGTGGAGGCCACCACCGTGGCGGGACGCTCCGGGGCCTGGGTGCTCGCGGACGAGCACGGGCCGGACCGCAAGATCGCCGCCATCGGCGTGCAGGTCTCCAAGCGGGCCACCATGCACGGCTTCGCCCTGAACTGCTCCAACGACCTGCGGCCGTTCGGCAGGATCATCCCCTGCGGCATCACCGACGCCTCCGTCACGAGCCTCTCGCAGGAGACGGGCCGGCTCGTGACCCCGGAGACGGTGGTCGCGCGCGTGGAGCAGGAAATATCCGCCCGCCGGGACGAGTTGTGCGAACAGTTCGTCCCGTCAGGGACCCCGGGTCCGCTGCCCTGGCCCACCGCCGTCAGCTGACCCGCGCCGCCCCCGGGACCGCCGGGACCGTGAGCGCACCACCGTCGACATCTCGACAAGGAGACCGACCATGACCGTTGCCCCCGAGGGCCGCCGCCTGCTGCGCGTCGAGGCGCGCAACGCCGAGACGCCGATCGAGAAGAAGCCGTCCTGGCTGAAGAACACCGCACGGATGGGCCCCGAGTTCCAGGAGCTGAAGTCGCTGGCCCGCGGCAAGGGCCTGCACACCGTGTGCGAGGAGGCGGGCTGTCCCAACATCTACGAGTGCTGGGAGGACCGGGAGGCCACGTTCCTGATCGGCGGATCCAAGTGCACCCGCCGCTGCGACTTCTGCGACATCGCCACCGGCAAGCCGGACCTGCTGGACGTCACCGAGCCCCGCAAGGTGGCCGAGTCCGTCAAGGAGCTGGGCCTGCGCTACGCGACCGTGACGGGTGTGGCCCGTGACGACCTCGACGACGGCGGCGCCTGGCTCTACGCGGAGACCATCCGCGCGATCCACACGCTGAACCCGAACACCGGTGTGGAGATCCTGATCCCCGACTTCCAGGGCAAGCCGGACCGGCTGCAGCAGGTCATCGACGCCGCGCCGGAGGTCTTCGCGCACAACGTCGAGACGGTCCCGCGCATCTTCCGCCAGATCCGGCCCGCGTTCACCTACGAGCGCTCCCTGGACGTCATCACCCAGGGCAAGGACGCCGGGATGATCACCAAGTCCAACCTCATCCTCGGCATGGGCGAGACGAACCAGGAGATCTACGAGGCGCTGTGCGACCTCAACGACGCCGGGTGCGACATCATCACGCTCACCCAGTACCTGCGCCCCTCCCCGCTGTTCCACCCGATCGACCGGTGGGTCAAGCCCGAGGAGTTCGTGGAGCTCTCCGAGATGGCCGAGGAGATCGGCTTCCTGGGCGTCATGGCCGGCCCCATGGTCCGCTCCTCCTACCGCGCCGGCCGGCTGTGGGCCCGCGCCATGGAGAAGTCGGGCCGGGCGATCCCGGAGCACCTGGCGCACATCGAGGACACCGGCAGCGCCTCCCAGGAGGCCTCCTCGCTCGTCCAGCGACTCCGCTGAGGTCCGGCGGGGCGCGGCCCCGCCCACCCGCTAAACTGGAGGACGGACCACGGCCGGGCGCCCTGACGCCCTGACGCCGCGGGTCCCCCGGAACACCGCCACCGCACCACAGGACGAGGTCTCACCGTGTCACCTTCCCACGCCAAGTCGCGCCCCGCGTCGCGATCCACCTCCCCCGGGAAGCCGGCGGGCAAGCCGGCCGGGAAGCCCACCCGGGCGCAGAAGCGCGAGGCGAAGAAGCAGCGGAAGGCGACCAAGGGGCCCGGCTTCCTCGGCCAGATCAAGCAGGTCTTCAAGATGACCCGCGAGGTCGAGCCCAACATCGGCTGGTGGATGCTGCTGATCGGCCTCGGGGTGCTGCTGGTCTTCCTGCTCATCGGCGCGCTCCTCGGCAACTGGATCACCGGGCTGCTCATCGGCCTGCCGTTCGCCCTGCTGGCCGCCTCCTTCTACCTGTCCCGGCGGGCCGAGCGCGCCGCGTTCGCCCGGATCGAGGACCAGCCCGGGGCCGCCGGCGCCGCGCTGTCCGCGCTGCGTCGCGGCTGGATCGTGGAGGACCAGCCGGCCGCCATGGACCCGCGCACCCGCGACCTCATCTTCCGGGCCATCGGCCGGCCCGGGGTGGTCCTCGTGACCGAGGGCCCCGCGGGGCGGGTCGACAAGCTCGTCGCCAAGGAGCGCCGCCGGATCGGCCCCGTGATCCAGAACGTGCCGATCCACGTCATCAAGACCGGCAAGGGCGAGGGGCAGGTCCCGCTGCGGGAGCTGTCCAAGCGGATGAAGAAGCTCGACAAGAAGCTCACCCAGCAGGAGGTGCAGACCGTGCACAAGCGGATCAGCACCCTGGGCAACCGCCTGCCGATCCCCAAGGGCGTGGACCCGATGCGCGCCCGCCCGGACCGCCGGGCCATGCGCGGCCGCTGAGCCGCAGGCCCCGCGACACGTATCACGACACGCACGGAGCCCCCCGCCTTCCTCGGAAGGTGGGGGGCTCCGTCGTCGTGGTGCCGGGTGCCGCGCCCGGCGCTGCGCTCAGCGCGTGCGGACGAGGATCGTCTCCGCCGCCCGGTCGTGCAGGCCGCGCTGGTCCGGGTCGAACACGACCGCCGGGATCACGAGGCACAGCAGGAGGGCGCGGACAGCGGCGCGGGCGAACCCTGCCGGCCGCCCCGCCAGCGCCTGCACCTGGAGGCCCAGGAGCAGGTGCCCGGGGGTGTGGCCGGTCGCGCCGACCAGCAGCACGTTGAGCACGAACAGGAACGCCAGGGTCATCAGGCCCTGCTCGTTCCACTGGGGCACGAGCCACTCCGCGAGGCCCCAGCACAGGAACCAGTCCACCACCAGGGCCACGATCCGCCGCCCCACGCGTCCCACGGAGCCCGGCCCGTGCTCCGGTCGCCCGAGGCGCTGCCCCGGGTACTGCTGCCGGCCGGTCCCCGGTCCCTCGAGCCACGAGCCCACGTCACGTCTGTCGATCATCCCCTCAGGGTATCGGGGCGGGACTCCCCTAGACTGACGGGAGACCGTGGCTCCCCGGCGGTCCTCCGCGTAACACCGAGGAAACACCCGGGACACGGGGCCTTAATGCCCGGTCCGTAGCGTTGGCCCCGGAAACGGACGCCGCACGAGCATTCCCGGCACGGCGGTCCAGCCCACCTAACAAGGAGAACAGCACATGTTCCAGACACCCGAGGAAGTCCTCACGTTCATCAAGGACGAGGAGATCGTCTTCGTCGACGTCCGGTTCACGGACATGCCCGGCGTGCAGCAGCACTTCAACCTCCCCGCCAAGTCCGTGGACGACGACTTCTTCGAGCACGGGCAGCTGTTCGACGGCTCCTCCATCCGGGGCTTCCAGGGCATCGCCGAGTCCGACATGCAGCTCATCCCGGACCCGACGTCGGCCTTCGTGGACCCGTTCCGCGTCGAGAAGACCCTCGTGGTCACCTGCTCGATCGTGAACCCCCGCACCGGGGAGCCCTACCACCGCGACCCCCGCGGCGTCGCCGAGCGCGCCGAGGCGTACATGGCGTCGACCGGCATCGCGGACGTCGCCAACTTCGCCTCCGAGGCCGAGTTCTTCATCTTCGAGGACGTCCGCTACGACATCCAGCCCCAGGGATCCTTCTACGCCATCGACTCCGACGAGGCCGCCTGGAACACCGGGCGCAAGGAGGAGGGCGGCAACCTGGGCAACAAGACCGCCACCAAGGGCGGCTACTTCCCGGTCTCCCCGGTCGACAAGCAGGCCGACCTGCGCGACGCGATGTGCGTGGCCCTGGACGAGGTGGGCCTCGAGGTCGAGCGCTCCCACCACGAGGTGGGCGCTCCCGGCCAGGCCGAGATCAACTACAAGTTCAGCACGCTCACCCGGGCGGCCGACGACCTGCAGAAGTTCAAGTACGTCATCAAGAACACCGCGGACGCCTTCGGCAAGTCGGCCACGTTCATGCCCAAGCCCGTCTACAACGACAACGGCTCCGGGATGCACTGCCACCAGTCCCTGTGGAAGGGCAGCGAGCCGCTGTTCTACGACGAGAAGGGCTACGCGGGCCTGTCCGACATCGCGCGTTGGTACATCGGCGGCCTCCTGGAGCACTCCTCGGCCGTGCTGGCCTTCACCAACCCGACGGTGAACTCCTACCGTCGCCTGGTCAAGGGCTTCGAGGCGCCGGTCAACATGGTGTACTCGCAGGGCAACCGCTCCGCCGGCATCCGCATCCCGATCACGGGCACCAACCCGAAGGCCAAGCGCCTCGAGTTCCGCGCCCCGGACCCCTCGTGCAACCCGTACCTGGCGTTCGCCGCCCAGCTGATGGCGGGCCTCGACGGCATCCGCAACCGCATCGAGCCGGCCGACCCGATCGACAAGGACCTCTACGAGCTGCCCGCCGAGGAGGCCAAGGACATCAAGAAGGCCCCGGCCTCGCTCGAGGAGGCGCTGCTGGCCCTCGAGTCGGACCACGAGTTCCTGCTCGCCGGTGACGTCTTCACCGAGGACACCATCCAGTCCTGGATCGAGTACAAGCGCGAGTTCGAGCTCAAGCCGCTGTCCGTGGTCCCGCACCCGCTGGAGTTCTCGATGTACTACGGCGTCTGATCCGCACGGATCGACCGCTTTTCACGGGGAAGGCCCCGGACCCCACGAAGGTGTCCGGGGCCTTCCCCGTGCCGCGGGCGGCACGACGACACCGTCGGTGGCACCGTCAGTGCCCGTAGAAGAGCCGCTCGAACACGGCCCGGGCCTTGCGGGTGGTGCGCAGGTAGTCCTCCTCGAGCCGGCCGGCGCAACCATGGGAGTACCCGCACCAGCGGGCCACCGCCTCGAGGTCGGCCCGCTTGGCGGGCAGGGCGTCGGAGCGGCGCCCGGTCCGCAGGACGTTGCCGTTGCGCACCGCCGTGGCCAGCCGCCACGCGGCGGACAGGGCCAGGGCGTCCTCGGCGCTCACGAGACCGGCCTCCTCGGCGGCGTGCAGGGCCCGCAGGGTGCTCGTGGTCCGCAGCCCCTGGATCCGGTGCCCGTGCTGGAGCTGCAGCGTCTGGACGAGCCACTCGACGTCCGAGAGCCCGCCGCGGCCCAGCTTCAGGTGCCGGGCCGGGTCCGCGCCGCGCGGCATCCGCTCGTTCTCCACGCGGGCCTTCATCCGCCGGATCTCCAGCAGCTGGCGCTCCGTGAACTCCGCCGGGTAGCGCAGCGGGTCCACGACCCGCCGGAACGCGTCGGCCAGCTCGTCGCTGCCGGCCAGGGGCAGCGCCCGGGTGAGCGCCTGGAACTCCCAGGTCTGCGCCCACCGGGCGTAGTACTCGGCGTAGGACTCGACGGAGCGCACCATGGGCCCCTGCCTGCCCTCGGGGCGCAGGTCGTTGTCGATCTCCAGCACGCGCTCCGCCACGATGGGCGGCGTGCAGGGCGCCTTGAGCAGCTGCACCATCCGCTGCAGCAGGGTCTCGGCCTGCTCCCGGGCCGCGGCGGGGTCCGCGTCCCCCACCGGGGCGTAGACGTACATGACGTCGGCGTCGGAGCCGTAGCCGATCTCCCGCCCGCCCTGCCGGCCCATCGCGACGACGAGGACGTCGGCGAGCCGGCCGGCGCGGTCGTAGACCTCCCGCTCGGCCACGTGCAGGGCGCCCAGGACGCAGACCCGGTCGATGTCGGACAGCGCCGCCACGACCTGCTCGACGTCCAGCAGCCCGGAGGTGTCCGCGAGTGCCACGCGCAGCTCCTCGCGGCGCCGGATGAGGCGGATCATCCGCACGGCCTCCCCGGGGTCGGGGTGACGGGCCATCTGGGCGCGGATCTCGCTCCACAGCGTCTCGAAGGACACCGGGCACAGCTCGTCGTCCTGGCCGAGCCAGGCGGTCGCCTCCGGGGAGTTCTCCAGCAGGTCGGTGACGTACCGGGAGCTGGAGAGGATCTGGCACAGGCGTTCGGCGGCGGCGTTCGAGTCGCGGAGCAGGCGCAGGAACCAGGGGGTGGTCCCGAGGGACTCGGAGAGCCGCCGGAAGCCCAGCAGCCCGGCGTCGGCGTCGACGCCGTCGGCCAGCCAGGCCAGGAGCACGGGCAGCAGGGTGCGCAGGATCTCGGCCCGCCGGCTGACGCCGCGGGTGAGCGCCTCGATGTGGCGCACGGCGGCCTTCGGGTCCCGGTAGCCGAGCGCGGCGAGCCGGTCCCGCACCGACTCCGCCGAGAGCTGCGTGTCGGTCTCGGGCAGGTGGGCGAGCGCGGCCAGCAGCGGCCGGTAGAAGATCCGCTCGTGCATCCCCCGGACGCTGCGCTTGACCTTGCGCCACTCCTCGAGCAGCGAGTCGCCGGAGGGGCGGGCGGTGTCCGCGGCGCCGCGCAGGGAGCGGGCGATGACCGTGAGCTCCTGCTCGCCCCGCGGCATGAGGTGGGTGCGGCGCAGCCGGAACAGCTGGATGCGGTGCTCCAGGAGGCGCAGCCAGCGGTAGTGGGCGGAGAACTGCTCGCTGTCCCGGCGGCCGATGTAGCCGCCCTCGGAGAGCGCGGCCAGGGACTCGGTCGTGGCCTGGGTCCGGACCCGCTCGTCCGTGCGCCCGTGCACCAGCTGGAGGAGCTGGACGGTGAACTCGACGTCGCGCAGCCCGCCGGGGCCCAGCTTGATCTGGCGCTCGCCCTCGGCGGCCGGGATGTTGTCGGTGACCCGCCGGCGCATGGCCTGCACGGACTCGACGAAGCCCTCGCGCCCGGAGCTGCGCCACACGAACGGCTCGATGGCCTTCCGGTAGGCCTCCCCGAGCTCCGGGTCCCCGGCCACGGGCCGGGCCTTGAGCAGGGCCTGGAACTCCCAGGACTCGGCCCACCGCTCGTAGTAGCGCACGTGCGAGTCCAGGGTGCGCACGAGCGGCCCGTCCTTGCCCTCGGGCCGGAGGTTGGCGTCCACCTCCCACAGCGGGGGCTCCGCGCCGCGGGCCATGAGCGCCCGGGCGGTGCCCGTGGCGAGGGCCGTGGCGATGACGGTGGCCTCCGCCCCGTCCAGGGGCTCCGCGCCTTCCGGGTCCTCGACGGCCATGACGTGGACGACGTCGACGTCGGAGATGTAGTTGAGCTCCCGGGCGCCGCACTTGCCCATCCCGATCACGGCGAGCCGCACCCGGTCGACGGTCTCGGGGGCCCAGGTCCCCGCCGCCTCCGCCCGGGAGACGGCGAGCGCCCCCTCGAGGGCCGCGGCGGCCAGGTCGGCGAGCTGGCGGCCCACCGCGGGCATGTGGTCGGCGGGGTAGAGGGCCCCGACGTCCCGGATCGCGATGCGCGTCAGCTCCCGCCGGTAGGCCGCGCGCAGGGCGCTGCAGGCGGCGTCACCGGTCCCGGAGGCCACCGGGGTCCGGGCGGCGGGGTCCGCGCCGACCGCCGTCAGCAGCGCGTCGCGGAACTGCTCGCCGGGGATCTCCGCCGGCTCGGCGGCGGCGGGCTCCGCGAGCAGGTCCAGGTGCTCGGGGCGCCGGAGCAGGAACTCCCCGAGCGCCTCGGAGGAGCCCAGTAGCCGGAACATGGCCTCGGAGGCCTCAGGGCCGGCGTTGATCCGCTCGGCGAGCTCCGGGGAGCCCTCGAGGAGCCGGACGGTGAGCCGCAGGGCGACATCGGGCGAGGCCGCCAGGGCCAGACCCTCCAGCAGCCGGTCGAGGTCGACCTCGGCGAGCTCCGGGAAGCCGAGCCAGCGCTGGGCGTTGCCCGTGTCCGCGAAGCCGACCTTGATGAGACGGCCGGACGGGACGGTGCCCGCCGGGGCCGCGGACTGGGGAGGGTGTGTCATGGGACGGTCCGTCCGGGGTCAGAGGATGCCGAGGTTGTTCTTGAGCTCGAAGTGCGTGACGACCCGGCGGTAGTCGTTCCAGTCGCGGCGCTTGTTGCGCAGGAAGTAGTCGTAGACCTGCTCCCCGAGCAGCTCGGCCATGAACTCCGACTCCTCGGTCTCCCGGATGGCGTCGTACAGGCTCGAGGGCAGCGGGTTGTGGCCGAGGGCGCGGCGCTCCGCGGAGCTCATCGCCGCGACGTCGTCCAGCTCCACGGGCGGGAGCTCGTACTCGTTCTCGATGCCCCGCAGACCCGCGGCCAGCAGCGCGGCGTAGGAGAGGTAGGGGTTCGTGGCGGAGTCGATGCCGCGGTACTCGATGCGCGCGGCCTGCACCTTGTCCGGCTTGGACAGGGGCACCCGCACGAGCGCGGAGCGGTTGTTGTGGCCCCAGGACTGGTAGGAGGGGGCCTCTCCCCCGCCCCACAGCCGCTTGTAGGAGTTGACGAACTGGTTGGTCACCGACGTGAACTCGGGGGCGTGCCGCAGGATGCCGGCGATGAAGTGCCCGGCCGTGCGGGAGAGGCGGAACTCGGACCCGGCCTCGAAGAAGGCGTTGGTGTCCCCCTCGAAGAGCGAGAAGTGGGTGTGCATGCCGGAGCCGGGGTGCTCGGTGAACGGCTTGGGCATGAAGGTCGCGTACAGCCCCTGCGAGAGCGCGACCTCCTTGATGACCGTGCGGAACGTCATGATGTTGTCGGCCGTCTGCAGGGCGTCGGCGTAGCGCAGGTCGATCTCGTTCTGCCCGGGGCCGGCCTCGTGGTGGGAGAACTCGACCGAGATCCCGACGGCCTCCAGCATGTTCACGGCCTTGCGCCGGAAGTCC
This sequence comes from Kocuria sp. LHG3120, assembly GCF_049897445.1. Taxonomy (NCBI): domain Bacteria; kingdom Bacillati; phylum Actinomycetota; class Actinomycetes; order Micrococcales; family Micrococcaceae; genus Kocuria; species Kocuria sp. LHG3120. The sequence continues at coordinate 44,187 of NZ_JAFCWG010000002.1, read as the reverse complement.
TGCACCACGCCGCCCGGCACGTGGTCGAAGTACCCCTCGTGGTCCACGGGCGTGGGCCGGCCCTCGGCGTCGAGGTCCGCGGACTTCAGCAGGTAGAACTCGATCTCCGGCGCCGTGTAGCAGGTGAAGCCCATGTCCGAGGCCTTCTCCAGGACGCGCTTGAGCACCCCGCGCGGGTCCGAGGAGGAGGGCTCGCCGTCCGGGGTGAGGATGTTGCAGAACATCCGGGCGGTGGGCTCCGTCTCGCTGCGCCAGGGCAGGATCTGGAACGTGGACGGGTCCGGCTGCAGGAGCATGTCCGCCTCGGAGACCCGCGACAGGCCCTCGATGGAGGAGCCGTCGAAGCCGAGCCCCTCCTCGAAGGCCGCCTCGACCTCGGCGGGGGCCAGGGCCACCGACTTGAGGCTCCCGACGACGTCCGTGAACCACATGCGCACGAAGCGCACGTCGCGCTCCTCGATGGTCCTGAGGACGAACTCCTGCTGACGGTCCATGGTTGTCTTCCTCGTCTTCCTGCCCGGGAGTGCTGTGCCGCCCGGGCACGCCTGCTGTCCCGCCCACTCTAACGCGCTGCCCCGCCGCGCCCGCCGGACCGGACGGCCGCGGACGGGCGCGCCCGATAGGGTGGGGCCATGACCCAGGAGACCCCCCGCCCGGCACCGGGCGCGCTGGACGTGCGCCGGGTGCGCACGCACCACCTGCGCGAGGCCAAGCGCCGTGACGAGAAGTTCACGATGCTCACGTGCTACGACGCCCTGACGGCGGCGATCTTCGATGCGGCCGGCGTCGACTCGCTGCTGGTCGGGGACTCCGCGGGCAACAACGTCCTGGGCCACTCCAGCACCCTGCCCGTCACCGTGGACGAGCTGCTGCCGATGTGCCGTGCCGTGTCCGGCGCCGTCGAGCGCGCGTTCGTGGTGGTGGACCTGCCCTTCGGCTCCTACGAGGCCTCCCCCGAGCAGGCGGTGGCCACCGCGGTGCGCTTCCTCAAGGAGGGCGGCGCGCACGCGGTGAAGCTCGAGGGCGGGGCGTGGTTCGCCCCCCACGTCCGGGCCATGGTCCAGGCCGGGGTGCCCGTCGTGGCCCACATCGGCTTCACCCCGCAGAGCGAGCACGCCCTGGGCGGGTACCGGGTGCAGGGCCGGGGCGACGCCGCGCGCACGCTCGTGGAGGACGCCCGTGCCCTCGAGGCCGCCGGGGCCTTCTGCCTGGTGATGGAGATGGTCCCGGCGGAGGCCGCCGCGGCCGTGGACGCTGCCCTGGAGATCCCGACCGTGGGCATCGGGGCCGGGCCCGCGACCACGGGGCAGGTGCTCGTGTGGCAGGACATGCTGGGGCTGCGCCGGGGCCGGATGCCGCGCTTCGTCCGGCAGTACGCGGACCTGCACGAGGTGGTCTCCGACGCCGTGGGCCGCTACGTCGAGGACGTGCGCTCGGGGGCCTTCCCGGCCCCGGAGCACGGCTTCTGAGCCACCGCGCCCGGCGCACCGTTCCGGGGCGCCCCGGCCGTCGGGGTGCTGGGCCCGCGGCGGATCAGCCCTCCTCGAAGGCGCGGTCCTCCTCGTCCCACTGCCGGGTGCGCTCCGCGGCGAGCTTGAGGGCGTTCTGCGCCTCCTCGCGCGTGGCGTAGGGCCCGAGCAGCTTGCGGTAGTCCGACTGCGGGCCCTCCTCGACCTGGTGGGTGTAGGTGTTGAACCAGTACTCGGCCATGACCTCTCCTCTCGGTGGCCGCCGGGCCCCGGTGACCGGACCGGCCCCGTGCCCGGCGCGCTAGGGTAGATCCTAGGCCCGGACCGGCCCGGACGGGGCCGGCCCACCCGATCCAGGAGGTCCAGACCCCCGTGCCCACGCACAACCTCACCGCTCCCGCCCCCGGCGGCACCGCCCCCGTCGGCGCCCTCGCCCCCGGCTCCGTGACCCCCGGCCGGCCCGTGCCGGCGTCCATCCCCCGCCCCGAGTACGTGGGCCGGGCGGAGCCGGACGAGGGCCGCGGCGGCAACGTCTACACCCCGGACGAGATCGAGCTCATCCGCGCGGCGGGCCGGATCGCGGCGCGCGCCCTGCAGGAGGCCGGCCGGGCCGCCGTGCCGGGCACGACCACGGACGAGCTCGACCGGATCGCCCACGAGTACCTGTGCGACCACGGGGCCTACCCCTCCTGCCTGGGGTACCGGGGCTTCCCCAAGTCCATCTGCACGTCCCTCAACGAGGTGATCTGCCACGGCATCCCCGACTCCACGGTGCTGGAGGAGGGCGACATCATCAACCTGGACGTCACGGCCTACAAGGACGGCTTCCACGGCGACACCAACCGGATGTTCCTGGTGGGCGAGGTCGACGAGCAGTCCCGCCTGCTGGTCGAGCGCACCGAGGAGGCCCTGAACCGGGCCGTCAAGGCCGTTCGCCCGGGCCGGGAAATCAACGTCATCGGCCGCGTCATCGAGAAGTACGCCCGGCGCTTCGACTACGGCGTGGTGCGGGACTTCACCGGCCACGGGGTGGGCCGGGAGTTCCACTCCGGGCTGATCGTCCCCCACTACGACGCCGCGCCGTCCTACTCCACCCCGATGGTCCCGGGCATGGTCTTCACGATCGAGCCCATGCTGACCCTGGGCACGATCCAGTGGGAGCAGTGGGACGACGACTGGACGGTGACCACGCGCGACCGGCGGCGCAGCGCGCAGTTCGAGCACACCATGGCCGTCACCGAGGACGGGGCGGACGTCCTCACCCTTCCGTAGGCCCTGCCGTAGACTGCCCACTGATCATCCGACCACGGCCCCACGAGAGGACCGCTCCATGACCACACCAGACCGCGACGTCGCCGCCGTCCCGAACCGCCGCGTCATCGGCATCGACTTCGGCGGCACCGGGACCAAGGGCGGGATCGTGGACCTCGACACGGGCGAGCTCGTCGGCGAGCGCTTCCGGATCGCCACGCCCCGCCCGGCCACCCCCGAGAAGGTCGCGGAGGTGATGCAGCAGATCGTCGCGGAGCTGCAGTCCCGTCCCGAGGCTCCCGCCCCCGACTCGCCCGTGGGCATCGTCTTCCCGGCGATCATCAAGGAGGGCGTGGCCCTGTCCGCGGCGAACATCGACAAGTCCTGGATCGGCACGGACGTCGACGGCCTCATGACCGAACGGCTCGGCCGTCCGGTCGAGGCACTCAACGACGCCGACGCCGCCGGGCTGGCCGAGGCCGTCTACGGCGCCGGACGGGGCGTCAAGGGCCTGGTCATCGTGATCACCCTGGGCACCGGGATCGGCTCCGCCCTGATCCTCAACGGCAAGCTCGTCCCCAACGCCGAGCTGGGGCACCTGGAGATCGACGGCCACGACGCCGAGACGAAGGCGTCCGCCGCCGCGCGTGAGCGCGAGGACATGCCGTGGAAGAAGTGGGCGACCACCCGCCTGCAGCGCTACTTCAGCCACGTGGAGTTCCTGTTCTCGCCCAACCTGTTCGTGGTCGGCGGCGGGGTGTCGAAGAAGGCGGAGAAGTTCCTCCCCTTCATCGAGCTGCGCACGCCCGTGAAGGTCGCCGAGCTCCGCAACAACGCCGGCATCGTGGGCGCCGCCCTGTGGGCCGGCATTCCGCACGCGCCCGAGAGCTGAGCCCTCGCACACGAATCGCACCGGGAGAGATCTGTGAACAGCACCGTGGGAGATGACCGACTGCCAGCCGTGACAATCGGGGTGCCGACCTACCGGCGGCCGGAAGTACTGCCTCGACTCGTCGGCGAGCTGGGTGAGCAGGCCGATGACCTTCTAGGGCGGGCTGGGGGGGCCGCCCTCGCCCGCTCGGTGCGGATCGTCCTGGCCGACAACGACCCGGAGCGCTCGGCGGAGCACATCGTTGCGCATCTGGCGAGTTCCTGCGCCGACCGCGGACTGGAGGTGCAGTACGCGAGCGAGCCCGTCCCCGGCATCGCCGCGGTGCGCAACAGGCTGCTGGAGGAGTCGCGCGGTGAGGACGTCCTCCTCAGCATCGACGACGACGAACGTCCCCGCCCGGGCTGGGCGCGCCATCTGGTGGATACCTGGGGCCGGACCGGCGCTGCCTTCGTGGCAGGCAGGGTCGTCCCGGAGTACACCGGTGAGGTCGACCCGTGGTTGCTGGCCGGCCGGTTCTTCGTACGTCGGCAGCTGCCGACGGGGACAGTCGTCCCGTTCGCGGCCGGTGGCAACATGCTCCTCGATCTGGCCCAGATTCGGGCCGCCGGCGTGCGTTATCGCGATGACTTCGGTCTTTCCGGAGGAGAGGACACGGTTTTCACCAAGGAGCTGCACGCAACAGGCCGCTCCATCGTCTGGTGCAACGAATCGGAGGCCGTGGACGTCGTGCCGACCGAGCGCCAGACACGCCGCTGGGTGCTGACCCGGGCCATGAGCCATGGGAACACGACGGTCCTCTCCGAGACCGTGTTGGCACCCTCACATCGACGTCGGGCGATACGCGCCCGAGCCGCGGTCGGGGGAATGGTGCGCCTTGGGGGCGGCACCGGGCGTGCTCTCGGAGGTTTCGCGAGCCGAGCGCCCGTGCACCAGGCACGCGGTCTGCGCACCGCGTGCCGCGGTATGGGCATGCTGCTCGGGGCGGCCGGTTGGTCCTACGAGGAATACGGCCGCGACGGCCGGCTCGTGCGCTTCCAGCTCGGAGCGTGAGCATCGTGCTCAACGCTGGCTCCCGGTGCGCCCGAACGGTGCGTGGCGTCCTCCGTCCCGCCACGAGCGTGGTCGGGACGCCCGTGCGAGTGCGGACGGAGGCGTCGCGGATCGCCCTTACGTTCGACGACGGGCCGGTGCGCACCGTCACCCCTGCGATATTGGACGTCCTGAGCGACTTCGATGCCCATGCCACCTTCTTCGTGCTCATGACCAGAGCGCGCACCGATCCCGGCCTTGTGCGGGACCTGAGTTCCGCCGGCCATGAGGTCGGTCTGCATGGGCCCGACCACCGCTCCTTGCGCACCTTCACTCCCCGCCAAGTCCGCAACCGGACGCGTCGCGCTCGTGACGAGCTGGAGCAGATCACCGGAGCGCCCGTCAGCTGGTTCCGGCCGCCCTACGGCGCACAGTCTCCGACGAGGTGGGCGGCCGTGCGCAGCCTCGGCCTGGAACCGGTGCTGTGGTCCGCCACGACCTGGGACTGGAAGGACGTCCCGCAGGCCAGACGCGTCGAGAAAGCCCTCGGCGACTGTTCGGCCGGGGATATTCTGCTCGCGCACGACAATTTCGCAGATGCAGTTGATGGTGTCAGCGACGGGCCCCGGCCGGAGGTCGACAAGACGGAACTCATCCGACTGGTGCTCTCCGGCCTGTCCGAGCGGGGCTTGACGGCCACGACGGTGTCCGAACTGCTCAGCACGGGGCACTTCGACCGGCGCATCAGCTTCGCACGCTGATTCGCAGAAAAAACCCGCCGGGGGCCGCGGCTTCCCCTCCGCAGCCCCCGGCGGGAGCTTGTTGTGGACCCCACTCTACGGTCCTCATCCGGCCTGCGGCAAGGGACACGCCGGGACGTGGCGGCCGGAGCCGGTGCACCGCACGGGCGGGTCGTCAGAGCAGCCTCGGCTGGGACACGCCCTCGAGGCCCTTGCCCCGCGGCCGCCGGCCGCTGCGCTTCCGGGCGGCGCCGATGGGCTCCACGGTGGCGGGGATGGTCTGCTGCCCGGTCTGCTCGGCCTGCTGCCGGCGCAGGAGGTCGATCGCCTCCTCGAAGTCCCCCAGGCCGTCGAAGGCCTGGTAGACGCTGGCGAAGCGCAGGTACGCCACGACGTCCAGCCGGCGGAGCGGGGCCAGGATCGCGAGCCCCACCTCGTGCGCCTCGATCTCCGCGGCGCCCAGCGCCCGGATCGTCTCCTCGACCTCCTGGGCGAGCATCGCGAGGTCGTCCTCGCTCACCGGCCGCCCCTGGCAGGCCTTGCGCACCCCGTTGACGATCTTCTGCCGGTCGAAGGGCTCGGTGACGCCCGAGCGCTTGATGACCGAGATGGTCGTGGTCTCGAGCGTGGTGAAGCGCCGGCCGCACTCGGAGCACTGGCGGCGGCGGCGGATCGCCGTCCCGTCGTCCGTGGTGCGGCTGTCGACGACGCGGGAGTCGGTGTGACGGCAGAACGGGCAGTGCACGGTCGGATCAGCTCCCGGTGCGGATCGTGATGGCCCGGCCGTGCGCGGGCAGGTCCTCGGAGCGCGCGACGGCCACGATGTCCTCCCCGATCACGGCGAGCGCGTCCTGGGTGTACTCGACGATCTGCACCGCCTTCATGAAGGCGGTGGTGGACAGGCCCTGGGCGTGCACCGCCGTCCCGCCCGTGGGCAGCACGTGGTTCGAGCCCGCCGCGTAGTCGCCGAGCGGGACGGGGCTGTAGGGCCCCAGGAAGATCGCCCCCGCGTTGCGCACCCGGGCGGCCACCTCCTGCGGGTCGGCGGTGTGGATCTCGAGGTGCTCGGCGGCGTAGGCGTCGGCCACGGCGATCGAGGAGTCGAGGTCGTCGGTGAGCACGATCCCGGACTGCGGCCCGGACAGGGCGGTGGTGATCCGCTCCCGGTGCTTCGCCTCGGGGACCTGGACGGCGAGCTCCGCGGCGACCCGCTCGGCGAGCTCGGGCGAGTGGGTGATCAGCACCGCGCCGGCGGCGGGGTCGTGCTCGGCCTGGGAGATGAGGTCGGCGGCCACGTAGGCCGGCACGGCGGTGTCGTCGGCCAGCACGGCGATCTCGGTGGTCCCCGCCTCGGCGTCCACGCCGACCACGGAGCGGAGCAGGCGCTTGGCGGTGGCGACGTAGACGTTGCCCGGACCGGTCACGGTGTCGACCGGCTCGAGGACGTCGTCGCCGTCCGTGACCCCGTGGGCCATGGCGGCCAGCGACTGGGCGCCGCCGATGGCCCAGACCTCGTCCACCCCGAGCAGCCCCGCGGCCGCGAGGATCGTGGGGTGCGGCAGGCCCCCGAACTCCTTCTGCGGCGGGCTGCACAGCACCACGGAGCCGACCCCGGCCGCCTGGGCCGGGACGACGTTCATGACCACGGACGAGGGGTAGACGGCCAGCCCGCCGGGCACGTAGAGCCCCGCCCGGCGCAGGGGCGTCCATCGGTGCACGAGCACGGCGCCGGGCGCGACCTCGACGCGGGCGTCGGCCGGGCGCTGCGCCTGCGCGAAGGCCCGGGTGCGCTCGATGGCGGTCTCCAGGCCCCGGCGCACGGCCGGGTCCAGCTCGTCGACCGCCCGCCGGATCTCCGCCGGGTCGACGCGCAGCCGGTCCTGGGCCACGCCGTCGAAGCGCTGCGCGTAGCGGCGCAGGGCGACGGCGCCCTCGGTGCGGACCGCGGCGATGATCTCCTCCACGGCCTGCTGCGCCGAGGCGAGCGACGTGGAGCTCTGCCGGGGCACTGCCGCCCGCAGCTCGGACCAGGACAGGTGCCGGCCGCGCAGGTCGATCGTTCGCAGGACGGGAGTCGTGGTCGTCTCAGCAGTAGTCACGCTCTCCATGGTATTCCACCGCGGCGCCCGGCCGGGTGCCGGGCCTTGCGCTCAGCCGCCCGGTGGGCTACACCTCCAGGCAGGTCGGGCCGAGCAGCACCTTGAGGTCCCCGAACAGCGCCGGTGAGGGGTTCACCCGCAGATCGGGGCCCAGACGCAGGACCTGCACCTTCTGGCGGGTCTCGAGGTGGATGCGCACCTCGGAGTCCCCGCGGTGGTTGCGCAGCACCGCGCCGATCTCCCTGACCGTCTCCTCCGTGGCGCGGAACTCGGGCAGGGCGATCAGCACGGGGCCGCTGTGCCCGTCCGCCGAGAGCTCCGGCACGGTGAGCTCCTGCGCGGAGATCGTCACCGACCCGTCGTCCCGGCGCTGCAGCCGGCCCTTGATCACGCAGATGAGGTCCTCCGCGAGCACGCCCGCGATGGGGGCGTAGGCCTTGCCGAAGAACATGATCTCGATCGAACCCGTCCGGTCCTCGAGCTCCACCCGCGCGTAGGCGTTGCCCGAGGTCTTGGCGATCCGCCGGGACAGGGAGGTGATCATGCCCGCCACGGTCACCACGGCGCCGTCGGGCCGGCCGTCCTCGCCGAGCAGCGGCTGGATCGAGGTGTCGGCGTACTGCCCGAGCGCCTCGTCGAGGCCGCGCAGCGGGTGGTCGGAGACGTACAGGCCGAGCATCTCGCGCTCGAAGGCCAGCAGGTCCTTGCGCTCCCACTCGGGCACGTCCGGCACCGCGACGGTCAGCGACGTCGAGGGGTCCTCGTCGTCCAGCCCCATGCCCCCGAAGAGGTCGAACTGCCCGGCCGCCTCCTGGCGCTTGACGGCGACCGTGGCGTCCACGGCCTCCTCGTGGCAGAGCACGAGTCCGCGCCGGGTGTGGCCCAGCCGGTCGAAGGCGCCCGCCTTGACCAGGGACTCGATGGTGCGCTTGTTGCACACCACGGCGGGGACCTTCGCGAGGAAGTCGTTGAAGGAGGTGAAGGCGCCGTGCTCCTCCCGGGCCTCGACCATCGCGCTGACCACGTTGGCGCCCACGTTGCGCACCGCGCCCATCCCGAAGCGGATGTCGGTGCCCACCGGGGTGAAGTTCAGCGCGGACTCGTTGACGTCCGGGGGCAGCACGGTGATGCCCATCCGGCGGCACTCGGTGAGGTACAGGGCGAGCTTGTCCTTGTCGTCGCCCACCGAGGTGAGCAGCGCGGCCATGTACTCGGCCGGGTAGTGCGCCTTGAGGTAGGCCGTCCAGTAGGAGACGAGGCCGTAGGCGGCGGAGTGGGCCTTGTTGAACGCGTAGTCCGAGAAGGGCAGGAGGATGTCCCACAGGGCCTTGATCGCGGCCTCGGAGTAGCCGCGCTCCACCATGCCGCCGTGGAAGCCCTCGTACTGCTTGTCCAGCTCCGACTTCTTCTTCTTGCCCATGGCGCGGCGGAGGATGTCCGCCTGGCCGAGCGTGAACCCCGCGACCTTCTGGGCGATCGCCATGACCTGCTCCTGGTAGACGATCAGGCCGTAGGTCGTGTTGAGGATCTCCGCGAGCGGCTCCTCGAGCTCGGGGTGGATCGGGGTGATCTCCTGCTGGCCGGTCTTGCGCAGCGCGTAGTTCGTGTGCGAGTTCGCGCCCATGGGACCCGGGCGGTACAGCGCGATGACCGCGGAGATGTCCTCGAAGTTGTCGGGGCGCATGAGTTTGAGCAGCTGGCGCATGGGCCCGCCGTCGAGCTGGAACACCCCGAGGGTGTCGCCGCGGGCCAGCAGCTCGTAGGACTCGGCGTCGTCGAGCAGGAGGTTCTCCAGGTCGAGGACGAACCCGTCCTGGTTCAGCGTGATGTTCTCGATCGCGTCGGAGATGATCGTGAGGTTGCGCAGCCCCAGGAAGTCCATCTTGATCAGCCCGAGCCCCTCGGAGGTGGGGTAGTCGAACTGGGTGATGACCTGCCCGTCCTGCTCGCGGCGCATGATCGGGATGATGTCGATCAGCGGGTCCGAGGACATGATGACGCCCGCCGCGTGCACCCCCCACTGCCGCTTGAGCCCCTCGAGGCCCTCGGCGGTGTCGAAGATCTTCTTCGCCTCCGGGTCCTGGGCGAGGATCTCGCGCAGCTCGTCGGCCTCCCCGTAGCGCTTGGCGCTCTCGTCGTAGACGTCCTTGAGGGAGATGCCCTTGCCCATGACGTCCGGCGGCATGGCCTTGGTCAGCTTCTCCCCCATCGAGAAGGGGTAGCCGAGCACGCGCGAGGAGTCCTTGAGCGCCTGCTTGGCCTTGATGGTGCCGTAGGTGACGATCATGGCCACGCGCTCGTCGCCGTACTTCTCGGTGACGTAGTGGATCACCTCGGAGCGGCGGCGGTCGTCGAAGTCCACGTCGAAGTCGGGCATGGAGACGCGGTCCGGGTTGAGGAAGCGCTCGAAGATCAGGCCGTGCTCCAGCGGGTTCAGCTCGGTGATGCGCATGGCGTACGCGACCATCGAGCCGGCCCCGGAGCCGCGGCCCGGGCCCACCCGGATCCCGTTGTTCTTGGCCCAGTTGATGAAGTCGGCCACCACGAGGAAGTACCCGGGGAAGCCCATCTGCAGGATGATGCCCTTCTCGTAGTCCGCCTGCCGCTGGACGTCCTCGGGGATCCCGCCGGGGAAGCGGTGGTGCAGGCCCCGCTGCACCTCCTCGACGAACCAGGACTCCTCGTCGTGGCCCTCGGGGGTCGGGAAGCGGGGCATGTAGTTCGCGGAGGTGTCGAACTCGACGTTGCACCGGTCCGCGATCTCCAGGGTGTTGTCGCAGGCCTCGGGGAAGTCCCGGAACAGCTCCCGCATCTCCGCCGGGGACTTCAGGTAGAACTCGTCGGCGTCGAACTTGAACCGCTTCGGGTCCGCCAGCGTCGAGCCGGACTGCACGCACAGCAGGGCGGCGTGGGACTTCGCGTCCTCGGCGTGGGTGTAGTGCAGGTCGTTGGTGGCCACGAGCGGCAGCTGCAGGTCCTTGGCGAGCTTGAGCAGGTCGCCGGTGACCCGCTTCTCGATCCCGAGGCCGTGGTCCATGAGCTCGCAGTAGTAGTTCTCGGCGCCGAAGATGTCGCGGAACTCCGCCGCGGCCTGCCGCGCCTCCTGGTACTGGCCCAGGCGCAGACGGGTCTGCACCTCGCCGGAGGGGCAGCCGGTGGTCGCGATGAGGCCCTTGCCGTAGGTGTTCAGCAGCTCGCGGTCCATGCGCGGCTTGTACAGCTGGCCCTCCAGGGACGCCAGGGACGAGGCGCGGAACAGGTTCTGCATGCCCTGGGTGGTCTCCGCGAGCAGCGTCATGTGCGTGTAGGCGCCGCCGCCCGAGACGTCGTCCCGGCCGCCGTCGGCGAACTTCACGCGGGTGCGGTCGGAGCGGGCGGTGCCCGGCGTCAGGTAGGCCTCCACGCCGATGATGGGCTTGATCCCCGCGTTGCGGGCCTTGTTCCAGAAGTCGAAGGCCCCGAAGACGAAGCCGTGGTCGGTCGTCGCCAGGGAGGACATCCCCAGTTCGTGGCAGGCCTCGAAGAGGTCGTCGAGGCGTGCCGCACCGTCGAGCATCGAGTACTCGGTGTGCACGTGGAGGTGGGTGAAGCTGTTCTTGCCGGTCGCCGTCGTCACCCGACCAGTGTAGTGGTCCGCACCGACCGCTCCGCCCCGCCGGGGCCGTCCCGCGGCGGCCGGCTCCCCCGGCCGGGGCCGCTCCGCCGGGTCAGGCGGGACCGCCGTCGCGCAGCATCTCGAGGGCGAAGGAGAGGTCCGGCGGGTACGGGCTCTCGTACTCGACGGGCTCACCCGTGCCGGGGTGCTCGAAGCCCAGGCGCTTGGCGTGCAGCCACTGCCGGGTGAGCCCGAGGCCGGCCGACAGCGCGGGGTCCGCGCCGTAGGTGAGGTCCCCGCAGCACGGGTGGCGCAGCGCGGAGAAGTGCACGCGGATCTGGTGGGTGCGGCCGGTCTCCAGGTGCACCTCGACGAGCGCCGCCCGGCCGAAGGCCTCCAGGACCTCGTAGTGGGTGATCGACGCGCGGCCGCCGTCGACCACGGCGAAGCGCCAGTCGTAGCCGGGGTGGCGCCCGATCGGCGCGTCGATCGTCCCGCGCAGCGGGTCCGGGAGGCCCTGCACCACCGTGTGGTAGACCTTCGTCACCGTCCGGTCCTTGAAGGCGCGCTTGAGCGCGGTGTACGCGCGCTCGGTGCGGGCCACGACCATCAGCCCGGACGTGCCGACGTCGAGCCGGTGCACCACACCGGCCCGTTCGGGGGCGCCGGAGGTGCTCACGGTGACGCCCGCGCCCGCCAGGGCCCCGACCACGGTCGGTCCCTTCCAGCCCGGCGAGGGGTGCGCGGCGACGCCGGGGGGCTTGTCGATCACCACGATGTCGTCGTCCAGGTGCACCACGCGGAAGTCCTCGACCAGCTGGGGCACGATCCGGGCCGGGTCCTCGGGGACGGGCACGTGCACGGTGAGGGTCTGCGAGGCCTCGACCCGGAAGGACTTGGCGACGGGCCGGTCGCGGTGCAGCACGCGGCCCTCGGCGCAGAGCACGGCGGCCGCGGAGCGGGAGAGCCCGGTGAGGGCGGCCACGGCCGCGTCCGCGCGCTGGCCCTCGAGCTCGGGCGGCACGGTGAAGCGCTCCTGCACGTGCTCCTCGGGCTCAGCCACGGGTGCCCTCCTCCTCCGGCGCGGCCTCGACCGGCTGCGCGTCCGGGGCGCCCGCGCCCGTGCGGGTGCCGTCGAGCTCCCGGCCGAGCAGCGTCAGGAGCACCACGAGGGAGACCCCCACGACCACCCCGCAGTCGGCGATGTTGAAGATCGCGAAGCGCGGCACGGCGATGAAGTCCACCACGTGGCCCATCCCGGAGCCGGGCTCCCGCAGGAGCCGGTCGGTCAGGTTGCCGAGGGCGCCGCCGAGGACGAGCCCCAGGGCCAGGGCCCACGCGGCCGAGCGGACGCGGCGGAGGGTGAGCACGATGAGGACGGAGACGACCACCATGACCAGGGTGAAGACCCAGGTGATGTTCTCCCCCAGGGAGAACGCGGCGCCGGGGTTGCGGATGAACTGCCACCACAGCAGTCCCTCGACCACCGGCGTCCGCTGGCCGAGCTCCATGGTCGCGACGACCCACCACTTGGTGAGCTGGTCCGCGGCGTACACCAGCAGCGCGGCGGCCGCGGCGAGGAGGAGGACGCCCCGCGGGGTCCGGCGGTCGGGTGCTCCGGCGGGGACTTCGGGGGACTCGCTCATGCTCTCCTCGGGTGGCGGGGCGGGGATCGGGCCCGCCCCGGGTGGCGGGGCGGCGGGGACGTCGGCCCCGTTCCATGGTGCCACGTCCGCCGGGGAGCCATCCGCCCCGGGGGCGCCCCGCCAGGGCGGCCCGGGGCGGACGACGACGGAGGGACCGGCACGTGGCCGGTCCCTCCGCGGGGTGCGCGTCGCGGCGCGGCGGCTAGGCCTGCTCGGACCGGACCGGGCCGACGGCGCCGTCCGCGGCCTGTGCGGGCTCGAGGGACGGGGTGGTGTCCAGGTCCTGCAGCTGGTCCTGGATGTACGCCTTGAGGTTGGTGCGGTAGTCCTGCTCGAAGGCGCGCAGCCCCGAGACGCGGGCCTGCAGCTCGGCCTGCTCCTCCTGGAGGGCCGTGAGGGTCTCCTCGCGCGTGCGCTGGGCGTCCGTGACGAGCTCCTCGGCCCGCTCGCGGGCCTCGCCGACGATCCGGTCCCGCTCGGCGGTGCCCTCGGCGACGTACTCGTCGTGCAGCTTCTGGGCCATCGCCAGGACTCCGGCCGCGGACTGCGCCGCGCCGGAGGTGGGCGCGGTCTCCGCGGGGACGGTCTCGGCGGCTCCGGTGCCGGCCGCGGCGGGCGAGGTCAGCTCCACCGCCTCCTGCGGCGCGCCGCCGGCGACCGGGGCGGGGGCCTCGACGGTCTCCCCAGCGGTCTCTCCGGCGGTGTCCTCGGCGACCGGGAGGCCGGGCTCGGAGACGGGCGACGGCGCGGAGTCCTTGGGCGCGACGGGCTGCCCGGCGGCCTCGAGCTGCTGCTTGAGGTCGGTGTTCTCCTGGTTCAGGCGGCGCAGCTCCACGACGATCTCGTCGAGGAAGTCGTCGACCTCGTCCTGGTCGTAGCCCTCCCGGAACTTGGTGGGCTGGAACCGCTTGTTGATGACGTCTTCGGGCGTCAGAGCCATGGGTGCATTCCTTCGTGGGCGGAGCGCGGGCGCGGCCCGCGGCGGGGGATCCGTCCGACCGGGGCCGGGGCGGCGCGGTGGCCGGCGCCCGGTGGTCGTGCGGTTACAGCGTACAGGCCGGTCCCCGGCGGGCCGGGTCCGACAGGCGCCGGGCCGGACCGGCACTGCGTCAGACCGGCACTGCGTCAGACCAGCATCGAGCCGATGATGCCCTGGACGATGCTGACGGCGAAGATGAGGATGAGGAACCCGAGGTCCAGCGACACCCCGCCGAAGCGCAGGGGCGGCACGATCCGCCGGAGCCACCGCATCGGCGGGTCGGTGACGGTGTACACGGCGGAGGCCCCGACGAGGGCGGCTCCCCGGGGCCGCCAGTTGCGGGCGAACATCTGCACCCAGTCGAGCACGAGGCGCGCGAGCAGCGCGACGTACACGAGGTGCAGTGCCAGGTACAGCACGGAGAGCAACAGGTCCATCGGTCCGCCTCAGTCCTCCTGGTGGTCGTCGGTCTCGTCCTCGCCGCCGGCGGGGTGCCCGACGACCTCCACGTAGGACGGGGTGAGCAGGAAGACCTTGCCGGTCACCCGTTCGATGGAGCCGTGCAGGGCGAAGACCAGGCCGGCGGAGAAGTCCACCAGGCGCTTGGCCTCGGCGTCGCCCATGTCGCTGACGTTCATGATGACGGGCGTGCCCTCGCGGAAGGCCTCGCCGATGGACTTCGCGTCGTTGTAGGAGCGGGGGTGGACCGTGGTGATCGTGCGCAAGGTCGAGCTGTCCTCTCGAGAGCTGGAGGGGGCGCGTTTGATGGGGGTGACCGGCGCCCGGTACTCGGCCGACCGGCGCGGCACGGCCACTGCGGTGGACTCGTGGGCGCGGGCCTCGCGCGGCTCCTCGCGGACCGCGGCGGTGGGCTGGTGCTCCTGGCGGGACGGCGTCGGCTCGTCGTAGTCCTCGTCCGTCTCGGCGAGGCCGAGATAGATCATGGTGCGGCGCAACGCTCCGGCCATGGTGCTCTCCTTGACTGTCTGTGCGGATATCGGCGGTGGGGGGGGTTCCGGGATCCTCGGACCGCCCTGCGCCCGTGGTGCTGCCCGGAACGCGGTACGGCCCTGGCCCCGCGGGGCCGTCCTCCAAGCTATCCTACGGGCGCCCGGGGCCCGAGGATATCGGAGCCGACGCGCACGTGCGTGGCTCCCCGGGCGACCGCCTCCTCGAGGTCCTGGCTCATCCCCGCGGACACGGCCGTGGCCTCCGGGAGGGACCGCCGCAGCCGCTGCGAGAGCTCCAGGAGGCGGTCGAAGGCGGGCCCCGGGGGTGCCCCCAGCGGGGCGACGGCCATGAGGCCCCCGGCCCGCAGCCCCTCGGTGCCGGCGATCTGCTCGGCGAGCCCGACGACGTCCTCGGGGCGGGCGCCGCCGCGGCGCTCCTCCGCGTCCAGGGACACCTGGACGAGGCACGTCAGGTCCTGCTCGGCGCACGGCCCGGGGGCCGCGTCCCCGGCCGCCACGGCCTCCCGGTGCCGCTGCACCGCCTTGCCGAGGGCCGTGACCAGGGAGGCCCGGTCCACGGAGTGCACCCACCCCGCGTAGCGCACCACCGACTTCGCCTTGTTGGACTGGAGCTGGCCCACGAAGTGCCAGGTGAGGGGTCCGTCCACGAGCCCGGCCACCTCCCGCGCCTTGGCGGCGGCCTCCTGGTCCCGGTTCTCCCCCACGTCCCGGACGCCGAGCCGGTGCAGCCGGGCCACGTCCGCGGCCGGGAAGAACTTCGTCACGGCGACCAGCACGGGCTCCTCGGCCGCCCCGCTCCCCCGCGCCGCGGCCGCGATCCGGGCACGCACCCGGTCGAGGGACCGGGCGAGCTCCAGGGTCCGCGGATCGTCGCCGCCGGGGGCGGCGGCCGGGTCGGCGCTCACGCGGCGTCCTCCCCGAGGGGACCCGAGCGCCAGACGAGGCCGACGATGCGGCCGGAGCCGGGGTCCCTGCGGTGCGAGGACAGCCGCTCGTTCTCGAGGGTGCAGGAGGGGCCGGCCCCCGACGGCTCGACGACGCCGACCCCGAGGGCGGTCAGCCGCTCCCGGGCCCCGGCGCGCAGGTCGAGGGCAGGGGTGCCCCAGGACGTCGTGGCGGCCACCG
Source organism: Kocuria sp. LHG3120 (assembly GCF_049897445.1). Classification (NCBI taxonomy): domain Bacteria; kingdom Bacillati; phylum Actinomycetota; class Actinomycetes; order Micrococcales; family Micrococcaceae; genus Kocuria; species Kocuria sp. LHG3120. Next base: position 28,391 of record NZ_JAFCWG010000002.1, on the reverse strand, counting down.
CGGGGATCCGCTCCGCGGACTCCTCGCGCATGGCGGCCGGCACTTCGTAGCAGCTGCCGCAGATCGAGGGGCCGAGCCAGGCCGACAGCCCGCTCGCGCCCCGGGCCCGCAGCTGCTCGACGGCGCGCTCGAGCACGCCCTCGAGCAGGCCGCGGCGCCCGGCGTGCGCCACGCCCGTGAGCGGGCCGCGGGGCCCCTCCCCGACCAGCACGACGGGCACGCAGTCGGCGACCATCACGGCCAGCGGCACGCCCGTCGCCGTGACCGCGGCGTCCGCGGTCGGCACGGCCGGCCGGTCGTGCCGGTCCGCGTCGGCCACGTCGGTGCCGTGCACCTGGTCGAGGAACACCAGGGAGCCCCCGGGCACGCCGATCGACCGCTCGAGCGCGGCCCGGCGGGCCCGCACCGCGTCCGGGTCGTCACCCGTGTGCAGGGCGAGGTTGCCCGCGCCGCGGTCCGTGAACGCCACCCGGACGCCCTGCCCGACGTCGTCCTGCCACCAGAGCACCGGGTCCTCCTGTCGTTGCTCGTCGTGTCTCGTCGCGCCGCCGGAGGAACCGGCGGCGGGGCTTAACGCGCCCTGGGGGCGGACGCGGGTCCACCGCGTCCGCCCCCAGGAGGCCGGACTCACTTCAGGAAGTCAGGGAAGTCCAGGGAGTCCTTGCGCCCGGAGCCCGCCCCGGCGCCGGCCTCCGCCTCGGCGGGCAGGTCGACGTCGAAGCCGGCGTCGTCGGGCACGTCGTCGTTCTGCACCGGCTGCGCCCACCGCTGCGAGGTGGAGGGCTGGGCGAAGGACGGGGTCCCGCCGCGCTGCGGGGCACGGCCCACGCCGGCGGGCTGACCGGCGCCGGACCCGAAGGCCGCGCGCGTGGTCGCCGCCTGCTGGGCGGCCGCGTTGGTGTTGTTCGCGTTGGTCTCCGGGCTCACCGAGTCGAAGCCCGCGGCGATGACCGTGACGCGGGCCTGGTCGCCCAGGGCGTCGTCGATGACCGCGCCGAAGATGATGTTCGCCTCGGGGTGGGCGACCTCCTGGACCAGGCGGGCGGCCTCGTTGATCTCGAACAGCCCGAGGTCGGAGCCGCCCTGGATGGACAGGAGCACGCCGTGGGCGCCGTCGATCGAGGCCTCGAGCAGCGGCGACGCGATCGCGAGCTCGGCCGCCTTCACGGCACGGTCCTCGCCCTGCGCGGCGCCGATGCCCATGAGCGCCGAGCCGGCGCCCTGCATCACGGACTTCACGTCGGCGAAGTCGAGGTTGATCAGGCCCGGGGTGGTGATCAGGTCCGTGATGCCCTGCACGCCGGAGAGCAGCACCTGGTCCGCGGACTTGAAGGCGTCCAGCATGGACACGTTGCGGTCGGAGATGGACAGCAGCCGGTCGTTGGGGATCACGATGAGGGTGTCGACCTCGTCGCGCAGCGTCTCGATCCCGTTCTCCGCCTGGTTGGACCGGCGGCGGCCCTCGAAGGTGAACGGGCGGGTGACGACACCGATGGTCAGGGCGCCCAGGGAACGGGCGATGCGGGCGACCACGGGGGCGCCGCCGGTGCCGGTGCCGCCGCCCTCGCCGGCGGTCACGAAGACCATGTCGGCCCCCTTGAGGACCTCCTCGATCTCCTCGTGGTGGTCCTCCGCCGCCTGGCGGCCGACATCGGGGTTGGCGCCGGCGCCCAGGCCGCGCGTGAGCTCGCGCCCGACGTCGAGCTTGACGTCGGCGTCGCTCATCAGCAGGGCCTGCGCGTCCGTGTTGATCGCGATGAACTCGACACCGCGCAGCCCCTCCTCGATCATCCGGTTGACGGCGTTGACGCCGCCGCCGCCGATTCCGACGACCTTGATGACGGCCAAGTAGTTCTGGGGGGTGGAGGAGTCCATGGGTACCTAACTGGAGATGGTTCGGGTCGGGGATGGCGAGCCGTTTCTCAACCTTCTATCGAAGGTCGAATCTCATGCCGTCAGCTGCTCCCCCGGCGGGTTCGATGTCGGGGTCAAGCCTAACAACGACGGGGACCACCTGCACGACAAGCCATACCGCTTTCGACACTTTTCGCCAAAACCGCAGGTCGTGCTGCGTTTCGGCCGCACTCTCGACCTCTGGTGGAACGTGAGGTCCGATGTCGTCCCTCAGCGCACCACGGGGCGCGTCGGGCTCGACACGTCGTAGGTCTCGACGCCGCTGCCGGCGCCGCGCGCCTCGACGAGCTCCCGGAGGACCTGCGACTTGAGCTCGCTGTCCTCGGCGGTGCCCCAGACGACCGTGCGGCCGTCGGTGAAGGCCAGCTCCACCGAGGACAGCGACTCGGCCGAGGCGGTGCGCAGCTGGGCGAGGACGGACTCCGGGAGGGCGGCCAGCACGTCCGCGATGGCCTCGAACCGTTCGCCCTCGAGCACGTCGCGCCCGCCCGTGACGACGGGGACGCCCGCCTCCTCCGCGGAGCCGGCGGTCATCAGCTCCACCCCCTCCGAGTCGACGACCACGAACTTTCCGTCGTCCTCGATCGCGGCCACGGGCACGCGCTCGCGCAGCGCGACCACGAGGTGGTGCGGGGGCTCGAGCAGGACCTCGATGGAGCGGACCTGCGGGATCCGCCCCACCCGCTCCCGCACCTCGTCCTTGGAGATCCGCGTCAGTGGGACGCCCCGGTAGGCGTCGAGCGCGGACTCGACGCGGGCCGGGTCCGTCAGCTCCGCGCCGCGCACCGTGATGTCCCGCACGGCCAGCGCCGGGGAGAGGAACAGGACGCCGGCGAGCACGGCGAGGGCGGCGAGCACGCCGAGGACCGCGCCGATCCGCCGGCGCCGGCGCCGCGCCCCCGGTGAGGCGGGAAAGGCCACCACCGTGGCTCCCACGGCTGTGGCCCCCACGGCCGTGGAACCGGCCCGCGGGGGCTCCTCCACCGGGGGGAGCCGGGAGGCGGTGAGCGTGCGGGTGGCGGCGCGCTCCTGCCGGTGCCGCCGCCAGGCGCTGAAGCGCCCGCCGGCGGCCGGGACCTCCTCGAGGTCGTCCTCGTCGGCCAGGGGCGTGACCTTGGTCCCGTCGTTCACGCGCACGCGCACGCGCCCGCCCTCCGGCGCGGCCGCGCCGGAGGCGGTGCTCCCGGACCGCGGCGGGCCCCCGGGGCCGGCCGGCGGTCCGGGGTCGCGCTCGGGGGCGGCGCCCCGCTCGGGCGCGGGGCCCGCGGTGGTCTCCGGCACGGGCCCGCCGGCGGGCCCGGGAACGCCGGAGTCCCCGGCGGAGTCCCCGGCCGGGTCCCCGAAGCGGGGCTGGTGCGGGCGGCCGTGCCGGCTCATCAGCGGGCCCCGAGGCGGTCCACGAGCCGGGGCCCGAGGGCGGTGACGTCCCCGGCGCCCACCGTGAGCACCAGGTCCCCGGGGCGTGCGGCCGCCGCGGCCTCTGCGACCGCGTCGGCGCCGTCCGGCACGTAGCGGACGTGGGCGGGGGCGCGGTCGGTGACGATCCGGCTCGTGAGGCCGTCGACGGGCTGCTCCCGCGCGGCGAAGATGTCGATGACGAGGGCCTCGTCGGCCAGCGCCAGGGCGTCGGCGAACTCGGCCGCGAACTCGCGCGTGCGGGAGAACAGGTGCGGCTGGAAGATCGCGATCACCCGGTGCCCGGACGCGACCTCCCGCGCGGCCGTGAGCGCCGCGACCACCTCGGTCGGGTGGTGGGCGTAGTCGTCGAAGACCCGGACCCCGTCCACCTCGCCCCGCAGGTCGAAGCGCCGGGCGGAGCCGTGGAAGCCGGCCAGCCCGCGCACCGCGTCCGCGGGCGGGACGCCGGCCTCGACGGCCACGCAGAAGGCGGCGGTCGCGTTGAGGACGTTGTGCCGGCCCGGCACCACGAGCTCGAGCCGCTCCTCGCGGCGGTCGGCGCCCTCGCCCAGGAGCAGGGTGCTGCTGGTGCGCAGCCCGTCGGCCTCCCCGGGGAGCACCCGGACGTCGGAGCCCGGTTCCGTGCCGTAGCTGACCACCCGTCCGCCGGCGGACCGGTGGCGCTCCGCGAGCGCCCGGGAGCCGGGGTCGTCCTGGCAGGCCACGAGCAGCCCGTCCGCGGGCAGGGTCGCGGCGAACTCGTCGAAGGCCCGGTAGAAGGCCTCGCGGGAGGCGTAGTAGTCGAGGTGGTCGGGCTCGATGTTCGTGACCACGGCGATCCGCGGACCGTACGCGAGGAAGGAGCCGTCCGACTCGTCGGCCTCGGCCACGAACCACGGACCCGTGCCGAGGGCCGCGTTGGAGCCGAGGTCGGCCACGTGCGCGCCGATGGCCCAGGAGGGCTCCAGCCCGGCGGTGTGCAGCGCGAGCGCGGCCATGGCGCTCGTGGTCGTCTTGCCGTGCGTGCCGGCCACCGCCACGACCGCGCGGCCGTGCATCGCGGCCGCGAGGGCCTCGGAGCGGTGCAGCACGCGCAGCCCCGCGGCCCGGGCGGCGGAGTACTCGGGGTCCTCGGGCGGGATCGCGGTGGACACGACCACGGTCTGCGCCCCGTCCACGTGCTCGGCGCGCTGGCCCACGTGCACGGTGGCGCCCAGGTCCTGGAGCTGGCGCAGCGCCGGGGAGTCCTGGCGGTCGGAGCCGCTGACCGGGACCCCGCGGGCGAGCATCAGCTTGGCGACGGCGGACATCCCCGCGCCGCCCATCCCGATGAAGTGGACCCGGCCCAGCAGGGCGGGGTCGGTCTCGTGCTCAGCGCTCAACGGGGACCTCCTCGAGGATCATCCGTGCCAGCACGGTGTCGGCGTCGCGCACGCCGTGGGCGCGGCTCGCGGCGGCCATCGCGGCGAGGCGGCCGGGGTCGGCCAGCAGGGGGTGCACGTTCCGGCGGTACCAGTCGGGGGTGAACGCGTCGTCGGCGACGAGCTGCGCCGCGCCGGCCGCCACCAGGGAGGCGGCGTTGAGCGCCTGCTCGCCGTTGCCGACGGGCAGCGGGACGAACACGGCCGGCAGGCCGACGGCGGCGACCTCCGAGACGGTCGCGGCGCCGGCGCGGGCCACGAGCAGGTCCGCGGCGGCGTAGACGCGCTCCATGCCGTCCACGTACTCGACCTGCACGTAGCCGGGGGCGCTCAGCGGCGCGCCGTCGTCCCGGGTGAGCTGCTTGCCCCGGCCGGTGACGTGGAGGAGCTGGTAGCCGCGCGCGGCGACCTCCCCGACGACGCCGGCCACGGTGCGGTTCATGGCGAGGGCGCCCGAGGATCCGCCGGTGACCACGACGGTGGGCAGGTCGGGGTCGAGCCCGAAGGACCGGCGGGCCTCGGCGCGCAGCGCCTCCCGGTCCAGGTGGGAGATCTCCCGGCGCATGGGCATGCCGACGGTGACGGCTCCGCGCAGCGGGGTGCCGGGGAACGCGGCGGCCACGGTCCTGGCCCAGCGCGCGCCGACCCGGTTGGCTAGACCGGGGCGGGCGTTGGCCTCGTGCACCACGATGGGCAGCCCGCGCCGGGCGGCGGCGAGGTAGACGGGGGTGCAGACGTAGCCCCCGACGCCCAGCACCACGTCCGGCCGGACGCGGTCGAGGATCTCCCCGGCCTGCCGCACGGCGCCGAGGAGCCGTCCGGGCAGCCGGACGAGGTCCACGGAGGGCCGGCGGGGCAGCGGGACCCGGTCGACGAGCTCGAGCTCGAGCCCGGCCTGCGGGACGAGCCGGGTCTCCATCCCGGACGCGGTGCCCACCGCCGTGAGGCGGGCCGCCGGGGCCTGCTCCCGCAGCGCGGCCGCCACGGCCAGGAGGGGGCTGACGTGCCCGGCGGTGCCCCCGCCGGCCAGCAGGACCGACGGCGCGGGGCCTCCGGTGGTGGGTTCGGACGGTGTCATGCGCGATCCTCGTTCGGGGTGCGGGGGCGGGGGGTGCGGGTGGGGACCTGGATCCGGCGCGGCAGCCGGGTGAAGGACATCACGACGCCGACGGCCGCGAGGCTCATCAGCAGCGACGACCCACCGTAGCTGATGAACGGGAGGGGGACGCCGATCACGGGCAGCACCCCCGTGACCATGCCGATGTTGATGAACGCCTGGCCGACCAGCCAGGTCACGATGCAGGCGGTGGCGATCCGGACGAAGCCGCTGCGGGCGCGCAGGATGACCCGGGCCATCGCCAGGGCCATGACCGCGAAGAGGGCGAGGATCAGCACCGTGCCCAGCAGGCCCAGCTCCTCGCCGATGATCGAGAAGATGTAGTCGTTGTGCGCCTCGGGGACGTAGTTGTACTTGAGCCGGGACTGGCCCAGCCCCACGCCCCACCAGCCGCCCGAGGCGAGGGCGTTGAGCCCCTGCTGGGACTGGTAGCAGGCGTCGGTGGCGCCGCACTCGCCGAACAGCCAGCCGGTGATCCGATCCACGCGGTGGGGCGCGGTGACCACGGCCAGCGTGCCGACCAGCGCGGCCCCGGCGGCCGCGATCGCGAACAGCCGCAGCGGCGCCCCGGCGAAGAACAGGGCGGCCCCGTAGATCAGCACGAAGACGAGGGCCGTGCCGACGTCGTCGCCCAGCACGATCATCGCGGCGGGGATCCCGATGCCCAGCCCGGACGGCCACAGGGCCTGGCGCCAGTCGCGCACGGCGTCGCCCTGCCGGGCCAGGACCATGGCCAGCCAGATCGCCACGGCGAGCTTGGCGGCCTCGGAGGGCTGGAAGGTCTGCCCGCCCACCACGATCCAGTTCCGGTTGCCGTTGATCTCCTGTCCGAGCGGGGTGAAGACGAGCATGAGCAGCAGCACGGCGAGGACCAGCAGTCCGGTGGCGCCCCGGCGGTACCAGGCGGTGGGCACGAAGGACAGCGCGAACATCAGGACCACGCCGATCCCCCCGAAGGTGGCCTGCTTGACGAAGTACGAGTACGCGGACTCCTGCGCCGAGATCGACTCGACCGCCGAGGCGGAGAGGACCATCATGATGCCGATGGCCGTGAGCAGCAGCACGGAGCCGGCCAGCGCGTAGTAGGAGTGGATGAGGGGGCCGTCCACGAGGGCACGCCAGAAGCGGCGCGCCCCGCCCAGGGAGCCGCGGGCCGTCTCCGCGAGCCCCGCCCGGTCCTGCAGCTGCGTCACGAGAGCCGTCCCACGAGGTCCGCGACCTCCCGGACGAACGCGTCACCGCGGTGGGCGTAGGAGCTGAACTGGTCCATCGAGGCGGACGCCGGGGCCATCAGCACCGTGTCGCCCTTCCGGGCGACCTCGTGGGCGAGCCGCACCGCCTCGCCCATCACGGCGTCGCCCGCCGCGGGGCCGGGACGCTCGGCGGTCCGCAGGACGGGGACCTCGGGGGCGTGCGCGGCGAGCGCGGCCAGCAGCGAGTCGTTGTCCGTGCCGATGAGCACCACGGTGCGCAGCCGGCCGGCGTGCCGGGCGACGAGCCGGTCGTAGGAGACGCCCTTGGACAGGCCGCCGGCGATCCACACCACGGAGTCGAACGCGGCCAGGGCGGCGTCGGCCGCGTGCGGGTTGGTGGCCTTGGAGTCGTTGATCCACAGCACCCCGTGGGTCGTGGCGACGGCCTGGATCCGGTGGTCGCCGGGCTCCCAGGCGCGCAGCCCCTCCCGCACGGCCTCCGGCGGGGCGCCGGCCGCCCGGGCCAGCGCCGCGGCGGCCAGCGCGTTGGCCACGCCGTGGGGCGTGGGGAGGGGGCCGGTGTCGGTGATGGAGGCGAGCTCGAGGGCGGAGCCCCGGCGGTCGTCGAGGAAGGCGCGGTCCACGAGCAGGTCCTCCACGACGCCGAGCATGCTGACGTCCGGGGTCTCGAGGGTGAAGCCCACGGCGCGGCAGCCCTCCTCGACGTCGGCCTCCTCGACCATGCGCACGGTCTCGGCCTGCTGGGCGTTGTAGACGCACGCCACCCGGGTGTGCTCGTAGATGCGGGACTTGTCCGCCACGTAGTTCTCGTAGCCGCCGTGCCAGTCCACGTGGTCCTCGGCCACGTTGAGCACCACGGACGCCAGCGGCGACATCGAGGACGTCCAGTGCAGCTGGAAGCTGGAGAGCTCCACGGCGAGGACGTCGTGCTCGACCGGCTCGCGCAGCGCGTCCAGGATGGGGGTGCCCACGTTGCCGACGGCGGCCGCGGTGAGCCCGGCGGCCTGCAGCATCGACGCGGTCATCCCGACCGTGGTGGTCTTGCCGTTGGTCCCGGTGATGCACACCCACTCGGCGGTCCTGCGCCCGGCGCGCTCGCGCACCCGCCAGGCGAGCTCCACGTCGCCCCAGATCTGGACGCCCTCGGCGGCCGCGGCGACGAGCAGGGGGTGGTCGGGCCGCAGCCCCGGGGACGTGACGACCAGGTCGGGGCGCTCGCCCTCGACGTCGGGCACGGCCCCCTGGGCCGCCTCCCCCAGCAGGACGTCGGCGGCGCCCACGATCCGCAGGGTGTCGGCCTTCGCCCGGTTCTCCGGGGTGTCCGCCCCGTCGACGACGACGACGCGGGCGCCGAGCTCGATCAGGGTGTCCGCGGCGGCGAAGCCCGACAGACCGATGCCGGCGACGACCACGCGCAGCCCGGCCCAGTCGGCGTCCCACGTGGTGAGCCCGGCCAGGCGCGGCCGGTCCAGGACGGGGTTGTCGTTGCTCGCGTGGATCATTGGATCATTCCTCCGTGGGAGAGCAGCCAGTCGCCGTAGAAGACGCCGAGCGCGGCCGCGACGAACAGCCCGGCGATGATCCAGAAGCGGACCACGATGGTCACCTCGTTCCAGCCCTTGAGCTCGAAGTGGTGCTGCAGCGGCGCCATCTTGAAGATGCGCTTGCCGCCGGAGAGCTTGAAGTAGCCGACCTGCAGGATGACGGAGACCGTGATGATCACGAACAGCCCGGCGATGAGCACCAGCAGCAGCTCGGTGCGGGTGAGCACCGCGAACGCGGCGAGCGCGCCGCCGAGGCCCAGCGATCCCGTGTCGCCCATGAAGATCTTCGCCGGGGAGGTGTTCCACCACAGGAAGCCCACCAGGGCCCCGACCAGCGCGGCGGCGGTGAGGGCGAGGTCGGCGGCGTCGCGGACCTCGTAGCAGACCCCCTCGGCCACGGCTCCGCACAGGTGGGTGTTCTGCCACATGGCGATCAGCAGGTAGCCGCTGAACACGAGGATGGACGCCCCGGTGGCGAGGCCGTCGAGGCCGTCGGTGAGGTTCACGGCGTTGGTCGTGGCGGTGGCGATCAGGTTCACCCAGATCACGAAGAGGACGGCCCCGACCGCGGTGCCGGCGAAGGCGAGGTCGAGAGCGGTGTCCCGGGTGATGGAGATCGCCGAGGACGCGGGGGTCGTGCCCTGCGGACCGGGCACGAGCAGCACGAGCAGGGCGAAGGCGGTGCCGATGAGGCCCTGCAGGACGATCTTGCCCACGGGGCTGAGCCCGAGGTTCTGCTTCTTGGCGATCTTCTTGTAGTCGTCGATGAACCCGACGAAGCCCATGCCGAGCATCAGCAGCAGCGCGGAGAGCCCGGAGAGGGTGACGCCCCCGTAGGAGGGCCACAGCACCCCGGAGATCAGGTGCGTGAGCGCGTAGGCGACCACCACGGAGCCGAGGATCGCCACGCCGCCCATGGTGGGCGTCCCGCGCTTGGTGTGGTGGCTGGTGGGCCCGTCGTCCCGGATGAACTGGCCGTAGCCGCGCCGGGCGAGGAACTTGATGAAGGCCGGGGTGCCGAAGAGGGACAGGACCAGGGCGAAGCAGGCCGCCATGAGGATCTGGATCATGCCGGCTCGTTCCCGTCCGCGGAGGGGCCCGGGGTGGTGGGCCTCCCGCTCGGGTCGAGGGAGGCGTTGACGAAGGGACCGGCCGAGCGCCAGTGGTCGCCGCGCGCCGGGGCGTCGTTGCCCGGGGCGGGCCCGCCGGCGCCGTCCCCGGCGTCGGCCGCGACCCGGTCCCCCAGCACCCGGAGACCGGCGGCGTTGGAGGACTTGAAGAGCACGATGTCACCCGGTGCCAGCTCCTGGCGCAGGATCTCCTCGGCGTCCTCCGCGGTCGCCGCCCAGGTGGCCTCGTTGCCCCACGAGCCCTCGAGCTGGGCGGCGTCGTAGACCGGGCGGGCGAGGTCGCCCACGGCGATCAGCTTGGAGATGTTGAGCCGGACCACCATGCGGCCCAGGGCGTCGTGCTCCTCGATCGTGCTGTCGCCGAGCTCGAGCATGCCCCCGAGCACCGCCCAGGTGCGGCGGGGCGCGGACCCGGCGGAGCCGCGGCCCAGCTGGGCCAGGGTCTGCAGCGCGGCGCGCATCGACTGCGGGTTGGCGTTGTAGGCGTCGTTGACCACCGTGACGCCGTCGGCCCGCTCGGTGCGCTCCATCCGCCACCGGCTCGCGGCGCCCTGGGCGTTGAGCGAGGCCGCGATCCGCTCCGGGGCGACCCCGGCCACGAAGGCCGCGGAGGCGGCCGCGAGCAGGTTGGAGACGTGGTGCTCCCCGATGAGCCGGGAGACGATCCGGTGCGCGGAGCCGTCCGGGAGGTGCAGGAGGAACTCCGGGCTGCCGCCGGGCCCGAGGCGGATCTCGGAGGCGTGCACCCGGGCGGCCGGGACGTCGGGCAGCGCGTTCGCCGGGGACTCCCCGAAGAACAGCACGGGCGCGGCGGTGCGACGGTGCATCTGGCGGACCAGGGGGTCGTCGTCGTTGAGGACCGCCACGCCGTCGGCCCGCAGGGACTCGACGAGCTCGCCCTTGGCGCGGGCGATGTTGGCGACCCCGCCGAACTCGCCGGCGTGGGCGGAGCCCACGCACAGCACCACCCCGATGTCGGGGCGGACCATCCGGCACAGGTAGTCGATGTTGCCGATCCGGGTGGCGCCCATCTCGATGATGAGGAACCGGGTGTCCGGCTCGGCCTCGAAGACGGTCAGCGGCACGCCGACCTCCCCGTTGTACGAACCGCGGGGCGCGACCGTGGGACCCTCCGCGGCGAAGATGCCCCGCAGGAGGTCCTTGGTGGTCGTCTTGCCGACGGATCCGGTGACGGCGATGACCTTCACCTCGTGGTCGGCGCGCAGCTGGGCCACGACCCAGGCGGCCAGCCGGCCCATCGCCTCCACCACGTCGGGGACCAGCACGCCCGGGTAGGTGACCCCCGCGGCGTCGGAGACCTCGTGCTCGACGAGGGCGAGGACGGCGCCGGCGGCGAAGGCCGCGCCCACGTACTCGTGGCCGTCGGTGACCTCCCCCGGTTTGGCGACGAACAGCGTGCCGGGACGCGCCTCGCGGGAGTCGGTCGCGACGTGGCGGACGACGGGCGCCGCGGCGGCGGCGCCGACGGCGCGCCCGCCGGTGATCTGCGCGAGCTGTGCGGCGGTGAGGTCGATCATCGGTTCTCCCAACGGTCCTGCTGCCCGTCGGCCAGCGCGGCCCGCAGCTCTTCCCTGTCGTCCAGCGGGTGGTCCACGCCCCGGATCTCCTGGACCGTCTCGTGCCCGCGGCCGGCCACGAGCACGGAGTCGGTGCGCCCCGCCATGGCCACCGCGGCGCGGATGGCCACGGTGCGGGGCTCGAGCACGAGCACCTCCTGGGCCCGGGCGCCGGCGTCGCGGGCCGCGAACGCCCCGGCCGCGACCTCGGCGCGGATCGCGCCGGCGTCCTCGTCGTGCGGGTCGTCGTCCGTGATGATCACCACGTCCGCGTGGCGGGCGGCGATCTCCCCCATGACCGGGCGCTTGGAGCGGTCCCGCTCCCCCGTGGCGCCGAAGACCACGATCACGCGGCCCTCCTCGTCCGGCGGTTCGACGGCGGCGAGCGCGCGGCGCAGGGCGTCCGGGTTGTGCGCGAAATCGACGACGGCGGTGGGCTGCGTGCCGATGAGCTGCATCCGCCCGGGCACATCCGTGGTGAGGGGGTCCGCCTCGTCGAGGACGCGCTGCACGTCGGCGACGTCGACCCCGGAGGCCACGACCATGACCACGGCGAGCGCGGCGTTGGCCACGTTGAAGTCGCCCGGCAGGCCCGTGGACACGCGCAGCGTGCGGCCGTCCCGGTGCCGCAGCGCGAAGGAGTGCCCGATCCCGCGGCGGGTCAGGCTGGTCAGCGTCCAGTCCGCGCCGTGCCGGCCCGGTCCGGCGTCCCGGTCCCCCGGCACGCCGCCGCGCAGGGCGATCGTGTCGACGAGGTCCGGGCCGAGCCGCTCCCGCGCGTGCTCGGCCATCTTCAGGCCCCAGACGTCGTCCTCGTCCTGGACCACGACGACGGCCCGGCGGGTCCGCTCCGGGGTGAGCAGCTGGGCCTTGACCGCGAAGTACTCGTCCATCGACCCGTGCAGGTCGAGGTGGTCCTGGGTCAGGTTGGTGAACCCGGCGACGTCGAAGCGGACGCCGTCCACCCGGTGGAACTGCAGGGCGTGGGAGGAGACCTCCATGGACGCCGCCGTGATGCCGCGCTCGCGCATGAGCGCCAGCAGCGCGTGCACGTGCGGGGCCTCCGGGGTGGTGAGCCGGGAGGGGATCGACTCGTCGCCGGCGAGGATCTCGATGGTCCCGATCAGGCCCGTGCGCCGGCCCAGGGCGCGCAGCACCGAGTTGGTGAAGTAGGTCGTGGTCGTCTTGCCGTTGGTGCCGGTCACCGCGAACAGGGCCGGGGCGGTCCCGTCCTCCGGCCGGGAGCCGTAGACGCGTGCGGCGATCGCCCCCACGGACCGGCGGGGGTCCGGGGCCTCGACCACGGGCAGCCCGATGCCGGCGTCCCGGAGGATCGCGGCGCCCTCGGCGTCGGTGAGCACCGCGGCGGCGCCGGAGCGCTGGGCGGCCGCGCCGAAGCGGGCGCCGTGGGTGCGGGCGCCGGGCAGCGCCGCGTAGAGGTCCCCGGGGCGCAGCTCCCGGGAGTCCAGGGCGATGCCGGTGACCTCCACCGCGCGGGACGGCGCCGTCCCGCCCGCGAGCCGGGCGGTCTCCGCGAGGCTCAGCGGCCGGGGGCGGGCGGGGCGCATCGTCTGCGCGTCGTGTCCCTGCTGGGCTGTCGCGTCCATCAACGTCCTTCGTGGTCTGGGCGGCGGGTGGGTGGTCCGCCGGGAGCGGGGGGCGGGCCCGGGGGTGGCCGGGCACGGCGATATGGAAGTCTAGTCGCCCTCGTCGGCCCGCCGGGACGCCTCCGGGGCGGTCCCGCCGGTCCTGGCGGCCCCGGTCCCGGCCGCGGCGTCGGCTCCGGTGCCGGCCTCGGTGCCGGCCTCCGTGTCGGCGACGGGCCCTTCCTCGGCGTCGGCCGGGGCGTCCGCCCCGGTGCCGCCGTCCTCGGGCGCCTCGACGCCCGGCGGGGTGTCCACCGGCGCCGTCTGCTCGCTCTCGTCCTCCTCCGGATCGTCCGTGCGCAGCGGGATCTCCACGGGCTCGGTGGTGGAGGGCGGGACGTCGTAGTGGCGCAGCACCTGACCCATGATCTTGCTGAAGGTGGGGGTGGTGCCGATCGCGCGGACGTCGCCCTGGGGGCGCTGGAGCGTGACCGCCACGAGGTACTGGGGGTCCTCGACGGGGGCGACGCCCACGAAGGAGGTGGTGTACCCGTCGTAGCCGCCCTCCGGGCTGGGGGCCTCGGCGGTGCCGGTCTTGCCGCCCACCCGGTAGCCCTCCACGGCGGCCTCCTTGGCGCCGCCCTGGGTGACGGTGACCTCCATCATGTCGAGCACCTGCTCGGCCGTCTCCTCGGAGACGACCCGCTCGCCCTCGGGCCGCTCGACCGGGGTGCTGGTGCCGTCGGGGGCGACGACGGACTCGACGACCCGGGGCTCCACCTGGACCCCGCCGTTGCCGATGGCCTGGAAGATCGTCGCCGTGCGCAGCGGGGTCTGGGCGACGCCCTGGCCGAAGAGCACGGTGTACTGCTGGCGCACGTCCCACTGGTCCGCGCTCGTGAGGATGCCGGGCGACTCACCGGGCAGCTCGATGCCCGTGGTCTCGCCGACGCCGAAGCGCTGCATCCACTCGTGGCGCTGCTCCGGGGCGAGCTTGCCGCCGACCAGGACGGTGCCGGTGTTCATCGAGTCGGCGATGATCCCGGTGAACGTGCGCCGCTGCTCGCCGTGGTCGAAGGCGTCGGTGATCTTCTGCCCGTCGATCTCCAGGAACGGGGGCACGGTGACCTCCGTGCGGGGCGTGGCCACGCCCTCCTCCACGGCGGCCGCCGCGGTGAGGATCTTCTGGGTGGAGCCGGGCTCCACGGCCTGGGTGACGGCCCGCGCCCCCAGGTCCTCCGCCTCGGCGGAGCCGATGTCGTTGGGGTCCACGGTCGAGGAGTCGGCCAGCGCGAGCACCGCACCGTCCTCGATCCGCATGACCACGGCCGTGCCCCACTCGGCGTCCAGCTCCTCGGCGCGCTCGGTGACGGCCTGCTGGGCGAAGAACTGGACGTCGCTGTCGATCGACAGCTGCACCGAGGAGCCGTCCTCCACCGGGCTCTCCTCCTGGGGCGCCACCGGGATCCGCACGCCGTCGGCGCTGATCTCGAAGGTCCGGCTCCCGTCGGTGCCGCGCAGCAGCTCGTCCTGGGTCTGCTCGATCCCGCCGAGCGCCTCGTCGTCCCCGCCCATGAAGCCGACCACGCTGCCGCCCACCGGGCCGTTGGGGTAGATGCGGTCGGAGGACGGCTGCCCGTACACGTAGGGCAGGCCGAGCTCGCGCACGGTGTTCCACTGCTCGGGCGTGACCCCGCGGGCCACGTACTCGAACTGCTTGTCGCCGTCGAGGGCGTCCTTGACCTCGGTGTCCTCGAGCTCGAGGGCGTCGGCGAGCTGGTACACCGCCTGCGTGGGGGTCACGGTCTCGGTGGTGCCGTCGGCCAGGGGCCGCTCGAACTCGCGCACCAGGGACTGGTCCACCGTGACGTCGTAGCGCTGGAGCGTGCGGGCCAGGACGTTGCCGTGGGTGTCGCGGATCTCGCCGCGCAGCGCGGGCACCACCTCCGTTCGGGACCGCTCGCCGGCGGCGGCCTCGGCCCGGCCGGCGGCGTCGAAGCCCTGCACCCACACGAGCCGGATCCCGAGGACCACGAGCAGGCCGAGCACCAGGACGACGCCGATGTGGCTGCGTCCGATGCCGCGGGCGCGGGGGGCGTCGGACGTCGAGCGTGCGCGTGCCACGTGTCTGCCTCGTTCCTGGTTGCGACTGGGAGATGTCCGGGGGGCTGCTGCCGGCGGGTGCGGGGGCCGGTGGCCCGGTCACTCCCCGGGCGTGCGCTGCGGCGGGGCCGCGAGGGAGCCGCCCTCCGCGTCCGCCTCGCCGGCCGGCGCGGCGTCCTCGCGGGCGCTGCGCTCGGCGTCCTCCCGCTCCTGCGCCGCCTGCTCCCGTTCGCGGTCCTCGGCGCGCTGGGCGGCACGGTCCGCGGCCTCGGAGCCGGTCTGGTGGGCGTGGTCGACCAGGATCTCGTGGTTCTCCTGGGGCTGCGCGGGCATGGGGTCGCCTTCGACGGTCCCGTTCGTGACGTCGACCGTGCCCGAGTCCTGCGCGGGGACCATGCCGAGGTCCGTCGCCATCACCGCGAGGTTCTGCGGGGCGTTGTAGAACTCGAGGTCCTGGGTGAGCGCCTCGTTCTGCTGGCTGAGGGCCTGCTCCTGGGCGCGCAGCTCCACGAGCCGGTACTGGCCCCCGGAGATCTGGATGTTCAGGACCAGGATCGAGGCCAGCGCCACCACGAGCGCCACCAGGCTGAGCACCACGGTGGAGAACCGCTGCCGGCGCGCCCGGCCCGGGACCACGGACAGCGGGGCCCGGGTCGACCCGGCCCGCTCCTCGGCGGGCGGTGCCGGGTCGCTCAGCTGGCGGGCGGAGGTGCCCTCCACCGGCGGACGCTGCCCGCGCCGCCCGGCCCAGGCGCCGATGCCCGTGCGCTGGGAGGTCGGGCGGACGGGGCGTCGCTGGAGTCCGGTTCCGCTCATGCCGTGTACCTCTGCGCGTTCTGTGCTGTGGGGGGGACGTGCTCTCGGATGCGCTCCACCGCGCGCAGGCGCGCGGAGGCGGCACGGGGGTTCTCGTCGATCTCCCGGGGGGTGGGGGTCTCCGTCCCGCGGGTCAGGACCCGCAGGGTGGGCTTGTGCTGGTCGAGCTCCACGGGGAAGCCCTTCGGCGCCGTCGAGGCGGCTCCGCGGGCGAAGGCCTGCTTGACGATCCGGTCCTCGAGGGAGTGGTAGCTCATGGCCACCACTCGCCCGCCCACGGGCACGGCGTCCAGTGCGGCGGGGATCGCCCGGCGCAGCACGTCGAGCTCCTCGTTGACCTCGATCCGCAGCGCCTGGAAGGTCTGCTTCGCGGGGTGCCCCTTGCGGTGCTGGGCACCCTGCGGCACGGCCCCGCGGACGACCTCGACGAGCTCACCCGTGGTCCGCAGCGGGGTCCTGGCCCGCTGCGCCACGATCGCGCGGGCGATCCGACCGGCGAAGCGCTCCTCGCCCCAGTCCCGCAGGATCCGGCGCAGGTCCTCCTCGCTGTAGTCGTTGACCACGTCCTGGGCCGTGACGGGCGCGGTGGAGTCCATGCGCATGTCCAGGGGCGCGTCGTAGGAGTAGGCGAAGCCGCGCTCGCGCTCGTCGAGCTGCAGGGACGAGACCCCGAGGTCGAAGAGCACCGCGTCCGCGTGGTCGAACCCGTGCCGGCCGAGGGCCTCCGGGATCCGGTCGTAGGTCGTGTGCACGGGGTGGAACCGGTCGCCGAACGGGGCGAGCCGCGCGCCGGCCAGCGCGTGGGCCTGCGGGTCCCTGTCGATCGCCACCAGCTGCAGGCCGGGGAAGCGCCGCAGCAGCGCCTCGGAGTGACCGCCCATGCCCATCGTCGCGTCCACCGCCACGGCGCCGTCCTCGCCGAGCGCGGGAGCCATCAGGTCCAGGCACCGTTCGAGCAGCACGGGAACGTGGAGCTGCTCGGCTGGGCGTTGCGCCATGGGCCCTCTCTTCGGCGGTCGACGGTGGATCGGTCTTCGGTGGCCGGCGCCGGGTCGACGCCGTGGTGCGGCGGCGGGCGTTCCAGGATCAGAACCCCATCCGCTGGCCGTCCCTCGAATCCGGCCTGGCTCAGGGGAAGGTGAGTCAGGACGGTGACGGCTGTGCGGCTGGAGATCTCATCCGGGAAGCGGCTCCGCGTGCTCCGCGGTGGTCTCGGCGGCCCTGCGCTCAGAAGAGCCCGGGCACCACTTCCTCCTCGGTCTCGGAGAAGACGGCCTCCTTCTCGTTCAGGTAGTCGTTCCACGCCTGGGCGTCCCAGATCTCCGCCCGGGTGCCCGCGCCGATGACGGCGAGCTCCCGGCCCAGCCCGGCGTAGTCCCGCAACGGCGGCGGTATGGTGACTCGGCCCTGCTTGTCCGGGACCTCGTCCGAGGCGCCCGAGAGAAAGACCCGGATGTAGTCCCTGGCCTGCTTCGAGGACAGCGGTGCCGCCCTCAGCTGCTCGTGGACCCGCTCGAACTCGCGGACGCTGAACACGTAGAGGCACCGTTCCTGACCGCGGGTCAGCACGAGTCCCTCCGCCAGTTCCTCCCGGTACTTCGCCGGCAGGATCAGGCGGCCCTTCTCGTCGAGACGGGGTGAGTACGTTCCGAGAAACATGCTCACCGCCTCTCCAGCCCGAGAGTTCTCCCAGATCCATCTCTTCGCCCCACTTTACTCCACTTCACTCCCCGGTCAACGAACGCGGGGGCCGGGCGCCGCGGCGTGGCGCGGCGCCCGGGCGCCGCGACCGGCGTCGCCCCAGGTGGGCACGGCGGCGCTGCGGCGGCCGGCGGCGGGGAGGAGCGTGGAGGACACCGCGGCCCGCGGTGCGGGGCACCGGCAGCGGGCGGCGGGGAGGGCGGTGGAAGACGCCGCGGCCCGCCGGCGCCGGGCGCCGGCGGAGGGTTGCGGGGAGGAGAGTGGAGGACGCCGCGGTGCGGGCTGCGGGGAGGACGGTGGAGGAACGCTCCCCGGACGTTCCCGTGGTGCGGCCGGGGAGCGGCCGCGGCACCTCCGGGGCATGGAAAAGCTCCCCGGCGGTGCACCGGGGAGCTGGTCGGACCCTGCACACCGCTGTGCGGCGGCAGGGTGGGGGGAGGTGGAGGGGCCGGGCGGGTCGGTCCGAGCGGGCGGCGCCCTGCGGCGGGTGCCTTGCGGTCTGCTCCGTGTCCGGGCGGGGCCGGTCAGGTGGACGGGCCCCCGGAGTTGCGCTGGTCCCAGCGCTCCTCGAGGTTCTGCAGGAAGGGCGACGAGCGGCGGGGCGGGCCCCCCTTGCCGGGCTCCCCGCCGGCGCGCGGCTTGCCGGAGCGCAGCGTGGCGACGTAGACACCCGCGCCCATCACGACGAAGCCCAGGACCCCGACCAGGATGGAGTCGATGACGACCCCGCCCAGGAGGACGAGCAGGCCGACGACGGCGATCACGATCCCGAGGACGATGTTGCGGGTGGAAGCACCCCTGACGGCGCGGGACCCCATGTTCGTCACGAACCTCGGGTCGTCCGCGTGGAGCTGCTTCTCGAGCTGCGCCAGGAGCTGTTGCTCGTGCTCGGACAGTGGCACGGTATGCCTCCTCATCCTTCTGGTGCGGATTCCCCGGCTGTTCCGGCGCCGCCTGCTACCAGGATAGACCGTCGGGTGCTGATTTGGCACCGCGCACACGGCTGTCAACAGCCTCCGAGTTGCCCTCCGGACTCCGGGGTGCGGGAGGCAGGAGACGGGCGGGGCCGAGGCGCTCGGCGCCGAAGCGGGCGTGCACCCGGTCCATGGCCTGCTCCGCGGCCCCCCACTCCTCCTCGCGGCCGTCCAGGCTCAGCTGCAGGGCGTCCGTGGCGGGCTCCAGCCGCTCGGCGCGGATGCCGATGAGCCGGACCGGCTGGGGCCGGGCCCCGAGCTCCTCGAGCAGGCCCACGCCGTGCTCGAGGAGGTCGTGGGCGGACGTGAAGGGATGCTGGAGGGTCCGCGACCGGGTGATGGTCGTGAAGTCCGCCCAGCGCACCTTGAGCCCCACCCGGCGGGCGCGCAGTCCCTGCCGGCGCAGCCGCGAGGCGGTCCGGTGGCTGAGCCGCAGGAGGGTCTCGTGCAGCACGCGGTCGTCCGCGACGTCCCGGGGGAAGGTCTCCTCCGCGCCCACGCTCTTCTCCTCCCGGACCGGTTCGACGGTACGGGGGTCCCGCCCGTTGGCGAGCTCGTGCAGGTGGTGGCCGGCAGCCCGTCCGACCAGGCGGGTCAGCATGGGCACGGGGGCGGCCGCGAGGTCCCCCACGCTCCTGAGACCCGCGCCGGTGAGCGTCTCGGCCGTGCGCCCGCCGACGCCCCACAGCGCCGAGACCGGCAGCTCCGCCAGGAACGCGACGGTGTCCTCGGGCTGGACGAGCAGCAGGCCGTCCGGCTTGGAGCGGGTGGAGGCGATCTTCGCGACGGTCTTGTTGGCGCCGATCCCCACGGAGGCGGTCAGTCCCAGCTCGTCCCGCACGCGGGTCCGCAGGCCGCGGGCGATGCCCACGGGCGGACCGAGCCGCCGGACCGCTCCGGCGACGTCGAGGAAGGCCTCGTCCACGCTGATCTGCTCGACGCGGTCGGTGATGTCCCAGAACATGGCCATGACCCGGCGGGAGTAGGCGTCGTAGGCGTCCCGGTGGGGCTCGAGCAGGACGGCCCGGGGGCACATCGCCCGGGCCCGCGCCAGGGGCATGCCGGAGCGGACGCCGAACGCCCGGGCCTCGTAGGACGCGGAGAGGACGACGGAGCGGCCGCCCGACCCGGCCACGATGACGGGCCGGCCGCGCAGCCCGGGGGCCGCGAGCAGCTCCACGCCGACGTAGAACATGTCCATGTCGACGTGCAGCACGGCGCACTGCCGCCAGCGCTCCAGCCGGTCCCTCGGCGTCTCGGTCACCGTGTCCTCCTCCCGGGTCCGGCACAGCTTAGCCCTCGGCGCGGACATCCCGGCCGCGGTGCGGGCCCCGGCCCGGGCGGAGCGCCCCGGTCCGCCCACCGGGCCTTCGATAGGCTGGGGCGGACATCGCGGACGGCCGGCAGAGGGCGTCCGCCGCCGCCCCGAGACCGAGGTCGATCCGCCCATGACGTGCCCGCCCCTCCCGCACCACCCCGACGCCCCCGCCGGTACCGCGCCGCAGGCCCGGCCCGAGGACGCGTTCCGCGCCGAGGACGAGCGGTTCGTGGCGCGGCTGCACGCGGAGCTGGAGGAGTTCTTCGGCCGGCAGCGAGCGGTCCTGGGCGGCATCTCGGCGGACGCCCTCCCGCTGCTGGACGCCGTCGTCGCGCTCTCCGCCGGCGGCAAGCGGCTGCGGGCGCGGCTGTGCTACTGGGGCTGGCGGGCGGCGGGCGGCGACCCGGAGGACCCGGCCGTGGTCCGGGCCGGGGCGGCGCTCGAGCTCTTCCAGTCCGCCGCGCTCATCCACGACGACGTCATCGACCGCTCCGACACCCGCCGCGGCGCCCCCAGCGTGCACCGCCGCTTCGAGTCCGTGCACGCGGACCGGGGCTGGGCCCTGGACGGTCCGGCCTTCGGCGTAGCCGCCGCGATCCTCTCGGGCGACCTGTGCCTGTCCTGGAGCGAGCAGTCGTTCGCCGCGGCCACGACCACGGCGCCCGGCGGCCACCGCGCACGGGCGGTCTTCGACCTCATGCGCTCCGAGGTGATGGCCGGGCAGTACCTCGACGTGCAGGGCGAGGTCGCAGGCGGGGGCCAGGACCGCGACGGCGCGGTGCAGCGGGCCCTGGACGTCATCCGGTACAAGTCGGCGAAGTACTCGGTGGAGCACCCCGTGGTGCTCGGGGCCGCCCTGGCCGGGGCGCCGGAGCCGATCCTGGAGCGCTGCTCCGCGTTCGCGCTGCCCCTGGGCGAGGCGTTCCAGCTGCGCGACGACGTCCTGGGCGTGTTCGGCGACCCGGCGGCCACGGGCAAGCCCGCCGGCGACGACCTGCGCGAGGGCAAGCGGACGGTGCTCGTCGGCTACGTCCGCACGCTCGGCAGCGAGGCGCAGATCGCGCGGCTCGAGGACGCCCTGGGCCGGCCGGAGCTGACGGAGGAGGACGTCGAGGAGCTCCGCTCGCTCATCACGGCGTGCGGCGCCCTGGGCTCCACGGAGGAGCTCATCGAACGGCTCAGCGGGGAGGCGTTCACGGCGCTGGACCGGCTCGAGGCCGACGCCGTGCCCATGGCCGCGCTGCGCGGCCTCGCGACGGCGGCGGTCCGCCGCTCGTCCTGAGTCCGGCGCGGGTCACCAGGCCAGGGCCTGCGCCCGGCGGCGGATCTCCGTCTTGCGCCCGTCCCGCAGCGCGTCGACGGGACGGCCCGGCAGGGACTCGTCCTCGGTGAACAGCCACGTGATCGCCTCGACGTCGGTGAAGCCGGAGTCCCGCAGGACCGCCACCGTGCCCTTCAGCGAGTCGACCACGGCGCCGTCCAGCAGGAAGGCGGCCGGCACCCGGCGGATGCTGTCGTGCGGGTTGCGGACGGCGAGGAGCGTCCCGTCGTCGACGAGGCCGTGGACGCGGGTGACCACGAGGCCGAGCTGCTCGGCGACGTCGGGCAGGGGCAACCACTCCTGGACGAGACCGTCCAGGCGGTCGAACTCCTCGGTGCTGATTCCGGATGTGTTCTTCACGCCCCCAGAGTGCCACGTCCGCCGGTGCCCGTGCCACGCGGGCCCGCCACGGTATGCTCGACCCGCGGAGCCGGCTGAGACCTCCGCACCTTCCCCGATCAGCGTCAGAGAGTTACTTCATGCCGTATCCCCCCGACAGCGACACGACCGACCCGAACGACGCACCGCGCTCCACCACCGCCGAGACCACTGCCGAGACCTCCGCCGAGGCCTCCGGGCAGCAGGACGACCGCTCCCCCGGCTGGGCGCGCCGCGCCCGGACGGGGTCGGCGGTCACCGCCGTCGCCGCCCTCGCCGCCCTGGGCGGGGGCACCGTGGCCCACGCCGCCCCCGCCCAGACGGCCCAGGTGGCCTCGGCGCCCCTGCTCGCCGGCCAGAAGACGACGAAGATCCCCGTGCACACCGTGTCCCCCGGGGACTCCCTGTGGGCGGTCGCCCAGCGCCACGGCGTGGCCGTGGACGAGCTCATGCGGTGGAACGACCTCTCCGGCGCGGCGCTGCTGCTGCCCGGGCAGGAGCTGCGCCTCTCCGGCGGGGCGGCCCCGGCGGCCGAGCCTTCGAAGAAGCCGGCCCCGCCCGCGGCGGAGCCGCCCCGGACGGAGCACGTGGTGCGCTCGGGCGACTCGCTGTGGAGCATCTCGCAGGCGCGCGGGGTGTCGGTCCAGTCGCTCCTCGACGGCAACGACCTCACGGTGAACTCGCTGCTGCGCCCGGGCCAGCGGCTGTCGGTCTCGGAGCCGGCCCCCGAGACCGTGCGGACCGCCCAGGCCCCCGCCCCCGAGCGGGCCGAGCAGCCCCGGCCGG
Organism: Kocuria sp. LHG3120; assembly: GCF_049897445.1. Taxonomy (NCBI): domain Bacteria; kingdom Bacillati; phylum Actinomycetota; class Actinomycetes; order Micrococcales; family Micrococcaceae; genus Kocuria; species Kocuria sp. LHG3120. The sequence goes on along the minus strand of NZ_JAFCWG010000002.1, from coordinate 6,093 downwards.
CGCCCGAGCGCGCCGTCGGCGACACCTTCCTGGGCCGCACGTACGAGGACGGGGTGGTGGACTCCGCCAACCGCCACCACGAGCAGCTCGCCGCCCGCCCCGCGCCCTCGCGCGAGGAGATGCGCCGGCTCGTCCACGACACCGCCGTGCGGATGGGCGTGGACCCGGCGCTCGCCCTGGCGCACGCCCACCAGGAGTCGGGCTTCGACCACCGGGCCGTCTCCCCCGCGGACGCCGTGGGCACCATGCAGGTCATCCCGGACGCCGGGGACTGGGCCTCGGGACTCGTGGGCCGGGAGCTCGACCTGCTCGACCCGCAGGACAACGTCACCGCCGGCGTGGCCATCATCCGGCAGCTGGGCCGCGCCGCGCCCAGCACCGACGTGGCCATCGCCGCGTACTATCAGGGCCTGCACGGGGTGAAGAAGTACGGGATGTACGACGACACCAAGCAGTACGTCAAGAGCGTCAAGACGCACCGCAAGCGGTTCGGACCGTGACCTGCGACCCAGCCTGCGCACAGCGCCCCGCCCTAGGCTGATCCCGTGCAGCACGCGCTCCCCGACCACCTGAACGGGACCGTCCTCGAGGGCCGCTACGAGCTGGGTCCGCGGATCGCCCGCGGTGGCACCGCCACCGTGTACCGGGCGGTGGACACCCGCCTGCAGCGCGTCGTGGCGGTCAAGCTCATGCACGCCCACCTGGCCGAGGACCCGGCCGCGGCGGACCGGTTCGTGCGGGAGGCCCGGTCGGCGGCGCGGCTGTCCCATCCCCACGTGGTCTCCGTGCTCGACCAGGGCCACGCCCCGGACGGGGTGCCGTACCTGGTCATGGAGCACGTGGCGGGCTCGACGCTGCGGGACCTCCTGCGCCGGCGCGGCGCCCTGCCCCCGGGCGAGGCGCTCGGGCTGCTGGAACCGGTCCTCGACGGGCTGGCGGCGGCCCACCGCGAGGGCCTGGTGCACCGCGACGTGAAGCCGGAGAACGTGCTGATCTCCGCCGCCGGCCGGGTGACCGTCGCGGACTTCGGTCTCACCCGCGCCGTCGACCAGCACACGGCGACCGGAACGGTGCTGGGCACGGTCGGCTACGCCTCGCCGGAGCTCGTCACGGGGCAGCGGGTCGACACCCGCGCGGACGTGTACTCGGCCGGGATCGTGCTCTTCGAGCTCCTGGCCGGCCGCCGTCCCTTCGAGGGCGGTCCGCTGGCCGTGGCCCGGGCCCACGCGGACGGCGCCGTCCCGGACCTCCGCACCCTCGACCCCGGTCTCCCGGCCGGTGTGGCGCGGCTGGTCGCCCGGGCCACGGCACGGGAGCCGGAGCGGCGTCCGCCCGACGCCGGCAGCTTCCTCGACGAGCTCCGGTCGGTCCGGGCGGGTCTGCGGCCCGCGGAGCTCGACCGCCCCCCGGGACCCGGCGCCGCCCGCGGCACCCCGGCCGTGCCGGCTCCGGACGCCGCGGCCACGGCGGCCCTGGACCCCGCGGTCGGACCCACCGCGGCCCTCGGGGCGGGCGCCCCCACGGAAGCGCTCGGCCGGACCGCTCCCACGGAGGCCCTCGGTTCGAGCGGCACCACAGAGGCCCTCGGCCGGGACGCCTTCACCGAGACCCTCGGCCGGAACGCCCCCACGGAGGCCCTCGGCCGGACCGCGCCCACGGAGGCGTTCGGCCCGGCGGCCGGCCGGACTGGGGTGCCGGGTCCGCACGCGGCGACCCTGGGAGCGGCCGGGGCCGGGGCCCCGGGGGTCTCCGGCCGGCCGCTGCCGGCGCGGACCTCGAGCGGCTCCTCCGACCCCTGGCGGCCCGAGGTCGAGCTGCGGCCCACCCGGCCCCTGCACGCGGCGGGGACGCTGGCCCTGGTCGCGCTCGCGGTGGCCGGGGCGGCGTTCCTGGGCTGGCTCCTGGGCTCCGGTCCGGGCGGGACCGTGAGCGTGCCGGACGTGCGGGGGGCGGGTCCGGAGCTCGCCGAACAGTACCTCGCCGGGGCCGGTCTGGGCAACGTCGCCGTGCACGAGACCCCGGACCCGGTGGCCCCCGCCGGCACCGTGCTCGGCACCGACCCGGAGGCCGGGGCCACGGTGCGGTCCGCGGAGCAGGTCGTCCTGCTGGTCTCGACCGGTCCCGTGCGGACGACCGCGCCCAACGTCACCGGGATGTCCGAGGAGGACGCCCGGGCGCGCCTTGAGGACGCCGGGCTGGCGGTCGGCACCCGGAGCCCGGTCGCCGACGACGCCGCCGCCGGCACGGTTGTGGGCCAGCACCCCGAGGCGGGCGAGGCGGTGGCCGAGGGGTCGGCGGTGGACCTCGCCGTCTCCCTCGGGGCCCGCGCGGACTCCGCGCCCGGGGTGCTGGGCAGGCCCGTGGACGAGGCGGTCCGGCTCCTCGCCGAGGCGGGGTTCGCGGCGCGGGTCGAGGAGAGCCTCGGCGCCCCCTTCGGCTACGTGGTGGCCCAGACGACGGACGGGGCCGAGGTCGTCCTCACCGTCGTCTGAGCGGACGGCAGGAACGGCCCCGGCCCCGTCGGCCGGTCCCGCGCTCAGCGGCGGGAGAGGTAGCCCGCCACGAGGAACGCGATCTCCAGGGACTGCATGTGGTTCAGGCGCGGGTCGCACAGCGACTCGTAGCGGTCCTGGAAGGAGGACTCGTCGACGGGGTCGGCGCCGCCGAGGCACTCAGCGACGTCGTCGCCCGTCATCTCCACGTGGATGCCGCCGGGGAAGGAGCCGATCGCCTCGTGCACCTCGAAGAAGCCCCGGACCTCGTCCACGACGTCGTCGAAGTTGCGGGTCTTGTACCCGGACGGCAGGGACACGGTGTTGCCGTGCATGGGGTCGGTGACCCACACGACCTTGGCGCCGGAGCGCTCCACGGCCTCGACGAGCGGGGGCAGCTTCTCCCGGATGTTCTTCGCGCCCATGCGGGTGATGAAGGTGAGCCGTCCGGGCTCGCGCTCCGGGTCGAGCTTGTCGATGAGCGCCAGCGCGTCGTCCCCGGTGGTCTTGGGGCCGAGCTTCACGCCGATCGGGTTGCGCAGCCGGGAGAGCAGGTCCACGTGGGCGCCGTCGAGCTCCCGGGTGCGCTCGCCGATCCACAGGAAGTGCCCGGACGTGCCGTACGGGAGGTGGGTGCGGGAGTCGATGCGGCTCAGCGCGCGCTCGTAGTCCAGCAGCAGGGCCTCGTGGCCGGCGTAGAACTCCGTGGTGCGCAGGGCGTCGAAGTCCGCGCCGCACGCGTCCATGAACTTCACGGCCCGGTCGATCTCGCGGGCCAGCGACTCGTACCGGGCGTGGGCCGGGTTCGTGGTGAAGCCCATGTTCCAGGCGTGCACGAGGCGCAGGTCCGCGAACCCGCCCGTGGTGAAGGCCCGGATGAGGTTCAGGGTCGAGGCCGAGGTGTGGTAGCCGCGCACCATCCGCCGCGGGTCGTGGACCCGGGACTCCTCGGTGAAGTCGAAGCCGTTGACCATCTCGCCGCGGAACGTCGGCAGGGTCGTGCCGTCACGGGTCTCGTCGTTGGACGAGCGGGGCTTCGAGAACTGCCCGGCCATCCGGCCCATCTTCACCACGGGCATGGACGCCCCGTACGTGAGCACCACGGCCATCTGCAGCAGCGTCTTGACCCGGGCGCTGATCCGGTCGGCGGTGGCGCCCTCGAAGGTCTCGGCGCAGTCGCCGCCCTGCAGGAAGAACGCCCGGCCGTTGGCGACCTCGGCCAGCCGGTCGCGCAGCTTGTCGACCTCCCCGGCGAAGACGAGGGGCGGGACCGCGTTGAGCTCGGCGATCGAGGCGGCGAAGTCGGGGTGGTCGCGCCAGGTCGGCTGCTGGTCGGCGGCCAGCTCGCGCCAGTCGTCCAGCCCCGGGTAGTCGGCCGCGGAGGGCACCGGGGAGGCGAGGTTGCGGAGGCTGTCGGGAACGGTGAAGTCGAGCATCATGTCTTCCTATGTCTCGTCCGGGGCGTGACCGGGCGCGGGATCAGGGTGCGGTGGGCCGCGGGGTGTCGTCGTCCGCGGCCCCGTGACGGTCGCGGTGGGCGATGGAGTCGGCGGTCCGGCGGGCGGTGTGGGCGGCGCTGCGCGCCTTGTCCTTGGCGTTGCCCACGAGCTCCGCCGCGGCCTGCTTGGTCTCCTGGCGCTTCTGCTCGGCGAGCCGCTTCTTGTGCTCCGAGGCGTAGACGTCCACGTAGACCTGGCCGGAGAGGGCCTGGATCGCGTGCATGATCTCGTCGGTGACCTCGCGGAGCAGGGCGTGCTCGCCCTGCCGGCCCCGGTAGCGGGAGAAGTCGAGGGGCTCGCCGAAGATCGTGGCGACCCGGGCGCCGCGGCGGGGCAGCGGGAGGCTGGTCCCGATCGGCTGGACCTTGTCGGTGCCGACCATGGCGATCGGGACGACCGGGGCCCCCGTCTCGAGCGCGAGCCGGGCCACCCCGATCTTGCCCTTGTACATCCGGCCGTCCGGCGAGCGGGTGCCCTCCGGATAGATCCCGAGCAGCTCGCCCTCCAGCAGCTTGCGGCCGCCGTTGCTCAGGGACTTCGCGCTGGCCCGGCCCCCGGAGCGGTCCATGGGGATCTGGTTGATGGCGCGGAAGAACGCGGCCATCACCCGGCCCTTGACGCCGGGGCTGTTGAAGTAGTCGGACTTCGCCAGGAAGTACACCTGCCGCGGCACGGCCACGGGCATGAACACCGAGTCGGAGACGGAGAGGTGGTTGCTCGCGAGGATGGCCGGGCCCTCCTCGGGCACGTGCTCCAGGCCGCGCACCTCGGGACGGAAGGCGACGTTGATCAGGGGGCCGACGACGTAGCGCTTCAGAAACATGTAGACCATGTGGGAGGGGACTCCTTCGTGCTGATCGGGATGTCGCGAGGGTCCGTGCCGCTCGGACCGGGTCCGGCCTCCGGTATTCTCTCACGTCCGCACGGGCACCCGCGCCGGTCCGCCCGCCGACGGCGCCCGCCCTGACATCATGGACGCATGACGCCACCCGTCGAGGACCAGCACCTGCCCGCCCCCTCCGCGACCGTCGGGCCCGCCGCCGCGGACGATCCCGGCGCGCCCTTCCACCATCCGGCCGACGGGCCCGCGGGCGTGCTCGTGCTGCACGGCTTCACCGGCGTCCCGTTCAGCGTCCGCCCGTGGGGCCGGGCGCTGCACGCGGCGGGCGCCGACGTCGTCGGGCCCGTGCTGCCCGGCCACGGCACCCGCTGGGAGGACCTCGCCGGCGTCCGCTGGGAGCAGTGGCGCGACCACGCGGCCGAGCACGTGCAGCGGCTGCGGGCCCGGCACGACGTGGTGGTGGTGTGCGGGCTGTCCATGGGCGGGGCGCTCGCCCTGCACCTCGCCGCGACCCTCCCCGTCGACGGGGTCGTGGCCCTGAACCCGGCGCTGTCCCTCGTCAGCCGCACGGCCCGCCTCGCCCCGGCCCTGCACCGCGCGGTGCCCTCCGTGCCGGGCGTGGGGGACGACATCAGCCTCCCGGGCGTCACCGAGCACGCCTACCCGCGCACGCCCGTGGCGGGCGTCGCCGAGCTGGGCCGGTTCATGACCCGGACCCGGAGGATGCTGCCCGCGGTCACCGCCCCGGTCCTGGTGCTGCGCTCGAAGCACGACCACGTGGTCTCGGACGCCTCGCACCTGCACGTGCTGCGCCGGGCGGGCGGGGACGTGGAGCTGGTGCGGCTGGCGGAGAGCTTCCACGTGGCCACCCTGGACCGGGAGGCGGACGTGGTCGCGGCGCGGTCCGTGCGCTTCCTGGAGGACCTGCTGGCGGGCCGCAACCCGGTCACCGCGAGACCGTTGCGCCCCGCCTCCCGGGGGGACCGGCGATGAGCGCGGGCCCGGGGACGCCGGGCGGCGCCGGGCACGGCCCCGAGGACGAGTGGAGCCGGATCGTGTCGGACCTCGAGGACGTGCGCCGGGCCGGGGACCGGCACCTCGCCGGGCCCCGGGACTGGTCCCCCGAGGAGGCCGGGCCGGTCGCGGGCGCCGGGGGGGGGGGCGCCGCCCCCCCCGCCCCCCGGGGCGGGGCGGGCGGGGGGGGGGGGGGGGGGGGGCCGGGGGGCGCGGGGGGCGGCGCAGCGCCCCACACCCCCCCTCC
>NZ_JAFCWG010000001.1:617011-871310 GCF_049897445.1 Kocuria sp. LHG3120 | reverse complement strand
CGAGCAGAACGCCTCCCTGCCCTACGCCTCCTCGCTGTGCGGGGCCTGCTACGACGTGTGCCCGGTGAAGATCAACATCCCCGAGATCCTCGTGCACCTGCGCGACGAGGACGTGCGCACCCAGCACGGCGAACGCTCCGACGACGGCGCCGCCGCGGCACCGGCCCGGACCCGGCGCCTGCCGCAGGCCCCGTCCGAGATGGACCTCATGATGAAGGGGGCGTCCTTCGTGATGTCCTCCGGCAAGCGCATGGCGCTCGCCGAGAAGGCCCTCCCGCTGGGCCGGGCCGTGGCGGGCAGGGACCGCGCGATCAGCTGGCTGCCCGGCACGGCCGGAGGCTGGACCGACGAGCGGGACATTCCCGCCCCGCCGAAGGAGTCCTTCCGCAACTGGTGGGCCAAGCACGCCGACGAGACGCAGCAGCGGGTGGCCGCCGACGGCGGCCCCGTCACCGACGACGCTGCCGCGGCAGCCGACGCTGCCGGCACCACGGGTGCCGCTGCCACAGCGGGCGCCGCCGGCGCCCCGCAGGACGGGCCCGCGGACGAGACCCAGCACGACAGGGGAGAGCGATGACCGACGCCAGGACCGAGATCCTCAACCGGATCCGCGGGGCGCTGCACGACACGCCCGCGCCCGCACCGGCGGAGCGCACCTACCGCCGCGCCTCGGAGCGTGCGGCTGAGGAGGTCGTCGAGATGCTCGAGGACCGGCTGGTCGACTACAAGGCCTCGGTGCACCACGAGACCCCCGCCACCCTGCCGGGACGGATCGCCGAGCTGCTGGGCGCGTCCGCCCGCTACGTGGTGCCCGAGGGCCTGGACCGCGCCTGGCTCCCCGAGGAGTCCGGCATGCGGCGGGTCATCGTGGACCCCAACGACGCCCGGGCGGCCTCCGCGCTCGGGGTGCGGGAGCTCAACGCCGTGGACGCCGTGGTGACGTCCTCGACCGTCTCCTGCGCCGAGACCGGCACCATCTTCCTCACCGGCCGTCCCGACGAGGGCCGCCGGGCGATCAGCCTGGTCCCCGACCACCACATCTGCGTGGTGCCGCTGGACTCGGTGGTCGAGCTGATCCCCGAGGCCCTCGCCCTGGTGGAGCCCACGGCCCCGGTCACCATGATCTCCGGGCCGTCCGCGACCTCGGACATCGAGCTCGAGCGCGTGGAGGGCGTGCACGGGCCCCGGAGGCTGGACGTGATCCTGCTCGGCTGAGCTCCCGCCCCCACCGCACGAGGGTCCTCCACCGAGCAGCTGCGGCTCCGTACAGTGGACGTCGTCGGACGTCACGAGCGGCCGGTCCGGGCTCTCCCGCGGGAGGGGCCGGACCGGCCGCGGCACGGGAGGGGCAGCGGTGAGACGGGTTCTGGGACGTCCTGTGGACGAGCAGACGCGGTGCGTGCACTACCGCACGCCGCTGGACGTAGTCGCGATCAAGTTCTGGTGCTGCCAGGAGTACTACCCTTGTCATCTGTGCCACGAGGAGACCGCCGGCCACCCGGCGGCGCAGTGGCCGGTCGAGGAGCAGGACGCCGAGGCCGTGCTCTGCGGGGTCTGCGGCCACGAGCTCTCCGTGCGGGAGTACCTGGCCGCGGACGGCTGTCCGCGGTGCGCCGCCCGGTTCAACCCGGGCTGCGCCCTGCACGCCGATCTGTACTTCGAGCCGGCACCCCGGGACTGAGACGCCCCGGGACCCAGGCGTCCCGGGGCGGCTGCAGCCCCTCCCGGACGCACCGGGGCGCGGCAGCGGCCGCCCGCCGCTGAGCAGGACGAGGAGAGGACGGCTTCCACGGTGTCGATCAAGCATCCGCTGCGGGACCGGTCCCGCCGGGCGGAGTCCTCCGCCCCGCCGGGGCCGCCCGGGCCCCAGGCCCCGGCGATCCGGCTGACCGGGGTCACGGTCACCCGGGAGGGCCAGGACGTCCTGCGCGACGTCGACCTGTGCCTGGACGAACAGCGCATCGCGGTGATCGGGCTCAACGGGTCGGGCAAGTCCACCCTGGTGCGCCTGCTCAACGGGCTGCTGCTGCCCACCCGGGGCACCGTGCAGATCGGTGGGCTGTCCACCGCGACCGACGCCAAGCGCATCCGGCGCCGGGTGGGTTTCGTGTTCCAGAACCCGGAGAACCAGATCGTGATGCCGCTGGTGGCCGAGGACCTCGCCTTCGGGGCGAAGAACCTGGGCCTGCGCGGGGCCGAGCTCTCCGCCCGGGTGGACGGGGTGCTGGAGCGGCTGGGCATTCCCCACCTGGCCGAGCGGGAGTCCTACGCCCTGTCCGGGGGCGAGAAGCAGCTGGTGGCCCTGGCCTCCGTGCTGGTGATGGAACCCTCCACGATCGTCTTCGACGAGCCGACCACCATGCTCGACCGGCGCAACCGGCGCCGGCTGCAGGCCACCATCGACGAGCTCGACCAGCGGGCCGTCGTGGTGACCCACGACCTGGAGCTGATCGGCGGCTACGACCGGGTGCTGGTGGTGCACGAGGGCCGGATCGCCTTCGACGGCGCCCCCGGGCCGGCCGTCGAGTTCTACTGCGGGATCAGCGACTGATGGGCGCGGCCCGGCAGCAGGACGCCTGGACCGGCGCCGCCCGCCCCCACGGCGCCCGACCCCACGGTGACGGTGGGTTCCACCGTGCCGGGCCCACCGGTGTGCTGGCCCGGATCCCGGCCGGACCCAAGTTCGCGTTCCTGTTCGCCGCCAGCCTCGGCATCTACGCCGTGACGCACCTGGGCGTCCAGCTCGCCGTCCTCGGCCTGGCCGTGGCCGCCGCTTGGGCGACCCGCACCCCGGTCGCCCGCCTGGCACGGCTGCTGGCCGGGCTGCTGCTCATCGTGGGGATCGTCTTCCTCACCTTGGGGTTCACCACGACCTGGGAGGCGGCGGCGGTGGCATCCCTGCGGCTGCTGAGCCTGTGCCTGTTCGCCTGGGCGGTGAGCCTGTCCACCACGTTCGCCCAGATGCTGGCCCTGTTCGAGCGGCTGCTGGCCCCGACCCGGCACCTGGGGCTGAACCCGGCCCAGATGAGCCTGGCCCTGTCGATGACGATCCGGTTCATCCCGCAGATCCGCACCCAGTACCTCGAGGTCCGCGAGGCCCAGTTCGCCCGCGGGCTGCACAACAGTCCGGTGGCCGTGCTGGTGCCCCTGCTGGTGCGGACCCTGGAGTCGGCCCAGGAGATTGCCTCCGCCCTCGACGCCCGCTGCTACGACTCCGCGCCCCCACCACGGGCCACGTCCCGGACCGCCACCGACTGACCCCGGGCCCACCCGACCGTCCCACCCGACCGTCCCGCTCCGTCCCGTCCCGACCGATGCAGTCCGGTTCGCCCCAGCCCGGCCGCTCCGACCGTCCTGTTCCATCCCGACCGTTCCAGACCCCTCCGTTCCGCCCCGCCCGCTCGAGCCCATCCGCTCGTCCCCGATCGAAGGACCCCATGACCACCATGACCTCCCGGACCGCCGACAGCTCCCAGACCACCCAGAACACCGTCCTGGTGGCCGTGTTCGCCGCCCTCATCGCCGCCCTGGGGCTGGTGCCCCCGATCACGGTCGGCATCATCCCGGTGCCCATCACGCTGCAAACCCTCGGGGTGATGCTCGCCGGCGCCCTGCTCGGGCCGGTGCGCGGCATGCTCTCCGTCGTCGTCCTGCACGCCCTGGTGCTGGCCGGATTGCCGCTGCTGGCCGGAGGCCGGGGCGGGCTCGGGGTGTTCCTCGGCCCGACCGGCGGCTACCTGATCGGCTGGATCCCCGCGGCCCTGGTCATCGGGGCGCTGGTGCAGTACTGGGCGATCCGGCGCACCGGCCGGGCCGCCCGCTTCGCCGCGGTGCTGCTGAGCGTGGTCGTGGGCGGCATCGCGGTGATCTACGCCTTCGGCATCCCGTGGACGGCCGTGGTCACCGGGCTGCCGCTGTCCACCTCCGCCCTGGGCGCGCTGGTGTTCATCCCCGGGGACCTGCTCAAGGCGGTCGTGGCAACCCTGGCCGCGATCAACGTCCACCGCAGCTACCGCCGGCTCCTGGGCGGGACGCCCACCGCCCGCTGACCACGGGGGAGCGCCGCCCGCCGGCGGCCGTGACACCCTGCTCACTGCTCAGCGGAGCCCCCGCGGCGTGAGACCACCACGGAGGACGAGGACATGCCTTTTCTGGACCGCGTGACCCGCTGGGCCGAGGAGCGCCCGCAGGAGCTCGCCGTCGCCTGCGGAAACGAGGCTCTGAGCTGGGGCGATCTGCGGGCCGGGGCCGCGGTCCTGGCCGCCTCGGGCGAGCCCACGGGGATGCTGCGGCAGGCCAACGGCACGGACTTCGCCGTCCGGTGGGCCGCCGGGGTGGCCGAGGAGCGCGTGTGCGCCGTCCTGGACCCGGCCTGGCCGGACGAGACGACCGAGCAGGTACGGGAGCGCTGCGCGGCGCGCCTCCCCGACCAGCCCGCCCCGGCGGAACTGCGCGACGGCGACCCCGCCTCGGCGTTCCTGATCGGCCTGACCTCGGGCACCACGGCCCTGCCCAAGGGCTTCCGGCGCAGCCGCGCCTCCTGGCGGCGCTCGTTCGATGCCTCCGCCGCGCACTTCGGTCTGGGACCCGGGGACCGCGTGCTGGCCCCCGGCCCCCTGGCGTCCAGCATGAACCTCTACGCCCTCTCCGAGTGCCTCTACGCCGGGGCCGGCTTCGTGACCCTGCCGGAATTCGACGTCGCCGCCGCCCACGCCGCGATCACCGGCCACGGCGTGACCCGCCTGGTGCTCGTGCCCACCGTGCTGCGCGTCCTCGCCGAGCGCGGCCTGGCCGCCGGCGTCGACGCGAGCGGCGTCACGGCGATCGTGTGCGCCGGGCAGAAGCTGGACGCCACCACGTTCGAGGCGGCCCGCCGCTGGGCCCCGCACGCCGCGATCTGGGAGTACTACGGTGCGGCCGAGCTCGGCTTCGTCGCCGCCCGCTGCCACCGCCCGGGCGAGCCCGCCGCGACGACTGCGGAGGACTCCGGCACCGCGGTGGGCTATCCGTTCCCCGGCGTGGAGGTGGCCGTCCTGGACCACGTCGGGAACCCCGTGCCGGAGGGCGTGACGGGCACGATCGGGGTCCGCTCGGACCTGGTCTGCGACGGCTACCTCTGGGGCGACGACGGCGAGGCCTTCGGCCGGCTCGGCGGCCTGCACACGGTGCGGGACCAGGGCTTCCTCCGCAACGGGCAGCTGCACGTGCTGGGACGGGCGGCGGAGATGATCAACACCGGCGGGTACAACGTCTATCCGCACGAGGTCGAGGCGGCGCTGGCCCTGGTGCCCGGAGTGGCCGACGTCGTCGTCGCCGGCCTTCCCGACGCCACCCGCGGACAGCGGATCGTGGCCGGGATCCTCCCGGCCACCGCCGGGACGGACCGGGGGCGGATCCGGGCCGGACTGGACGGGCGGCTGGCCCCGGCCAAGCGCCCGCAGCAGTACTGGGAGCTCGGCGAGCTGCCGGTGACCGCGAACGGCAAGCTCAGCCGCGCGGTGTTCCGCGACTGGATCCTCGAAGGAGACGACCGTGCCCGACCGCTCGGCTGACGCCCCCGTGCTGGTGCTGGGGCGGCGCACGCCCCTGGCGCGCGCCGGGACCCTGCTCGACGGCGTGCCCGTCCACCGGCTGCTGGCCCCCGTGCTCCGCGCCCTGCTGGCGGACTCGGGCCTGGACCCCGCCCGGCTCGCCGACGTGGTCGTGGGCAACGCCGTGGGGGCCGGCGGCAATCTCGCCCGGCTCGCCGCCCTCGAGGCCGGCCTGCCGCTCTCCGTGCCGGGCCTGACCGTGGACCGGCAGTGCGGCTCGGGCCTGGACGCCGTGGTGCTGGCCTGCCGGCTCGCCCAGGCCGGAGCCGGCCGGGCCTTCCTCGCCGGCGGGGCGGAGAGCATCAGCACCGCACCGCTGCGCGGACGACGACGCGAGGACGGGGGAGTCGAGTACTACCGCCGCGCCCGGTTCGCCCCGGAGCACCTGGGCGATCCCGACATGGGCGAGGCCGCCGAGACGGTCGCCCGCGAGCACGGGATCGACCGGGAACGCCAGGACGGCTACGCCCTGCGCAGCCACCGGCGGGCGCTGGCCGCCGCGGAGGCGGGAGCGTTCGAGGACGAGCTGGTGCCGGTGGACGGTCCCCGCGGTGACGTGCGGGCCGACAAGGGCCCGCGCCGGGCGCTGAACGCGAAGCTGCTGGCACGCTTCCCGGCGGTGTTCGCCGCCGGCGGGACGGTCACGGCCGGGAACTCCTGCGGGGACGCGGACGGGGCGGCCGCCGTGCTCGTCACCGATCCGGCCACGGCCCGGGCTCTGGGCCGGCGGGAAGGGCTCGCTTTCCTCGGTGCGGTCACGATCGGGGTGGACCCGTCGCGGCTGGGCATCGGCGCCGCGGTGGCCGCCCGGCAGCTGCTGGCGGAGCAGGGCGTGGCGGTGGCGGAGCTGGCGGCGGCCGAGTTCAACGAGGCCTTCGCCGGACAGGTGCTGGCCTGCGTCGATCTGATCGGCCTCGACGAGGAGGTGCTCAACGCCGAGGGCGGCGCCCTGGCCCTGGGCCACGCCTACGGCGCCTCCGGGGCGGTGTCCGTGGTGCGCCTGCTGTCCCGGTCACGGACACTGCCCACCGGGAGTCTGGTGCTGGCGATGATCAGCTCCGCCGGCGGCATCGGCACGGCGGCCCTGTTCGAGAAGGTCGCGCTCTGACCGGGGCGGGTGCGCCCTGGACGACACAGCGTGCCCCGACCGAGAACTGTTCCTCCGGCTGGGACCGTGGCCGGCCCGGGGCGAGTAGCCCGGCCGGCCCCGCGTCGCTCAGTGCGAGCGCTGCGCCGTCGACTGCTCCGCGTCGTCCAGGCCCGGGTGCCACGGGCCGTGCTCGCCGAGCACGCTCACGCCGCGCCGCACGTTGTAGTACACGTCCCGCAGCGTCCAGCTGCGCAGGGCCGTGCGCTCGCGCCGCGGGACGGACTGCCGGCCCACGGTGGCGAACACGAAGAGCAGCGCCAGGAGGTAGAGTCCGCCGACCATGAGGGGCTCCTTCTCGCGACCATCGTCGCGTAAGGGTCTAAACTGTTGATGACACTCACGCTAGCCGTGGAAGGGATAAGTAGTCAAGTGCATTTTGCCTATGACACTGAAGACGTGCTCGAGTCCGACGTGGCGCTGATGAACACCGCGCCGAGCGCCACCCGCTCGGGGGAGGACAAGCTGGTGACCACCGCGCAGCTGCGGGACCTCCTCCAGGAGCACGGCTGGTCGGGGCGCTTCGACCGCGACGAGCACGAGCTGGCCGAGGTGCGCGAGGTCCGCGACGAGCTCCGGCGGGTCTGGGCCCTGAACCGGGACGCCATGGTGGAGGCGGTCAACGCCGTGCTCGACACCACCGAGCTCGCCCCGCACCTGGCCCGGCACGACGGGAAGGACTGGCACCTGCACGCCTCGCCCTCCGACGCACCCCTCGCCGCCCGGCTGCGCCTGGAGACGGCGTTCGCCCTCGTGGACGTGATCCGCGCCGACGAGACGGACCGGCTGCGGGAGTGCGGGGCCGAGGACTGCGGCGGGGTGCTACTGGACCTCTCCCGCAACCGGTCCAAGCGCTTCTGCAGCCAGCGCTGCGCCAACCGCACCAACATGACCGCCTACCGCCGGCGGCAGGCCTCCGATCCGGACACGGACGACCGCCCGGACTCCGCCGCCGGGGCGTGAGCCGGCCCGGCCGACCGGCCGGCGCGGGGAGCGGGGCGTCGTCGTCGTTCGTCACGAACCGCCCGCCGGACGTCCATGTCCATGATTTTCTATCGAGTGCTTCCTAGGCTGACCGGGTGAAGGAATCCTCGCTCGTCGCCGTCGTGTTCGTCGCCGCCCTCGCCCTGGGCGGCAGCACCCTCGCCGCCCAGATCGCCTCCCAGCCCGACGAGGAGGTCCAGGCCGCGCCGCTGCCGGTGTGCACCGTCCTGGACCGGTCCGAGCTGGTCCCCGAGAGCGGCGCGCTGTACGGCGTGAACCTCGACTGGGAGGACAAGCCGCTGGCCGACTACGCCGACCGGCTGGGCCACCGGCCCGCCGTGTCGGTGTCCTTCACGGGGTTCCCCTACGACGAGCGCGGTCACGACTACCTCCGGATGGCGGCCGACCAGGTCCGGGCCGACGGCCGGATGCTGCTGCTCACCCTCGAGCCCGAGGGCGGGCTCGCCGAGGTCACCGACGACGCCGTGCGGCAGCTGACCGCCGACCTCGCGGCGATCAACGACTCCGGGGTGCCGGTGGTCGTGCGCTTCGCCCACGAGATGAACGGTTCCTGGTACGCCTGGGGCCACCAGCCGACCGCCTACGTGGAGGCCTTTCGTCGCGTGGCGGACGCGGTGCACGAGCGCGCCCCCGGCTCGGCGATGATGTGGGCCCCGAACTACGGGGGCGGCTACCCGTTCGCCGGCGGGCAGCACGAGGCCGAGCCCGGCAGCGCCGACTTCGCGGCCCTCGACACCGACGGGGACGGCGCACTGACCATGGCCGACGATCCGTACGCCCCCTACTACCCGGGCGACGACGCCGTGGACTGGGTGGGCATGTCCCTGTACCACTGGGGCGACCGGCACCCCTGGGGCGAGAACGAGCTGCCCGAGCCCGGCAAGTTCGCCGCCCAGCTCACCGGCGCATACTCCGGAGCCGGCGGCGACGACCGCGCCGTCCCCGACTTCTACGCCGAGTACGGGGAGCGGCGCGGCAAGCCGGTGGGCATCCCGGAGACGGCCGCCCTGTACAACCCGGCGGTGGGCGGTGCCGACGAGCTGGCGATCAAGCAGGCGTGGTGGGGGCAGGTCTTCGACGAGTCGATTCCCCGGGACTTCCCGCAGCTGAAGATGATCAGCTGGTTCGAGTGGGACAAGCACGAGGTCGAGATCGACGGGCCCGTGGACTGGACGACCACCAACAGCGCCGCCGTCCGGAACGCCTTCACCGCGGATCTGCCCGACTGGCTGCGCTGGGGCCCGGAGGAGAGCTGCACCGCTCCCGGTTCCTGACCTGTCCCGGTTCCTGACCCGCCTGCGGCTAGGGCGCGGCAGGAGCACACTGGGTCCATGAGGATGATGCTGCTGACCGCGGGCACCTGTGGCGACGTGGAGCCGTTCGCCGCCCTCGCCCGTTTCGCCGCCGGCCACGGCCACGAGGTCCGCCTGGGCCTCCCCGACTCCTCCGGTGTGGACCTGTCCGGGCTGGACACCATGAGCCTGGAGGTGGACTTCCACCGGCTGGTCGCCGAGCACGGGATCTCGCCGTGGACGGCCGTGCGGCACTTCCGCACCGAGGTGGGCCCCGGCATGCGCCGGATGCTGGCCGCCGCCGTGCGGGAGACTCTCGCCTTCGAGCCCGATGTGGTGGTCCACCACGCCAAGGTGCTCACGGCGCCGGCGGTGGCGCAGGCCCTCGGCGTCCCGCACGTCGTGGTCGAGGCGGTCCCCGTGCTCACGCCCACCCGGCAGTTCCCGGCGCCCGGCGTGGTGAACCGGGACCTCGGCCGGTTCAACCGCGCCACCTACGCGGTGGCCCGCGGCGCCGAGCGGATGTTCCGCCGGGACATCGAGAGGGCCTGCGCCCCGTTGCCCGGCGGCCGGCCGGCCGCCGTTCCCGCCCCGGCGGCCACCCTGCTGCCCATCAGCCCGCAGCTCCTGCCGCGCCCGGACGACTGGCCGGCCTCCGTGCACCTCACCGGGTCCTGGCACGCCGACGCCCCGGCGCCGGAGCCCGCTCCCGCCGTGCGCGCGTTCCTCCGGGGCGGGCCCTGCCTCGTGGCGACCTTCGGCTCCATGGCGTCGGGAGACCCGCTGGCCCGGGGGAGGGTGGTGGTGGAGAGCGCCCGCGCCCACGGTCTGCGGACGCTGCTGCTCACCGGGTGGGGCAGTCTCGCGCTGCCGGACGATCTCCGGGGCGATCTCCGGGACGACGACGTGCTCGCCGTCCCGTCTCTGCCCCTCGACGCGTGCTGCCCGGCGCGGCACTGGCCGTCCACCACGGCGGGGCCGGGACCGTCCACACCGTGGCCCGCGCCGGCGTCCCGCACGTGGTGGTGCCGTTCCTGGCCGACCAGCCGTTCTGGGGCCGGCAGCTCCACGGGCTCGGGCTGGCGGCCGCGCCGATCCCGCAGAAGAAGCTGACGGCCGAGCGGCTCACCGCGGCGATCGGCGACGCCTTGCGGTGCCGTGCCGCCTCCGAGCGGGTGGGCCTCGACGTGCGGAAGGTGCACGGCCTGCAGGCCGCACTGTCCGTGCTCACCTCCTGCTGAGCGTCGGAAGTCGCCCGCCCGGTGTAGTTTGCCTTTGGGAACACATTGCTGCCCGGTGTTCAGCCCGGTGCACCGAGGGGCAAGGACGTACATGGACGGCGACGAGCGGGCAGAGCGCACCGCAGCAGTGGAGCGGTTGCGCGCCATGGCCCGCACCCAGACGCGGGACGGAGCAGAGGGGGCTCAGGAGCTGGAGCATGCCCTGGCCTTCCTCGGGGAGCTCGACCTCCGGATGCTGCGGGAGATCGAACGGGAGCTGGCCCGCCCGGACAGCATGATCACCAGCCCGGCCGTGGGAACCCACGGGGGTCTCACAGCGTTCCTGGGCACGCGCTACGCCGCCGCCTTCCCCGCCTCCCGATACCACCCGAGCACACCGGTCCCGCAGATCCGGGCCCGCCTGCTGGACACCCTGGTGTTCCGGGAAATCCGGACAGCCCACGGCAGCACGATGTTCGACCGTTCCGTGCGCGGGGTCCAGGGCGCTCTGGGCCTGTCCCCGCGCGACAGTCTCGCGGAGACGGGCTTCCCCGAGTACGGAGCGGCGGCCGTGTTCCTGCTGCTCGACGTCGCCGCGTCCTTCGCAACCGTGCAGCTCAGCAAGACCTCCGCCCACATCACCGCATCCATGGGCTACTCCGGCATGGACGCCTACGCGGACGCCCTCGACGCCTGCCACTTCATGACCGCTGCCTTCGCCAAGCACCTCCTGCGGTCCCCACCGGATCCCGACAAGCTGGTGACCATGGCGGCGCGCGGGCGGCTGGACGGCTACGGCATCTCGCCCACGGATCTCGACGGCGACCGGCTGCGCACCGAGCACTCGAAGCTCCGGGACCGACTGCCCGAGCTGAGCGGTCCGTACTCCTCCTGGGGACCCGCCGGGGACGCCGTCCGCCGTCAGCCCCCGGACACCGCCGGACGGGAGGATGACGTGCGACAGTCCTTCAGCGTCTCCCGGCGCCCGGGCCGGCCTCGGACTGCCGGCGAGGCCGAGCAGCACCACCTGTCCCGCAAGGACCGGTCCTGGTGGGTGCACGAACACCGGGCTCAGCTGGCGCCGGTGCTGGCGATCGCCGCGCTCGGCATCTTCTGGTGGTCGGCGCGGGCGGCCTCACTGGAGCTCTCGGGCAGGCTCATCGTGCTCGCAGGTCTGATGGGGGCCATCGCCGGCGCCGCACTGGCCGCTCTCCTCGGCTCCCGGGCGCAGGTCTTCTTTCGGGCGGCCGAGGGGCTCAGTATGTACACGGTGCTGCAGGGTCGGCGCGACGCGCAGTTCCTGGACGCTCTGCACGCACTGCGCCCGGACCTCTTCGCCGGTGCCCGGCACGCCGGCCTTCCCCGGCTCGTCACCGTGGTGGTCGAGCGCAACGGCGTGCTGTTCCTGGGCCGTGGCGCGCGGCCTTCTGTGGTCGCGGCGTTCCACTGGTTGCACGTCCCGCGGATCACTGTCCCCGAGGACCCACCCGGGACACCCCGCCGGCGAGCGCACCGGGTGGCCTTCGAGGTCCGCAGAGAAGGGGCCGACGTCGTGCTCGGCCTCCCGCTCGAGCGGGCGAAGGTGGCCTGGACGCAGCGCAGCTACCTCGAGAACAAACCGCTGGAGGCGGTGCTCTCACTCCTGCAGGGCTTGCGGCACACCTGGGCACTGCCCCCGCTCGGCGCACGCCATCACGGTGACAACGAGGACACCTCCGAGCGTCTGCGCCTGTTGCGCGGTGCCGACGAGGTGGCCGGCACCCGTTGGGAACAGGAAGCCCTCGACTGGGAGTTCGGCCCCCGCCCGCCGCTGGAGCTCGCCGGGGCCCCCGCGGCACGCCGGGAACAGGTCGTGCTGGCAGCGGTCATCGTGCTCATGGCACTCGGGTGCGTCCTCATCTCGCCCGTGCTGTCCTGGCTCGTCAACTGATCTCAGAAGCCCACCGGCCGAATCGTTCAGCCACATCGGACCGAGGTTTGCCCTGTCGCCGAAAGAGAGAACACACCGGTGCTCCTGTGCGCTGTATTTCTCGAGAATTCCGGTCGGGGCTTTTCGAACTGAGAGCCGTGAATTCCGCAATGGCCGATTGACGTGCCACAACACCGGGAGAATCGATTGCTCGGTTAGTCTCTGTCCCGTACGCGACCCCTGAGTGGGGGACAACTGCACACCCGGGCGTCAGCCGAAGCGCCCACGGACCGGAGGAGCGCCCTCGTGGAGCCCATGCTCGGATCAGCACCCCTCTGGTTGGTGCTCACCGCCGGTCTTATCGGCGCTGTGGTGGGCTGCTTCCTGCCCGGGGTGGTCCTCCGCTACAGCCCTGTCACGGACGAGCCTCTCTCTCTGCCTTCCCGGCCACCCCTGACGGCCGCAACGGCCGCGCTCTTCGTTCTCGTGGCATCGTTCTTCGGGCTGAGCTGGCAGCTCCCCGCGTACCTCTTCTTCGCGGCCGTCGCGGTGGTCCTGACCGTGATCGACCTGCGCCACCACCTCCTGCCCAATGCTGTGGTCCTGCCGGCCCTGGGTATCGGCTTCGTGCTGCTCGCGCTCGCCGCCACAGGCGAGAACGCCTGGGGCGCGCTGTTACGCGCTGTACTGGGAGCCCTCGCCCTCTTCGTCCTCTATCTCGTGCTGGCACTCATCTCGCCGGCCGGGCTCGGCATGGGGGACGTCAAGCTCGCCGCCGTGCTGGGCCTGTTCCTGGGGTTTCAGGGGTGGGGGGCCCTGTTCGTCGGGGCGGTGCTGGCATCCGTGGTTGGCATGGTGGTGGGGTTTGCCGTTCTGGCCTCCCGCCGCGGCGGTCTGCGCAGCGACGTCCCGTTCGGCCCGTCGATGCTCGCCGGCGCCCTGGTGGCCGTCGTCTGGGGCGAACTGCTGGCGCGGGAGTACCTGTTGCCGGGCCTCTACTGACCCCGTTCGGGGGACAAAGTGGGCCCTACTCCTATTTATGCAGATGAATGCATCTCCCACTAGGCATTGCGTCGCTGTTTGACGTCCCCCAAAGTGCATGCACTCGAATGCTTGTGACTTTGCTGGAGCAAAGTCTATTCTCATTACAGGTCAGTAGCCCGGTACGGGGAGCCTCTCGCAGGCAGTGTCGGAAACAGCTGAAGACCCACTCCACCCTTTCTCCGCTTTGCTTAGGAGCTTTCTCATGCTGCCTCTCTTCATCACCCTCCAGACCATCTTCGGCGACGCCAAGTCCCGCCTCTCCGGCGAGGAGAAGGGCGCCACCGCGGTGGAGTATGGCCTCCTCATCGGGATGATCTCGCTTCTTCTCGTCGGGGCGCTGCTGCTCCTTGGCCCTGAGTTCGCCGGCCTGGTCACCCGCATCGGCGACGCGATCAACCCGTAGTCCCAGCAGTGCATTCGCGCCGCGGCGACCCTCGTCCGGGTCGTCGCGGCGCGGTACATTCCGGCTCCAAGGAGGGGGCTATGAGCGGTTTTCGATCCGCCCGGGGGGCAGTGGCCGTCGAATTTGCGCTGGTTCTTCCGCTCTTGCTGGCAATACTTTTCGCAATTATTGAATTCGGCCATGCGTACAACGTGCAAATCAGTGTCACCCATGCGGCTCGGGAGGCTGCACGCAGCATGGCCGTCACCCAAGTCTGGAGCGACGCCGTCGATGCCGCGCAGGACTCGTCGCCCTCTCTAGATCCTGCTGTCTTGACCTTGGCACACAGTCCTGCCACGTGTGCCCCTGGCACCCCGGTCGAAGTCACGGCGCAATACCCACTGACCGGTCTTACAGGCCTCATGCCGGCGGGCATCACCGTCACCGGAAGGGCGGCCATGCAATGCGGCGGATGATCGAACGGGTGAGGAACGAAACGCGAGGCGCGATTTCCATCATGGTGGCGCTCCTGCTCGTGATGATGCTCGCCGCGGCAGCCATTGCCATTGATGTGGGTGCCATGTACGCCGAGCGTGCAGAACTTCAGAACGGCGCGGATGCTGCGGCACTCGCCATTGCCGAGGATTGCGCTGAAGGCAACTGTGGAGCTTCATCCAACACTGCTCAGGAATATGCCGATCGCAATGCAAAGGACAGCGCGGCAGGCGCGATTCTGCTCTCCGCACCCGGAGCGTCACCGGTTCGTGTGCGGGCAACCAGCGAGGACGCTACATCGGGGAATGACTCCCTGGCGCTCTCGTTCAGTTCGCTGCTCGGATTTCCCGATCCGACTGTGGCAGCGACAGCTTCCGCTGCCTGGGGCAGCCCGGCCGGCGGACCGGCTATGCTGCCGCTAGCCTTCGCCGAATGCGTCATCACCGGCATGTTGGACGGCGGGGTGCAGGTAATCCCGACTCACGGTTCGGGAACTCACCCTTGTACCACCACCAGTCCCTCCGGGCAGACCTTGCCTGGCGGATTCTCCTGGCTCAATACTGCCTCCGGGGCATGCGAGATACAGATGTCTATCGGGATGAATGTTTTGGGTAGTTCCGGCGCGAGCATCCCCGGCAACTGTTCTACAGCGGTCCTCAAACCATCACTCGTGGGGCAGACGGCCATCCTGCCGCTGTACAACGACAAGAGCGGAACCGGCAGCGGGTCGACATACCGAATCTACGGGTGGGCTACTTTCCGCATTCACGGGTGGCGTTTCCCTGGCAACTCCGTAAACAACACGGGTCCTGGTCCGTCGTGCACCGGCAGTTGCAACGGCATCATCGGCGAGTTCATTTCCTACGCCACGCTGGACGACGAGTTCACCACGGGCGGCCCCGATCTGGGGACATCAGTCATTTTCCTGACCGAGTAGAAGGATAGTTTCGTGAAAGTTCGTGTCATTGCGGCCGTCATGGCAGTGGTCTTCGCCCTGATCGGAGCCATGCTAGTCACAGGCTATGTCCGGGCCGCCGACGCACGTGCCCTCGAGGGCACGGAAACCAAGGACGTCCTGGTGGTCGACACCGCCGTAGCACCGGAAACTTCCGTCGAAGAGCTTTCCGACCACGTAAGCACGCAGACCCTTCCTATGGCCGCGATTGTTGAGGATGCCGTGGTGACCCTCGAGGAGTTCGATGGCCGCGTCACCTCGGTGGCGCTTCAACCCGGCGAGCAGGTGTTGGGCAGCCGGCTCGTTACCCTCAACTCTCTTCAGGAACCGGGCCGAGTGGCGGTGCCCAAGGAACTCCAGGAGGTCACCGTCCAGGTGAGCGCAGATCGTGTGGTCGGTGGTCAGATCAAGGCCGGCGACTTCGTGGGTGTGTTCGCCTCCTTCGACCAAGGGCCCGGGGACAAGCCCGCCACGGAGCTGGTGTTCCACCGGGTGCTGGTCACCAGCATCCAGGGCGCGCCGGTCGTTGCCGCTGAGGCGAGCGGTGAGGAAGAAGCCGCCCCGGACGCGCCCCCCGTCCCCGAGGGAGCGATGCTCGTCACGCTCGCTCAGGATGCGGCTGACGCCGAGAAGACCGTGTTCGCGGCGGAGTTCGGCAGGATCTGGCTGTCGAACCAGCCCGTGGACGCCAAGTGGAACGACGACGGAGCCAGCATGGAGGACTTCTTCAAATGAGCAGATTCCTACTCGTCACCTCGGACGTGACGTTCGAGCAACGCGTGCAGACGGCCATCGCCGGCCGGATTCCCGGTTCGGTGCAGACGGTCTACAACGCGCAGATCCCGGACACTCCGGACGAGCTCCTGCGCAAGGTGGTCGGCGAACTGCCGTCGGTCCTCCTGCTAGGTCCCGGGGTCGAACCGGGAGCCGCTCTCCGTCTGGCGTCCGTGTTCGACGTGCAGCACCCCGAGATCAGCCTGGTCCTCGTCGCGGACGCGGATCCTACGCTCGCGCTGGCGGCCATGCGATCTGGCGTCCGGGACATCCTCGAGCCGCAGGCGGAGTCCGACGTCATCCGCGTGCTGCTCGAGCGGGCCTGTCACAGTGCCGACAGCCGGCGACGTGGTCTGATCCCCGATGCGTCCTTGGACGCGCCCCCGTCGCGCCTCGGCGGCCGGGTGATCGCAGTGACCTCGCCCAAGGGCGGTGTCGGCAAGACCACGGTGGCCACCAATCTGGCCGTCGGTCTCGGCAAGCTCGCGCCCATGTCGACGGTCCTCGTGGACCTGGACGTGCAGTTCGGTGACGTCGCGGCGGTGCTCAACCTTACGCCCGAGCACACGCTCACCGATGCGGTGACTGGTGCTGCTGCGCAGGACACGATGGTGCTCAAGGCTTTCCTCAGCGTCCATCCCACGTCGATCTACGCGCTGTGTACACCGGACTCACCGGCCGAGGCCGATCTGATCAACGCGAATCAGATCGGGCACATGCTGGACCAGCTGGCCAGCGAGTTCCAGTTCGTCGTCGTCGACACCGCCCCGGGCCTGGGCGAGCACACCCTGGCTGCGCTGGAGTCGGCGACGGACGTGGTGTTCATCTCCGGCATGGACGTGCCCGGAGTGCGCGGGCTGCGCAAGGAGATCGACGTCCTCACCGAGCTGCAGATGCTCCCAGGATCCCGGCACATCGTGGTCAACATGGCGGACCGCGCAAGCGGTCTCAGCGTGCAGGACATCGAGGCCACCGTCCGGACGCCGGTGGACGTGGTGGTGCCCCGGTCCAAGGCGGTGACCTACTCCACCAACAAGGGCGAGCCGATCCTCCAGGAGTCCTCGCGAGACAAGGCCGCGAAGGCCCTCAACCAGCTCGTGGCCCGGTTCGATCCCGCCCACTCCACCGCACCCCGCAAGGCCGTGCACCGACGGGCGGTGCTCCAGTGAAGCTCTCGCAACGACTCGACGCCGCCCGCGGAGTACCTGCTCCGCCGGTTGTCGAGCCCGCACCGACAGCCGGCGCGGAGGAGGGTGCGGATTTCGTTTCCGCCTTCGTCGTGGAAACCCCCTCTGTCCCGGTCTCGGTGACGCCGGCGTCCGACGCCCTGGGCGCGCTCAAGGACCGCGTTGCCGAGGCACTGTTCGAGCGCATCGGCAGTCGACTCAACGACTCGGGACTGACCGAGGCCTCCCTCCAGGTCTACGCTCGGGAGGAACTGACCCAGATCGTCGACGCCGAGCAGGTGCCGCTGACCGTCGAGGAGCGGCAGCGTCTGGTCCGCGAGATCAGCGACGATGTGCTCGGCTTCGGCCCGCTGCAGCGCTTCCTGGACGACGAGTCCGTCACGGAGATCATGGTCAACGGGCCCGACCGCATATTCATCGAACAGAACGGTCGGGTCGGCCTGAGCAATGCGCAGTTCAAGTCCGAGGAGCACCTGCGCCAGGTCATCGAGAAGATCGTCTCGAAGGTGGGCCGTCGCATCGACGAGTCCTCACCGCTGGTGGATGCCCGCCTCGAGGACGGGTCTCGCGTCAACGCCGTCATTCCGCCGCTGGCGGTCAACGGCTCATCGCTCACCATCCGCAAGTTCGCAGCCGACCCGCTCAAGGTCGCCGACCTCGTCCGGTTCGGCTCGATGTCACCGGAGATGGCGGAGCTGCTCAACGCCTGCGTCAAGGCGCACCTCAACATCCTCATCTCCGGTGGCACGGGCACGGGCAAGACGACCCTGCTCAACGTCATGTCCTCGTTCATTCCGCACGACGAGCGGATCATCACCATCGAGGACGCGGTCGAGCTGCAACTCCAGCAGGAGCACGTGGTGCGTCTGGAGAGCCGGCCGGCGAACATCGAGGGCAAGGGCGAGATCACCATCCGCGACCTCGTCAAGAACTCGCTCCGCATGCGTCCCGACCGCATCGTCGTCGGCGAGTGCCGCGGTGGCGAGGCACTCGACATGCTGCAGGCCATGAACACCGGTCACGACGGATCGCTGTCCACCATTCACGCGAACTCGCCGCGGGACGTCATCGCCCGCCTGGAGACCCTCGTGCTCATGGCGGGGATGGATCTTCCTCTGCGGGCCGTCCGGGAACAGATCTCCTCGGCCATCGACGTGGTCGTTCAGCTGACGCGCCTGCGCGACGGCACCCGGCGCGTCACCCACATCACCGAGGTGCAGGGCATGGAGGGTGAGATCGTGACCCTCCAGGATGCGTTCGTCTTCGACTACAGTGCCGGGGTGGACGCCAACGGGCGGTTCCTGGGCAAGGCCATCCCCACCGGGGTACGCCCGCGGTTCGTGGACCGTTTCGAGGATTTCGGCATCCACGTCTCGCCCAAGGTTTTCGAAATGCCGGAGACGAGCGCACCTGGGCGGGTGCGCTGATGGTGGTCGTCCTCGGGGCCCTCCTGTGCCTGATGGCTTTCCTGCTGCTGTTGTTCATCACGTTCAGCTCCTCCACGCCCCGGCTCCCGATTGACCGGCGACGACCGCCTCGCCTCGACGAGGCTCCGCCGTCCGTGCTCAGTCGCGTCACCGGGATCACCACCAGCGCGATCGCCGACACGCTGAACCGCCACGGCTGGACCCGGTCCATCACCGATGCCTTGGACCGCGCCGGGCTGCGTCTTTCGCCGGCCGACTTCCTCGTGCTGGTGGGGGCCGTGGGGCTGGTCTCCGCCATTCTCGGCTTCCTCGTGGGCGGGCCACTGCTCGGCCTGCTGCTGCTGGTCCTGGCGCCGCTCGGGGGGAAGGTGTTCCTGGGACTGGCGGTCGGCAAACGGCGACGTGCCTTCGCCGATCAGCTCGACGACACCCTGCAGCTGCTCGCCGGCAGCCTCCGGGCCGGCCACAGCCTCCTGCGTGCTGTTGACGCCGTCTCACGCGAGGCGCAGGCCCCCGCCAGTGAAGAGCTGGCCAGGGTGGTCAACCAGACCCGTCTCGGCCGCGACCTCAACAGCGCCCTCGACGAGACGGCGGCGCGGATGGGCAACGAGGACTTCAGCTGGGTCTCGCAGGCCATTGGCATCCACCGGGAAGTGGGCGGCGACCTCGCCGAGGTCCTCGACCAGGTCGGCCACACCATCAGAGAACGTAATCAGATCCGCCGCCAGGTCAAAGCACTGAGCGCTGAGGGGAAGATGTCCGCTTACATCCTCATAGCGTTGCCGATCTTGGTCCCCGGAGCGATGGGCGTTATGAATCCCTCCTTCTTCACCGCGATGTTCCAGAACCCCATCGGATGGGGGCTGCTGGCCCTCGCCGCCACCATGCTCGTCCTGGGCGGTTTGTGGATGCGCAAGATCGTCAGTTTCAAGTTCTAGATCGTCCCCTCCCCTCACAGATTCAGGAGTGATCCCGTGGCACCGACCCTCACCTATGCCGCTGTGGCGCTCGGCGCAGCCATGGCGCTGGCCCTGTGGGCGGTGTTCAGCACCGCCGGGGCGTCCGCACGCCAGGTGCGGGACAACCTGTCCCGCGGTTTCAGCGCCGAGGTCGCCGCTGTCGGTGTTCCTGCCCGACCCACCTGGGTCGGTCTGCATCGGTGGACGACACCGAAGGGCGTGGCGCGGCTCGACCGGCTGCACGCGCTGGCCGGCCGACCGGCGGCGTGGCCCCTCTCGAGGTTGCTCGCCGCCAAGCCGCTCCTGGCGGGTATCGGGCTGGTCCTGGGGGTGCTGCTCCTGACCAGCAACGCCAGTGGCAGAATGCTGGCTCTCGTCATCGTGGTCACGGCCGTGGCCTACTTCGTCCCGGACCTCCTCCTCTACAGCCGCGGCATCGAACGCCAGCGGGCGATCGGGCTGGAGCTGCCCGACACGCTGGACCAGATGCTGATCGCCGTGGAGGCCGGGCTCGGCTTCGAGTCCGCCATGTCCCGGGCAGGGGAGAACGGCAAGGGTCCCCTGGCAGAGGAGCTCCAGCGCACGCTGGGGGACATGCGGGTCGGTGTGCCGCGCAAGGACGCCTACCTCGCGCTCGAGGAGCGGACCAACGTACCGGATCTGCGGAACTTCACCCGTGCCGTGGTGCAGGCTGACGTCTACGGCATCTCCATCAGTTCGGTGCTCCGGACCCAGGCGGCCGAGATGCGCATGAAGCGCAAGCAGCGGGCCGAGGAGCAGGCCATGAAGATCCCGGTGAAGATCACCGTTCCACTCATGCTGCTCATCCTGCCTGTGCTCATGCTCATGATCATGGGCCCTGTGGTGCTCAACGCCATGGAACAGTTCTGACACCGACGCAGGGACTCACCCGGCGCGTCGTCGTCGGGACATGCGAAAGGCCCCGGACCGACTGGTCCGGGGCCTTTCGCTGGTGGTCGGGATGACAGGATTTGAACCTGCGACCTCGTCGTCCCGAACGACGCGCGCTACCAAGCTGCGCCACATCCCGTGAAGCATCCGGTCTCAGCCGGAAACAACTGCTCCATCATAGCCATCCGGCCGCGCGGGTGGGAAATCGGGTGCCCGCGGCCGTGTCGCACGGCGGCGACGGATGACCCGCGGATCGTTGACCGGAGCCCCGGTCCGTGCTTGTGTGAACGCACAGCACCGTCGATCCACGGCGGACGTCACGAGGGACGTCCATCGAGAACACGTGCGGTGCCATGTCCCGGGGGAGGGGTCGTGCGTCCACGAGCACTCAGCAGAGGGCTCGCCCCGGCCGTGCTGACGGTGGCTCTCCTCCTCCCGGCCGGAGCCCTTCCGGCCGGGCGCGATGGCGCCGCCTCGACGGAGGAGATCACCCGGGCCGTCACCGCGGAGCGGCTGGAGGGACACCTGCGGGCGTTCCAGGCCGCCGCGGACGCCCACGGCGGCAACCGCGCCGCCGGAACCGACGGCTACCGTGCGAGCGTCGACCACGTCGTGGAGAGACTGCGGGCCGCCGGCTACCACCCCCGGGTGCAGGCCTTCACGTTCCCGTACGACGAGGACCACGACGAGGACCACGACGACGACGACCATGGCGAGGACACGTCCACGGAGTGCCGCGTGACGTACAACGTCCTGGCGGACACGTCCACGGGCGACCCGGGCAGCACCGTGGTGGTCGGCGCCCACCTGGACAGCGTGCCGGAGAGCCCCGGCCTCAACGACAACGGCTCCGGCGCCGCGGGCGTCCTCGCCGTGGCCGAGGCCCTGGCCGGCACCGACACGCGGAACAGGGTGCGCTTCGCCTGGTGGGGCGCGGAGGAGGTCGACCTCAACGGCGCCGACCACTACGTCTCCGATCTCCGGGCCAACGACCCCGGGGCGTTCGAGGACATCGCGCTGTACCTGAACTTCGACATGATCGGCTCCCCGAACTACGGGCGCTTCGTCTACGACGGCGACACGTCCGGGAACGGCTGGCACGACTCCATCGAGGCGCCGGACGGATCGGACGCCATCGAGGTGGCGTTCGAGGGCTACTTCGAGTCCGAGGCGGTGGCTTTCGACGAGGTGCCGATCGACGACGGCAGCGACCACCTCGTGTTCGCCGCGGCCGGGATCCCCGTGGGCGGGCTCTTCACCGGCGACACGGGCGAGAAGACGCGGCAGGAGGCCGCCCGGTACGGCGGCGAGGCCGGCGAGGTCTACGACCCCTGCTACCACGCCGCCTGCGACGACCTGGACAACGTCGATCTCCAGGTCCTGGAGGAGATGAGCGACGCCGCCGCCGCGGTCGTGCTGGGCTTCGCGTCGTCCACGATGGACGACGGCGTGCCCCTGAGCCCCCCGGACGGATGGCCGCGCCGCGGGGCGCTCGAGGAGCTCGGGCCGGTCCTCGTGGGTCTCGCCGCCGTGAGCGTGCTTGCCGCAGCCGCCGCCGGGGTGGCCGTCGCCGTGCGGCGCCGCGCCCGCGGGCGCCGGTGAGCCCGGCCCGCTGTTGTTGTCCCCCAACTAGTGGACAAAAGTTATTGACCGGTCGGTAACCCATTTGTGAGCATGTGCAAATCCGAGTCATTCCTCGATGACTGTGAACCGCGTCACGGCCGGGCTACCTCCCGGCCGTCGCTCACCTGGAGGTTCCATGCCCGTCCGCAAACCCAGCCACTGGATCACCGCGGCCGCCCTGGCCGGCGCCCTGACCCTCACGGCGACCAGTGCCGTCGCGGCCCCCACCCGCGACACCAGCAACAACAACACCACCCACAAGATCACCCAGGCCGTCTCCCAGCAGAAGCTCACGGAGCACCTGAACGCCTTCCAGTCGATCGCGGAGGCCAACGACGGCAACCGCGCCTCCGGCACCTCCGGCTACCAGGCCAGCGTCGACTACGTGGTCGAACGGCTCCGCGCCGCCGGCTACACCCCGGAGGTCCAGGCGTTCGACTTCCCGTTCTTCCAGGAGCGCACCCCCGCCACGGTCGCCGCGGACGGCACGCAGCTCGCCGCCGAGGACGTCGCGGTGATGACCTACTCCGGCACGGGCACCGTCACCGGCACGGTGCAGGCGGTCGACACCACCGGGGCCCGGGTGGGCACCACCAGCGGCTGCGAGGCGAGCGACTTCGCCGGCTTCGAGGCGGGCAGCGTGGCCCTCCTGCAGCGCGGCACCTGCTCCTTCGCGATCAAGGCCGCGAACGCGGAGGCCGCCGGCGCGAGCGCCGTGCTGATCTTCAACACGGGCCTGCCGAACGCGGAGGACACCGTCGCCGGCACCCTGGGCTCCCCGGAGGCCACGTCCCTGCCGACGGTCGGGCTCAGCTACCAGGCGGGCGTGGACCTGCTGGACGCCGCCGAGGTCACGGTCACCACCGATACCGTCTCGGCGACGCGCACCACCTACAACGTCCTCGCCGAGACCGGCTCGGGCGACCCCGGGAACACGGTGATGGTCGGCGCGCACCTGGACGGCGTGCTCGAGGGCGCCGGGATCAGCGACAACGGCACCGGGTCGGCCGGCATCCTGGCCATCGCGGAGGCGATGGCCAAGACGAAGACCGAGAACACCGTGCGCTTCGCCTGGTGGGGCGCGGAGGAGCTCGGCCTGCTGGGCGCCGAGCACTACGTGACCGATCTGCGGGAGAACGACCCCGAGGCGTTCGAGGACATCGCGATGTACCTGAACTTCGACATGATCGGCTCCCCGAACTACGGGCGCTTCGTCTACGACGGCGACGCCTCCACCTTCGACCCCGGCGACACGAACGTCCCCGAGGGCTCCGGGGCCATCGAGGCGGCGTTCCACGAGTACTTCGCCTCGGTGGGGCTGGCCTCCGGCGACACCGAGTTCAGCGGCCGCAGCGACTACGGGCCCTTCATCGAGGCCGACATCCCCTCCGGCGGCCTGTTCACGGGCGCCGAGGGCGTGAAGACCGAGGAGCAGGCCGAGCTGTTCGGCGGCCAGGCCGGTGTCGCCTACGACTCCTGCTACCACTCCGCGTGCGACGACATCACGAACGTCGACCTCCAGGGCATGGAGGAGATGTCCGACGCCGCCGCGGCCGTCGTCCTGCGCTACGCGATGTCCACCCACGACGTCAACGGCGCGGGCGAGCCCTACCGGCAGAAGGGCAAGGGCGCCGTCGGCCACCCGAAGGGCGACGACCGCGGCCACGGCCCGCACTCCGAGCACGGCCGCGGCCACGGGCACGGCCACGACAAGGCGGCCGCCTGACGGTCCCGAGGCACAGTGATCGGCCCCGTCCCCGGCAGTTTGCGCCGGGGGCGGGGCCGTTCGCTGCGCCACAATCCGTCCAACCGTTGTGCCGCTGACGTGCAGTTGAGATTCTGGGCCCAGGGCTCCACCAGCACGATGGAGCCGACCTCACGGTCGAGCCCCCGATCGGCCCCTGCCACGGGAGTCCCCATGCGCCACCGCACCCATCACCACCGGACCGTGGCCGCTGCCACCTCGACAGCGAGGGGGTGGTCACGGTGACCGCGGCGGGCGTGCCCGTCGGGAAGGTGCTGGAGCACCTCGAGGTGTTCCAGGCCATCGCCAACGCGAACAACGCCAACCGTGCCTCGGGCACGTCCGGCTACCGGGGCAGCGTGGACTACGTGGTCGGCCGGCTGCGGGCGGCCGGCTACGCCCCGCAGGTCCAGAAGTTCACCTTCCCCTTCTTCCAGGAGACCGCCCCGGCCACGGTCACCGCGGGCGGCCGGCAGCTTCCCGCGGCGGACGTGGCGGTCATGACCTACTCCGGCTCCGGGACCGTGACGGCGCCGGTGCAGGCCGTGGGGACGACCGGAGAGAAGGCCGCGAGCACCAGCGGGTGCGAGGCCGGGGACTTCGCCGACTTCGTGCCGGGGAACATCGCGCTGCTCCAGCGGGGCACGTGCGCCTTCGGGGTGAAGGCCGCCAACGCAGTGGCCGCCGGGGCGTCCGCGGTCCTGATCTTCAACACGGGCCTGGCCGGGGCGGAGGGCGTGGTCGCGGGCACCCTGGGCGAACCCGGCGGGGTGACGATCCCCGTGGTCGGACTGAGCTACGCGGCCGGCGTGGCCCTGCTGGGCGGGGGCGAGGTGACGGTCAGCACGCAGACCGTCTCCGAGAGCCGGGAGACGTTCAACGTCCTCGCCGACACGGGCTCGGGCGACGGGCAGCGCACGGTCATGGTCGGCGCCCACCTGGACAGCGTCCCGGAGGGTCCCGGGATCAACGACAACGCGTCCGGCTCCGCGGGGATCCTGGCCATCGCCGAGGCGCTCGCGGGCACGGAGACCGCCAACGCGGTGCGCTTCGCCTGGTGGGGCGCGGAGGAGTTCGGCCTGCTCGGGTCCCGGCACTACGTCGCGGACCTCAAGACCAACGACGCCGGGACGCTCGGGAACATCGCACTGTACCTGAACTTCGACATGATCGGCTCCCCGAACCACGGTCGCTTCGTCTACGACGGCGACGCCTCGGCGTTCGGCCCGGAGGACGGCTCGGTGCCCGCCCCGGCGGGCTCGGCCGCGATCGAGGCGGCCTTCCACGAGCACTTCGGCTCCGTGGGCCTGGCCTCGGGCGAGACCGAGTTCAGCGGCCGCAGCGACTACGGCCCGTTCATCGCCGAGGGCATCGCCTCCGGCGGCCTGTTCACCGGGGCGGAGGGGATCAAGACCGTGGAGCAGGCGGCGCTGTTCGGCGGCCGGGCCGGCATCGGCTACGACTTCTGCTACCACGCGTCCTGCGACGACCTCAGCAACGTCGACCTCCGGACGCTGGAGGAGATGACCGGCGCGGCCTCCGCCGTCGTCCTGCGCTTCGCGAACTCCACCGAGGACCTCGAGACGGAGGGCCGGCGGCTGCTCGGCATCGTGGCTCCCGTCCCCCCCGCCGCTGTCGACCAGGGCCGCGGCCCGAGCAACGCCGCCGCGCAGAGGCAGGCCGAGTGAGGCGGCCGCACTGAGGCCGATGCGGTTCCCCGTGCCACAATCCGTCCGGTCATTGTGCCTCTGACCTGGAGCTGAGATCCTGTGCGCAGGACTCCACCCGCCCGATGGGGCCCATGACGGACACGGTCGAGCCCCCGATCGGCCTCAGGCCCCGGGAGGACCCATGCCGCACCCCACACCCCGCCGATGGACCGTGGCCGCGGCCCTGGCCGGCACCCTCGCGCTCACCGTGCCGAGCGCCGTCACGGCGGCTCCGGGAGAGGCCGACGACGCCGGAACGCTCGCCCCGACCGCCGCGGCCGTGCCCGTGCAGCAGGTGCTGGACCACCTCGAGGTGTTCCAGGCCGTCGCCCACGCCAACGGCGGCAACCGGGCCTCGGGCACCCCGGGCTACCGGGGCAGCGCGGACTACGTGGTCGGCCGGCTGCGCGCCGCCGGCTACGCCCCGCGGGTCCAGAGCTTCTCCTTCCCGTTCTTCCAGGAGGTCGTCCCGACCACCGTGGCCGTGCCCGGCCCGGATGGTGTCCCGCGGACCCTGACCGCGGCGGAGGCGGCCGTCATGGTCTACTCCGGATCCGGCACGGTGACCGCCCCGGTGCAGGCCGTGGACACCACCGGCGCCCCGGCGGCGAGCACCAGCGGCTGCGAGGCCGAGGACTTCGCCGGCTTCACGGCGGGCAGCGTCGCCCTGCTCCAGCGGGGCACGTGCACCTTCGGGGTGAAGGCCGCCAACGCCCAGGCCGCCGGGGCGTCCGCGGTGCTGATCTTCAACACCGGTCTGCCCGGCGAGGAGGGCGTGGTCGCCGGCACGCTCGGGGAGCCCGGTGCCACGACCCTCCCGGTGGTCGGTCTCAGCCATGCGGCAGGGACGGCCCTGCTGGGCGGGGGCGAGGTGACCGTGACGGCCCAGACCGTCTCCGAGAACCGCGAGACCGTCAACGTCCTGGCCGAGACGGGCTCGGGCGAGTCCGGGAGCACGGTGATGGTCGGCGCCCACCTGGACAGCGTCCCCGAGGGCGCGGGCATCAACGACAACGGCTCGGGCTCCGCGGGGATCCTGGCGATCGCCGAGGCGCTCGCGGGCACGGAGACCGCGAACACCGTGCGCTTCGCCTGGTGGGGCGCGGAGGAGTTCGGCCTGCGCGGCTCCAGCCACTACGTCGCGGACCTGAAGGCGAACGACCCCGCCGCGCTGGAGGACATCGCCGTGTACCTGAACTTCGACATGATCGGCTCCCCGAATTACGGGCGCTTCGTCTACGACGGCGACCACTCCGCGTTCCCGCCCGTGCAGGGCCCCGATGGGCCCGTGACCGCCCCGGCGGGCTCGGCCGCGATCGAGGCGGCCTTCCACGAGCACTTCGGCTCCGTGGGCCTGGCCTCCGGCGAGACCGAGTTCAGCGGCCGCAGCGACTACGGGCCCTTCATCGCCGAGGGCGTCCCCTCCGGCGGCCTGTTCACCGGCGCCGAGGGGATCAAGACCGCGGAGCAGGCCGCGCTGTTCGGCGGCCGGGCCGGAGTCGCCTACGACTTCTGCTACCACGGCGCGTGCGACGACCTCGCCAACGTCGACGCCCGGGGACTGGGCGAGATGACCGACGCGGCGGCAGCCGTGATCCAGCGCTTCGCGGCCTCCACCCGGGACGTCGACGGCACGGGGGCGGACGAGAGCGCGCAGCAGGACGGACGCGGGCTCCCGCTCGGTCCGGCCACCGCGGACCAGGGGAGCGGCCCGCACAGCGCCGCCGACGACGTGCCGGTGCAGTGAGCGGCGGGAGGTCGGGACCGGGCGGCCCCCGACCTTCCTCCGCACAGTCGTTGTCGGGGGAGCGGTGGCGTTCCACGACAGCAGGACGAGTCCCCCCGGAGCACCCGCGCCGCCACCGCCACTCCGCGCCCCATTGCTCACCCGGCCACCGGGTGGGAGGGTGAGGCCATGACTCCTCCCCGGACCCCCGACCGCTCGGCGCCGAGCCGGCGCGGCGTCCTGTTCGACGTCGACGGCACCCTCATCGACTCGAGCTACCTGCACACCGTCGCCTGGTGGCACGCCTTCAACCAGGCCGGGCACGACGTCCCCATGCACCGCATCCACCGGCTCATCGGCATGGGCTCGGAGCAGCTGATCGAGGAGCTGCTGCCCGCGGACCGGGACCGGGACGGGGACGACGCCATCGGCGCGGCCCACGGGGCCCTGTTCTCCGTGCACTGGCCGGGGCTCAAGCCCACTCGCGGCGCCGCCGAGCTGCTGCGCCGCTGCACCGACGCGGGGCTCGTGGTGGTGCTGGCGTCGTCGTCGAACGTCACCGAGGTGGCCGCCATGCGGGAGGCCCTCGGCTCGGACGACCTGCTCACGGCGGTCACGACCGCCACGGACGCCGAGCACAGCAAGCCCGCCCCGGACATCTTCGCCGCGGCGCTGGAGGCCGGCAACCTGCGCCCCGAGGACGCGATCGTGGTGGGGGACGCCCGCTGGGACGTCGAGTCCGCGTGGAAACTCGGCCTCGACGCCGTGTGCCTGACGAGCGGCGGGATCAGCGAGGCGGAGCTGCGCGAGGCCGGGGCCGTGGCCGTCTACGCGGACCCGCAGGCCCTCCTCGACGACTTCGAGAACAGCCCCCTGGGCCGGCTCGTCCCGGCGGGCTGAGCGCCCCCGCCGGCTCCCGCGCGGACCGCGCCGCGCACCACCGCTAACGAAAGGCCCCGGAATGACCACCGACGACAGACCCGTCCTCGTGTTCGACGTGAACGAGACCCTCTCCGACATGCGCCCTCTGCGCCACGCCTTCGAGGAGGTCGGGGTGCCGGGGGAGCTGGCGGCCACGTGGTTCGCCTCCGTCCTGCGGGAGGGCTTCGCGCTGGCGGTCCACGGCGAGGCCCAGCCGTTCTCCGTGCTGGGGCAGGAGACGGCGCGCACGCTCTTCACCCTGCACCCGCCGGCCGGGGACGTGGAGGACGCCGTGGCCCGGGTCCTGGACGCCGTGCAGCGGCTGCCCCTGCACGCGGACGTCCCGGACGGGGTGCGCTCCCTGGCCGACGCCGGGTTCCGGCTCACGGCCCTCACCAACGGCTCCGCGGCCACCGCCGAGGGCCTGCTCGAGCGCGGGGGCGTGCGGCAGCACTTCGAGCACGTCTGCTCCGTCGAGGAGGCCCCCTGCTGGAAGCCGGCGTCCGAGGCCTACACCTGGGCGAGCGGGGCGTGGGGCGTGCCGCCGGAGCAGATGCTCATGGTCGCGGTGCACCCCTGGGACCTGCACGGCGCCGCCCGGGCGGGGCTGCGCACGGCCTGGATCGACCGGCACGGCTCGCCCTGGCCGGGGTACGCGCGCACCCCGGACCTCACGGTGTCCGGGGTGCGGGAGCTCGCCGCGCGGCTGGCCGCCGGCGGCGCCGTGCTGACGGCCTGACGGCTCAGCTCACAGCTTGACGACCATCTTGCCGGTGTTGGCCCCGGCGAGCAGGTCGATGAACGCCTGCGGGGCGTCGTCCAGCCCCTCGCGCACGGTCTCGTCCCACCGGATCTCGCCGGCCGCGAGCCAGCCGGCCATCTTCTCGCGGAACTCCGGGCCCAGGTCCTGGTGACCGCTCACCAGGAAGCCCTGCAGGCTCAGCTGCTTGCCGATCGCCAGCGCCAGGTTCCGCGGCGCCGCCGGGGGCTCGGTCGCGTTGTACTGCGAGATCGCCCCGCACAGGCACACGCGGCCGTGGACGTTCAGCGCGGAGATCGCGGCCTCCAGGTGCTCGCCGCCCACGTTGTCGAAGTAGACGTCGATGCCCTCGGGCGCCGCGCGCCGCAGCTGGGGGAGGACCGGGCCGTCGTGGTAGTTGAAGGCGGCGTCGAAGCCGAGCTCCAGCAGGCGGGCGACCTTCTCGGGGGAGCCGGCGCTGCCGACCACGCGGGCGGCGCCGCTGAGCTTCGCGATCTGGCCGACGAGCGAGCCCACGGCCCCGGCGGCGCCGGAGACGAAGACCGTGTCCCCGGGCCGGAACCGTGCGGCCGCCATGAGGCCGGCGTACGCGGTGAGCCCCGGCATGCCGAGCACCCCCAGATAGGCCGACTCCGGGGCGAGGGCGGGGTCCACCACGGTGGCGGAGGCGGCCTCGACGAGCGCGTGCTCCCGCCACCCGGCCCCGTGCAGCACCGTGGCGCCCACGGGCAGCTCGGGCGCGGAGGAGGCGATGACCTCGCCGACAGCGCCGCCGTCGAGCGGGTGGTCCACCTGGAACGGCGGGACGTAGGACTTCACGTCGTTCATCCGACCGCGCATGTACGGGTCCACGGACATCCAGCGGTTGGCGACCACGACCTGGCCGGGGCCGGGCGCGGGCAGCGCGGCCTCCTCGAGCCGGAAGTTCTCGGGGGTGGGGGTGCCGTCGGGGCGGGAGGCGAGCACGACCTGGCGGGTGCTGGTGGGCGGGGTCATCGGTTCTCCTGGGGGTCGAGGGAAGGGGGCGGGGGAGCGGGGATCAGTCGTCGGCGACGGTCACGCGGACGTCGACGTTGCCGCGGGTGGCGTTCGAGTACGGGCACACCTGGTGGGCCTTGTCCGCCAGGGCCTGCGCGGTGGCCGGGTCGAGGTCGGGGAGCACGACCTCGAGGTCGACCTCGAGGCCGAAGCCGCCCTGGCCGTTGCCGCCGATGCCCACGCGGGCCCCGACGCTGGAGTCGCCGAGCTTCACCTTCTCCTGCCGGGCCACCATCTGCAGCGCGGAGTGGAAGCAGGCGGCGTAGCCCGCGGCGAAGAGCTGCTCGGGGTTGGCGCCGTCGCCGGAGCCGCCCATCTCCTGCGGGACGGCCAGGCCCAGGTCGATCCGGCCGTCGGTGGTGCGGGTGCGGCCGTCGCGGCCGGCGCCGGTGGCGAGGGCCTCGGCGGTGTAGACGGTGTCCATGCTGGTCACTCCTGGGTGTCGGTGGTGGTGGTTCGGGTTCCGGTGCTGTCCGCACCGGCGCGGTCCGCGGCGCCCGGATCGGCGGGGGCGCCGATCCGCCGGGCCAGTGCCCGCAGCGTCTCCATCTCGGCGGCGGTCAGCCCCGAGGCCTCCAGGACGCGCCGCTGCACGGCCGGGGCGCGCTCGCGCAGCCGGTGGCCGGACGGCGTGAGGTGGACGGTGACCCGCCGCTCGTCGTCGTGCTCCCGGCGGCGCTCGAGGAGCCCGCCGGTCTCCATCCGCTTGAGCAGCGGGGAGAGGGTGCCGCTGTCCAGGCGGAGGCGGGAGCCCAGCGCCGAGACGGTCTGGCCGTCCTCCTCCCACAGCGCGAGCAGCGCGAGGTACTGCGGATAGGTCAGGCCGAGCTCCGCCAGCGGCTCGCGGTAGGCCGCGGTCGTGGCGCGTGAGGCGGCGTAGAGCGCGAAGCACAGCTGCGCGTCGAGCCGGAGATCTGCGTCCATGACCCCATGGTGGCACAGGGGTCGGTTGGGCACAACTCAGTTGTGCACAACCGAAACTGGGGCGCGGATCAGCGGGTCGCCTCCTCCAGGTGCTCGAGCACGTGCCGGTACGGGTGGCCGGTGGCCTCCGTCATGCCCTGCTCGCACGTGCGGTTGAGGGACGCGTAGGCGTCGAAGCGGCGGCCGGTGACCTCGCGGGCCTCGGCCGCGGTGGCCGAGGCCGTGAACTCGGGGTGCAGCATCCCGCGGTCCCCGGCGTAGGCGCAGCAGCCCCAGTCCTTCGGCACGACCACGTCCTCGCTGATCGCCCGGGCCAGGGTCTCGAAGGCGCCGGTGATGCCCAGGTGCACGCTCGAGCACGTGGGGTGCAGCGACATGGACCCGATCGGGCGGCTGACGGTCAGCCGCCCCAGCACCCGGTCCGCCACGAACTCCACCGCGTCCACGAACCGCAGCGCGTGGTACTCGCTGGACGCCGCCGCCAGCTCGGACATGGTCTCCAGGCCCTCGGTGCAGGACGCGGCGTCGCAGACGACCGGCAGCTCGCCCTGGCGGGTCGCCTCCCACAGCCCGGCCAGCGTCCGCTCCGACATCGTGGCGTACCCGGTGGGCAGTCCCTTCGACTTCCACGGCGTCCCGCAGCACAGGTTCCCGATGCCCTCGGGGACGGTGACGTGCACCCCGGCGCGGTCGCACAGCGCCAGGAACGCCTCCGAGGCGGTCAGGCCGGTACCGCCCCCGGGGCGGGCGGCCGTGCCGAACATCGAGTTGATGCACGCCGGGAAGAACACGGCCTCCGCGGCCGGGTCCCGCCGGTGCGGCCGGGGCGGGCCGCCCGCGGGCAGCTCCGCCTTGTACTGCGGCACGTGCTCGGCGCCGAGGACGGCCCGGGCCGCGGCGGTCGCGGCGGCCGGCAGCGGGGCGGGCAGGGCCTTCGCGGCGGTCAGGCCGAGCCCGGCGCCCGTCGTCGTCGCCCCCCACGCCCGCGCCGCGGCGCCCCAGCCGGCGTCCGCGACCCGGCTGTGGTCCTCGGCGCGCAGCCGGCGCACGAGGTCGCCCGTGTTGATGAGCACGGGGCAGGCCGTCACGCACATCCCGTCCACGGCGCACGTCTGCAGGCCCTCGTAGTCGTACTCGGCGCGCAGCCGACCGGCGAGCTCCGTGTCCCCCCGCTCCTCGGCCGCCGCGATCTCCCGGCGGCCCACGATCCGCTGCCGCGGCGTGAGGGTGAGGTCCTTGGACGGGCAGACCGGCTCGCAGTAGCCGCACTCCACGCACCGGTCCACCTCCTGCTCCACCGTGGGCGCGGTCTTGAGGTCTCGCACATACACCGTGGGGTCCTCGTTGAGCAGCACGCCCGGGTTCAGCAGCGCGCCCGGGTCGACGAGCCGCTTGAGCGCCACCATGACGTCGTAGAGCTCGTCCCCGTACTGCCGGCGCACGAACGGCGCCATGTTGCGGCCCGTGCCGTGCTCGGCCTTGAGGGAGCCGTGGTGGTCGAGGACCAGGGTGACCATGTCCTCGGTGAAGCGCTCGTAGCGGGCCAGCAGGTCCGGGCGGTCGAACTGCTCGTTGAGCATGAAGTGGACGTTGCCGTCCTTGGCGTGCCCGAAGATCACCGAGTCCCGGTAGCCGTGGGCGTCGAAGAGCCCCGTGAGCTGCTCGCAGGTCTCGCCGAGCTCCGCGACAGGGACGACGACGTCCTCGAGCAGCGCGTTGGACCCGCTCGGCCGGGCCCCCGCCACGGTGGTGTAGAGGCCCTTGCGCACGGTCCACAGCGCCGCCCGGGCCGCGGGGTCGTCCGTCAGGGCGGGCGGTACCGCGAGGTCCAGGGTGCGGAACAGCCCGGCGGCGCCCGCCGAGAGCTCCTGCTCCTCCTCGGGCGTGCGGCCCTGGTACTCGACGAGCAGCGCCGCGTGGTCGCGGACGTCGATGTCCAGGATCTGCGCCGGGGCCAGTCCCGTGCGCTGGGAGACCTTCAGGGACGTGGCGTCCAGCAGCTCGACCGTGGCCGAGCGGGCCGCCACCAGGGCGGGCACCGTGCGGGTGGCCGCGGCCAGGTCCGGGAACACCAGCAGTCCCGTGGAGGCGAACGGCAGGATCTCCACCGTCCGGAAGACCGCCTGGGCCACGAAGCCCAGGGTGCCCTCGCTGCCGACCATCAGGTGCTCGAGGATCCGCACCGGCTCGTCGTGGTCCAGGAAGGAGTTGAGGCCGTAGCCCATGGTGTTCTTCATCGAGAACTGCCGCTCGATCGTGCGCACCGACGCCGGGTCGCCGCGCACCCGGTCCCGCAGCCGCAGCAGACCCTCGTGCAGGGCGGGCTCGAGCTCCCGCAGCCGCCGGTCGGCGTCCGGGTCCGCGGTGTCCACCCGGGTCCCGGAGGGCAGGACGAACACCAGGGACTCCAGCGTCCGATAGGTGTTGGCGTCGGTCCCGCAGGCCATGCCCGAGGAGTTGTTGGCCACCACACCGCCGATCGTGCACGCGGCCTCGCTCGCCGGGTCCGGCCCCAGCTTGTGGCCGTACGGGGCCAGCCGGGCGTTGACCTGCCGCACCGTGGCCCCGGGCTGCACACGGACCCGCCGGCCGCCGTCCAGCACCTCGACCTCCCGGAAGTTCCGCCGGACGTCGACCAGCACCTGGTCCGTCACGGACTGCCCGGACAGGGACGTCCCGCCGGAACGGAAGGTCAGGCCCAGGCCGTGGCGGGCGACCGCGCGGAAGAGGTGGCCCATGTCCGCGGCCGAGCGCGGGCGCACCACCGCCGCGGGCTGCAGCAGGTAGTGGGAGGCGTCGTGGGCCAGCGCGCGGTGCTCGAGCTCCGAGGTCACCACCGCGTCGCGGCCGCACCAGGTCCGCAGCTCCTCCAGCAGGGCCTCGGGGGCAGGGGCGGGATGCGTGGTGGGGGCGGTCATGGGATCTCCTGACGGGGAGGCGGGGTGGCCGGGGTGGTCCACGCCACATCCTATGGTGTGACCACAGGCGCCGCAGCGGTCCGCCCGGCGGGGGCCGCCGGGGCCCGGCCGACCGGGCCTGTTCGTTCCGGTCCGCCGGCCCCGGGCGGTGCGGGGGGATTGTGGGCGGCGCCGTTTTGGGGGAAGCTCGGGCCACGGGCCCGCCGGCCCGGGAGCCGACCCCTGGAGGAGATCACCATGGACCCCATCTGCCCGTCCTGCGGCGGGCCCCTGCGCCAGATCCCCGAGGACCAGTGGCCCGAGGGCGGCCCGGTGCCGGAGGGCACGGTCGAGATGTACCTGTGCGACAGGACCAACCACCGGATCATCGTGGCGGTCCCCGAGATCTCCGGGTGAGCGACCCCGAGCCGGAGGTCCGCCGGGTGGTGGTGGTGCACGGCTACGACGCCGCCCCCGACCAGCACTGGTTCCCGTGGCTGCGCGACCGGCTCGCCGCCGAGGGCGTGCGGACCGAGGTCGTGGAGCTGCCGGAGCCGTCCTTCCCGGAATCCGGGGCGTGGCTGGCCGCCGTGGCGCGGGCGGTGGGCGAGCCGGACCGGCACACCCACCTGGTGGGCCACAGCCTGGGCTGCATCACGATCCTGCGCCACCTCGCCGGTCTGCCCCAGCCGTGGACGCTGGGCGGGCTGGTGCTCGTGGCCGGCTTCACGGGACGGCTCGAGGCCGTGCCGCTCCTCGACGAGTTCCTCGCCGAGGACGTGGACGTCTCCGCCGTGCGCGCCGGCGCCCGGCGCCGCCTGGTGCTGCGCTCGGACGACGACCCGACCGTGCCGGCGGCCGCCACCGAGGCGCTCGCCGCGCGGCTCGGCGCCCCCGTGCGGGTGGTGCCGCGGGCGGGGCACTTCTGCGGCTCCGACGGCGTCACCCGCCTGCCCGCGGTGCTCGAGGCCCTGGTGCCGCGCGGCGGCTGACAGGGCTCCGTGGGCGAGCGACCGGTGCGGGCGGGCCGGGGGAGAGCCGCTCAGTCCGTGAGCGTCAGCAGCACGGCCTCCGGCGGGCAGAACAGCCGGATCGGGGCGAAGCGGGACGTCCCCAGGCCCGCCGAGACGTTGACCGGCACCCCGCCCTGGGTGATGAGCCCCTTGCAGCGCTCCGGCTCGAGGTCGCAGTTGCTGACCAGTGCCCGCCCGCCCGGCAGGCAGACCTGCCCGCCGTGCGTGTGCCCGGCCAGCACCAGCTGCGCGCCGTCCGCCGCGAAGCGGTCGAGGGTCCGCAGGTAGGGGGCGTGGGCCACCCCCAGGCGCAGGTCCGCCGTCGCCGGGTCCCCGAAGCCGGGGTGCCGGTCGTAGCCCAGGTGCGGGTCGTCCACCCCGGACAGGTCCAGGGTGAGGCCGGCGACCTCCATCCGGGCGGAGCGGTTGATCAGCGGGGTCCAGCCCGCGGCGTCGAACGCGTCGTGCATGTCCTGGGTGGGCAGCCGGGGCGCCTCGTCCCGGCCCTCCCCGGAGGTGTCCCGCCACAGGTAGCGGAACGGGTTCTTGGGCCGCGGCGCGAAGTAGCAGTTGGACCCCGGGACGTAGGCCCCGGGGAAGCGGAACAGCGGGTCCAGGATCTCCAGCAGCCACGGCAGCGCCTCGGGGTGGGAGAGGTTGTCCCCGGTGTCCACCACGAGGTCCGGCTCCAGCGCCGCGAGCGAGTGCACGAACTCCCGCACGGCGCGCTGGCCGGGCCAGACGTGCAGGTCCGACAGGTGCAGGATCCGCAGCGGCGCGCTGCCCTCGGGCAGCAGCCGGAGCCGTTCCGTGCGCAGCTGGAACCGGCGGCGCTCGACGACGACGCCCCACGCGCCGAGGCCCGCCGCCGCACCGGCACCGGCCGCCGTCACGGCGGCGGCGGTCCGCAGGGCGGGCGCGACGGCGCCCCGGGGGGTGTGCACGCGTTCCACTCCCGCTCCCGGCCTCAGCCGGGCTCCGAGGTGCCGTTGCGGCCCTCGAGCACGCGGTCGGAGGGCTCCGCGAACTCGTCCGTGTCGTAGTCCCGGGCCACCTCCTCCATGAACCGCTGCCACTGGCCGCCGGCGTAGGTGGAGCCGTCCACCCAGTCGTCGCCCTCGGTGCGCTCCCCGCCGATCGACAGCCCGTTCAGGGACCGGGAGCCGAACTCGTAGTTGCCGACCCAGGAGGCGGTGGCCAGGCCCTGGGTGTAGCCGATCATCCACGTCTGGGTGGAGTTGTCGGTGGTGCCGGTCTTGGCGGCGGAGGCGCCCGGCAGGCCGATCTCCCGCTGCCAGCCGGAGCCGCGGATCAGGGTCTGGTTGAGCGCGAAGTTCACGCCGTCGGCTACGTCCTCGCTGATCACCCGCTCGCAGGACGTCCCGGGGATCTCGTACTCCTTGCCCGTGTAGTCCACGACCCGCTCGAGGGCGCGGGGCTCGCACATCTCGCCGCGGTTGGCGAACGCCGAGTAGGCCCGGGCCATGGTCATCGGGGAGATGTCCACGGAGCCGCCCAGCAGGGACGCCAGGACCGTGGTGTCCACGGGCTCGCCGTTCTTGCCGTTGACGATGCCCAGGGACTCGGAGATCTCGCCGATGTCGCACAGGTCGAGGTCCTCGGCCATCGCGTAGATCGCGGTGTTGATCGAGTTGTACAGGCCGAAGTCGGCCTCCATCTCCCGGGTGTAGCCGGACTCGGCGTTCTGGATCTCGAAGCCCTCGCCGTTGTTGCCGGGCTCGATCTTGTACCCGCGCTCCAGGCACGAGGCCTTCCACCGGTGGTCGGCGGGCCAGCGGGTGCGGGTCGCGTCGATCTCGTCCTCCGCGCCGTTGCCGGCGTCGATCCACGCGGCGTACGTCAGCGGCTTGTAGGTCGAGCCGACCTGGAATCCGCCGGCCCCGCCCATCCACGAGTCCACGTTGAAGTTGTACGTGGTGTTGGAGGCGCCCTCGCCGGTGGAGTAGTAGGTGTTCTGCGCCATCGCCACGATGTCCCCGTTGGAGGGCTCGAGGGACACGAGCGCGGTGGAGACGTTGTCCGGGTTGTCGTCCCGCGGCTGGGTCTCGTTGACCGACTCCTCGGCCACCCGCTGGGCCTCGACGTCGAGCGTGGTGGTGATGGTGAGCCCGCCGAGCTGCAGGGTCTTGAGCCGCTCCTCGGGAGTCTCGCCGAACGCGGAGTCCTGGAGGATGGAGTTCTCCACGTAGTCGCAGAAGTAGGGGGCGATCTCGGCGGCCGTGCACCCGGAGTTCGTGGGGTTGGGGTCCACCTCGATGGGCTCGGCGGCCGCGGCCGCGTGCTCCTCCTGGGTGATGGCCCCGGTGGTGAGCATCGTGTCGAGCACGATGTTGCGCCGCTCGGTGGCCGCCTCCGGGTTCGCGGCGGGGTCGTAGTAGTTGGGGGACTGCACCATCCCGGCCAGGACG
This sequence comes from Kocuria sp. LHG3120, assembly GCF_049897445.1. Taxonomy (NCBI): domain Bacteria; kingdom Bacillati; phylum Actinomycetota; class Actinomycetes; order Micrococcales; family Micrococcaceae; genus Kocuria; species Kocuria sp. LHG3120. The sequence continues at coordinate 834,227 of NZ_JAFCWG010000001.1, read as the reverse complement.
GCGGACTGGGAGATGCTCAGGTCGGACGCGGGGATGCCCCAGTAGTACTGGGCGGCCGCCTCCACGCCGTAGTTCTGCCCGCCGAAGAGCACCATGTTGAGGTAGCCCTCGAGGATCTCGTCCTTGCTCAGCTCCTGCTCCATGGACAGGGCGAGCTTGATCTCCTTGATCTTGTCCGTGTAGCCCTTGTCGGCGCCGATGGTGGTGGCCTCCTCGCCGGCGCGGACCTGGGAGTCGATGAGCAGGTTGTTCACGTACTGCTGCGTGATGGTCGACGCGCCCTGGCGGGCGTCCGGGCGGATGATGTTGTTGCCCAGGGCGCGCAGGATGCCGCCGAGGTCCACGCCGCCGTGCTCGTAGAAGTCGCGGTCCTCGATCGCGAGGATCGCGGCACTCATGTGCGGGGACATCTCGTCCAGGGACACAGGGGTGCGGTTCTGCGCGTAGAACGTGGCGATCTCGGTCCCGTCCCGCGCCACCACGGTGGAGGCGCGCGACATCGGCCCCGCCTCCATCTGGGCCGGGAGGTCCTTGAACCACCCGATGGAGGCGTTGGCGGCGAGACCGGTGGCGGCTGCGGGGGGGACCAGGAGACCGGCGGCCACGATGCCGGCAACGACGCTCGTGGCGATGAACGCCACGACGTTGCCCAGGGCTGACGGTGCCTGCGCGGCAGGGTTCTTGCGGGAAGCCATTCGGACAGTCTACAAGCGCGAACCTGGCCGCAGCCGGTGTGCGGCCCGTCACGGCGGAGCGCGTCCCCGCGTTCGTGGCTACGCTGGGGCCATGACTACCTGGGAATACGCCACCGTGCCGCTCATGATCCACGCCACCAAGCAGATCCTCGACAACTGGGGCGACGACGGGTGGGAGCTCGTCACCGTGCTCCCCGGCAGCACCCCCGCCGACGTCCCGGCGGGCAACGTGAACGCCCCCGTCCAGACCAACCCCATCGCCTACTTCAAGCGCCCCAAGGGCTGACGCCCGGACACCGCAGCCCCACCACACCGGAGGACTTCCATGAGCAACGGCTCCGCCGTCGAATCCCGCATCGCCGAGCTCGGCCTCGAGCTCCCGGCCGTCGCGGCCCCCGTGGCCGCCTACGTGCCCGCCGTGGTCACCGGCTCGTGGGTGCACACCTCGGGCCAGCTGCCCTTCGTGGACGGGCAGCTGCCCGCCACCGGCAAGGTGTCCGCGTCCGGGGCGGCGGGCACCGTCTCCCCCGAGGACGCCCATGAGCTCGCGGCCCGCGCCGCCCTCAACGCCGTGGCCGCGGTCAAGGAGGCCGTCGGGGACCTGGACCGGGTGGTCCGGATCGTGAAGGTCGTCGGCTTCGTGGCCTCCGATCCCGGCTTCACCGGCCAGCCCGGCGTGATCAACGGCGCCTCCGAGCTGCTGGGCCGGATCTTCGGCGACGCCGGGGTGCACGCCCGCTCCGCGGTGGGCGTCGCGGTCCTGCCGCTCGACGCGCCGGTCGAGGTGGAGCTCGTTGCCGAGTTCCGCTGATTCGCAGCCCCCGCGGCAGGGCCGTCCGCCGGCCGTGCGCTGGTTCGAGATCCCGGAGGGCCAGCGCGGGGCCGCGCAGGCCTGGCTCGAGCGGGGTGCCGGCATCCCCGGCAGCGCGCCCTCACCGGCCGCCGCGGTGGTCTTCGTGCGGGACGGCGAGCACGGCGTGGAGACCTACCTCAAGTACCGCCCGGGCAACTCACCGCTCGGCACCGTCGGGTTCCCCGGCGGGACCCTCGAGCCCCACGACGACGAGCCCCTCGACTGGGCCGGGCCCAGCCCCGCGGACTGGGCGCGCAGGCTCGGCGTCGAGGACGACCTCGGCCGGGCGCGGCGCACCGTGGTCGCCGCGGTCCGCAAGGCGTTCGAGGAGGCGGGCGTCCTGCTGGCCGGGTCGGACACGATGAGCACCATCGAGTCCGTGGAGGGCGCCGAGTGGATGCGCTCCCGGGAGGCGCTCGCTGTGGGGGACGTGTCCATCGCCCAGGTGCTCGGCCGGCGCCGGCTCGTGCTGCGCTCCGACCTGCTCAAGCCGCTCGCGCACTGGATCACCTCCGACTTCGCCCACCGCCGGTACGACATCCACTACTTCACCGCGGTGGTCCCCGACGGGCAGGCCCCGTCCGTGCTCGAGTCGAAGGGCGTCTGGGGCCGCTGGGTGGACGCCGCGCAGGCCGTGGCCGACCCGGCGGGCAGCTGGCTCGGGGACCTCGTGGGGCAGGAGGACACCGTGGGCCGCACGATCGACGACCTCTCCTCGCCCGGCGTGCAGTGCGTGCTCGAGTCGGTTGCCGAGTGCACCTCGGCGATCGCCTTCCTGGCCAGGAAGCGGGCCGTGGTGGCCCGCAACCCGGTGCTCGAGGTGCACGACGGCCGGCCCGTGCTGCGCCTCGACCTGACCTGAGCCGCCGCCGCGCCCGCACACGCGGACGGCCCGGTCACCCGCGAGGGTGACCGGGCCGTCCCGGTGTCGGGGCAGGACTCAGCGGCTGCGCTGCTTGAGCCGCTGCAGGTCGAGGATCACCACGGCGCGCGCCTCGAGCCGGATCCAGCCGCGCTGGACGAACTCGGCCAGCGCCTTGTTCACGGTCTCGCGGGACGCGCCGACGAGCTGGGCCAGCTCCTCCTGGGTGAGCTCGTGCGCCACGAGGATGCCGTCGGTGGCGGGCCGGCCAAACCGGTCGGCCAGGTCCAGCAGCGCCTTCGCCACCCGGCCGGGCACGTCGGAGAAGACCAGGTCGGCGAGGCTCTCATTGGTGCGCCGCAGCCGGCGGGCCAGGGCCTGCAGCAGCTGCGCGGAGACGTCGGGGGAGCGCTCGATGACCTTCTTGAGGTTCTCGTGCTTGAGCCCGGCCAGGCGCGTCTCGGACACGGCGGTCGCGGACGTGGAGCGCGGGCTCGGGTCGAACAGCGCCATCTCGCCGAACAGCTCGCCCGGGCCCATGATCGCCACAAGGCTCTCGCGGCCGTCCGGGGCGGTGCGGCCGAGCTTGATCTTGCCCGAGATGATGAAGTACAGCTGGTCGCCCGGATCGCCCTCGTGGAACAGCGTGGAGCCGCGCGAGAGGTCGACCTCGGTGAGCTCCTCGGTGAGGGCGGCGAAGGCCTGGTCGTCCAGGGACGCGAACAGGGGAGCGCGGCGGAGGACGTCGATATCCATGGTTCTCCTCAAGATGTGCCGCCGGGCCGTTGCCCGTGGCGGCCGATGTCAGCGGGAGTCGCCCGCACCGGTGTGTGAGCGACCTAACGTACCTGACGTTCACTGTAGTGTCTCCGGCCCGCGAATCCCAAGGACGGGCGCGGCGGGCCAGGGCGGGGCGGCAGGCCCGCTCCACGGATTTCCCAGCCGTGCTCCCTATGCTGGTGGCTCGCTCCCCGGCTCCCGGCCCCGAAGAAACCGCAGAGGAACCCGATGTCTCCGTCCTTCAACCTGCTCGACGTCCTCCTGGCCGTCGTGCTCCTGGGCTACCTCTTCTACGGGTTCAGCCGCGGCTTCTTCAACTCCCTGTTCTCCCTGGCCGGTCTCGTGCTCGGCGGGGTGGCGGCGTTCTCGGCCGCCCCGTGGGTGAGCGCGCAGGTGGACCCGCAGTACCGCGTGGGCGCCGTGCTCGCCACGGTCCTGGTCCTGCTGGTGGCGGGGCAGATGCTGGGCGGGCTGCTGGGCCGCGCCCTGTCCGCCGTCACCGAGCGCATGCGCCTGGGCGCGCTCAACCGGATCGCCGGGGCGGCCCTCGACGTGGCCGTCGCCGCGCTCGTGCTCTCGCTCCTCGCCTCGCTCGTCGGCCAGCTGGGCATCCCGGCCGTGTCCCAGCAGGTGGCGTCCTCGACCGTGCTGCGCACGATCGACGAGCACACCCCGGGACCGGTGCGCGCGGCGGTGACCGAGGCCCGGGACGCCGTGGGCGGGGCCACCGGCATCCGTCAGCTCGACGAGCTGCTCTTCCCCGCCGAGGAGGCCCCCGACGAGAGCACGAGCACGCCCGCGCTGCAGGCGGCCGGGCAGTCCGTGGTGCAGGTCTACGGCATGGCGGTGGAGTGCCGCCAGAACCAGACCGGCTCGGGCTTCGTGACCGACGCCGGGCAGGTGGTGACCAACGCGCACGTGGTGGCCGGGGTGGACGAGCCGGTGGTGCAGACCCGGGACGGGCAGGTGCACGCCGCCGCCGTCGTCCACTACGACCCGGGCTCCGACCTCGCCGTCCTCTCCGCGCCGTCCCTGCCGCTGGCCGCGCTGCCGCTCGGGGTGGACCCCGCGGCCGGGGACTCGGTCGCCTTCATGGGCTACCCCCTGGGCGGGCCGTTCGCCGCCGGGCCCGCCACCGTGCAGGGCACCGCGCTCGCACCCGTGGAGGGGACCGGCGGGACGATGGAGATCATCCAGCTGGCCGGTCAGGTGCAGCAGGGCAACTCCGGCGGCCCGCTCGTGGCTCAGGACGGCTCCGTCGTCGGCGTCGTCTTCGCCAAGGCCCTCGAGGGGCAGGTCGGCTACGCCCTCACCCTGGACGAGCTGCGCGGGGCGCTGGGCGCCGCCGCGGGCGCGACCCAAGCCGTGGACTCCGGCTCCTGCGCCGCCTGAGCGGCTACCCCTCCAGGGTCCGCAGCAGGTGCTCGACCGCCATCTCGTAGCCGAAGGCCCCCGCCCCGGCAATCACCACGTCCGCCTGCAGGGACACGTAGGACGTGTGTCGGAACGCCTCGCGCCGGTGCACGTTGGACAGGTGCACCTCCACCACGGGCAGCTCCGCCGCCTCGAGCGCGTCGTGGATCGCGATGGAGTAGTGCGTGAAGGCCGCGGGGTTGATCACGATCGCCGCGCCCTCCGTGCGGGCCTCCTGGATCCGGTCCACCAGGACGCCCTCGTGGTTGGACTGGTGGAACTCGACGTCCCACCCGCCCGCGGCGGCCCGGGCGCGCACGGCCTCCTCGATGTCCCCGAGCGTCGTGGTGCCGTACACCTCCGGGCGCCGGACGCCGAGCAGGTTGAGGTTGGGGCCGTTGAGGACGTAGATCGGTCTGCGCGTGGTGGTCATGCCCGCATCCTCTCACTCCGGCGCCCGCCGGTCCGGGCGCGGCCCCCGGACGCCGCAGCGCCCCCTCGCACGGCAGGAGCGAGGGGGCGCTGCGGAGCTGGGGGCGCGGACTACTTGGCGAGCGAGTCCACGATCTGCTGCATCACGGTCTGGTCCGCGAGGGTCGAGACGTCGCCGACCTCCCGGTCCTCCGCCACGTCCTTGAGCAGCCGGCGCATGATCTTCCCGGACCGGGTCTTGGGCAGCTCGGGGACGATGAGCACCTTCTTGGGCTTGGCGATCGGGGAGATCTCCTTGCCCACGTGGGCCCGCATCTCCTCGGCCAGCTCGGTCTTGTCCCGGCCCTCGGCGTCGGCCTGGTCGGAGAGGATGACGAACGCGATCACGGCCTGGCCGGTGGTCTCGTCCGTGGCGCCCACCACCGCGGCCTCGGCCACGGACGGGTGGGAGACGAGCGCGGACTCGATCTCCGGGGTGGACAGGCGGTGGCCGGAGACGTTCATGACGTCGTCGACACGGCCGAGGATCCACACGTCCCCGTCGGCGTCGCGCTTGGCGCCGTCGCCGGCGAAGTACATCTCGCCGAACCGGGACCAGTACGTGTCCACGTAGCGGTCGTCGTCGCCCCAGATGGTCCGCAGCATCGCGGGCCACGGCTCGCGCAGCACCAGGAAGCCCGAGGTCTCGTTGGGCACGGACTGCCCGGTGTCGTCCACGACGTCGACCTTGATGCCGGGGATCGGCACCTGCGCGGAGCCCGGCTTGGCGGTCGTCACGCCCGGCAGCTGGGAGATCATGATGGCGCCGGTCTCGGTCTGCCACCAGGTGTCGACGATCGGGCAGCGGCCGCCGCCGATGACCCGGTGGAACCAGGTCCACGCCTCGGGGTTGATGGCCTCGCCCACGGTGCCGAGCACCCGCAGGGACGAGAGGTCGTACTCGGCCGGGATCTCCTCGCCCCACTTCATCATGGTGCGGATCGCGGTGGGGGAGGTGTACATGATCGTCACGCCGTACTTCTGCACGATCTCCCAGAACCGGCCGCGGTGCGGGGAGTCCGGGGTGCCCTCGTAGATCACCTGGGTGGAGCCGTTGACCAGGGGGGCGTAGGCGACGTAGGAGTGGCCGGTGACCCACCCGACGTCCGCGGTGCACCAGTAGACGTCCGTCTCCGGCTTGAGGTCGAAGACGTTCTTGTGGGTGAACGCGCCCTGGGTGAGGTAGCCGCCCGTGGTGTGCATGATGCCCTTGGGCTTGCCGGTGGTCCCGGAGGTGTAGAGGATGAACAGCGGGTCCTCGGCGCCCTGCTCGGACGGGGTGTGCTCCGGGGAGGCGGCCTCGACGGCGTCGTGCCACCACACGTCCCGGCCCTCGGTCATCTCGATGTCGGCCTCGTTGCGGCGGACCACGAGGACGTGCTCCACGGTGGCGCCGCCGCGGGAGAGGGCGTCGTCGACGGCCGGCTTGAGCATGGAGGGCTTGCCGCGGCGGAAGGTGCCGTCCGCGGTGACCACGAGCTTCGCCTCGCCGTCCTCGACGCGCGAGCGCAGCGCGTCGGCGGAGAACCCGCCGAAGACCACGGAGTGGATCGCGCCGATGCGGGCGCAGGCCAGCATCGCGATGACCGCCTCGGCGATCATCGGCAGGTAGAGGGCCACGCGGTCGCCCTTGGTCACGCCGAGGCTCTCCATGGCGTTGGCGGCCCGGGACACCTCGTCCTTGAGCTGGGCGTAGGTGTAGCTGCGGCTGTCGCCGGGCTCGCCCTCGAAGTGGATGGCGACCCGGTCCCCGTTGCCGGCCTCCACGTGGCGGTCCACGGCGTTGTAGCACGCGTTGAGGGTGCCATCCTGGAACCACTTGGCAAACGGGGGGTTGGACCAGTCGAGGACCTCGGTGAACTCCTTGTTCCAGGTCAGCAGCTCCCGCGCCTGGCGGCCCCAGAAGTCGACGCCCTCCTCCTCCGCCTGGCGGTAGAGCTCGGCGGTGGCATTGGCCTGGGCCGCGAACTCGGGGCTCGGGGCGAAGGTCCTGCCCTCGGCGGACGTGGTCTCTGAAGCCATGTGGTCTTCCCTTCTCGTCGCACACCGCGCACGGACCCCCGGCGGCACCGGACGTCCGTGTCACAGCTCACATAGTGTCGTTTTCACCCTAGACGATCGGTGCACCCGGTTCCACAGGGGCCACGCCGCACCGGGTCACGGAAGCCCTCCGGGCGCGCCGCCTAGAATCGGGGCATGGTCCCGACTGCCGTGCCCCGCCCGCCCGCCCACCTGCGCGTCGTGGACCCCGCGAAGGCGCGCGCCGGCGCCGCACGGCGCCGCCGGACGGGCGCCCCCGAGTCCCCGCTGGCGCTCAAGCGGCGGGCCCGCCGGATCAACGCGGTGCTCGCCGGGGCGTACCCGTACGCGGTCGCCGAGCTGGACTTCCGCTCCCCGTACGAGCTGCTCGTGGCCACGGTGCTCTCCGCCCAGACCACCGACGTGCGCGTGAACGCGACCACGCCGCGCCTCTTCGCCGCCTGTCCCACGCCGCGGGCGCTCGCCGAGGCGGACGAGGCCGAGATCCAGGAGATCATCCGCCCGCTCGGCTTCTACCGGGCCAAGACCCGGGCCATCCGGACCCTGGCCCAGAAGATCGTGGACGACCACGACGGCGAGGTGCCCGGGCGGCTGGAGGACCTCGTCACCCTGCCCGGCGTGGGCCGCAAGACCGCCAACGTGGTGCTCGGCAACGCCTTCGGGATCCCCGGGATCACCGTGGACACCCACTTCGGCCGGCTCGCCCGCCGCTTCGGCTGGACCGCGGAGGAGGACCCGGTCAAGGTCGAGCGGGACGTCGCCTCACTGTTCGAGCCCCGCGACTGGACCGACCTGTCCCAGCGGCTCGTCTACCACGGGCGGCGCATCTGCCACTCCCGGCGGCCCGCGTGCGGGGTGTGCCCCGTCGCGGACCTGTGCCCGTCCTACGGCGAGGGGCCCACGGACACCGCCCAGGCGGCGGCCCTGCTCAAGTACGAGTTCGCCCCGGGCCGGGAGGAGCTGCTGGAGCTGTTCCTCGCCGGGCGCAGCCGGGCCCAGCTGCAGGCCGACGGCTGGCCCCTGAGCTCGTGAGCGGCACCGACCGGCGAGGAGGACGGCCCGTGGGCGACGCCTACCAGGACCTGCTGCGCGTGGCCCGCAGCGGCCGGCAGCTGCGGATGGAGGACCGCGAGCCGTGGCGGATCGGGCAGATCGACGAGAACTACCGCCGCTCGGCCGTGCTCATCCTCTTCGGCGCGCTCGACGACCTGCCCTCGCGCGCCGCCGAGCACGCGGAGGGCGTGGGCCGGGACCTCGACGTCCTCCTGGTCCAGCGGGCCGCGACGCTGCGCTCCCACCCCGGCCAGGTCGCCTTCCCGGGCGGGCGCCTGGACCCCGAGGACGGGGACCTGCACGAGGTGCTGTCCGTGCCCGGCGGCGAGGTCAGCGCCGCCCACGTGCGCGCGGCCGTCCGCGAGGCCGAGGAGGAGACCGGACTGGACCCGCACGGGGTGGAGGTGCTCGGCGCCCTGGCCCCGGTGCCCCTGCCGGTCTCCAACCACCTCGTCACCCCGGTGCTGGGCTGGTGGCGGGACGTCTCGCCGGTGGACGTCGTGGACCACGCCGAGTCCTCCCTCGTGTTCCGCGTCCCCGTGCTGGACCTCATCGACCCGGCCAACCGGCACTCCGCGACCGTCACGCGCGGCCGGCAGACCTACCGCTCGCCCGCCTTCACGGTCCCCGTGCCCGGCACCGCGTCCACCGTGACCGTCTGGGGGTTCACCGGTGTGCTCCTGGACCGGGTGCTCACCGCCCTCGGCTGGGCCGTGCCCTGGGACACCGGCCGGGACCTGCCCGCACCGCTGTAGCACGCCCGGGGGCATGACGCCGCCCCGGGCGCAACATTGCCGGCGCGCCGGCAAGCGGACTTACCATTCCAGGGTCCCCCGTGCCCACGACCCCCCGAGGAGGCTCCCGGTGGCCTCGCCCCCGACCGGCCCCGAGCGGCCCCGGCTCGCCGAGCAGCTCAGCGCCGCGCGCCGCCGCCGCGGCCTGTCGGTCCGGGCGCTCGCGGCCTCCTGCCGGCTGCCGGCCAGCACCATCCAGGGCTGGCTCAGCGGGGCGCACCTGCCCGGCCCGGCCCTGCGCGAGGAGTTCACGGCCCTGCTGGACGCCCTCGGGCTGACGGACGAGCGCCCCGCGGAGCTGTGGTGGGAGGACGTCAACCGCTCCCGCACTCCGGTCAGGCCGGACTCCACCCCGTACGTGGGCCTGCGCTCCTACCGCCCCGAGGACGAGACGCACTTCTTCGGCCGGACCGCCGAGGTCGCCGTGCTCGGCGAGCGAGTGGTGCGGCTGGCGGACGCCGGCGGGCCCCGCATCCTGGCCGTGGTGGGAGCCTCCGGCGCGGGCAAGTCCTCGCTGCTGGGCGCCGGGCTCCTCGGCCGGCTGCGGGCCGAGGGCGGACCCCTGCACGGGTGGAGCGCCGTGGCCACGACCCCGGGCCTCGACCCGGTGCGCCGGCTCGAGGACGCCGTCGCGGCGGCTCCGGACCTGCTCGTCGTCGACCAGCTGGAGGAGCTCTGGACGGGCGCCCGGGAGGCCGAGGAGCCCGGGCGGTTCCTGGACCGGCTCGCCGCGGCGAGCCGGGACCGGGTGGTCGTCGTCGGCCTGCGGGCGGACTTCTTCGGCACCGCGAGCCGGCACGCCGAGCTGCGCACCGCCCTGGAGCGCCCGGTGCTGCTGGGCGCGCTGACCCGCGAGCAGCTGCAGCAGATCGTGGTGGGCCCCGCCGAGGCCGTCGGCGCCCGGGTCTCCCCGGACCTGGTCGGGGTGATCCTGCGGGACGTCGCCCCCCGCGGCACGGAGGCCGGCGTGGGCCTGCTGCCGATGCTCTCCCAGGCGATGCTCGGCACCTGGGAGCACGCCCGCACCCGCGAGCTGACGGTGGCCGACTACCACGCGGCGGGCGGCATCACGGAGGCCGTGGATCGGCGGGCCGAGGAGGTGCACGCCCGGCTGGGCCCGCGCGAGCAGGAGGTGGCCCGCGCGGTGTTCCTGCGGCTGGTGCGCGTGGTCGGCACCGGGACCTCCGCCACGGTCGTGCGCACCCCGGTGCTCCGGGAGGAGCTGCCGGAGGGCGGGGCGGCCGTGGTCGAGGAGTTCGCCCGCGCCCGGCTGCTGACCATCGACCGGGACGAGATCCAGCTCAGCCACGAGTCCCTGCTGGACCACTGGTCCCGGCTCAGCCGCTGGATCGAGGACAGCCGCCGCGACCTCTACGTCCGCCAGCAGCTTCAGCGCGCCACCCAGATGTGGCTCGCCAACGACCGCGACCCCCTCGCCCTGATCCCGCTGGGCCAGCTCGCCTCCTTCCGGGACTGGACCGGGGACCCGCGCCAGCAGGCGCTCCTGAGCCCGGCCGAGCGCGAGTACCTGGCGGAGAGCGAGCGCCACTACGAGGACGCCCTGGAGCGGCAGAAGCGCAGCGCCCGGGAGATCGAGCGGCGCGGCCACGTGGCCCTCGTCCTGCTCGCCCTGGCCGTCTGCGCGGCCGTGGTGGCCGGGGCGCTGGGCGTCCGCGCGGAGCGCTTCCAGACCGTCGCGGAGACCGCCCGCGACGAGGCGCTCTCCCGCCAGACCGCGCTGGAGGCCTCCCGGATCCGGGGCGAGTCGCCCAACCTCGCCTCGCAGCTGAGCCTCGCGGCCTACCGGATGGCCCCCACCCGGGAGGGCACCTCGGCCCTGATCGACGCCACCGCGGTGAACGCCCCGGAGCGGTGGCTCGGCCCGGACGGCGCGTCCCGGCTCGCGGCGCTGGACGACGGCTCCGTCGTCGCACGCGCCGCCGGGGACGGCCTGCTGTCCGTGTGGCGGGACAGCGACCGGCTCGCCGAGAACCGGGAGGACCTCGCCGTGGTCGACGGCGCCCCCGGACTGAGCGACGTGGACCTCCTGGCGGTGGACGGGCGGGTGCTCGCGGCGGTGGGCGGGCTCGGGCACGTGAGCCTGTGGGACGTCACCGGGGCGCCGGCCCGGCGGCTGGCCGGGCTCGACGTGGGGGCGGGGACCCCGGTCAACGCGGTCGTCCTCTCGCCCGACGGCCGGCAGCTGCTGGCCGGGGGGCGGGGCGAGGTGCTGCGCTGGTCGATCGAGGACCCCGGCGCCCCCGCGCCGCTGCCGGCCCTGGCGCTGGGGGAGGACGCAGACGTCCTGGCCCTGGCGGCCGCCCCCGACGGAACGGTCTACGCGGGCGGGACGTCCGGGGAGATCACCCGGTACGCCACCGACGGCGCCCGCGCGCAGCGCCTCGACCCGGTGCCGACCGGGCGGGTCGTCCGGGCCCTGGACCTCGCCGACGACGGCGCGCTCCTCGCCGCCGGGCTGAGCGCCCGCGAGCTGCGCCTCTACGACGTCGAGGGGGAGCGAGTCTCCCGCTCCGGGACGCTCACGGACTTCGGCAGCTGGATCAGCGACGTCTCCTTCACCCCGGACGGCGAGGCCGTCGTGGCCGCCAGCTTCGACCAGAACGCCTACGTGCACCGGCTCTCCGACCTCGCCCGGATCGACTCCTTCCCGACCGCCGCCCGGGTCACCAGCGCGCTGCGCGTGGGCGAGCGGGTGCTCACCACCTCCCAGGACGGCACCACCCGCTCGTGGGACCGGCGCGGGCCCGTCATCCACCGGCAGGGCGAGCCCGTGTACCAGCTCTCGGTGGACCGGCAGCACACCGTGCTGAGCGCCGTCGGCGTCGGCCCCGACGTCGTGTCCCTCTTCGACCTCTCGGGCGAGGACCCCCGGCCGCTGCCGCCCCCGGAGGCCCCGCCCGGGGAGACCCTCTGGTACGCGGGGGCCGTGGCCCCCGACGCGTCGCTCGTCGCGGGGGGCACCGAGGACGGGGACGTCCTCGTGTGGCCCCTGGACGGGGGCCGCCCGGAGGAGCCGGAGCGCGCCGCGGCCATCGAGGCGGGCATCACGGGCGCCGACGTCACGACGGACGCCGGCACGATCGCGGCGTGGTCCGAGGTGGGCTCCGAGATCGCCCTCCTGCGCCGCGGCCCCGAGGCGCCGCTCCGGCGGGTGGCCACGATCCCCGTCCCCGGCACGGAGGCCGCCCGGTTCGACGCGGACGGCACCCTGTTCGCCGCGGCGGACGACACCAACGGCGTGGAGCTGTGGGACGTGTCCGACCCCGCCGCCCCGCGGCGGGCCGCGGGGCTGGCCCTCGACTCCGTGGCCACCTCGATCGCGTTCTCCCCGGTGGACGACCTCCTGGCTGTGGGCACGGAGGCGGGCCGGGTGCGGCTCTGGGACGTCGCGGACCCGTCCGACCCCCACCCCGTGGGCGAGACCTCGGACGCCCTGTCCTCCGTCAAGGGCCTGCAGTTCTCCGCGGACGGCACCCTGCTGGCCGGGGCCTCCGGCGACAAGTTCGTGTGGATGTGGACCGTGGGCGCCGCGGACCTCGACGTCTACGCGGCCCTGTCCGCCTCCGGCGACCGGATGAACGACGTGCGGTTCGTGGGGGACCGGCTGGTCGCCACCGGCGACGACGGCGTGGTGCGCAGCTGGCTGGTCCGGGCCGAGGACGCGGTCGAGGCGGTCTGCGCCAACCGGGGCGACCCGATCACGGAGGACGAGTGGCGCCGGCACGTGACCGGCGCCCCCTACCGGGACCTGTGCTGAGGCCCCTGTTGTGACCCGGGCCGGGGCGGCCTACTTGGCGTCCGCGTAGGACTCCACCACGGCCACGCTGACGGGGAACTCCACCGGGATCCGCCCGAACACCAGCCGGGCCGCCCGCTCCGCGCACTCGCGGACCAGCCCGGCGGCCCGCTCGGCGTCCTCCCGCGCGCAGTGCAGCACGACCTCGTCGTGCAGGAAGAACACGAGCTCGGCGTCGACCGCCTCCCGCGCCAGCGCCGAGCGGACGGCGCCCATCCAGCACACGGCCCACTCGGCGGCCGTGCCCTGGACCACGAAGTTGCGGGTGAACCGGCCCTGGCCGCGGGCCATCGCCCCGGCGCGCCGCTCGGCCTCCTCGGTGGCGGTATCCCGCTGCGCCGCGTCCCACGCCGGGCCCGGCAGCGGGGACCAGCGGCCCAGGTGCGTGCGGACCTGTCCGCCCGTCTCGCCCACCCGGGCGGCCTGCTCCACGTAGTCCACGGCGCGGGGGAACATCCGCGCCAGGTGCGGCATGAGCCGGCCCGACTGGCCCGTGGTGGCCCCGTACATCGCGCCGAGCATGGCCACCTTCGCCTGGGGGCGCTCGGTCAGCTCCGAGCCCCGCTCCTCGCCGAGGTCGGCGATGGCCTGATAGAGGTCCCTGCCGCGGGACGCGGCGGCCAGGGCGTCGTCGTGGGCCAGCGCCGCCAGCACGCGCGGCTCGAGCTGGGCCGCGTCCGCCACCACGAGCACGCGCCCGGGATCCGCCCGCACGGCGTCCCGCACCACGTGCGGGATCTGCAGGGCGCCCCCGCCGCGGGCCGACCAGCGGCCGGTGACCACCCCGCCCACCACGTACTCCGGGCGGAAGCGGCCGTCCCGCACCCACGTGGCCAGCCAGTGCCACCCGTTGGCGCTGAGCAGCCGCGCCTGCTTCTTGTGCTCCAGGACGGGCTCGATCAGGGCCTGGCGCCGGGCCGCCAGACCGGGCACGGCCCGCGCCCACTCGACGAGCTCCCACTGCCGGGTGCTCGTCACGTCGATCCCCGCCGCCCGCATCGCCTTGAGCAGCTCCTGCGGGGAGTCCGGGTTCAGCCCCGGCGCGTGCAGCGTCTCCCGCAGCCGGGCCACGGTCTCCTCCATCCGCGGGGGGCGCTCCCCGGGCGCCGGCTCGGGGCCCAGGGCGTCCTCCAGCAGGGCCCGGTGGACGTCCTCCCGCCAGGGCACCCCGGCGTGCTGCATCTCCGCGGCGATCAGCGCGCCCTGGGACTCCGCGGCCAGCAGCAGGGTCAGCCGGCGGGCGTCCACCGCGCCGGCCACCGCGGCGAGCTGTGCCCGCAGCTCGGCGACCAGCACGGCCGCGTCGGGACCCGTGGCGCGGGGGAGGTCGAACAGGCTCGACTGGTCCTCGGCGGGGGACGGCGGCGGGAGCAGCCCGGGCGCCTCGTCGGCGGGCAGCGGCGGCAGCACCGGTTCGTAGGGCAGCGGGCCGTCGTCACCGGACCCGTGGGCGGTGGCGGCCGTGGCGAGGATCGCCTGGCACAGCCGCAGGTCGTGGCAGCGCTCCACCCGGACGCCGGCGGCCAGCAGCTGCGGGTAGACGGCGCCCGTGCGCTCCCAGGTCCAGCGCGGCGGCGTGGACCCGGCGCGCCGGGCGGCCTCCTCGCGGTCGGCGACGAACGCCGCCAGCTCCCCGGCGGGCACGTCGACGCCGGGCCCGTCCGGGTCCCCGGAGCCCGTCAGGCCCTGGACCCGGTGCCCGCCCCGGCCGTCCTGTGCTGGTCCCACCACGATGTGCATCCGGCCATTGTCCTGCACGGGTCCGTCACGCTACGCCGGTGCCCGGACTGCACACGCCCGTGGGGCCGCCGGAAGCCGGTGGCCCGTCCACACCGGCGCCCCCGCCGGGCCGGCCCGGTGCCGCCCGCCCGGACAGTGGGGCCATGAGCACCGCCGCCCACCTCTCCGCCCCGGCCCCGCCGCGTCCGGGCACCGCGGCCCGCGCGCGCACCGTGCGCCTCGTCAGCGAGGACTCCGGGCTGCGTGCCACGGTCGAGCGCGTCTGCGCGGCCGCCGGCGCCGACCTGCTGGCCGATCCGCCCGGTGCGGCGGCGCCCACCGCGCCGGGCACGCTCGCGGACACCGAGCTCGTGGACGTGCGCCACGCCGTGCGGGGGCGGGTCCGTCCGGGCACGGTGCTCGTGGGCCGGCCTGAGGACCCCGGGATCTGGGACCGGGCGGCCGACCTCGGCGGCTGCGCCGTGGCCGTGCTGCCCGACGCCGCCGGATGGCTCGCCGACCTCCTCACCGCCCGGCCCGGCGGCCCCGCCGGTCCCGGCGGCACGGGCCGGGTGCTGGGCGTGCTGGGCGCCGTGGGCGGGGCCGGCACATCCACGCTGGCGTGCTGGCTCGCCGACCGCGCCGCCCACGAGGACCGGCCGGCCGTCCTCGTGGACGCGGACCGCGCCGGCTGCGGCATCGACGTCCTGCTGGGCCTCGAGGACCAGGACGGTCTGCGCTGGCCGGACCTGCTCCGGATCGCCGGGACGGTGCACGCCGAGCAGCTGTGGCCGGCCATGGCCCGGACGGGACAGCTGCGCTGGCTCTCCTGGGACCGCTCCCAGCCGGACGGAGCCGCCGCGCCGTACGCCGGCGTGCTCGAGGCGCTGCGCCGGGCAGCCGCCCTCGTCGTCGTGGACCTGGGCCGGGCGGGGCCGGGGACGGCGGACACCGCGGCCCTGTGCGACGAGGTCCTCGTGCTCACGCCCCGGACGGTGCGCGGCGTGCTGGCCGCGCGGTGGGCCGCCGGTTCCCTGGCGGGCGCCAGTGCCCGCCTGGTGCCGGCCGGGCTCAACGTGGCCGACGTGGACGACGCCCTCGCCTCCGCCACGACCGGTCTGCCCGTCGCCGGTTCCCTGCGCTTCTCCGGCGCGGTGCCGGAGGCCGCGGAGACGGGCCGGCTGCTCGAGGCGGGCCGCTCCCGGCGGCTCGCCCGGGACGTGGCGGGCCTGCTCGAGGCCGTGGGGGCCGCCCCGTGAGCGCCGCGCTGCCCGGTGCGGTGCCCGGCCCGCAGGCCGCGCTGCCGGCCGCCCTGCTCGACGACGTGCGGGACCGGCTGCTGGCCGCTTCCGGGCCGGTCACGGACACCGACATCGCCGCGGCCGTGCGCGCGAGCGGCCGGGTGCTCGGGGCCGCCGGCACCCTGCGGGCGGTGCAGGCCGTGCGCGCCGAGCTGACCGGTCTCGGTCCGCTCGAGCCGCTGCTGCCGCACCGGGGTCTCACCGACGTCTACGTCAACGGGCCGGACCAGGTCTGGCTCGAGACCGAGGCCGGGGTGCGCCGCGTCCCGTCCCCCTTCCGCTCCGACGCCGAGGTGCGCGCCCTGGCCGTGCGCCTGGTCACCGCCGCAGGACGCCGCCTCGACGCCGCCCACCCGTGCGTGGACGTCCAGACGGCCGCCGGCTACCGGGTGCACGCCGTCCTCCCGCCGATCTCCACGGGCGGGACCCTGCTCTCCGTCCGCTTCCGCAGCACGAGGACCCTGTCCCTGCAGGACCTCGTCGCGGCGGGGACCGTCCATCCCGGCACCGCCGAGCTCCTCGTGGGCGCCGTGCGCTCGGGCGCCAACTTCCTGGTCAGCGGCGCCACCGGGGCGGGGAAGACGACCGTCCTCAACGCCCTGCTCTCCTGCTCCCCGGCGCACGAGCGGATCGTGCTCATCGAGGACGCCGCCGAGCTGCGGCCCGAGCACCCCCACGTGGTCGGTCTCCAGGCGCGGCACGCCAACACCGAGGGCGCGGGCAGCATCGACCTGGCGGAGCTCGTGCGGCAGGCCCTGCGGATGCGGCCCGACCGGCTCGTGGTGGGCGAGTGCCGCGGCGCCGAGGTGCGCGAGCTCCTCACGGCCCTGAACACCGGCCACGCGGGGGCGGGCACCGTGCACGCCAACTCCGCCGAGGCGGTCCCCGCCCGGCTCTCGGCCCTGGGCGCCCTGGCCGGGATGAGCCGGGAGGCCGTGACGCTGCAGGCCGCGAGCGCCCTGGACCTGGTCGTCCACGTGGGCCGCGCGGGCGGGCGCCGCGAGGTCCGGGCGGTGTCCCTGCTCGAGGACCGGGCCGGCGCCCTCGTCTCCGTGCCCGCGGCGGTCCGGTCCCACGACGGCGTGCGCCGCGGCCCGGGCTGGGACGGGTTGTGCGCCCTGCTCGACCACCGGCCCGGCCGATCCCCCGGCCAGGCGTCCGACCGCTCGCCCGACCCGGGCGAGGACCTCGCGGGAGGCCGGCCGTGAGCACGGTCCTCGTCCTCTGCCTCGCCCTCTGCCTGTGCCTCGCCGGAGGCGCCGCGGTACTGGTCGCGGGTCCGGGCCACCGTGTCCGGTCGGCCGCGCGGGCGGGCACCGGGGCGGTCGCCCCGGTCCGGTGGTGGGCCCGGTTCGCCCGGGACGCCGAGACGGAGGCCGCCGAGTGGATCGCGCTGCTGCGCCGGCTCGCGGCGCTGCTGGAGGCGGGCCGGTCTCCGGCGGCCGCGTTCGAGGGAGCGGGGCCCGGGGGCCGCGCCGCCCGCACGAGCACCGGCCGGCACCTCGAGCTGCTGTGCACCTCCGTGGCGGCCGCCGCCCGCCTGGGGCTGAGCGTCTCGACCGCCCTGGCGGGGGTGCCGGCCCCGGAGCTCGGTCACCGCGCGCTGGAGCGGCGGGCCGTCGCCACCACCGCCGAGCTCTCCCTGTGCTGGGAGGTCTCCGAGCGCACCGGCGCACCCCTCGCCGCCCTGCTCGGCGGCCTCGCCGACGACCTCGAGGCGGAGCTCGACGCCGAGGCGGCGCGCGGCACCGCCCTGGCCGGCCCCCGCTCCACCGTCCGGATCCTGACCTGGCTCCCGGTGCTCGGCATCGGACTGGGCATGCTCATGGGCGTCGACCCGCTGCGCACGCTGCTCACCACGCCGTGGGGGCTGGCCGCCCTCGTGACCGGCGCTGCGCTCACGGGTCTCGGCCGGGTGTGGACGCGCACCCTGATCGGCCGCGCCGAGGCGGTGGGTGCGCGATGACCGCCCTCGCAGCGCCCGCCGCCGGACTGCTCCTGGTGGCCGCCGTGGCGCTGGCGGCGCTCCCGTCCCGGGCCCGGCTGCCGGGAACGCCCCGTCCGGCCGCGGCCCGCCGTCGCCCGCCGGGACCGCACGTCTCCGCCGGCGTCCTCGTGGAGCTCACCGCCG
Organism: Kocuria sp. LHG3120; assembly: GCF_049897445.1. Taxonomy (NCBI): domain Bacteria; kingdom Bacillati; phylum Actinomycetota; class Actinomycetes; order Micrococcales; family Micrococcaceae; genus Kocuria; species Kocuria sp. LHG3120. The sequence goes on along the minus strand of NZ_JAFCWG010000001.1, from coordinate 816,298 downwards.
CCATGCTGGACGCCGGTCTGCCGCTCGGGGAGGCCGTGGCGGTGCTGGGCGGGTGCCGGACGGACGCCACCGGCGCCGCCCTCGAAGGCGTGGGCTCCCGGCTGCGGCTCGGGCTGCCGTGGCACACGGCGTGGACCTCGGCGGGCGAGCTGCCCACGCACCTGGCCGACTACCGCGATGCGCTCACGTTCACCGCGACGTCCGGGGCGCCGTCGGCCCGGAGCCTGCGCTCGCAGGCCGCCCAGGTCCGGCGTGCCGCCTACCGGCGGGCCGAGCGCGCCGCGGAGTCGCTGTCCGTCCAGCTCGTACTGCCACTGGGCCTGTGCTCCCTGCCGGCCTTCGTCTGCTGGGGTGTCCTGCCGGTCGTGATGGGGCTCGTGCCCGAGGTGTTCGGATGACCCGCCGCGCCCGGAGCCGCGGGCCCCCGGCCGCCGGGGCGCTCCCCGTCCGCACCGGGTCCCGCCCCGTGCACCCCTGCGCCCTCGAGGACCGGCCCGGCGCCGCTGCGCTGCACCGTCCGCCGTCCTCCGGCGGGCCGTGCCGCCCGGCCAGTGCCGGCCGTCCGGCACCTGCTCACCCCGCACCAGTTCGCTCCGCACCGAAAGGAACCATCATGTCCCAGCACCAGACCACCGCCTCCCGTCCCGCCCGGAAGCGCCGCAGCCTCCCGGGGACCGGCCTGGAGGTCGCCGCCGGGGGCCGCCCGGTCGCACCGTCCGCCCGCCGGGCCACCGGCGCCCCGCCCCGCCCGCTCGTCCGGGCCGGGGACCCGGACCTCGGCGCGACCACCGTGGAGTACGCCATGGTCGTGCTCGCCGCGGCGGCCTTCGGCGGGGTCATGGCCGCGGTCCTCTCCTCCGGCCAGGTGCGCGAGCTCCTGACCGCGATCATCGAGAAGGCGCTCGGCGTCTGAGCGGCTGCTCCGGCGGGGTCCGTGGTGCCGTCCCCGGCGCCGCGGACCCCGCAGGAGCATCCTCCCCGTCCGTCCTGGCCGCCGGCCCGGGCGGTCGGACCCGACCGCCGGTCCCAGCGGCCCGAGCCGCCACGCGCCCTGCCCGTGAGGAGTCCACCATGCCCGCCCACCGCCCCCGATGCTCATCCCGTGGTCGGTCTCGTCCGTCGTCCCGACCCCGTTCCCGTGCTTCCCGGTGGCGTTCGGGTTCCCGCCTCCGTCCGTGGTCGCCGCGCGGCCCCGGGTCCCGATCCGCGCCGCGGCCGGTGCCGTCGGACCGCGGCGCCGTCACCGCCGAGACGGCCGTGCTGCTGCCCGCCCTCGTGCTCCTCCTGGCCGTGCTCCTCGCGGCCGCCGCGGCCGGGATGACCCTGATCCGCTACGAGGAGGCCGCGCGGGCCTCGGCCCGGGCCGCCGCCCGCGGCGAGAGCGCCGCCGTGGTCCGCTCCACGGCGCTGCGCGTGGCCGGGGAGGACGCCGTGATCCGCCTGGGCGGGAACGCGGGGACGGCCACGGTCACCGTCACCGGTCCCGCCCCCGGCATCCTCGGGACCTGGGGCGGCTGGGAGCTGCGCGCGGACGCCTCCGCCGAGACGGAGGGGGCCGGAGCGGCCGATGGGCACGGTGGCTGAGCCCGCGGCGCGAGGCCTCCCGGGGCGGCCCGACCGCTGTCCGGACCACGACGGCGACCGGGGGAGCGGCACCGTGCACGCGCTGACGCTCACCCTGGTGCTCGGCGTGCTGCTGGTGGCCGTGCTGCTGCTGGCCCAGGCGGGGATCGCGACCCACCGTGCCGGCAAGGCCGCCGACCTCGCGGCGCTCGCCGCCGCCGACACCGCCCGGGGCCTCGTGGCCGGCGACCCGTGCGGCGCCGCCGAGCGCGTGGCCCGGGACAACGGGGCACGGCTCGAACGGTGCGCGCTCGTGGAGCCGGAGCGCGTCGTCGTGGACGTGCGCACCGCCGTGGCCCTGGACGGGCCGCTCGCCCGCTTCGGGGCCGCCCGCGGCGTGTCCCGGGCAGGGCCCCCGGAGGCCGCCCGTGCGCCGTGAGGACTCAGGCGCGGGGGGCGTCGCGCAGCACCGCGTCGATCAGCTGCACGGCGCCGGCCTTGTCCAGCGGGTTGTTGCGGTTGCCGCACTTCGGCGACTGCACGCAGGACGGGCACCCGTGCTCGCACTCGCACGAGGAGATCGCCTCCCGGGTGGCGCCCAGCCACGCGACGGCCGTGGCGTAGCCGCGCTCCGCGAACCCCGCCCCGCCCGGGTGGCCGTCGTAGACGAACACCGTGGGCAGCTCCGTGTCGGCGTGCAGCGCGGTCGAGAGCCCGCCCACGTCCCAGCGGTCGCACGAGGCCACGAGCGGCAGGAGGCCGATCGCGGCGTGCTCGGCCGCGTGCAGCGCCCCGGGGACGTCGGGCTCCTCGATCCCCGCGCCGGTCAGCACGGGGCCCGGCACGGTGAACCACACGGACTTCGTGAACAGGTCGCGGGCCGCGAGGTCCAGGGGCTCCTCGCCCAGGACCTCGTTGGAGATCACGGCCTTGCGCTGGAACGAGACCACCTTCGTGGTGACCTGCACCTGGCCGAAGTGGACGGTCACCGGCCCCCAGCGCTCCGAGCGCTCCTCGGCGACCACGCTCACCTGCGTGATGTCCCGCGCGGTGGTGTAGAAGTCGGGGTTCGCCCGCGTCACGGCGGCCACCGAGCCGGCCTCGTCGAGCTCGTCCACGATGTAGGTCCGGCCCTGGTGCACGTACACGGCCCCCGGGTGGGCCTGGTAGTGGGACTGGGGGGAGTCCATCGTGCCGAGCACCGCGCCGGTGTCCGTCTCGATGATCCGGATCGGCCCGCCGCCGTCCGAGCGCAGCGACACCATCCCGGCCGCGGACTGGGGGTGCGTCCAGAACCAGCCGTTCGGCCGGCGGCGCAGGTGCCCGCTGGCCACGAGCGAGCCGAGCACCTCCGGCGCGGTGGGCCCGAAGCTGTCGATCTCCTCCGCGCGCAGCGGCTGCTCGGCCGCGGCCGCGCACAGGTGCGGGGCCAGCACGTAGGGGTTGGAGGGGTCGAACACCGTGGCCTCGACGTCGACGTCGAAGATCGCCTCCGGATGGTTCACAAGGTACGTGTCGAGGGGGTCGTCGCCCGCCACGAAGGCGGCCAGGGCCTCCTGCCCGGCCCGGCCCGCCCGGCCGATCTGCTGGAAGAAGGACGCCCGGGTGCCGGGCCATCCGGCCACGACCACGGCGTCCAGCCCGGCCACGTCGATGCCGAGCTCGAGCGCGGACGTGCTCGCGATCCCGAGCAGCCGCCCGTCCCGCAGCGCCTCCTCGAGCTCCCGGCGCTCCTCGGGGAGGAACCCGGAGCGGTAGGCCGCCACCCGGTGGGCCAGCGAGGGGTCGACCTCCTCCAGCTGCCGGTGGGCGATCTGGGCGATCGTCTCCGCGCCGCGGCGGGACTTGATGAACGCGATGGTGCGGACCTGGCGGAGCACCAGGTCGGTGAGCATGTCGGCGGTCTCGGCCAGGGCGGTGCGGCGCACCGGGGCGTCGTTCTCGCCGCCGCCGTCGGTCTGCTCCGGCTCCCAGAGCACCACGGTGACCGGTCCGTGCGGGGAGAAGTCCGTGGTCACCGGCGTCACCTCGGCCTCGGGGACGCCGACGAGGCGGGCGAAGGAGGCGTGCGGCTCGAAGGAGGTCGCGGACGCCCCGATGAAGACGGGGTCCGCGCCGTAGAGACGGCAGATCCGGCGCAGCCGCCGCATGAGGTTGGCCACGTGCGAGCCGAAGACACCCCGGTAGGAGTGGGCCTCGTCCACCACGACGTACTTCAGGCGGCGGAAGAACCGGGACCAGCGCGCGTGGTTGGGCAGCACCCCGTAGTGCAGCATGTCCGGGTTGCACAGCACCACGTCGGCGTGGTCCCGGACCCACCGGCGCTCCGCGGGGTCGGTGTCGCCGTCGTAGGTCGCGGCGCGCAGGGTCGGCAGGCCGAGGGCGTCCAGGCCCTTGAGCTGGTCGGCGGCCAGGGCCTTGGTGGGGGACAGGTAGAGGGCCGTGGCCTCGTCCGGGTGGTGGATCATGCCCGGGTTCGCCAGCGCCGCGAGCCGGCCGCGGTGCACGGCGTCGGCCACGGGCGCCTGGTAGGCGAGGGACTTCCCGGACGCGGTCCCCGTGGCGACCACCACGTGCCGGGGGGCCAGCACCGCCTGGACCTGGTGCAGGTACGGCGCGTGCACGCCGAGCCGTTCCCAGGCCGCGACCACGTCCGGGTGCAGGTGCTCGGGCCACGGGACCGTCACGGCGTCCCGGTCGGGGATCTCCCGGACGTGCCGCACCTGCTCCGGCGCGTCGCCGCGGCCGAGCAGGGGGATCAGGGAGACGTGGTCGGAGGACGGCACCGGTTCATTGTGCCACCGCCGCCCCGGCGGCCCCACCGGCGGGGCGGCCGCGGGGAGCCGCCAGGGCATCGGCGCTCGGTGCTGTCCCGGAGGCTCCGTGCGGCGCCGCTGCGCGGTGGCGCCCTGCCGCTGCGGCGCGTCTCAGCCCTGCGTGTCCGCGCCCCGGGTCCGCCGGTGCACGCGGGCCTCCCACGGCCGCAGCAGCCCCTCGTCGCCGGGGACCACGCCGTCGGGGCGGTTGCCGATCAGCAGCTCGGCGCCGGCCCAGCCCTCGGGCAGGTCGGTGCGGACCTCCTCTCCCGAGACGTTGGCGAGCACCAGCAGCTCGACGTCCCCGAGCCGCCGGGTGAAGGCGTATAGCTGCTCGTGGTGGGGGGCCAGCATGGTGAAGTCGCCCAGGGCGACCACGGGCTCGGTGTGCCGCAGCTCGATGAGACGCCGGTAGTGGTGGAACACCGAGTGCGGCTCGGCCCGGGCGGCCTCGGCGTTGACCTCGTCGTGGTTCGGGTTGACCGCGATCCACGGGGTGCCGGTGGTGAACCCGGCGTTCGCGCCCGCGGTCCACTGGACCGGGGTGCGGGCGTTGTCCCGGCTCGACCAGCGCAGTCCGCGCAGCACCCCGGCGGGGTCCGCGCCGGCGGCCACGGCGTGGCGGTAGTGGTTGACCGACTCGATGTCGCGGAAGTCCTCGATCGTCTCGAACGGTGCGTTGGTCATGCCCAGCTCCTCGCCCTGGTACACGTAGGGCGTGCCGCGGTGCAGGTGCAGCAGGGTGGCCAGGCAGGTCGCGGAGGCCACCCGGTGCTCAGGGCTGTCGTCGCCGAAGCGGGAGACTGCGCGGGGCTGGTCGTGGTTGTTCCAGTACAGGGAGTTCCAGCCGATCTCCTCCAGGCCCTCCTGCCAGCGGCCCAGCGAGGCCTTCAGGTCCGTCAGGCGCAGCGGCTCGGGGTCGAACTTCCCGCCGGGGCCGTGGTCGAGGCCCACGTGCTCGAACTGGAAGACCATGTCCACCTCGGCGCGGGCCGGATCGGTGAAGAGCTGGGCCTGCTCCACGGTGACGCCGGGCATCTCGCCCACCGTGATGAGCTCGGCGTCCCGGCCGGCGAAGACCTCGCGGTGCATCTCCTGGAGGAACTCGTGGATCCGGGGACCGCAGAGGAAGGACGCGGAGCCGTCGCCCCAGGGCGTCCCGTCCACCGGGGGCCCGTCGTGCAGGTGGCCGTCCTCGGCGACGTCCTTGCTGATCATGTTGATGACGTCCATGCGGAAGCCGTCCACGCCGCGGTCCAGCCACCAGCGCATCATGGCGTGGACGGCCTGCCGCACCTCGGGGTTCTCCCAGTTGAGGTCCGGCTGCTTCCGCGAGAACAGGTGCAGGTAGTACTCCCCCGAGGCCTCGTCGTACTCCCAGGTCGAGCCCGAGAAGGCGCTCTGCCAGTTCGTCGGCTCCGCGCCCGGGGCGCCGGGCTCCATGCCCCGGCGCGGGGCCCGCCACCAGTACCAGTCCCGCTTGGGGGAGTCCGGGGAGGATCGGGACTCGACGAACCACGGGTGCTCGTCGGAGGTGTGGTTCACCACGAGGTCCATCACCAGCTTCATGCCGCGGGCGTGGACCGCCCCGAGCAGCTCGTCGAACTGCTCGAGGGTGCCGAAGACCGGGTCGATGTCCTGGTAGTCGCTGATGTCGTAGCCGTTGTCGTCCTGCGGGGAGGAGTAGATCGGGGACAGCCAGACGACGTCCACGCCCAGGTCCTGCAGGTGGTCGAGGTGGGCGATGATGCCGCCGAGGTCGCCGATCCCGTCCCCGTCGGAGTCCGCGAAGGAGCGGGGGTAGATCTGGTAGACGACCGCGTCGGTCCACCACGCGGGGGTGTCCCCGGCGCCGCTGCCGGTGCCGGGCCGCTGGGCGGTGATGTCCTGCTGCTGGGTGCGGGTGCTCATTTGACTGCTCCTCGGGTGACGCCGGAGATGACCCACCGCTGGGCGAAGACGTAGACCACGAGCAGCGGTGCCATCGCCATCAGGTAGGACGCGAACGCGACGGTGTAGTTGGTCTGGAACTGGGACTGGAAGACGTACTGGACGAGCGGCAGGGTCGCCTGCTGCGGGTCGGAGACGATGATGAGGGGGAGCAGGAAGTCGTTCCACGCCCACAGGCAGGTCAGGATGCCGACCGTGGCGTTCATGGGCGTGAGCAGCGGGAAGACGACCCGCCAGAAGACTCCCCACGTGCCCGCACCGTCCATCCTGGCCGCCTCCTCGAGCTCGACGGGGATGGAGCGGATGTAGGCGGTGAAGATGAAGATGTTGAAGGACAGGCCGTAGACCACGTAGAGCAGGACCAGGCCGGCGGGGTTGTCGAGGCCGAGCGCGGCGGTCTGCTTCGCCACGGGCAGCATGAGGATCGGGAAGGGCACGAACAGCGCGGAGATGAAGTAGAAGAACAGGCCCTTGAAGAAGCGCCGGTGCATGTTGCGGGCGATCGCGTACGCCACCATCGAGTTCGTCAGGAGCGTGAGCACCACCGCGGAGACGGTGATCAGGGCGCTGTTGAGCGCGGCCCGCGGGAAGTCCGTCAGCGTCCACGCGTCGGCGAAGTTCGCCCACCGCACCTCCGTGGGGAGGGCGAAGCCGCTGCCGCCGAGCTGGTCGGGGGTCTTCAGGGCGGTGATCACCGTGAAGTACAGCGGCACGAAGACGGTCAGGGCCAGGACGACCAGCAGCGCGGTCAGCCACCAGTTCACCCGGCCTCCCTCGGACCGCCGGCGGCCGGACCGCCGGCGGCCGGACCGCCGGGATCGGGCCGGAAGGGCGGCTGCTGCGGTGCCGCTGGGCGGGGCGGAGACGTTGGTGGAGGACATCAGGCGGACACCTCTTCGCGCTGGAGGACTCGGAGCTGGACGACGGCGAAGACCACCAGCACGATCATGAACACGACCGCGTTGGCGATCTGGTAGCCGTACTCGCCGCCCTGGAACCCGCCCCGGTAGATGAGGACGGAGACGGACTCGGTCGCCGTTCCCGGCCCGCCGTTGGTCATGGCGATGATGTGGTCGAAGACCTGCAGGAAGTTCTTGAGCGAGAGCACCATGTTGAGCGTGAAGAACGCCCCGATCATGGGGAACGTGATGGACCAGAACCGCCGCCACGGCCCGGCGCCGTCGATGGCGGCGGCCTCGTAGAGTTCGGCCGGGATGGTCTGCAGCCCGGCGATGTAGATGATGATGTTGAACGCGACGGCCTGCCACACGGCGAGCACCACGATGCCGATCCAGGCCAGCTCGGGGTCGGCCAGGATCGACGTCGACAGCCGGTCGATCCCCAGGGCCGCCCCGATGCTCGGCAGGGAGTTGGTGAGCAGGTAGTTGAACACGTAGCCGATCACCAGGACGGCCAGGATGTTGGGCACGAAGTAGATCCCGCGCAGGGTGTTCTTGAACTTGATCCGCCCCGTCAGGCCCACGGCCAGGGCCAGGGCGATGACGTTGACGAGCACGGTCGCCACGAGCGCGAATTGGAAGGTGAACAGGTACGCGGAGCGGACCCGCTCGTCGGTGAACAGCGCCGTGTAGTTGGACAGGCCCACGAAGTCCCACTCGCCGTAGCCCGGGGAGTCCGTGAAGCTGTAGAAGACCCCCTGCAGCACGGGCAGGGTGTGGAAAAGGAGGAAGAGCACGAGGGCGGGCAGCACCATCCAGTAGAAGGCGCGGCCGGGTCCCTTCCGGCGCCGGGCGGGCGCGGCGGCGGACGTGCCCGTGGACGGTGCGCCCTGCGCGCGGGCGGGTGCCGTGGTCATCGTGACTCCACCGCTCCGAGGCCCCAGGTGCGCCGGTCGGCGACCCTGTCCCAGCTCTCGTCGAGGGTCCCCAGGAAGGCCTCCTGGTCGCGGTCGATGAGGTACTGCTGCAGCAGCGACCCCAGGGGGACGGCGGGGATGAACTGGTGGTCGAAGAAACCCACGATGCGCTCCTGGTCGATGTAGGGCTGGACCCCGGCGAGCGCGGGGTCGTCGTTGGACATGCCCTCGAGGGTCGGGATGGCCGTCTGCTCCTCGGAGTAGGCCTGGACGACCTCCGGCTGCATGAGGAAGTCGACGAAGCGCTGGACCTCTTCGGGGTGCTCGGTGTCCGCGCCGGCGGTGACGACCACGTCCACCCCCGAGACCAGGACGGTCTCGGCGGGGTCGTTCGTGGCGGGCAGCGCGAAGCTGCCGATGGTGAACTCGGGCTCGAACGAGCGGATCTGGGGAACGGCGTAGTTGCCCAGCAGCAGCATCGCCGACTCGCCCCGGGCGAAGGCGGCGGTGCCGTCCTCGTAGCCGGTGGCCACCGGGTCGGGCTGGGTGTGGTCGAAGAGGGTCGCCAGCTTCTGCGCGGCCTCCGGCCACTCCTCGCGGAAGGTGCTCCCGCCCGCGAAGCGCTGCTCCCAGAAGTCCTCCGGGACGGTCTGCGGGACGAGGGGTGCGAGCGGCGCCTGGGCGGTCCAGGCGTCGGCGAGCATCCCGTAGAAGGGGGTGACCCCGGCGGCCTCGAACGTCTCCGCGGCGGCGATCAGCTCGTCCCACGTGCGGGGCACCTCCACCCCGTGCTCGGCGAAGAGCTCCTCGTTGTAGAGCACTCCGGAGGCGTTGGCGGCGAAGGGCACTCCGTTGACGGCGTCCGGCGTGCTCGCGCCCAGGTCCTGGACGACGTCCACGTAGGCCGGGTTGACGTCCTCGAGCGCGGGGGTGCCGGCGAAGTCCGCGAAGATCCCGGCGGAGGCGAGCTCACCGAACGTCGAGTTGGCGTTGAGGGTCAGGACGTCGGGCACGTCCTCCTTGACCAGGCGGGTGCGCAGGGCCGTCTCGGGGTCCGGGACGTTGTCCACGACCACGCGCACGTCCGGGTTCTCGGCCTCGAACTGCCGGGCGAGGTCCTCGAAGTAGGCGACGGCCTCGGGCTTGAACTGGAAGAAGGTGATCGTGGTGGGCGCGTCCGCGTCCGCGGCGCAGCCGCTCAGCAGCAGGGCGCACACGGCCGTCGCGGTCCATCGCCGCGCGCCCCCGCGCCGTGGCGCGGTCACGGCCGCACCGGTGCCGGGAGGACGGACGGGGGCGGCGGGGCAGGGGTCTCGCTCATGGTTCTCCTCGGGCGGGGCGACGACGGACGACAGACGGTCCGGCACCGCGCGGACTATAAATACGTGACTTAGATTTATTATCTGGACTATTATGTGGATCACAGTTCGGGAGAGTCAAGGGGTTCGGGTGGGTCGTACGGGAACATCGCCGCAGCTGCTGCGCCGGACCAACACGGTCGCGGTCCTGGAGGTGATGCGCGAGGCGGGCGTCGTCACCGTCACGGAGCTCATCGCCGCCACCGGCCTGGTGCGCACCACCGTCATCGCCGTGTGCGACGACCTGCTGCGGATGGGCTGGATCGAGGAGCTCGAGGGGGCCTCCGACGCCCAGGTCGGCCGGCCCGCCCGCCGCTTCCGGTTCCGGGACCGGGCGGGCTTCGTGGTGGGCGTGGACGTCGGCGAGGCCAAGACCACCGCCGTGGTGGCGGATCTGCGGGGCCGCGTCCTGGGCCGCACGACCCGCGCCTTCGCCGACCCCGCCCCGGCGCGGCGCCTGGCCACTGTGGACGACGCCGTCGACGGCGCGCTCGCGGACGCGTCCGTGGCCCCGGGGGCGGTGCTGGCCGCCGCGGTGGGGATCGCCGCGCCAGTGGACCGCGGCGGCAGGATCTCCCACGGCCAGCCGTTCTGGGAGGCCTTCGACCTCGGCCTCGAGACCCGGCTGGAGGAGCGCCGCGGGTGGCCCGCCCTGCTGGCCAACGACGCCAACCTCGCGGCCATGGCCGAGCGCTGGCGCGGGGCTGCCGCCGGGGTGGACGACCTCGTGGTGATGCTGGCGGGGGAGCGGATCGGCACCGGGGTGATGGAGGCCGGCCGTCTCCTGCACGGCCGCTCCGGGGCGGCGGGCGAGCTCGGCAGCCTGACCCTGGTCGAAGGGGTCGGCAGCCCGGACGGCATCGCCGCCCTGTGCCGGGCGTGGGGCGCCGAGGCGGTGCGGCCCGGGGCGCCGGAGACCGCGCTCCGGGAGCTGGCCGGGCCGTCCGGCGCCGTCGAGGCGGAGGCGGTGTTCCGTGCCGCGGCGGGCGGCGACGAGGTCGCGCAGCAGATCCTCGGCCGCCTCGCCGAGCGGCTCGCGCGGGTCATCGGCCTGCTGGGCACGCTCTTCGACCCGGAACTGGTGGTCATCGCCGGTGCCGTCGCCGAGTCCGCGGGCGCGCTGCTGGGACGGATCGAGGACCTGCTGCCCCGCTTCACCGCCACGCCCCCGCGGGTGGCGGTCTCGGTGCTCGGGGAGTCGGTGGTCTCCGTGGGGGCAGTCCGTCTGGCCCTGGACCACGTGGAGCGCCACGCCCTGGACCTGGAGCTCGCCGGCCGCTGAGGCTCAGGTGGCGGCCGAGGTCCGCCGTCCCCGGCGCGCCCGAGGACTGTCGCGAGGCCCCGCAGCGTGCTCACCGGGCAGGCCGTCTCCGCACGGTGTCGGGTGCCTCGGGCTCGAGGACCAGGTCGAGCCGGGCGCTGCGGGCGTGCAGCCGCGCCGAGCGTGCGACGTCGACGCCGCAGGAGCGGCTGCCGAGACCGTGGTGGCCGACGTCGAGGTGCAGGAACCAGTCGCGTCCGGCGGTGTCCGGGAGCTCGTGCGGGTGGGCCGCGGCCATGAGCTCCTCATCCCGGTATGGGGTGAGCGTCCACTGCAACCCCCGGGGAGCGGGCGCTCCGTCCAGTTCGGTGCTCAGGGTCTGCAGCCGCAGGCGGGTGCCGTCGGCCAGCGGAATGCTGAGCCGGTGCGCGCGGGCGCGGTTGCCCGAGGCCTGCGGGCGGGCGCCGGGATCGGCCAGGCCCCGGGCCGGAAGGCGGTGCGTGCCGTATCGCGCGGCGGCGCAGGCATCGGGATAGGTCTGGTGCGGGCCGTCGCCGTCGAACTCCACCTCCCCGTCGGGATCCACGGGCAGGGACAGGACACAGCCCACCCGCGCGAGGGGGACGTCCAGTTCGGGGAGCTGCCAGGACAGTTCCAGGCGCCGGGCGCCGGGGCGGTCCGTGGCGCTCCAGCGGTGGGTGAGCACGAACGGCGCGGTGCGCAGATCGGTGCCCGGTGCGGCCCACAGGGTGCGGATCGTGCCCGCCGGCGCACCGGGATCTTGGGGCAGGGTGCGTTGCTGGAGACGGTGCAGACCGTGGTCCAGCCATCGCCGGGCCGTGGAGACCACGATGCCCGGCGTCGTCGTGGCGTCGCGGGGGTCGGTCCCGGTGTAGCCGTGCCAGTCCGTGTCGTCCCCGTTCGGGGACGGCCGCCACAGTTCGCGGGTCGGCTCGATGGTTCCGGCGTCGTTGTCCGTGGGCGCGCGGAACACGCAGAGCACGGGACCGCGGACCCCGGACGGTGCCGTCGCGGCCGGCCCTGGTGTCCCGGAGGCGACGGCCGGCGGGCCGGTGAGCTGGGCGTCACGCCGTCGTGGCCCGGCCGCAGGACCGCGGGCCTCCACGGTGACCTCGAGGTGCTCACCGGGTCCAGGGGCCACGGGCAGGGGCACGCGGCTGCTGCGGCGGGACGGCAGGTCGCTGGCCTCCACCGTGCCCGTCCTGAGCGTCTCCACAGCGGTGCCGCGCAGCGTCCAGTGCAGCCGCAGGCCTGTGAGCACGGTGTGGTCGTACCCGTTGCCGACCACCGCGTGCCCGGGGTCGAGCTCGAGGCGCAGCGGGTCGATCACCGCCGCGTACTCGAGCAGACCTGGGCCGGGGAGGCCGTCGGCGGTGCACAGTCCGTCGAGCACGAAGCTGCCGTCGTGCAGGGGCTCCCCGAAGTCGCCGCCGTAGGCGAGGAACGGGACGCCGTCGGGTGTGACGGTGGTGATGCCGTGGTCCTTCCACTCCCAGACGAAACCGCCGCACGCGCGGGGGTGGGTCCGGAAGATCTCCTCGTAGTCGGCCAGGCCACCGGGGCCGGTGCCCATGGCGTGGGCGTACTCGCACAGCACGAACGGCATCCGGGCGATCCGGTTTGACCCGGCGGCGTCCGTGGAGGGCACGGGCTCGCCGGCGGCGATGCTGCGGGTCTCGCGCGGCGTCGGGTACATGCGGGAGTAGACGTCGGTGTAGGCCGCGTCGTGGTCGCCCTCGTAGTGCACGGGGCGGTCGTCGTGCCGGCGCAGCCAGTCGGCGGCGGCCGCGAGGTTCGCGCCGGTGCCCGACTCGTTGCCGAGGGACAGCATCACGACGCTCGCGTGGTTCTTGTCCCGCTGCCACATCCGGGCCGTGCGGTCGAGGTAGGCCTCCTGCCAGGCAGGGTCGTCCGAGGGGTTGCGCGCCCAGCCCTGCTGCACGAAGCCGTGGGTCTCGAGGTCGCCCTCGAGGACGAGCCACAGGCCCATCTCGTCGGCCAGGTCGAGGGCGTGGTGCGCCGGTGGATAGTGGCTGGTGCGCACCGCGTTGACGTGGTGCTCCTGCATGAGGCGGTACTCGTCGCGGGTGAAGTCTGCGTCCACGGCGCGGCCCCGGCGCGGGTGGAACTCGTGCCGGTTGACGCCGCGGAAGCGCACCGGGGCGCCGTCGACCTGCAGGACGCCGTCGGTGGAGATGGCGACGCGGCGGAATCCGGCGCGGTGGGTGACGAGCTGTCCCTGGGCGCGCAGGGCGACGTCGTAGAGGTGCGGGTCCTCGGCGGTCCAGGCGCGCACGACCCCGACGGGCAGCGCCACCTGGTCGGGGCCGTCCACGGTGGTGGAGAGGCCGAGCTCCGGGATCTCCACGTGCACCGGGAATGCGTCCGCGGGGGCCGTGATCCGACAGCCCAGGACGCCCTCACCGGTGGCCGGGTCCCGGTCCGCGGTGAGGTGGACGTCGTCGATCCCGCCGTGCACCTCGCCGAGCACGCGGACGTCGCGGAAGATGCCGGGCAGCCACCACTGGTCCTGGTCCTCGAGGTAGGACCCCGCGCTGAACTGGTGGACCCGCACCACCACGGTGTTCTCCCCGTCCCGGACGAGGTCGGTGATGTCGAACTCGTGGGTGAGCCGGGAGCCCATCGCCTGGCCGGCCCACCGTCCGTTCACCCACACCCGGAAGGCGGACTCGACGCCCTCGAAGCGCAGCAGCACGGCACGCAGGTCCGTCCTCGCGCCGCCGGTGAGATCGGCGAGCACGAAGCGCGTGCGGTGGTCGCCCGTCGGGTTGGCGTCCGGGACGTGCGGCGGGTCCACGGGGAAGGGGTAGACGACGTTGGTGTACCAGGGGGTGCCGAACCGCCGGTCCCCGTCGAGGTGCTCGAGCACCCAGTGGCCGGGGACGGGGATCCGGTCCGGCCAGGCGGTGTCCGGTGCTGTCGGGTCGGGGCAGGCCGAGACGGCGTCGGACGCCGAGGGGAACCAGCGGAAGTCCCACGCGCCCGCCAGGGAGAGCTCCTGCCGGTCGGAGGTGAGGTGCGCCCGCGGCGGAAGCGCCCCGCAGGAGCCATCGGGGTGGGTGAACCACCATGGGTCGGCTCGGAGATCGGTGGTGGTGCAGGAGTGCATGGGTTTCGGTGCTCCGGGTCGGGTCGGACGATGTCGTGTGCGGGGTGGTGCGGGGCTGCGGGGCCCTGCGGGTCAGTCGGGGAGGCGGTTGCCGGTGGTGGTGTCGAAGAGGTGGACGTGCTCCAGGTCCGGGGTGACCCAGACCGTGGTCTCGGCCCGCGGCGGGGTGCGACCCTCGACCCGGACGATGAACTCGTGGGTGGTGGGGTCGTCGGTGGTTCCGGTGGTGGGGTCCACGGGCAGGATCGCGTTGGCGGCGGTGACCGGGGCGAGGTGGCCGTAGACGAACGCGTCGGCGCCGAGCTCCTCGACCACGTCGGCGACGATCGGCAGCCCGGTGCCCTCGGCGGCCGGGTGCAGGTCCTCGGGCCGGATCCCGATCGTGACCTGGGATCCCCTCAGGGCGGAGCGCTGGGCGGGGCTCAGCGGGATCCGCACCGTGCCCAGCTGGGCTCCGGCCTCGGTGACGGGCACCCGGAAGAGGTTCATCGCCGGCGAGCCGATGAACCCGGCCACGAACTCCGTGGCCGGGGCGTCGTAGAGCGCCCGGGGGGTGTCGACCTGCATCAGCAGCCCGTCCTTGAGCACCGCGACCCGGTCGCCCATGGTCATCGCCTCGACCTGGTCGTGGGTGACGTAGACGGTGGTGACCCCGAGCCGGCGGGTGAGGGAGGCGATCTGGGTGCGGGTCTGCACGCGCAGCTTCGCGTCCAGGTTCGACAGCGGCTCGTCCATCAGGAACACCTGAGGGGAGCGCACGATGGCCCGGCCCATGGCCACGCGCTGGCGCTGCCCGCCGGAGAGGGCCTTGGGCTTGCGGTCCAGGTAGTCGGTCAGATCCAGGATCTTCGCCGCCTCCTCGACCCGGCGGCGGCGCTCCTCGGGGCTGATCTTGGCGATCTTCAGGGCGAAGCCCATGTTCTCGGCCACGGTCATGTGCGGGTAGAGGGCGTAGTTCTGGAAGACCATCGCGATGTCGCGGTCCCGGGAGGGGACGTCGGTGACGTCGCGGTCACCGATGTAGATGTTGCCCCCGGTGACCTCTTCCAGCCCGGCGAGCATCCGCAGGGTGGTGGACTTCCCACACCCGGAGGGGCCCACGAGGACGAGGAACTCCCCGTCGGCGATGTCCAGGTTCAGGTCGGTCACCGAGGGCCGCTCGGCCCCGGGGTACTGGCAGGTCACATTGGCGTAGCGCACAGAAGACATGGCGGGTATTTCCTCTCGGAGTTCCTGCAGGTGATGCTGCGGGTGGTGGCTGTGGAGCGGCACCGGATGGTGCCGGGCCCCCGGGACGGGTGTCGTCGGGGCCCGGGCCGGGTCAGGAGCCCCCGGTCTCGTCGGTTTCGAAGAGGACGTTGATGGCGTCATTGATGTCGGTGAGAGTCGAGGCGGGCACCCGGTTCGCGTAGATGTCCTCCAGAGCCGGGGTCATCAGGGCCGAGACGTCCGCGCCGAACTTGGTGACGGGGAAGTAGACGGTGTTGCCCTCCTGGACCGGGGCGATGAACGGCTCGGGATCGATCCCCATCTGCCGGTAGGCGTCCGCGGCGATGGGCGTGGCGTCCTTTCGGGAAGGGAAGACGACACCGGCGCGGGCGACCTCCTGCTGGCACTGCGCGGAGGACATGAACGCCGTCCACTGCGCCGCGCCCTCGGGGTTGTCGGTGTCCTTGACGATCGAGTCCGCCAGGCCGTTGAGCATGGAGGTGGCGGTGCCGTCGGGGCCCACGGGTGTGCGGGCGGTGCCCACGGGGAAGTCCTCGATGCCGGCGTAGGTGCTGATCATCCAGGCCCCGTCCAGGACCATGGCCGCCGACCCCGAGGCCAACTGGGCGTTGACGCCCTCGGCCGCGTTGAACTGCCCGTACGGGGGCATGTACCCCTTGTCGGTCAACCCGAAGTACCAGTCGAGGGTCTCGTGCAGGGCGGGGTCGTCCAGGTTGTAGTGGTCTCCCCACAGCGGCTCGTCCGTGACCCGCCAGCCGTTGGAGGCGGCGAACGCCGACCACTGTCCCTGGCCGGCGGTGCTCCCGCCGGCCTCGGAGATGCCCAGGCCGTAGACGGCGACGTGGTCCTTGTCGAAGCCCGGTTCGTCGCCGCGGACGCCGTTCTCGTCCACGGTCAGGTGCGCCACGAGGTCCTCGAAGCTGCCGCCGTCCTCGGGGTTCCAGCTCCAGCCCTCGAGGTCCGCGGGGGTCAGGCCCGCCTCGGCGAGCAGCTCTTCGTTGTAGAAGGCGGCGATCGTGTCCCAGTCCTTGGGCGCGCCGTACTGGTGGCCGTCCGGGCCGGTCCACAGGTCGACGAGGCCGTCCTGGTAGTCGTCGGGGTCCAGCGCGGCGGTGGCAGGGTGCTCGTCCAGGGGGGCCAGGACCTCGAGCTCGGCGAACTGGGGATACTTGGAGACGTGGTTGGTGAACACGTCCGGGCCGGTGTCGGCGATGAACCCGGCGGTGAGCTTCGTCCAGTAGTCGTCCCATCCGGTCTGGGTGATGCGCACGTCCTGGTCCGGGTGCTCGGCCTCGAACATCTCGGCGCACTTCTGGTAGGCGGGCAGCTGGTTGGTGTCCCACATCCAGTAGTCGATGACGCCGGTGGCCGAGGCCTCGGCGTCGGCGTCCGCCCCGCACCCGGTGAGGGCGAGCAGCGGGACGGTGGAGACGGCCAGGACCAGGCGCCCACGGGTGCGCGCGGTGCGCTGGGGACGGTGAAGAGGTGAAGGTGTGCGTGTCATGGTGAGCTCCTACTTGATGCCGCTGAAGCCGATGGAGTTGACGACGCGCTTGGCGAAGACCGCGAAGAGCAGGATCATCGGCAGCGCGGCGATGAGGGTGGCGGCCATCAGGCCGGCCCAGTCGGTGCCGGTCTGCGGGGACTGCGCCCGGAAGACGCCCAGGGCCACCGTGAGGACGCGGGAGGCGTCCGTGTAGGAGACCATCAGCGGCCAGAAGTAGTCGTTCCAGGCCGTCATGTACGTGAGGATGCCCAGGGTCGCCATCGGTGCCGCGGACATGGGCAGGATCACCCGGAAGAACACGCCGACCTTGGAGACGCCGTCCAGCAGGGCGGCCTCCTCGATCTCGGCGGGGACGTTCATGAAGAACTGCCGCAGGAAGAACACCGCGAACGGGGTCATGAACATGGTGGGCAGGGCGATGCCGAGCATGTTGTCCACCAGTCCCAGCTCCTTGATGAGCACGAAGTTGGGCAGCAGGGTGAAGATGGCCGGCACCATCAGCCCGGCGAGGAACAGGGCGAACATCCGGTCCCGCCCGGGCCACTTCAGCCGGGAGAAGGCGTAGGCGGCCATGGCCGAGAACAGCAGCTGGCCCGCGGTGATGAGCGTGGCCACCACCACGGAGTTCAGCAGGTAGCGCCAGAAGTTCAGCGACGTGCCGGAGCCGCCCTCTGCGAGGGCCTCCTCGGTGGACTGCAGTCCCAGCACGCGTTCGAAGGCGCCCCAGGTGAACTCCGGGGGCAACCAGGAGGAGGGGTCCGCCTGCAGCCCGGGATTCGTGGACAGCGCGGTGCGCAGCATCCAGTAGAAGGGGAACAGCGTGACGAGGACGACGGCGATCAGGAAGGCCCAGGCGAGCAGCCTGCCGGGGGTGATCCGGCGGCGGGCCGGGGCGGGGGTGTCCGCCGGGGCCGCGGTCACGGGCGCGGCGGCGCCCGTGGGACTGGGCGCGGCGCTTCCGGGTTGCGCGGGGGCTGGGGTCGGGTTCATCGGAGCTCCTCGGGATCAGGCCAGGTCCGTGGACCCGGCGCGGGTCAGACGGAACTGGAGGAAGGTGATGACGGCCAGGACCACGAGCAGGGCCACGGACATCGCCGAGGCGTAGCCGAACTGGAAGCGGCCGAACGCCATGTCGTAGATGTAGAGCTGGAGCACGTTGGTGGCGTTGGCCGGCCCACCGGCGGTCGTCACGGCGACGGTGTCGAAGACCTGGAAGGACCCGATGACCGTCATGATGAGCACCAGCGCCAGGATGGGGCGCAGCAGGGGCAGGGTGATGGTGAAGAAGGTCCGGACCTCACCGGCCCCGTCGATGCGCGCCGCCTCGTAGACGGTCTGGGGCAGGGTCTGCAGACCCGCGAAGATCAGCAGGGCGGTGTAGCCCATGTGCCGCCACACATTGATCATCGCGATCGTGGGAATGGCCCAGGTCTCGTCGGAGAGGAAGCCGATCCGGTCCAGCCCGACCCACGAGATGACCTGGTTGGCCACCCCGAACTGGGTGTCGAGGATCCACAGCCACACGATCGCGGCGACCACGTTGGAGACCAGGTAGGGGGCGAGCACCACCCCGCGCAGGAAGGTGGACTGGGTGAGGTGGTGCATCATCAGCGCGATGAGCAGGGCGAACGTGGTCTGGATCCCGATGTTCAGCAGGACGTACTGCACCGTGACCAGGAGCGAGTCCCAGAAGATGGGGTCCTGCACGAGGCGCCGGTAGTTGGCCAGGCCCACGAACTCGGACGGGGTGAGCAGGTTGAAGCTGGTGAAGCTCAGCCAGATGCCCCGCACGGTGGGCCAGGCGAGGAAGACGAGGAAGCCGAGGAGGGCCGGGGCGATGAACAGCATCGCGATCCGGGTGTCCTGTCGGCCCCGCCGGCGTGCGTGGCCGGCCTGGCCCGGAACGACCGGCGTGTCCGGTCGGCGGGGACGTGTGGTCGTGGACATGGGGCTACCTCAGTTCTGGGGGGCGGGCTGGGTGGGGTCCTGGGCCTCGAGCCGCAGGACGCGCAGGGTGTCCGGGGCCAGCCAGGGGGCGTGCACGCCCACGGTCTGCAGCGCCCGGCCGGACAGGACCACGCCCCGCTCGGTCGGCCACCACGGCGGGCGGCGGAACCCGTGCGGGTCGGCGCCGGGGGTGACGTCGCGCACCCGGTAGTGGCGCTCGGGGTCCAGGCCGCGCAACCGGAACCGGCCCACGGGTTCGACGTCGGGCAGGGCGGCGCCGACGACGGCGAACAGCGCTTCCGAGCGGTCGGCGCTGACGACCCCGTGGATCCGCAGCGCGGGGTCGAAGGCGTCCAGGCGGACCATCCGGCCCGAGTGGAGCAGACCGCGGTGGACCTTGTGGAAGGCGACCCACTCGGCGAGCTCGGCCGATTCCTGCTCGGTCGCCTGGGTGAGGTCCCACTCGATGCCGAGGTGGCCCCACACGGCGGTGCCGGCGCGGAAGTGCAGGGTGTGCATGCGCCCGGTGGTGTGCGAGGCGCCGGAGGCGACGTGCGAGCCCATGAGTTCGGCCGGGATGAGCTGCTGAGTCCACCGGTGCATCTGCTGGCGCTCGAAGGGGTCGATGTCGTCGGAGGTCCACACCCTGTCGGTGTGCTCCAGGACCCCGAGGTCGACCCGGGCGCCGCCGGAGGAGCAGGACTCGATCTCCAGGCCCGGGAACCGCTCCTTGAGCTCGGCCATCAGCCGGTAGGTCGCCAGGGTCTGGGCGTGCACCCCGGGGCGTCCGTCGGGGTGGGTGCCGGCCTCGAGCAGGTCGCGGTTGTGGTCCCACTTGAGGTAGGCGATCGGGTACTCGTCCAGGAGAGCCACCATCTGGTCGCGCACGTGCGCGTAGGCCTCCGGCACACCCAGATCCAGCACCTGCTGCCGGCGGGACTCGATGGGCAGGCGCCCGCCGGGGCCCATGATCCACTCGGGGTGGGCGCGGGCCACATCGGAGTCGGGGTTGACCATCTCGGGCTCGAACCACAGGCCGAACTCCATGCCGAGGTCGTTGACGTGGTCGATCAGCGGGGACAGGCCCTGCGGCCACACCTCGGGGGAGACCACCCAGTCGCCCAGCCCGGCGTTGTCGTCGCGGCGGGCGCCGAACCACCCGTCGTCGAGCACGAAGCGCTCCACACCTGCGGCGGCCGCCCGGTCGGCCAGGGTAGAGAGCTTCTCGAGGCGGTGGTCGAAGTAGACGGCCTCCCACACGTTCAGCGTCACCGGACGGGGCCGAGCGGGGTGCTGGGGGCGGGCCCGGAGCCAGTCGTGGAAGCGCCCGGCCTGCTCGTCCAGCCCCCGCCCGTACACGCCGTACAGCCACGGGGTGGTGTAGCCCTCGCCCTGTCCGAGCGAGACCTCGCCCGGCAGCAGCAGCTCGGAGCCGCCCACGACCTGCTGGCCGTCGTAGAGCCGTTCCGCCCACGTGCGGTGGTTGCCGGAGAACCCGGTGTGCAGGCCCCAGACCTCGCCGTCGGCGAAGCCGAAGCCCGGTTCGCCCACGGACAGGACGTAGGCGGCGTCGGCGCCGGTGCGGCCCTTGCGTCCTTCCCGGAGGTGCGTGCCCACGGTGAGCTCGCGCCTCTGGGGGGTCCGTTCCTTGCCCCAGTGCCCTGCGAAGTCCAGGATCTCCCGGGCGTGGGTGGGCAGGGGGAGCACGAGGCCCAGCTCCTGGACGCGGTAGGGACCCGGGGCGGTGTTCGTCAGCGTGGCGCGGGCGCGCAGCAGGCCCGAGGGCGTGAGCTCCAGCTCGATCGCCACGCGCAGGCCTGCGCCGGTGTCCTCCGCCGCCACGAGCAGGCGGGCCGCGCCGGCGCTCACCAGGGCGCCGTCGGCGAGGACCTCCTGCGGTTCCACCGGATCCAACCGGGCCTCCGTGAGGTGCAGCAGCGGGGTCCACGCGGTGCCGTCCCGGTCACCCACCAGTCCTGGCCGGCCGCTCCAGCCGGTGTGCAGACTCCCGAGCACGTCCGGGCGCATCGGCAGGTCCTGCCCGTTGGCCGTGCGGTGGGCCACCGCGGCCTCAACGAGCACGGCGGCCTCCTCGGCGTCGAGGCCGGGCAGTGCGGCGCCCCAGTGCACCACGGAGGGCAGCTGGGCCTCGGAGAGGTCGACCAGGACCGACACACCCCCGCTCGTGAGGTGGACCCGGCACGGTCCGGTGGGATCGAGGGCGGTGGTCGGCTCGAGGGTCGCAGCAGTCATGTCGGCTCCTGGGCGCTGATCGGGGTGGTGGGTTCGGACACTCGATCGCAGTGGTGGATCGATGTGGTTCACGTCATAGTAGAAGCGACAGAATCAAACATCAACCCTGTTGAAAAGAACACCACGATGTTTGTATTGTGGGGCATGTCACCGATCCGGGGTCTCGACGGACCCCGGCCGAGCCAGGAGGCCCCATGACCGAGATGCTCCCCGACCGCCGACGGCGGGAGATCCTCGACCGCGTGCGCGCCTCCGGTGCGGTGCGGGTCGCGGACCTGGTCGCCGAGCTGGGCGTGTCCGACATGACGGTGCGCCGGGACCTGGACCGGCTGGCCCGGGACGGGGAGCTGCAGAAGGTCCACGGCGGGGCGAAGCTGCCGGCGGGATCCTCCGCGGCCGAGCCCGGATTCACGCACAAGTCCGAGCTGCAGCTGCCGGAGAAGGCGGCCATCGCCGCCGCCGCCGAGGCGATGGTGCGGCCGGGCATGTCCGTCTCGCTGAACTCCGGGACCACCACCTTCGCGCTGGCCCGCGCCCTGCGCCGCGTCAGCGACATCACGGTGGTGACGAACTCCCCGCGGATCGCCGACGTGCTCCAGGACGCGCCCGCCACGGGACAGACGGTGGTCCTGCTGGGCGGGGTGCGCACCCCCTCGGACGCCCTGGTGGGCCCGCTGGCCACCGCGGCCCTGCGCACCCTGCACGTGGACCTGGCCTTCCTGGGCGTGCACGGGCTGTCCGAGCGCGACGGGCTGACCACTCCGAACATGATGGAGGCCGAGATCAACCGCCTCTTCCTGGAGCGCTGCGACCGCAGCGTGGTGCTGGCCGACTCCACGAAGTGGGGCCTGTCCGGGCTCCACCGCATCGCCGGTCTCGACGAGGTCGACACGGTCGTGACCGACGACGGTCTGGGCGCCGCCGACCGCGAGACCCTGAGCCAGCACGTCCCCGACCTGCGACTGGAGCCCGTCCGATGACCTCTCCCGCCCCCGCCGAGCGCGCCCCCGTGCCGCTGATCGCGCACCGGACCCACCACCTCGCCGACGGACGGGAGGCCGTGTTCTTCTCCGACCGCGGCACCCCGCCCGTGGAGCACGTGGTGGACCGCCGGCCCCTGGACGCCCGCTCCGGCGGCGGTGAGGTGCGCTTCGACCGGCTGACGGGGGAGTGGGTGGCGGTGGCCGCCCACCGGCAGGCGCGCACCTACCTGCCCCCGGCCGACCAGTGCCCGCTGTGCCCGAGCGTGGGCGGGCGCGAGTCGGAGATCCCGGCGGAGGACTTCGACGTCGTCGTCTTCGAGAACCGCTTCCCCTCGCTGGGCCCGGAGCTGGCCGAGCTGCCGGACCCGCAGCAGGTGGGGGAGCGGTCCCTGTGGGGCGTCCCGTCCCCGGCCGTGGGGCGGTGCGAGGTGGTGGTGTTCACCCCGGAGCACCAGGGCTCCTTCGCGTCCCTGTCCTCCGAGCGGGCGCGCACCGTGGTGGAGGCCTGGGCCCAGCGCACCGAGGCGCTCTCGGCCATGGCCGGGGTCCGGCACGTGTTCCCGTTCGAGAACCGGGGCGAGCAGATCGGGGTGACCCTGCACCACCCGCACGGGCAGATCTACGCCTACCCCTATCCGGCCCCGCACGCGGCGCGGCTCGCGGCCCGCTCCCGGGCGCACCTCCAGGCCACGGGGCGGACCCTGATGGGCGAGGTCCTGGCCGACGAGACCGCCGCCGGGGACCGGATGGTGCTGGCGGGTGAGCACTTCTCGGCCTATGTGCCCTATGCCGCGCGGTGGCCGCTGGAGGTCCACCTGGTCCCGCACCGCCGCGTCCCGGACCTGGCCGCGCTGACCGGGGCCGAGCGGGACGAGCTGGCGGTGGTGTACCAGGACCTGGTCCAGCGCGTGGACCGGCTCTACGACACGCCGACCCCCTACATCGCCGCCTGGCACCAGACCCCCGTGGACGCGGCGGACCGGGAGGCCGGCCGGCTGCACCTGCAACTGACCAGCCCCCGGCGGGCCGAGGACAAGCTGAAGTTCCTGGCCGGCTCCGAGGCCGCCATGGGGGCGTTCATCAACGACGTCACCGCGGAGCAGACCGCCGCACGCCTGAGGGAGGCCGCACGATGACCGGACACCACACCCCCCAGCCGGCCGCTCGGCAGGCAGGCCAGGACGACGCCGCCCGGGCGGAGGAGCTCTCCCGCCGGTTCGCCGAGGTCTACGGGCACGCTCCGGACGGGGTGTGGCGTGCCCCGGGGCGGGTGAACCTCATCGGGGAGCACACCGACTACAACGACGGCTTCGTGCTGCCCTTCGCCATCGACCGCTCGGCGATGGTCGCCGTCCGGCTGCGCCGGGACGCCGAACAGGGGCGGCGGACCGGGCAGGGCGAGGACACGACCGGGCACGACGTCGTCGACCTGGCCTCCACGTACGCCCCCGACGGCGGGGGGCTGTCCCGGGCCCGGTTCCGGATCCCCGCGCTCGCCCCCGGGACGGTCGGCGGCTGGGGGGCCTATCCGGCTGGCGTGGTGCACGTGCTCGCCGGCCTCGACGGGGTGGAGGTGCCCGGGTTCGAGCTGCTGCTGGACTCGACCGTCCCCGTGGGTGCCGGCCTGTCCTCCTCGCACGCCGTGGAGGTCGCCACGATCGTGGCCCTCAACGACCTGCTCGGACTGGATCTGGACCGGCCGGCGATGGCGCGGCTGACGCAGCGGGCGGAGAACGAGTTCGTCGGCGCCCCGACCGGGATCATGGACCAGTCGGCCTCCCTGCGCGGCCGGGCCGGCGCCGCGCTGTTCCTGGACTGCCGCACCCAGGAGGCCGAGCTCGTGCCGCTGCCGGTGGCCCGGCACGGGCTCGCCGTCCTGGTGGTCGACACGAAGGTCGCCCACTCCCACGCCGACGGCGGCTACGCCGCCCGGCGCGCCTCCTGCGAGCGCGGGGCCGCCGCCCTCGGAGCGGTCTCCCTGCGCGACGTCCCGGACGATACCGACCTGAGCGGACTGGACGAGGAGACCGCCCGCCGGATCCGGCACGTGCTCAGCGAGAACCGCCGGGTCCTGGAGACGGTCCGGCGGCTGCGGGCCGGGGACGTCCGGGGCATCGGGGAGCTGCTGGTCGCCTCCCACGCCTCGATGCGGGACGACTACGAGATCTCCTGCCCCGAGCTCGACCTCGCCGTCGACACCGCCCTGGCCGCCGGGGCCGCCGGGGCGCGGATGACCGGCGGAGGCTTCGGCGGCTCCGCGATCGCCCTCGTGCCCGCGGCGCGGGCGGAGCAGGTCGGGAACGCGGTCGCCGAGGCCTTCGCGGACCGGGGTCACCGGGCGCCGGACGTCTTCGTCGTCGTGCCGGGGGAGGGCGCCGGCCGGGTGCGGTGAGGCGCGGATCCTCCGCAGGACGACGTCGGCGGCACCGCGCCACTGCTCCTCGGCCCCGGGCCCACTGGGCCCGGGGTCGGCGTCATCGCAGGGCGCACTCTTGACGTGCAGTGTGATCTGGATCATTCTTGTGTTCAAGATATAAACACAGTTGCCATCATATGGCAACGGTCCGGCCGGCCGGGCTCCTCGCGAACCCGTCCACCCGCCGGTGCACCTCTCTCCAGCTCCGCTCACGTCCCGTGCCCCCGCCGTCCGGGGTGCCCTCAGCGAAGGACCTCCCATGCACAACGCTCCTCCACCGGCCGCGGCCGCGACCCACGGCAAGACCCCGAAGAAGGCGGCCCTGGCCAGCTGGATCGGCTCCGCCCTGGAGTACTACGACTTCGCCGTCTACGGGACGGCCGCCGCCCTGGTGCTCAACCACCTGTTCTTCCCGGCCGACACGTCCCCCGGGGTGGCGATCCTGCTGTCGATGGGCACCGTGGGCGTCGCCTATGTCGTCCGGCCCCTGGGGGCCCTCATCATGGGCCCCCTCGGCGACCGGTTCGGGCGCAAGTTCGTGCTGATGCTGACCCTGTTCATGATGGGCGCCGGCACGTTCGCCGTCGGCTGCCTGCCGACCTACGACCAGGCCGGCCTGCTGGCCCCGGCCCTGCTCGTGACCTGCCGCGTCATCCAGGGGCTGTCGGCCTCCGGCGAGCAGGCCAGCGCGATCTCGGTCTCGCTGGAGCACTCCGAGGAGCACCGGCGGGCCTTCACCACGAGCTGGACGCTGCAGGGCACCCAGTTCGGCACCCTCCTCGCCACCGCCGTCTTCATCCCCTTCACGCTCGTGCTCACCGAGGAGCAGCTGTTCAGCTGGGGCTGGCGGGTCCCGTTCTGGCTCTCCGCCGTCGTGGTGGTCGTGGCCTATCTGATCCGCCGCCACCTGGAGGAGCCGCCCGCCTTCGAGCAGGCCCGGGCCGTGCTGCCCGGCGAGAAGCCGGCCACCCCGCTCACCCTGATGGTCAAGCACCACAAGACCGCGGTGCTGCGCGTGGCCGCGGCCGCGATGATCAACACCGTCAACGTGGTCTTCCTGGTGTGGTCGCTGTCCTTCGCCACCTCCGTGGTGGGCCTGGACCGCTCGACCATGCTCTGGGTCTCCGTCATCGCCAACGCCGTGGCCCTGCTCGTGATCCCCGTGGCGGCCACGGTCGCCGACCGGGTCGGGCGCAAGCCGGTGTTCATCACCGGGGCGGCCGGCGCGGCCGCGGTGATGTATCCCTACCTGGCCGCCGTCCACGCCGGGAACTGGACGCTGATCTTCCTCCTCGGCGCCGTCATGTCCGGCTTCTTCTACTCCATGTCCAACGGCATCTGGCCCTCCTTCTACGCGGAGATGTTCCCCACCCGGGTGCGCGTGACGGGGCTGGCCCTGGGCACCCAGATCGGCTTCGCGATCTCCGGCGGCTTCGCCCCCGTCCTGGCCAGCTCCCTGGCCGGGGCCGAGGGGGACAACTGGCTGGGCGTGGCGGGGTTCGTCACCGGCGCCTGCCTGATCGCCGTGGCCGCCGCCCTGACGGCCAAGGAGACCAAGGACAGGACCCTGGGCCAGATCGACGACCTGCACACCACCCGCACCGAGGCGGCCGAGCTGGAGCGGCTGCAGGGGGCGGGCACCGCCTCCGGCCGCTGAGCGCTCCGGAATCGCTGACGAGGGCGGACGCCCCGGCCGGTCACCCCAGCCGGGGCGTCCGCCCGTCCCGAGCCGGGCCCCGGTCACGAACATGACACGGGTCACGCCGGCGGAGGCCCCGTGCCAGAATGACCGCATGAGCAACCCCATGAACATCTCCGGGCACAATCCCGACAAGGAGGCCCGGGCGCACCGGCCGCCGGTCACGGAGCTGACCCCGGAGCAGTGCTGGGAGCACCTCTACAGCGCACGCTTCGGCCGGATCGCCACCATGGACGGCGACGAGATCGAGATCACCCCCATCAACCTCGTGGCCGACGACGGGAAGATCTACTTCCGCACCGCCAAGGGCACCAAGCTGCTGCACCTGGTGCTCAACGAGCACGTCGCCGTGCAGGTCGACCAGGCGCAGGGCGGGGAGGCCTGGTCCGTGATCGTGCGCGGCACGGCCCGCCAGCTGACCGACCCGGAGGAGACCGACCGGGTGGACGAGCTGCCGCTGCGGCCGTGGGTCGGGACCACCAAGCTCGAGTACGTGGAGGTGGCCCCCACGAAGGTCACCGGCCGCGTGTTCCACCTGGGCCACTGACCCGGCGCCCGGACCGCGCGGCGCCGGGCGCCCCGCCGCGCTTGTAGCCTGGACCCGTGGCACAGCACCGGATCGTCCTGCACTACGTCTTCACCCCGCTCCCCGACCCCACGGCCGTGATGCTCTGGCAGCGCGCCCTGTGCGAGGGGCTGGGCCTGCGCGGGCGGATCATCGTCTCCCCGCACGGGCTCAACGCCACCGTGGGCGGTGAGGTCGGGGCGCTCAAGCAGTACGCCCGCACCACCCGCTCCCACCCCGGTCTCCGGGACACGGTGTTCAAGTGGTCGGACGGCTCGGCCGAGGACTTCCCGCGGCTGTCGGTCAAGGTCCGGGACGAGCTCGTGTCCTTCGGAGCGCCCGGCGAGCTCGAGGTCGACGAGCACGGCGTGGTCGGCGGCGGCACCCGCCTGGCGCCCGGCGCCGTGGACGAGCTCGTGGCCCGCCGCGGCGAGGACGTCGTGTTCTTCGACGGGCGCAACGCCCACGAGGCCCGGATCGGGCGCTTCCGCGGGGCCGTGGTCCCGGACGTGGCGCACACCCGCGACTTCGTGGCCGAGCTGGACTCCGGGAAGTACGACCACCTCAAGACCCGGCCCGTGGTCACTTACTGCACCGGCGGGATCCGCTGCGAGGTGCTCTCCGCGCTGATGCGCAACCGCGGCTTCCAGGAGGTCTACCAGCTCGACGGCGGCATCGCCGAGTACGGCCGCGAGCGCGGGGACCGGGGGCTGTGGGAGGGGTCCCTGTACGTCTTCGACCGGCGCATGCACGTGCGGTTCACCCCGGCCGCGGTCACGATCGGTCGCTGCGACCGGTGCGCCGGCCCCGCGAACCGCTTCGTCAACTGCGCGGACGGCACCTGCCGCGCCCTCGTGCTCGCGTGCCCGGCCTGCCTCGAGGAGCGGCCGCGGCTCACCTGCCCGGCCGGGTGCGGCACCGCCACGGCACCGGGGGCCGGCGACGGCGCCCCGGTCGCCGTCGGGTCCGCCCCCGCACCCGTGCCCGGCGACGGAACCCCGGCCGCCTCCCGCGCAGCGTCGGCACCCGTGCCCGTGCCGACGGGGGCCGCATGAGCCCCGCCGCCCCCGGCCCCTCGGCGGCACCGGCCTTCTCCCGGGTCCCGGGGACCCCCGTCTCCGACGACCCGCGGGCGCCGGCCGAGCTGCACGACGCCCTCCGCCGGACGGGCTTCACCCACGACCGCGTGGCGGAGCTGCTGGGGGAGGCCGCCATGGACGCGCTCGCACGGGACCAGGCGGTGCCCGCCCTGCGGGTCCTCGAGCCGGCCCTCCGCACGCCCGGGCACCCGGACCGGGGCCTCGCCGGGGTCGTCTCGCTCTTCCTCCTCGGCCGCACCGTCCCCGCGGAGACGCTCGCGCCCGCCCCGGTGCGCCCGGAGCAGCTCGTGGGCCTGGGCCTCGCCGAGGAGACGGAGGGCGGGCTGCGCTCCACCGTGGACCTGCGCCCCCACGCCTCCGACGACGGGACGGAGCTGTACGTGGCGAGCGACCTGGGGGAGTCCCAGCGCCCCGGCGTGCTGCGCCGCGACCACGT
This sequence comes from Kocuria sp. LHG3120, assembly GCF_049897445.1. Taxonomy (NCBI): domain Bacteria; kingdom Bacillati; phylum Actinomycetota; class Actinomycetes; order Micrococcales; family Micrococcaceae; genus Kocuria; species Kocuria sp. LHG3120. The sequence continues at coordinate 788,247 of NZ_JAFCWG010000001.1, read as the reverse complement.
GCTGGGCATCGGCCAGGCCTCCCTGACGCTGGCCCAGACGACCGACCGCCGCCGGGTGGACCGGGCGCTGGACCTGGGGACCGGGTGCGGCATCCAGACGTTCCACCTGCTCGCGCACGCGGGGCACGTGACCGCCACCGACGTCTCGGACCGGGCCCTGGGCTTCACCCGGTTCAACCTGCTGCTCAACGCGCAGGCGCTCGGGATCGACCCCGACCGGCTCGAGGACCGCGTGAGCCTGCGGGCGGGATCCCTCCTGGAGCCCGTGCGCGGTGAGCGGTTCGACCTCGTGGTGTCCAACCCGCCGTTCGTCATCACCCCGCGCCCCGCCGGGGAGACCCCTCTCGACCGCTACACCTACCGGGACGGCGGTCTGCCGGGGGACCGGATCGTGGCCGACCTGGTGCGGGGGCTGCCCGGGGTCATGGCCCCCGGGGCCACCGCCCACCTGCTCGGCAACTGGGAGGTCCTCGCCCCGCCGCCCGGGGACGCGCGGCCGGCCGCCGAGCGCTGGGCGCAGCGGCCCGAGCAGTGGGTGCCCGAGGGCGTCGACGCCTGGTTCGTCCAGCGGGAGCTGGCCGGCCCGGAGGAGTACGCCGAGACGTGGCTGCGGGACGCGGCGGAGTCCCGCGACCTCGAGCACTACGAACGCGCCTACCGCGCCTATCTCGACGACTTCGCCGCCCGCGGCGTCGAGGCCGTGGGCTTCGGGATGATCCGCCTCCGCCGCCCGTCCCGGGCCCGGCCCGGGGGCGCGCTCCGCCGCTTCGAGCACGTCCCCCACCCGGTCCAGCAGCCGCTCGCCCCCGCGCTCGCCGCCACGTGGGAACGGGCCGACTGGCTCGCCGCGCACCCCCAGGACTGGCTGGACGCCCACCTCGTGGCCGCCGAGGACGTCACCGAGGAGCGCCACCAGCGCCCCGGCGCGGAGCACCCCGGCGTGATCCTGCTCCGGCAGGGGGCCGGGCTGCGCCGGACCGTGGTGCTCTCGAGCGAGGCCGCGGGCTTCGCCGGGGCCTGCGACGGCGAGCTGAGCGCCCGGCAGATCCTCGGGGCGCTCGCCGCCCTGCTGGACTGGGCGGGCGAGGAGCGGCAGCGGCTGACCGAGGAGGTCCGGCACCTCGTGCTCGACGGCTTCCTCGTGCCGCACGAGCCGGTGCCGCCCGCCGCCTGAGCGACGTTGTGGGCGGATGAGCAGGCGGCGCCGCGACGGTGGGGGTGGGAGGATGGGAGCATGAGCATCGGAGACAACCTGAACCCCATCAAGACCCTCGACAAGGACACCGTCTGGCAGCTCCTCGAGCAGCACCCCTTCGGCCGGCTGGCCGTCGAGGCCGCCGGTCTCGTGGACATCTTCCCGGTGAACTACGTGGTCCACCAGCGCAAGCTGTACTTCCGCACGGCCCAGGGCTCCAAGCTCTCGAGCCTCATCGTCAACGACCAGGTGGCGTTCGAGATCGACGAGGTCTCGGAGGAGCACGTCGTGCGATCCGTGGTGGTCCACGGCCGGGCCCGCCGGCTCGAGACGCGCGCCGAGATCGACGCCGCGGAGGAGCTGCCGCTCAGGCCGTGGGCGCCCACGCTGAAGTACAACTTCGTGGTCATCGACGTGGAGCACGCCACGGGCCGCGAGTTCACGATCGGCGACGAGCCCGAGCGCTACCCCTCCTGAGACCGGTCCGGGCCGCCCGGGCCGGGCGGCCCGCGCGACCCGCCCGGGGACGCCGATGTCCTCCGGGTCCCCGCCGCGCGGGGGTTGACGGCGGTGAGGCGTTATGGTGGAGCGCAACGGCGGGCCGACGCCCGCCCGTTCGACCCGACGTCCAGCAGCGCCGCGGCCCGCGGCACCGCGGACCGCAGCAAGGAGTACCGTGCCAACGAAGGCCACCCAGAGCCCGGGAACGGGCAAGAGCCTGCTCATCGTGGAGTCCCCCTCCAAGGTCAAGACCATCGCCGGGTACCTCGGCGACGCCTACGAGGTCGAGTCCTCGATGGGGCACATCCGCGACCTCCCGCAGCCCTCGGAGCTGCCGGCGGAGCTCAAGAAGGGTCCCTACGGCAAGTTCGCGGTGGACGTGGAGCACGGCTTCGAGCCGTACTACGTGGTGAACCCGGACAAGAAGAAGAAGGTCACCGAGCTCCGGCGCAAGCTCAAGGACGCGGACGCCCTCTACCTCGCCACCGACGGCGACCGCGAGGGGGAGGCCATCGCGTGGCACCTCCTGGAGGTGCTCAAGCCCAAGATCCCCGTCTACCGGCTGACCTTCTCCGAGATCACCCGCGAGGCCATCGAGCGGGCCTTCGGGGAGCTGCGCGAGCTCGACCAGGACCTGGTCGACGCGCAGGAGACCCGGCGCATCCTCGACCGGCTCTACGGCTACGAGATCTCCCCGGTGCTGTGGCGCAAGATCGCCTCGGGCCTGTCCGCCGGGCGCGTGCAGTCCGTGGCCACCCGCCTGGTCGTGGAGCGGGAGCGCAAGCGCATGGCGTTCGTGCCCGCCGACTACTGGGACCTCAGCGGGACGTTCGCGCGCACCGACGGCGAGGACGCCGGCACCGCCTTCAGCGCCCGGCTCTCCTCCGTGGACGGCAAGCGGGTGGCGGGCGGCCGCGACTTCGGCGACGACGGCGTGCTCAAGGGCGCCGCGGACAAGCTCGCGCACCTGGACGAGCAGGCCGCCCGCGAACTGGCCGCCGGTCTCGAGGACGCGGCGTTCACGGTCCGGTCCCTGGAGACCAAGCCCTACACACGCCGCCCGGCCGCCCCGTTCACCACCTCCACGCTGCAGCAGGAGGCGGCGCGCAAGCTGCGCTTCACCTCCCGCACCACCATGCAGGTGGCGCAGAAGCTGTACGAGAACGGCTACATCACCTACATGCGCACCGACTCCGTGGCGCTGTCCGACCAGGCGGTCACGGCCGCCCGGCGCCAGGCCACGGAGCTCTACGGCGCCGACTTCGTGCCCGGCTCCCCGCGGCTCTACAGCTCCAAGTCGAAGAACGCGCAGGAGGCGCACGAGGCCGTGCGCCCCGCGGGGGACTCCTTCCGCACCCCGAACCAGGTCCGCGGCGAGCTCTCCGCGGACGCGTTCCGGCTCTACGAGCTGATCTGGAAGCGCACCGTGGCCTCCCAGATGGCCGACGCCAAGGGGTCGACGGCGACCGTCCGGCTCGGGGCGACGTCCTCCGCCGGCCGGGACGCCGAGTTCTCCGCGTCCGGCACCGTCATCACGTTCCGCGGCTTCCTGGCCGCCTACGAGGAGGGCCGGGACGAGGACCCCGCCACGGACAAGGACGGCGCCAAGGACGGCAAGGACGGCGACAAGCGGCTCCCGCGGATGGCCGAGGGCGACCTCCTGGACGCCACCGAGGTCGAGGCGGACGGGCACCGCACCTCGCCGCCGCCGCGCTACACCGAGGCGTCCCTCGTGAAGGTCCTCGACGAGCTCGGCATCGGCCGGCCCTCGACCTACGCGGCGACCATCTCCACGATCATGGACCGCGGCTACGTCCGCGTGCGGGGCTCCGCGCTCATCCCCTCGTGGACCGCGTTCTCCGTGGTGCGCCTGCTCGAGGAGCACTTCTCCGACTACGTGGACTACGACTTCACGGCGGAGATGGAGGAGGGCCTCGACCGGATCGCCCGCGGCGAGGAGGACAGCACCGACTGGCTGCAGGACTTCTACTTCGGCTCCCAGGGCCACGAGAACGGGCTCAAGCCCATCGTCGACGACCTCGGCGAGATCGACGCCCGCGCCGTGAACTCCATCCCCGTGACCGAGGACATCACCCTGCGGGTCGGCAAGTTCGGCCCCTACCTGGAGGTGGCCGGCGCCGTCGACCCGGAGACCGGGGAGATCACCGACCCGATCCGGGCCAACGTGCCGGAGGACCTCGCCCCCGACGAGCTCACGCCCGACAAGGCGCGCGAGCTCATCGAGACGGGCAAGGCCGACGGCCGGGAGCTCGGCCGCGACCCCGTGACCGGGCGCGCCATCGTGGCCAAGGACGGCCGCTACGGGCCCTACGTCACCGAGGTGATCCCCGAGCCCACCGCCGAGGAGCTCGCGGCCCAGCCGGTCGAGTACTACAAGAACGGCAAGCCCAAGCCCCCGAAGAAGCCGGTCAAGGAGAAGCCCCGCACGGGCTCCCTGCTCTCCACGATGACGCTGCAGGACGTGACCCTCGAGGACGCGCTCAAGATCCTGTCCCTGCCGCGCACGCTGGGCACGGACGCCGAGGGCAACGAGATCACGGTGCAGAACGGCCGCTTCGGCCCCTACCTGAAGAAGGGCGGCGACTCGCGCTCCCTGCAGTCCGAGGAGCAGCTGTTCACGGTCACCCTCGACGAGGCCCTGGCGATCTACGCCCAGCCCAAGCAGCGCGGCCGCGGCGCCGCCAAGCCTCCGCTCGCGGACCTCGGCACCGACCAGATCACGGAACGGCCCATGGTCATCAAGGACGGGCGCTTCGGCCCCTACATCACCGACGGCGAGACCAACGTGACGGTCCCGCGCGGCGAGACCGTGGAGCAGATCACGCCGGCGCGCGCCAGCCAGCTGCTCGCGGAGAAGCGCGCCCAGGGCCCCGCCCCGAAGAAGACGGCCCGGTCCACGGCCAAGGGGACGACGACCAAGGGGACGACGGCCAGGAGCAGCACGGCGAAGAAGAGCACGGCCAAGAAGCCCGCGGCGGCCAAGCCCGCCCGCGCCGGGTCCAAGGGCTGATCCGCTCCGCACGCGCGGGACGGACACGGAACTCGAAGGAGCACCACGGCATGCGTCTCGGAGTCCTCGACGTGGGGTCGAACACCGTCCACCTCCTCCTGCTGGACGTCTACCCGGGCTCCCGGCCCGAGCCGTACGCGTCCCACAAGCTCGCCCTGCGGCTGGTGCAGTACCTCGACGCCGACGGCAACATCTCCGACGCCGGCCGGGACGCCCTCACCGCGTTCGTGGTCGAGGCCCGGGACTTCGCCGTGGACAACCGGGCCGAGGACTTCCTCGCCTTCGCGACCTCCGCGATCCGCGAGGCCGGCAACGGGGCGCAGGTGCTGGACCACGTGCAGTCCCGCTCCGGCGTGACCCTCACGGAACTGGCCGGGGACCAGGAGGCGGCCGTGACGTTCTTCGCGGTGCGCCGCTGGTTCGGCTGGGGCGCGGGGACCGTTCTCGACCTCGACATCGGCGGCGGGTCCTTCGAGATGGCCCTGGGGGACAACGCGCTGCCCACCGTGGCGACCTCGGTGCCGCTCGGCGCGGGGCGGCTCACCCGCACCTTCGTCGCCGGGGACGTCGCGACCCCGAAGGAGATGAAGGCCCTGCGCAAGCACGTGCGCCAGGAGCTCCGGCCCGCGGTCGACCGGGTCCGCGCGGCCGGGGAGCCCACCTGCGTGGCCGGCACCTCCAAGACGTTCCGCTCCCTGGCCCGGATCTGCGGGGCGGCGCCGTACGAGATGGGCCCGTACGTGCCCCGCACCCTCCACCTCGAGGACCTGCGGCTGTGGACCCGCCGGATGGAGGCCATGTCCCCGGAGGAGCGCGCCGAGCTGCCGGGGGTCTCCGCCGCACGGGCCCGGCAGATCCTCGCCGGGGCCGTGGTGGCGGAGTCGGCGATGGACGCCTACGGCGTCGAGTCGATCCGGATCTGCCCGTGGGCGCTCCGCGAGGGGCTGATCCTGCGCCGCCTGGACCAGCTGAGCAGCCACTCCGACGTCCGCACCGTGGACCCCCGGCACCTGGTGGGTGCGGCATGAGCGAGCAGCAGGGCGCCGCCGCGGAGCCGTACCGTCCGCACGTGGCGCTGTCCACCAGCTCCCTCTATCCGCTCGGGGTGCCGGAGACCTTCGAGGCCGCCGTGGAGCTGGGCTACGACAGCGTGGAGGTGCTCGTCACGCACGAGCGGATGAGCCAGCTCACCCACCAGCTGCAGGACCTCGTGCAGCGCCACCAGCTCCCCATCTCGACCATCCACGCCCCGACCCTGCTGCTGACCCAGCAGGTGTGGGGCAAGTCGTGGACCAAGATCCAGATGGCGGCCGCGCTCACCGAGCAGGTGGGCGCGGAGGTCGTCGTGGTCCACCCGCCCTTCCGGTGGCAGCGCCGGTACGCCGCGAACTTCGTGGAGGGGGTGCGGGTGGTCTCCCAGGCCACCGGCGTGAAGATCTCCGTGGAGAACATGTACCCCTGGCGGGTCCGCGGCCGCGACACCGTGGTCTACGCCCCGCACTACAGCCCGCTGGGCCTGGACTACGACTGGGTGACGTGGGACTTCTCGCACGCCGCCACCGCCCGGATGGACTCCCTGGCCGCCATCCGGGAACTGGGCCCCCGGCTGGGCCACGTCCACCTGACCGACGGGTCGGGGGAGACCACGGCGGACGAGCACCTGCTGCCCGGCCACGGGGTGCAGCCGGTGGCCGAGTCCCTCGAGTTCCTCGCCTCCACCCGGTGGCAGGGCATCATCGGGGTCGAGGTCTCGACCCGCCGCTCGAAGAACGCCGACGAGCGCACCCAGTGGCTCGCGGAGTCCCTCGAGTTCGCCCGCCGGCACACGAGCCGCTCCGACGGCGCCCCGAGCGCCGGCGGCCCCGACGGCACGGAGGGCGCGGACGGCAGCCGGGGCTGAGGCCCGGGCGCACCCGGCCCGCCGTCCCACCGGCGCCGTTCCCACCGTCCTGTTCCCACCGTCCCGTTCCCACCGTTCCGATCCCACCGTTCCGATCCCACCGATGAGAGGACCTCACCGACCATGACCCCTGTGCTCGCCTTCCTGGGCTGCGGCTCCATGAACGGATCCATCCTGCGGGGGGTGCTGGCCTCCGGCGTGCCCGTCGAGCAGGTCCGGGCCACCGTCCGCTCCGCGGAGAGCGCCCGCCGGCTCGAGGACGAGACGGGCGTGCGGCCCTACGTCACCGGGGACGATCCCGATGCCAACCGGCGGGCCGCCCGTGAGGCGGACGTCGTGCTGCTCGGCGTCAAGCCCGTCGGCATCCTCGACCTCGCCCGCGAGATCGCCCCCGCCCTGCGCCCCGGCACGGTCGTGGCGTCGGTGGCGGCGGGGATCTCCGTCGGCGCCCTCGAGCGCGCCCTCCCCGCCGGCCAGCCGGTCGTGCGCACGATGCCGAACACGCCCTCCAGCGTGGGCCGCGGGGTGGTCTCGGTGACCCCGGGGGCCGCCACCGGCCCCGAGCAGACGGAGGCCGTGCGCCGGGTGCTCGAGGCCGTGGGCACCGTGGTCGAGGTCCCCGAGGAGCAGGTGGACGCCGTGACCGGCGTCTCGGGCTCCGGGCCCGCCTACGTGTTCCTGCTGGCCGAGGCCATGCAGCAGGCGGGGGAGCGGATGGGGCTGCCGGCGGACGTCGCGCGGGTCCTCGCGAAGGAGACCGTCTCCGGCGCCGGGGAGCTGCTGCGCCCGGCGGAGGCCGACCCCGCGGCCCTGCGCAGGGCCGTCACGAGCCCCAAGGGCACCACGGACCGGGCCATCACGACCTTCCAGGACAACGGCTTCGAGGCTCTCGTGGCCTCCGCGGCCCGCGCCTCGGCGGACCGCTCCGCGGAGCTCACGCGCGAGTTCAGCGGCGACTGAGCCGCGGACCGGCCGGTCCCCGGATCAGGGGCGGGCCGCGAAGCGCTCGAGCAGGTCCACGTGCCCCGAGACGATCAGCAGGTCGCGGGAGGTGACCTTGGTGTCGGGGCGGGCGTACGTGAAGTCCTCGCCCGGGGACTTCACGCCCACCACGGTCACGCCGTACTTGGAGCGGACGTTGGAGTCGCCCAGCGTGAAGCCCTGCACCTCCCGCGGCGGATACATCTTGACGATCGCGAAGTCGTCGTCGAACTCGATGTAGTCCAGCAGCCGGCCCGAGACCAGGTGCGCGGTGCGCCGCCCGGCGTCCGCCTCGGGGAAGATCACGTGGTGCGCCCCGATGCGGGAGAGGATCTTGCCGTGCGAGGGCGTGATGGCCTTCGCCCAGATCCGGCTCACGCCGAGGTCCACGAGGTTCGCCGTGATGAGCACGCTCGACTCGATGGACGTGCCGACGCCCACCACGGCGGAGTCGAACTCGGCCGCCCCCAGCTGGCGCAGGGCGTCGATGTCCGTGGCCTCGGCCTCGACCACGTGGGTGAGCTGCCCGGAGAGCTTCTGGACCAGCTGGGCGTCCCGCTCCACGCCCAGGACCTCCCGGCCCTGGCGGGCGAGCTGGAGCGCGGTGGCGGTGCCGAAGCGGCCGAGGCCGATCACCAGGACGGGGACGCTGTGGGACGAACGGTCAGCCAATGATGGGCCTTTCCTCGGGGTACCGGTAGAGGCGCCGGCGTGAGCGCAGCGCCAGGGCGGCGGCCACGGTGGTCGTGCCGATGCGCCCGATGAGCATGATCAGGGCCAGGACGTACTTGCCGGCGGGGGGCAGCTCGCCGGAGAGCCCCACGCTGAGACCGCACGTCGCGTACGCGGAGATCACCTCGAACAGGACCCGGTCCAGCGGCTCCTCGGAGATCTCCACGAGGATCCCGCAGCCCACCAGGACGACGGTCGCCCCCATCATGATCACCGAGATCGCGATGCGGAGGGCGTCCTCGGGGATGGTCCGGTAGAACGCGATCACGGACCGGTCGCCCCGGGCCTCGGCCAGGATCGCCAGGAAGACCACGGCGAGGGTGGTGACCTTGATGCCGCCGGCCACGGAGGCCGGGCCGCCGCCCGCGAACATCAGCGCGTCGGTCATCAGCAGGGTCACCGGCTCCAGGCTGTTCATGTCCACGAGGTTGAAGCCCCCGGAGCGGACCATGACGGAGTGGAAGAAGCCCTCGAAGATCTTCTCGTGCACGGGCCGGTCCCGCAGGGTGTCCGGATTGGACCACTCGAAGGCCAGGAACAGGGCCCACCCCACGAACAGCAGGATCGTGGTGGTCACGATCACCAGCTTCGTGTTGAGGTTCCACCGCGAGAAGCGCAGCCCGGTCTGCCGCAGCACGAGGACCACGGGGAAGCCGAGGGAGCCCAGGAGGACGCCCAGGGCGATCGGCAGGAGGATCAGCACCGCGTCCGTGTACGGGACGAGGCCGTCCGAGTGCGGGGTGAACCCCCCGTTGTTGAACGCGGAGACCGCGTAGAACACCCCGTGCCAGAGCGCCGTGAGGAACGGCTCCCCGACCACCAGGAAGCCGATCGTCAGCACCGTGGCCAGGATCGCCTCGATCGTCACGGACATCAGCACGATGATCTGCAGGAGCGAGCCCACCTCGCCCAGGCGCCCGATGTTCAGGGCCTCCTGGGTGATCAGCCGGGACTTCAGGCCGAGCTTGCGACCGATGGCCAGGGCCAGGATCGAGGTCATGGTGAGGGTGCCGAGACCGCCGATCTGCATCGCGACCAGGATCACGAACTGGCCGAAGAACGACCAGTTGGCCGCCGTCGACACCGTGGTCAGGCCCGTCACGGTGACCGCGGAGGTGGCCGTGAACACGGCGTCCTCGACCGGTGTCACGACGCCGGGGGCCGAGGCCACGGGCAGCCACAGCAGGAAGGAGAACACGGACACGACCGCGGCGAAGGAGATGACGGCGAGACGGGCGGGGGAGCCCGCCGCGATCCGGTCCACGAGGTCGCGCAGCGAGGTGAGCAGCCAGAACCGGCCGCGTTCCTCCGGACGGGCCCAGGGCGCGCGCTGCAGGTGGCTCACGGGCTCTCCTCCTGGTGTCCTGACCGCCCGGGCGGGGCGGCGGCCGCGGCGTTCGCCTCGACCCGAGACAGTATTCCACCCGAGCCCGTCCGCGGCGGGCAGCCGCGGGTGTAGGTTGTCGCCCATGCCCCTGGAAGAGGCCCTGCTGCGCGCCCGGGGTCCGTCGACTGACCCGACGGCACGGGATCCGCTCCCCCCACGGTCGCCGGCCGGGACAACGGCGGAGCACCGATCCGCGGGAGGTGACCGCGGCGCGCACGGCGCAGCTGATCATCGGTGCGTTCGCGACCGCCCTGGCCGTCGGCACCGTCCTGCTGATGCTCCCGGTCGCGAGGTCGGGCCCCGGCGGGGCGTCGTTCATGGAGGCGTTCTTCACCGCGACCTCGGCGATCTGCGTGACCGGGCTGGTCGTGGTGGACACGCCGACCTACTGGACGCCGTTCGGGCAGGCGGTGATCCTGGCCCTGATCCAGATCGGCGGGTTCGGGGTGATGTCCTTCGCCACCGTGCTGGGGATCCTCCTGGCCCGCCGGCTGGGCCTGACGGCCCGGATCATGAGCTCGACCGAGACGAAGAACCCCGGCTACGGGGACATGCGCCGGGTGCTGCTGCGCATCCTCGCCACCACGCTGCTGATCGAGACGGTCGTGGCCGCGGCGCTCGCCCTGCGCTTCTTCGCCGGCTACGGGTACGGACCGGGGCAGGCGGTGTGGCACGGCGTGTTCCACGCGGTCTCGGCGTTCAACAACGCCGGCTTCGCCCTGTACACCCTGTCGATCATGGACTTCGCCGCCGACCCCTGGGTCAACCTGCCGATCGTCGTCGCCGTGGTCCTGGGCGGGCTGGGGTTCCCGGTGCTCTACCAGCTGCGCCGGGAGTGGCGCCGGCCCCGGCGGTGGAGCATGAACACCCGGATCGTGCTGTTCGCCACCGTGGTCCTGCTCGGCGCCGGCACGGTGTTCCTGTGCGCGGTGGAGTGGTCCAACCCCGCCACCCTCGGGCCGATGGGGGCCGACGAGAAGCTGATGGCCGGGTTCTTCCAGTCCACCATCGCCCGCACGGCCGGGTTCAACAGCATCGACATCTCGGCGATGCACCCGGTGTCCTGGCTGGGGCTGGACCTCCTGATGCTCATCGGCGGCGGCCCCGCCGGGACGGCCGGCGGGCTGAAGGTCACCACCGTCGCCGTCCTCGGCTTCATCGCCTGGACCGAGATCACCGGGGGAACGGCCGTGCACGTCCTCGGCAGGCGCCTGTCCCGGTCGGTGCAGCGCCAGGCGATCACGGTGGTCGTCCTGGCGCTGGGCGCGGTGACCACCGCCACGATGGTGCTGATGCTGCTGCACGAGGACATCGGCCTGGACCGGATCCTGTTCGAGACGATCTCCGCGTTCGCCACCGTGGGCCTGTCCACGGGCATCACCGCGGATCTCTCGCCGGCGGCCCAGGGGGTGCTCATCGCCCTGATGTTCCTGGGCCGGCTGGGGCCCATCACCGTGGCCACCGCCATGGCGGCCCGTCCCCGGAAGGCCCTGTACGAACTGCCCAAGGAACGCCCGCTGATCGGCTGAGTCCACCGCGCTCGCCCGGCACACCACCCCATGGGGCCCTGCGGCCCACCCCGACACCTCCTGGAGGTCCCCACATGTTCCCCTCCCGCCCCGGCACCGCCCCGTACCACCACTCCGGCCGCCGCCGGCCACCGGGCACGGTGGCCGTGATCGGCCTGGGCCGCTTCGGCGCCGCCCTGGCCCTCGAGCTGATGCGCAACGGCGCGGAGGTGCTGGGCATCGACGTAGACGAGGACGTCGTCCAGGAGCTCAACGGGCAGCTGACCACCGTGGTGCGCGCCGACGCCACCCAGGAACAGGTGCTGCGCCAGCTCGGCGTCGACGAGTTCGACAAGGTCGTGGTCGGCATCGGCTCCGACGTCCAGGCCAGCATCCTGGTCGCCTCCCGGCTGCTGAAGTTCGCCCACCCCGAGATCTGGGCGAAGGCCATCACCACGCCCCACGCCGAGATCCTCGAGCAGCTCGGGGTCCACCACGTCATCAGCCCCGAGCACGACATGGGCGTGCGCTCCGCCCACCTGATCCAGGGCCGGGTCCTCGACTTCGTGACGATCGACGAGGGATTCGCCCTCATCCGCTGCCCGGCCCCGGAGGCCGTCCAGCAGCGGCCGCTGGACACCCTCAGCATCCGGCGCACCCACGGGGTCTCGATCGTCGCGGTCCGCCGCCTGGGCCAGGGGTGGGAGGCCACCGAGCCCGGCACGGTCCTCTACGAGAACGACCAGATCCTCGTGACGGGACCCACCCGTGCGGTCGAGGCCTTCAGCGACCTCGACTGAGCCGCGCCGGGGTGACACAAAGGGCGCCGACGCCACGCCCGCGAGGGCGGGCCCCGGCCCCGAGTGGTCTAATGGCGGTGTGACCCCTGCTACGTCCGGGCCCGGCGCCCCGTACCCCACGCGACTGTTCTGGGACCCCGCCCTGCTCGAGTACAACTTCGGGGACCACCACCCCATGCACCCGTCCCGGCTCGAGGCCACCTACCGGCTGGTCCAGGAGTTCGGCCTGGACCGCCGGGACAACGTCACGGTGGAGGCGCCCGAGGTGGCCCCGGACGAGGTGCTCAACCTCGTCCACCCGCAGCACTACGTGGACTCGGTCCGGGCCGTCAGCGCCGACCCCACCGTGGAGGTCCCCGAGTGCGGTCTCGGCACCGAGGACACCCCCGGGTACCCGGGGGTGCACGAGGCGAGCGCCCGGCTCGTGGGCGGCACCTACCAGGGCGCCGTGGCCGTTCTCGCGGGGGACGCGGTGCACGCCGTGAACTTCGGGGGCGGGATGCACCACGCCCACGCGGAGAAGGCCAGCGGATTCTGCATCTACAACGACTGCGCCGTGGCGGTCCAGCACCTGCTGGACCAGGGTGTCAGGCGCGTGGCCTACGTGGACGTCGACGGCCACCACGGCGACGGCACCCAGTCGATCTTCTACGACGACCCCCGCGTGCTCACCGTCTCGCTGCACGAGACCGGGCTGACGCTGTTCCCGGGCACGGGCTTCGCCAACGAGACCGGCCGCGGGGAGGCCGAGGGGCACTCCGTGAACGTGGCGATGCCCACGGCCTCCGACGACTCCATGTGGCTGCGCGCGTTCGACGCCGTGGTCCCGCCCCTGCTGCGCCAGTTCCGGCCCGAGGTGATCGTGAGCCAGCACGGCTGCGACTCGCACTTCGCCGACGAGCTCACCCACCTGCGCGTCAGCGTCGACGCGCAGCGGCAGACCGCCGTGGCCCTGGCGGGGCTGGCCCACGAGCTGTGCGAGGGCCGGTGGATCGCCACGGGCGGGGGCGGGTACAACTGCTACGACGTGGTGCCCCGCTCCTGGACGCACCTGGTGGGAGTCGCCGCCGGCCACCCGATCGACGTGGGCACCGCGGTGCCGCAGCCGTGGCGCGACTACGTGCAAGAGCGCTACGGCGCCGACGCGCCGCGGGTCATGGGCGACGAGGTGGACCTGTGGTGGCGCTCCTGGGAGGTGGGCTTCGACCCCAACGACGAGACGGACCGCACGATCATGGCCACCCGCAAGGAGGTCTTCCCCCAGTGGGGGCTGGACCCGTGGTTCGACTGAGCCCGCCGCCCGAGGGCTCCGGCGGCGGCGGGGGGAGCCACGGGGGCGGCACGGACGTGCCGGTGCCGGGAGCCGCACGGCAACCCGTTTACAGTGATCGGATGGGCAACAACGACGTGTTCGCGGTGATCGCCGACAAGACCCGGCGGGGGATCCTCGCCGCGCTCAAGGACGGCGAGCGACCCGTGGGCGACCTCGTGGCAGAGCTGGGGGTCTCCCAGCCGACCGTCTCGAAGCATCTGAAGATCCTGCGCGAGGCCGGTATGGTGTCCATGGAGGCACAGGGGCAACGACGTCTCTACGCCGTGCAGCCGGAGCCGCTGGCCGAGGTCACCGCGTGGGTCCACGAGGTCGTGGGCGGTGCGGCGCACCAGCCGGCCGCCCCGACGCGCGCCCCCGGGGACGCCGCGGACAGCGGCGCTGCCGGGGCCGGCGTCGCCGGACCTGACGTGGTCGTGACCGCGGGGGCCGATGGGGCCGGGACGGCTCCGGAGGCGACGCCCGGGACGGACGTGCTGGACGCCGCGGCGGTGGCCGTTCCGGAGCCGGCCGTCGTCCCCAGCCCTGAGCCGGCGGTCGAGACCGGCCCGGCGCCGGCGGTCGGCGGCATCCCCGCGCGCCCGGGCAGGGGCGCGGGGGCTCGTGCGGCGGACATCCTGTCCAGCCTCTCCGGCCTGCGCCGCCGCACCAGGAATCCGCGGCGGTGACCGGCCGGGCCCAATCGATCCGAACGAGGAGCACCATGCACGAGGACCTGTACCCGATCCGCCAGGCCGTACTCGCCCGCAATCCCGGAGAGGTGGAGTTCCACCAGGCCGTGGACGAGGTCTTCGACTCCCTGGGCCCCGTGGTCGCACGCCACCCCGAGCTGCTCGACGCCGCCGTGCTCGAGCGGATCTGCGAGCCGGAGCGGCAGATCATCTTCCGCGTGCCGTGGACCGACGACGAGGGCCGCGTGCACATCAACCGCGGCTTCCGCGTGGAGTTCAACTCCGCGCTCGGGCCCTACAAGGGCGGGCTGCGCTTCCACCCCTCCGTGTACCTGGGCATCGTGAAGTTCCTGGGCTTCGAGCAGATCTTCAAGAACGCCCTCACGGGCATGCCGATCGGCGGGGGCAAGGGCGGGTCGGACTTCGACCCGAGCGGGCGCTCCGACGGCGAGATCATGCGCTTCTGCCAGTCCTTCATGACCGAGCTCTACCGCCACATCGGCGAGTACACGGACGTCCCCGCCGGTGACATCGGGGTGGGCGGACGCGAGATCGGCTACCTGTTCGGCCAGTACAAGCGGATCACCAACCGCTACGAGTCCAGTGTGCTCACCGGCAAGGGCCTCAGCTGGGGCGGTTCCCTGGTGCGCACCGAGGCCACCGGCTTCGGCACCGTGATGTTCGCCGAGGAGATGCTGCAGACCCGCGGGCAGTCCTTCGACGGTCAGACCGTGCTGGTCTCCGGCTCGGGCAACGTGGCGACCTTCGCGATCCACCGGGCGCAGCAGCTCGGGGCCACCGTGGTCACCGCCTCGGACTCCAGCGGCTACGTGGTGGACCCGGACGGCATCGAGCTGGACCTGCTCCGCGAGGTCAAGGAGGTGGAGCGCGGCCGGATCTCCGAGTACGCCGAGCGCCGCGGCGGACGCGCCCGGTTCATCGCCAAGGGCTCCGTCTGGGACGTCCCCGGCACCGTGGCCCTGCCGTGCGCCACCCAGAACGAGCTGGACGGCTCCCACGCCAAGAAGCTGCTCGGCCACGGCGTGCTCGCCGTGGCGGAGGGCGCGAACATGCCCACCACGGGCGAGGCCACCCGCCTGTTCCAGGAGGCGGACGTGCTCTTCGGCCCGGGCAAGGCGGCCAACGCCGGGGGCGTGGCCACGTCCGCGCTCGAGATGCAGCAGAACGCCTCCCGCGACTCGTGGACCTTCGAGTACACGGAGGAGCGGCTCGGCCAGATCATGAAGTCGATCCACGACACCTGCGCCGAGACCGCCGAGGACTACGGCATGCCCGGCAACTACGTGGCCGGCGCGAACATCGCCGGGTTCATGAAGGTCGCCGGCGCCATGATGGCGCAGGGCCTCATCTGACCCGTGCCGGGTCCGGTCCGCCGGGCCCGGCAGGGGTTCCCCGTCCGCACTTCCGACACGTCCGGACCCGCGTTCGTCCCACGGAGGGCCGCGGTGGTCCTACCCTGGAGACTATGGCAACGCATCGGCAGGTCCTGCAGTGGCTGGAGAACGAGCTGTTCGACGGCCACCTCGTGCTGGGCCAACAACTGCCCTCGGACCGCGACCTCGCGGCCATCCACCGCGTGTCCCGCAACACCATGCGGGAGGCGCTCAAGACCCTGGAGGCCCAGGGCATCGTGCGGCTGTTCGACGGGCCGCGCAAGTCGATCCTGCCCATGCTGGTGCGGGAGCCCGCCGCGTCCGCGGGGCCCGCGCTGCAGCTGCACATGGCCACCTCGGACTACCCCCTGCGGGACATCGTCCAGACCCGGGTGCTGCTCGAGACGTGGGCCCTGGAGCGCTCGGACCCGGAGCACCCGGCGATGGCCGAGCTGCGGGCGCTGCTCGAGCAGATGGCCCGGGACGACCTGTCGCTCAAGGAGTTCCACCACCTCGAGGTGAGCTTCCACATCGCCCTGTGCAAGACCGCCGGCAACTCGGTGGTCTCCGCCCTGATGTCCTCCCTGCGGGACTCGATCTACGAGTACACGATGGCCCTGGTGGGCCACGTGCCCCTGTGGAGCACCACCGCGGACCGGCTGCGCGCGGAGCACCACGCCATCTACTCCGCCGTGGCGGCCGGTGACCGCCGGCTGGCGTCCCGGCTGGTGGCGGAGCACATCGAGTACCAGTACCGCGAGGCCGGCGTGGACCCGGACCAGGAGCAGCGCACCCCCGGTCCGGCCCCGGACGCGCCCGCCGAGCTCAACCCGCCCGGCGCCGCGGCGCAGCCGGACACCGGCGCGCACGAGCTCGCGGACGCCTTCGAGGAGGAGCCCGGGGACGGGCCCGCACCGGTGTCCCGCAGCGCCTGAGCCGGCCGCGGCCAGACCGAGTACAGCAATCTCCCCACAAGACGGTAGGGTGTCAGTGAACGTTTGCCCGGCCGTCACCGTCCGCAGGCCGGCACCCCTGGTTCCCGCCTGTCGCGCGGAGTCCCCGGGGGCACACCACCGAGACATGAAGATGCGAGGGATCCTATGGGTTCAGTGATCAAGAAGCGCCGCAAGCGGATGTCCAAGAAGAAGCACCGCAAGCTGCTCCGCAAGACCCGTCACCAGCGCCGCAACAAGAAGTGACCCTGCGCTGAGCGCCACCGGGGGCCGCCGTCCGATCCAGGACGGCGGCCCCCGGTGCGTTCCCGGGCCCGTCCGCACCGCGCGGCGGGCCCGTAGCATGGGCTCCATGACTCCTCCTCCGCCGCCCGCCGTGACCCTCCTCACCCGCCCGGGGTGCCACCTCTGCGAGGCCGCCCGGGAGTCCGTGGACCGGGTCGCCTCCGCGCTGGGGCTGGAGTGGGAGGACGTCGACGTCGACACCGACCCCGAGCTGGCCCGCCGGCACGCCGAGGAGATCCCCGTGGTCCTCGTGGACGGCGTCCCGCGCGACTTCTGGCAGATCGACGAGCGCCGCCTCGCCCGGCTGCTGCGCGAGCGCCTGGCCGGCTGAACCGCCCCCCGTTTTGGGGCCGGTGCGCCCGGTCTGGGACCATGGGGGCATGCCCTCCTCGACCGTCCACCTGCTGCGCCACGGCCAGGTCCTCAACCCGGACCGCATCGTCTACGGGAGGATGCCCAGCTACGGCCTCACCGAGCTCGGTGCGCGGATGGCGGAGGCCGCCGCCGCGGAGCTCGCCCGCCGCGTGAACACCGGCTCGCGCATCGTCCACCTCGTCTCCTCGCCGCTGCAGCGCGCCCGGGAGACGGCCGCGCCCGTGGCCCGGGAGCTGCACCTGCCGGTGCACCCGGACGAGCGGATCATCGAGGCGCACAACCACTTCGAGGGCCTGCACGTGGACCTCCCCGAGCTGCTGAGGCCCCGGCACTGGCCGCACCTGCGCAACCCGCTGCGGCCCTCCTGGGGCGAGCCCTACCGGCACCAGGTCGCGCGCATGGCGGAGGCGGTGCTGGACGCCGGGCGCGCCGCCGTGGAGCGCGGCGGGGACGGCGCCGAGGCCGTGCTCGTGTCCCACCAGCTGCCGATCTGGCTCACCCGGCTCTCCGCCGAGGGGCGCCCCCTGCCGCACGACCCGCGGCGGCGGCAGTGCAACCTCGCCTCCATCACCTCGCTGGTCTTCGACGACCTCGACTCCGGGCGCCCGCCCCGGGTCGTCTACAGCGAGCCCGCCGCCGACCTCTACCCAGGGGTCAACCAGCTTCCCGGTTCATAATGGCCGGGCGCCGCCGACCTCCCCGTCCCGTCCAGAGCACCAGGTGATCCGTCCGTGACCTCCCGCCCCTCGCCCGCCCCCCGTCCGTCCCGCCGCCGCGTGCTCTCGCTCGCGAGCCTCGGCGTCCTCGGACTCGCCCTCGCCGGGTGCACGGAGGAGGACTCCCTCGCCCAGCAGGCGAACTCGGGGGACCAGAAGGGCTACATCGCCGGGGACGGCACGGTCTCCGAGTACCCGGCCGCCGAGCGCGGGGAGCCGGTGCAGTTCGCCGGCACGCTGTTCGACGGCACGCCCCTCGCCGCCGAGGACCTGCGCGGGCGGCCCGCGCTGCTGAACTTCTGGTACGCGGGCTGCGCCCCGTGCCGCGTGGAGGCCCCCGACCTCCGCGAGCTCGCCGAGCGGTTCGAGGGGCAGGTCGCCTTCTACGGTGTGAACCTGCGCGACGAACGGGCCACCGCCGAGGCGTTCGAGCGCACCTTCGAGATCCCGTACCCCTCCGTCGCGGACAAGGACGGGGGCGTGCTCATGGCGCTGAGCGCGTACGTGCCGCCGCAGGCCGTGCCGACCACGCTCGTGCTCGACGCCCAGGGGCGGGTGGCCGCCCGCATCCTCGGCATCGCGGACCGCTCCGTGCTCGAGACCCTCCTCGAGGACACGGTGGCCGAAGCGGCATGACGGCTGGCAACCCCTTCGCCGAGATCGTCCTCGACGGCTCCCTCCTCGTCGCGCTGCCCGTGGCGCTGCTCGCCGGCCTCGTCTCCTTCGCCTCCCCGTGCGTGCTGCCCCTCGTGCCCGGCTACCTCGGCTACGTCACCGGCCTGACCGGCGCGGACCTGCAGGAGCAGCGGCGCGGCCGCGTGCTCGCGGGGATCACGCTGTTCGTCCTCGGCTTCTCCGCCGTGTTCCTGCTGATGTCCGTGCTGCTGGCCCAGCTGGGCGCCTACGCCTGGTTCCTGGGCCAGAACTGGATCACCGTGGTCCTCGGCGGGCTCGTGGTGCTCATGGGCGTCGTGTTCCTCGGCGGGGTGTCCTTCTTCCAGCGGGACCGCAAGATCGAGCACCGCCCACCGCCCGGGCTCTGGGGCGCCCCGCTGCTCGGCGTGACCTTCGGCCTCGGCTGGGCCCCCTGCATCGGCCCCACCTTCGCGGCCGTGCAGGCGCTCGTCTACGTGGACGGCGCCTCGACCGGCAAGGCGGCCGTCCTCACGGTCGCCTACTGCCTGGGCCTGGGCGTGCCGTTCCTGCTGCTCGCCCTCGCCCTGCGCCGGGGCATGGGCGCCATGGGCTTCTTCCGCCGGCACCGCCTCGGCATCCAGCGCGCCGGCGGCGGCCTGCTCGTGCTCGTCGGCCTGCTCATGATGACGGGCGCGTGGACCGCGTTCGTCTCCTGGGTGCAGGCCGAGCTCGTCACCGACTGGGTGATGCCGATCTGAGCACCTCCGACCCGCGAGCCCGCACCGACAGCAGAAAGGCCGCCATGAGCACCGCAGCGCCCCCGTCGTCGTCGGGCCCCGCGTCCCCGGACCCGTCCGGACAGCGCACCCCGGACGTCGAGCTCCCCGCCCTGGGGCCCCTCGGCATGGCCCGGTGGGCCTGGACGCAGCTGACCAAGATGAACACCGCCCTGTTCCTGCTGCTGCTCCTGGCGGTCGCCGCGGTGCCGGGATCGATCTTCCCGCAGCGGATCCAGGACCCGGCGGCGGTCCAGGACTACATCGACAACAACCCCGTCCTGGGGGAGTGGCTGGACCGGGTGCAGCTGTTCGACGTCTTCTCGTCGGCGTGGTTCTCCGCGATCTACATCCTGCTGTTCGTCTCCCTCGTGGGGTGCGTCCTGCCGCGCGCGGCCAAGCACTGGCGGGCGTGGCGGGCCGAGCCCCCGCGCACCCCGCGCCGGCTCGAGCGGCTGCCGGAGCACCGCTCCCTGGCCCTGGGCGGCCGTGACGGGGCCGGGGCGCCGGCCCCGGACGACGTCGTGGCCGACGCCGCCCGGCTGCTGAAGAAGCGCGGCTACCGGGTGGCGGTCCGGGACGCCGGCACGGCCGCCCCGTCGGTGGCCGCCGAGCGCGGCATGTGGAAGGAGGTCGGCAACATCGTCTTCCACCTGGCCCTGCTGGGCGTGCTGGTGTCCGTGGCCGTCGGCTCCCTCTTCGGCTACAAGGGCCAGCGGGTGGTCGTGGAGGGCGAGTCCTTCGTCAACACCCTCATCGGCTACGACTCCTTCACCCCCGGCCCCAACTACGACGCCGACTGGCTCGACCCCTTCTCGGTGCGGCTGGACCGCTTCGAGGCCGTGTTCAACCGGGACACCACGAACCCGCGCAGCTACGGGGCGCCGCTCGACTTCACCGCGGAGGTCACCGTGCAGGACGAGCCCGGCGCCGAGCCGCGGCAGGAGGTCCTGAAGGTGAACCAGCCGCTCAACGTGAACGGCGTGAAGAGCTACCTCGTGGGCAACGGCTACGCCCCGGTGGTGCGGGTGACCGACGGCAACGGGGACGTCGCCTTCGAGGGGCCGGTCGTGACCATCCCCTCCGACGGCGTCTACACGTCCTCGCTCGTGCTCAAGATCCCGGACGCCCGTCCCGACCAGCTCGGCCTCGTGGGGCTGCTGCTGCCCACCGCCGTGGGCGGCGAGGGCGAGATGCCCCGCTCCGTGGACCCCGGCCTCGCCAACCCCCGGCTGATCCTCTCCGCGTACCACGGGGACCTCGGCCTGGACAGCGGCGAACCGCAGAACGTGTACGTGCTCGACGTCGAGCCGCTCACCGAGCTCAACGCCATGACCAACGAGAACGGCGCCATCACGCTCGACGCCGCGAACCCCGTGCACGAGCTGCCCGACGGCAAGGGCACCGTGGAGTTCCTGGACGTCAAGCGCTACGTGGGTCTGGACGTCCACTACGACCCCGGCAAGACGGGCGCCTTCGTCTCCTTCGTCGCGGCCTTCGCCGGCCTGCTCATGTCCCTGTTCATCGCCCGCCGCCGCGTCTGGGTGCGCGCGGCGGAGGGCGTCGACGCGGACGGACGGCCCTGCACGGTGCTGGAGTACGGGCTGCTGGCCCGCGGCGAGGACCCCCGGCTCGCCGCGGAGGCCGAGCGGCTGGACCGGCTCTGGACCGAGCAGTGGCAGGACGCCGGCGTGCGGGACAACGACACCACGACCACGTCCGGGACGGCGACCACGCCGACGCCGGCACCAGCGACAGCAACAGCGACCGCGGCGACGGCCGGGAGCACCGGGCACGCCGCCGGCCGGCCGGACGGCCGGACGGACTCCGTGCCGGACGCCCGGCCGGACCACGAGTGAGAGGATGGGCGGCATGACCGTCAACGAGACACTGGGCGCCTGGAGCGAGCTCTTCATGCTCCTGGCGGCCATGACCTACCTGGTCGCCTTCGTGGCCTTCGCGTGGGACGTGGCGTCCCACTCCAAGACCCTGCGCGGGGCCGAGGGCAGCGGCGAGCGCGAGCTCGTGGGCGCCGCCGCGGGAGCCTCCACGGCGACCTCGGGGGACGCCGCCGAGCCCGCGGACTCCCGGGCCGGCCACGGCGCGGGCCACCGCGGGCGCGGCTACCGCACGAGCGCGCGCTCCGCCCTGTCCGGCCACGTGGCGGACGAGGAGATGCGCTACACCGGCGAGCGCCGGCCCGCCGCCCGCGTGGCCGTGGCCGTCATGGTCCTGGGCTTCGCCGTGCACGCCGCCGCCGTGCTCAGCCGGGCCTTCGCGGCCGGGCGGGTGCCGTGGGGCAACATGTACGAGTTCTGCACCACGGGCGCCCTGGTCGTCGCGGGCGTGTTCCTGCTGGCCCTGCTGGCCCGGGACCTGCGCTTCGTGGGCTCCCTGGTCTCCGGGCTCGTGGTGATCATGCTCTGCGCGGCCACCATCGGCTTCCCCACCCCGGTGGGACCGCTGCAGCCCGCCCTGCAGTCCTGGTGGCTGGTGATCCACGTGTCCATCGCCGTGGCCGCCTCCGGGATCTTCACCATCACGTTCGCCATGGCCGTCCTGCAGCTGCTGCAGGCCCGGCGGGAGCAGATCATCCTGTCCGGCGAGCGGCCCGGCGCGGGGTTCCTGGCGATGGTCCCGTCCTCCCAGGCGCTCGAGAACCTGTCCTTCCGGCTCAACGCGGTCGGGTTCGCGTTCTGGACCTTCACCCTCGCCGCCGGCGCCATCTGGGCGGAGCAGGCCTGGGGCCGCTACTGGGGCTGGGACACCAAGGAGGTCTGGACCTTCGTGATCTGGGTGGTCTACGCCGCCTACATGCACGCCCGCGCCACCCGGGGCTGGACCGGCAACCGGTCGGCCTGGCTGTCGATCGTCGGCTACCTCTGCGTGATCTTCAACTTCACCGTGGTCAACACCGTCTTCCCCGGCCTGCACTCCTACTCCGGGGTCTGACCCGGCCGCCCCGCCGGGCGACGACACCGGAACGGCCCGCACCGGCAGGTGCGGGCCGTTCGTCGTGGTCGGGGCGGTCGTGGCCGGGGCGTCCGGCCCGGTCGGGTCCGCGGCGGGGCGGCTCCGGCGCGTGGTCCCGCTCTGAGCGGTCCTGCCGTGGGGCCCTGCCGGGTGGTCCTGCCGTGCGGTCCTGCCGGGCGGATCAGCCGCGCGGGGGCCGGCTGCCGGGGGAGCCGTCCGTCGGCCCGTCGCTGCGGCCGGCGGACGAGCCGCCGGAGGGCCCGTCGTCGGGGCGCTCGCCGGGAGCCCCGTCCGGCCCGGTGCCGCCGGACGCTCCCGGTCCGCCGTTGCGTCGCAGCTCCTCTTCCCACTGCCGGAGCTTCTCGGCCTTCTCCTGCTGCCGGCGGCGCTCCTCGAGGTTGCGCAGGAACTGGGGGTCGTCGTCGGGCCCCCTGCCGCGCGCGGGACGCGAGGACTCCGCGGTGCCCTTGGGCCGCCCGAGGAACAGCCACAGGAGGGCGCCGAGGAGGGGGAGGAGGAGGATCACCGCGATCCAGCCTCCCTTGCGGAGACCGCGCATGTCGGTGCTGTCGGTCCGGGCGCACTCGATGAGGGAGTAGACGATCACGCCCACCGCCAAAGCGGCCGCGCCGATGATGAGGATGGCTCTGCCCATGCCGACAATCGTAGGGGAGTTGCCTGGACGCCAGCTCAGCGCTCCGGAAGCCCTGTCCGCCGCTCCGCCGGCCCGGGGAACCTGTCAGGAGCTCCGGCTAGACTGAGCGCGTGAATTTCCTGAAGTACTCCCTGCTCCGGTTCGCGCTGCTCGTGCTGGCCTTCCTGCTCAGCATGTGGCTGGGCGTGGGGCTGGTCCTGTCCGGGGTCGCCGCGGTGGTCATCTCCTTCGCGGTCTCCTACCTGTTCTTCCCGCGCCTGCACAGCGCCGCGGGGGAGGAGTTCCACCGGTGGTTCGCGCGGGCGCCGAAGCCCCGCAACCGGGTGGCGCTCGAGGACCAGGAGGTCGAGGACGCCTACGTGGACCGGCGGCTGCGCGAGGACGGCCGCGAGGTCTGAGCCGCCTGCCGTCGCCTCCTCACCGGGTGCTCACCACCACTGCCGCAGCAGCACCGCCAGCAGGAAGAGCACGGCCCAGCCCACGTTGAGCACCCCGCACTGCCGGAGCACGGGGATGAGCTGGCGCCGGTCCTGCACCCGCAGCACCGTGGCCACGGGCGCCCACGCCAGGGGCAGGAGCAGCAGCACGAGCAGCATCCACGGGTTGTCGGGCACCAGGAACAGCACGAGCGCGAACGCCACGGCGATCTCCGCGGTGAACACCACCCGCGCCAGCGGGTCGCCCAGCCGCACGGCCAGGGTCCGCTTGCCGACCTCCCGGTCCCCGGGCAGGTCCCGGATGTTGTTGGCCATCAGCAGGGCGGTGGCGATCAGACCGGTGGACAGGGCCGCGACGAAGGCCTCGAGGTTGAGGGCGCCCGCCTGGGTGAGCGTGGTGCCGAGCACGGCCACGAGCCCGAAGTACACGAACACGAACACGTCCCCGAGCCCGCGGTACCCGTACGGGCTGCGCCCGCCGGTGTACCCCCACGCGGCGAGCACGGCAGAGAGGCCCACGGGGATGAACCACCACTGACGGCTCAGCACCACCAGGGCCGCGCCGGCGAGCGCGGCGAGGCCGAAGCACAGCAGCGCCGCCGCCCGCACCTGCCCCGGCGCGGCGGCCCCGGAGCCGGTGAGGCGCAGGGGGCCCACACGGTCGTCGTCGGTGCCCCGGATGCCGTCGGAGTAGTCGTTGGCGTAGTTCACGCCGATCTGCAGGAGGAGGGCGACCAGCAGCGCGAGCAGCGCGCGGACGGGGTCGAACGAGTGCAGGGCCTGGGCCGCGGCGGAGCCGGCCACCACGGGGGCGAGGGCCATCGGCAGCGTCCGGAGCCGGGCCCCCTCGATCCACTGTGCTGGCGTGGCCACGGGCTACCTCCGTCGGGAACGACCCGCGCGGGTGCGGGGTGCGGGATGCGGGCCGCGGTGGGGGTCCGTGGCCGCGAACCATTGTGTCACGGCCCGGCCCCGGACCCGGCTCGGGCGGGGGCTCAGCCCAGCAGACGGCCCACGGCGGCGCGGTCCGGCTTCCCGGTGGGCAGCAGGGGCAGCTCGTCCGGCCAGGCCCAGCGCCGGGGCACCGCGGCGGCGCCGTGCCGGGCGCGCACCGACTCCTCGAGCTCGGCGCGCAGCCGCCGGCGGTCCGCGCCGGGGGCCGCGACGACCGCCGCCCCGACCGCCTGCCCCCACTCGGGGTCGGGCACGCCGAGCACCAGGGCCTGGCGCACCCCCGGGTGCTCCGTGAGCGCGGCGCTCACGAGCCCCGCGGCGACCTTGACCCCGCCGGTGTTCACCACGTCGTCGACCCGCCCGTGCACCGTGAGCACGCCGTCGGCGGAGATCTCGCCGAGGTCGTCCGTGCGGTACCAGCGGGTCCCGGCGGCCTCCCGGAAGTGCCGTGCGGTCTGCTCCGGGTCCCCGGCGTAGCCGGCGGCGACGACGTCCCCGCCGAGCCAGATCCGGCCCGGCCCGGACCCGCCGGTGACCCCGGGTCGCGGGGCGTCGTCCTCGGCCCCCTCCGTCCCCACGTGCACGGAGACGCCGTCCAGGGGCACGCCGTCGTAGACGCAGCCCCCGCACGTCTCCGACATCCCGTAGGTGACGACCACCCGGACGTCGGCGGCCCGGGCGGCCGCCAGCAGCCGCGGGGGAGCGGCCGAGCCGCCGAGCAGGACCGCGGAGAAGCTCTTCAGCGCGGAGACCGCGTCCCCGTTGCGCACCCCGGACGCCGGTTCCAGGATCCGCTGCAGCTGGGTGGGCACGAGCGAGGTGAAGCGCACGGGGTCCTCCAGCTCCTCGGCCGCCGCCGCGAAGGCCTCCGGGGTGAAGCGGGCCGCGGGGTCGAGGACCACGGGGTCCGTCCCGGCGTAGAGGGAGCGCACGAGCACCTGCACCCCGGCCACGTAGTGGACGGGCAGCGCGAGCAGCCACTGGCCCACCCCGCCGGTGCGCACCGCGGTGGCCATCGAGGACGCCGCGAGCGCGTCCCGGGTGAGGACCGTGCGCTTGGCCCGGCCAGTGGAGCCGGAGGTCCGCACGACGACGGCGGGGCCCTCCCGGCCCAGCGCACGGGTCAGCGGGGACAGCAGCCGCAGGGGGTCGCCGGGCACGGGCCCGTCGAGGACCACGGCGTCGCCGGGGACGATCAGTTCGGCCATCACGGCCCTCCTCCTCGCGCCGCCGGTCGGCTCCCGACCCGGGGACGGGCCGTGCACCGGCGGCAGCCGGATCAGAAGTAGTAGGGGAAGCCGGACCAGTCCGGGTCGCGCTTGCCCAGGAACGCGTCCCGGCCCTCGACGGCCTCGTCGGTCATGTAGGCCATGCGGGTCGCCTCGCCGGCGAAGACCTGCTGGCCGACCATCCCGTCGTCGGGCAGGTTGAAGGCGAACTTCAGCATCCGGATCGCCTGCGGGGACTGGGCCGCCACATCCCGGGCGGCGGCGATCGCCGCGTCCTCCAGCTCCGCGTGCGGGACGACCTCGTTGACCGCGCCCAGCTCGAGCATCCGCTGCGCGTCGTACTCCCGGGCGAGGAAGAAGATCTCCCGCGCCGCCTTCTGCCCCACCTGCCGGGCGAGCAGCGCGGAGCCGTAGCCGGCGTCGAAGGAGCCGACGGTGGCGTCCGTCTGCTTGAACCGCCCGTGCTCCCGGGACGCGATCGTGAGGTCGCAGACCACGTGCAGGGAGTGCCCGCCCCCCGCGGCCCACCCGGGGACGGCGGCGATGACCACCTTGGGCATGGTGCGGATCAGGCGCTGCACCTCGAGGATGTGCAGCCGCCCGGCGCGGGCCGGGTCGATGCTCTCGGCGGTCTCGCCCCCGGCGTAGCGGTAGCCGTCGCGGCCGCGGATGCGCTGGTCCCCGCCGGAGCAGAACGCCCAGCCGCCGTCCTTGGCGGAGGGCCCGTTGCCGGTGAGGACCACGGCGCCCACGTCCGAGCTCATCCGCGCGTGGTCGAGCGCGCGGTAGAGCTCGTCGACGGTGCCCGGCCGGAAGGCGTTGCGCACCTCCGGGCGGTCGAAGGCGATCCGCACCCACGGCAGGTCCCGGAGCACCGCGCCGTCCGCGTCCCGCTCCACACCGCGGTGGTAGGTGAGGTCCTGCAGGTCCTGGAAGCCCTCGACCGTCCGCCACTGCACGGGGTCGAAGAGCTCCGAGACCTGCTCGGGGAGGTGGTTGCTGGCGGGGGTCGGGGTCGCGTCGGTCACGGGTCCGAGTCTACGGGGACTTCTCCGCCGGCCTCGAGCCGGGCCGCCGGACCGTCAGCAACGGTGCTGTGGAGGGCGGGAGGAGAACGCCCCCCCCGACAGCCACCGCCCGTCAGCCCGGGATCGCGCCCGCCAGCAGCGCCCGCACCTCCGCGGCGGACCCGCACGCCAGGGCCCGCCGCGCGAGGTCCTGCGCACCGGCCAGCGTCACGTCCCGCAGCCGCGCCTTGACGAGGGCCACCTGGGTGGGCACCACGCTGAGCTCCTCGACGCCCAGCCCGGCGAGCACCACCGCCGCCGCCGGGTCACCGGCGAGGTCGCCGCACACCGCGACGTGCGTGCCCTCGGGCACCTCGGCGCACACCCGGGCCACCAGGCCGAGCACGGCGGGCTGCCGGGCGTCCGCCAGCGCCGAGACCGCGGTGTTGCCCCGCTCGGCGGCCATCGTGTACTGCGCGAGGTCGTTGGTGCCGATGCTCACGAAGTCGAGCCCCTGCGCCACACGGCGGACGGCCAGGGCCGCGGCCGGGACCTCGATCATGACGCCGACCCTCATGCCCGCCGGGCGGCCGCCGATCGCCGAGGAGGCCTCGTCGAGCCGCTCCTGCGCCCACGCCACCTCCTCGGCGGTGCTGACCATGGGGAACATGACGTGCACCGGGTGGTCCCGAGCCACCAGACAGATCGCGGTCAGCTGGTCGCGGAGCACCTGCGGTGCCCGCCGCATGAGCCGGAGCCCGCGCTCGCCGAGGAACGGGTTCGCCTCGTCGGGCGCCGGCAGGAAGGACAGCGGCTTGTCGCCGCCGACGTCCCAGGTGCGGACGGTCACCGGCCGCCCGGCGAACGCCTCGGCGATCCCAGCGAACGCGGCCGCCTGCGCCTCGACCGACGGGGCGTCGTCCAGGTGGCTGAACAGGACCTCGGTGCGCAGCAGCCCGCACCCCTGCGCGCCGAACGCGACGGCCCGGCCGGCGTCGGCAGGCGTCGTGACGTTGGCGAGCACCGGCACCGGGTGGCCGTCCGCCGTCGCGCCCGGTTCGCGGGCGGTGGCCAGGACGCGCTCGGCCTCGACGGCCCGGGCGGCCGACAGCTCGCGGAGGGAGCGCCGGGTGCTCTCGTCGGGGGCGACGACGAACCGCCGGGCCCGCGCGTCGAAGCCGACGACGGTGCCGGGTGCCACAGCGGCCGCGGCCGGCCCGGCGTCGTGGTACACCGGGATGCCGCGTGAGCGGGCGACGAGGACGCCGTGGCCGGTGTCCCCGCCCGCCAGCGTGACCACGCCCGCGACGCGGTGCGGGTCCAGCGTCGCCGCCGTGGCGGCGTCGAGCTCCCGCACGACGAGGACCGCGGGCGGACCCTCGGCCGGGACGGCGTCCTCGGGCGCGCCGGCTCCGGCCAGTGCGGCGAGCACCCGCTGCCGCACGCTGCGGACGTCCTCGGCGCGCGCCCGCAGGTAGGGGTCGTCCATCGCCTCGAGCTCTCCGCCCAGCGCGGAGAGCCGGTCCTCCCACGCCGTGGGCGCGGGCGCGCCGGCGGCGATGCCGGCGGAGACGGCCCCGGTCAGCCCGGGGTCGACGAGCAGGGCCTCGTGGGCCTCGAGGACGGCGCCCACCGGGCCGGGGCCTCCGGTGGCGGAACGGCGCAGTGCGGCCAGCTCGGCGAGTGCGCGGGCGACGGCCGCGTCCGAGCGCCGCTGCTCCTCGGCGGGCCCGCCCGGCCGGTAGCCGGAGAGGTCGATCGCCCCGCCCCGCACCACCGCCGGGCCGAGGGCGACGTCGCCGCCCGGTCCGGCGGCGGGCGGCGCGGGCACGACCGCCGGACCGGCCGACCCGGGCGCCGCCGGGGGCGCCTGGCCGGAGGGCCGGTCGCCCCAGGAGTCCGCGGCCAGCGCCCGCACCGCCTCGGTCAACGACTCGGCGCCGGGTCCGGACGCCTCGAAGCGCAGCCGGTCGCCCTGCCGGACGGCGAGCGTCACGAGCCCGGAGAGGCTGCGGGCGTCGACCGGACCGCGGCCCGTGCGCAGGTTCGTGACCACGGCGGCCGCGTCGGCGGCCCGCACGAGCCCGACCAGCCGGGCGGCCGGGCGCGCGTGCAGGCCGTGCGGGGTGTCCACCGGCAGCTCGGCGACGACCTCGGGTGCCGCGGGCGGCGCCGTCGTGCCCGCCGCCGACGGGTCCACCGCCTCCCCCAGGTGATCCAGCTTGGCGGCCAGTCCGCGGCCGGCCTCCTCGAGCACCGCGTCCAGCGGCGCGCCGGTCGCGGCCGTCACCACGGCGGCGACCAGCCCCTCGACGAGCGGAGCGGGCGACAGGCGCACCCGCTCGGCGACGTCGGGCGCCACGAGCTCCCGCGCCATCTCCGCGCTGAGCACGGCGCTGCCGAGGTCGAGGAGCACCAGCACGCCGTCCGGTGAGTCGACGGCGGTGATGGCGTCGGCGACCGCGACGGCGTCCGTGCCGAACCCGGCGCCGGCACCCGCCGCCACGGCGATCGGCGGGCGCTCCGCGACCATCTCGCAGGCCAGCTCGACGGCCGCCTCGGCCAGCGCGCGGCTGTGCGAGACGACGACGATGCCGATCACGGCAGGCTGTCGGCGGCGGACCGCAGCAGCAGCGCCGTGCTGGTGGCGCCCGGGTCCTGGTGCCCGGCGCTGCGCTGGCCCAGGTAGCTGGCCCGGCCCTTGCGGGCCACGAGCGGGATCGTCGCGGCGCAGCCCGCCTCCGCCGCGTCGGCCGCCGCGGACAGCGCGTCGGCGATGCCGGCGCCACCGGCCACCGCCGCGTCGTAGGCGTCGATCGCCGGGACCAGGGCGTCCACCATCGTCTTGTCGCCCTGCTGGGCCTTGCCCCGGGCGACCACGCCCTCCAGCCCGGCCCGCAGCGCCCCGCCCAGCGCGGCGGCGTCGACGGCCTGCCCACCGGCCAGCCCGCCGCCGACCCGCAGGAAGAACGTGCCGTACAGCGGGCCGCTGGCCCCGCCGACGGTGCTGACCAGGGTCATGCCGGCCTTCTTCAGCATCGCGCCGGGGTCCCCGGCGTCGCCCGCGTCCAGCGCGCCGACGACCGCCCGCATGCCACGGTCCATGTTGCTCCCGTGGTCGGCGTCGCCGATGGCGGAGTCGAGCTCCGTGAGCTCGGCGGCGTGGTCGTGGACGACCTCCGCGAACCTCCGCAGCCAGCGGTCGAGACCCTCGGCGGTGACCTCCGGCATCACGTGCCCCAGCGCAGGCCGGGGGTGTTGACCGGCGCGTCCCACAGGCGGACGATCTCGTCGTCCGCGCGCAGCAGGGTCACGGAGCAGCCGGCCATGTCCAGCGAGGTGATGTAGTTGCCGACCAGGCTGCGGGCGACCGGGATGCCGGCCTTCTGGAGCAGCTGCTGCACCTCGGAGTACATGATGTACAGCTCGATCAGCGGCGTGCCGCCCATGCCGTTGAGGAACGCGATCACCGGGGCGCCGTCGGCCGCGGGCAGGTCGGCCAGGACCGGCTCGACGAGCATGGCCGCGACCTCCCGCGCGGGAGCGATCGGCCGCCGTTCGCGTCCGGGCTCGCCGTGGATGCCGATGCCGACCTCGATCTCGTTCTCGCCGAGCTCGAACGTCGGCCTGCCCGCGGCCGGGACCGTGCACGAGGTGAGCGCCATGCCCATGCTGCGCCCCTGCTCGTCGACCCGCCGCGCGATGTCGGCGACCTCGGCGAGCGGACGGCCCTCCTCGGCGGCCGCACCGGCGATCTTCTCCAGCAGCACGGTGACCCCCACGCCGCGACGTCCGGCGGTGTACAGGCTGTCCTGCACGGCGACGTCGTCGTCCGTGACGACCGAGACCACCTCGACACCGTTCTCGGCGGCGAGCTCGGCGGCCATCTCGAAGTTCATGACGTCGCCGGTGTAGTTCTTCACGATGTGCAGGACGCCGGCGCCGCCGTCGACGCCGAGGGTCGCGGCGAGCATCTGGTCCGGCACCGGGGAGGTGAACACCTCGCCGGCGCAGGCCGCGTCCAGCATGCCCGGGCCCACGAACCCGCCGTGCATCGGCTCGTGTCCGGAGCCGCCGCCGGACACCAGGCCCACCTTGCCGCGCCGGGGCGCGTCGGCGCGGAAGACGACGCGGTTGGAGTGGTCGACGCGCAGGCGGTCCCCGTGCGCCGCCTGCATGCCGAGCAGGGCCTCCCGGACGACGTCGGCCGGGTCGTTGATGAGCTTCTTCATGTGACCTATCCGACCACTCCGCCGGTGGTCGTGACAACAGTTCCGGACGACTGCGGGGCATTGAGTCCTCGGCGCGCGACGAGAGCGCCGTCCCCCGGCGGCCGAGACCCTAAGCTCGGAGGATGGCTGAGATCCGGACGAGCACCCTGCACACCACCGCTGTCGGGGACGACGGCGACCGCGTCGTCTTCCTGCACGGTCTGTTCGGCCGGGGCAAGAACTTCACCCGGATCGCCAAGGACCTCCAGCCGGACTTCCGGAGCCTGCTCGTGGACCTGCCCAACCACGGCGGGTCCGCGTGGACGGACCGGGTGGACTACGAGCAGATGGCTGACTCCGTGGCCGAGACCCTGCGCGACGGCTTCGCCGCGGCGGGGCCGGTCGCCGTCGTCGGACACTCCCTCGGCGGCAAGGTGGCGATGGTGCTGGCGCTGCGGCACCCGGACCTCGTCTCCCGGCTCGTCGTGGTGGACATCGCCCCCGCCCGGGCCGGGGGCGGCGAGGGCGAGTTCGCCCACCTGCTGGACAGCCTCGCGGCCGTGGACCTCACGGCCGTCGAGCGCCGCTCGGACGCGGACGAGGCCCTCCAGGGGCCCATCCCGTGGGACACCACCCGGAGCTTCCTGCTGCAGAACCTGCGCAGGGGCCCGGAGGGCCTCTCCTGGGAGCCGAACCTCGAGCTGCTGCGGTCGAGCCTGGACACCATCGGCGGCTTCCCGGACACCGGGGACGCCGTCTACGAGGGGCCGGTGCTCTGGGTCGCCGGCGGGCGCTCGGACTACGTCCGCGACGAGCACGCGCCGGTCATGCGCCGGCTGTTCCCCCGGGCGCACCGGGTGACGATCCGCGAGGCCGGCCACTGGGTCCACTCGCAGGAGCCGGAGAAGTTCGCCGCGGTGCTGCGCGGGTTCCTGGCCCGCACCGGGCCCTGACCGCCCTCCCCGCCCGGGTCGCGGCCGCCCCGGACGGTGCGCGCCGGGTGCGGCGGCCGCCGTCCGCCGCGGCCGGCCCCCGCGGCGGTGGGAGACTGGGACGATGAGCCCCGTCCCCTTCGACCTCGCCCGGATCGGCGCCGGCCTGCCGGTCGCCGGGGTGCTCGGCGAGCTCCGCGCGGCCCTCGCCGGCGGCGTCGCCGTGGTGCAGGCCCCGCCCGGCACCGGCAAGACCACCCTGGTGCCCCCGCTGGTCGCCGACCTGCTGCACGAGCGCGCCACGGGTCCCGGGCCCGGCCGGGTGGTCGTCACCCAGCCCCGCCGGGTCGCCGCCCGCGCGGCGGCCCGGCGCCTGGCGCACCTGGCCGGGACCCGGGTGGGCGAGCTCGTGGGCCACACGGTGCGCGGCGACCGGCGCACCGGGGCCGGCACCCTCGTCGAGTTCCTCACGCCCGGCGTGCTCCTGCGCCGGCTGCTGCAGGACCCCGGGCTGCCCGGGGTGGGCGCCGTGGTCCTCGACGAGGTCCACGAGCGCGGTCTCGAGTCCGACCTGCTCGTCGGCATGCTGGCCGAGGTCCGGCAGCTGCGCGAGGACCTGGTGCTCGTCGCGATGTCCGCGACCCTCGACGCCCCGCGCTTCGCCGGGCTGTTGGGCGAGGGCGCCCCGGCCCCCGTGGTCGACTGCCCGGCCGCCCTCCACCCGCTCACGGTCCGGTGGGCCCCGGCCCCCGGCCGGCGCACCGACGAGCGCGGGGTCACCCGCCCGTTCCTCGACCACGTCGCCCGGACCGCGGCCGACGCCCACGCGCGGGCCCTGGCCCGGGACGGCGCCACGGACGCGCTCGTGTTCGTCCCCGGGGCGTGGGAGGTCGCCCAGGTCGCCCGGCGGCTGCGGGAGACCTGCCGCGGGACCGAGGTGCTCGAGCTGCACGGCTGGGTCGGGGCCGCCGAGCAGGACCGGGCGACCTCGGGACGCCGGCCCGGGGACCCGCCCCGCGTGGTCGTCTCCACGTCCCTGGCCGAGTCCTCCCTGACGGTGCCGGGCGTGCGCCTCGTGGTCGACTCCGGGCTCTCCCGCGAGCCCCGTCGGGACGCCGGCCGCGGCATGACGGGCCTGGTCACGGTGGCGGCCTCCCGGGCCTCGGCCGAGCAGCGGGCAGGCCGTGCCGCCCGGCTCGGGCCCGGGGAGGTCGTGCGCTGCTACGACGAGCGGACCTGGGCCGCGATGCCCCGCCACCTCACCCCCGAGCTCGCGGCCGCCGACCTCACGGGCGCCGCGCTGTTGCTCGCCTGCTGGGGCGCCCCCGGCGGACGGGGCCTGTCCCTGCCGGACCCCCTGCCCGCGCCGGCCCTGGCCGACGCCGTCGCCGTGCTGCACGGGCTCGGCGCGCTCGACGACGACGGCCGGGCCACCGCCACCGGCCGGCTGCTCGCGGCGGTGCCCGTGGACCCGCGCCTGGCCCGTGGCCTGCTGGACGGCGCCCGCGCGGTGGGTGCCCGGCCGGCGGCCGAGGTCGTCGCGATGGTCTCGGACGACCACCGCCCGCCCGGCGGGGACCTGACCCGCCTGCTCACCGAGCTGCGCGCCGGGCGGGCCCCGGACGCCCGCCGCTGGGCCGACGAGGCCCGCCGGCTGGAGCGGATCGCCACGGACCCGCCGTTCTCCGCAGCGCCCGCGCCGCCGGGCGCCGGGGACGTCCCGGCCGATTCCGTGACCGGTGCCGTCGTGGCGCTGGCCCTGCCGGAGCGGGTCGCCCGGAAGGTGGGGGACACCTACCTGCTCGCCTCTGGGACCCGTGCGGGACTGGCCCCGGGGAGCGGCCTGGCGGGCCACGAGTGGCTCGCCGTCGCGGACGTCACCCGGGCGTCCGGCCAGGCCGCCGCCGGGACCGGGGCGGTCGTGCGCGCCGCGGCGGCGCTCGACCGGCCCCTCGCCGAGCGCTGCGCCGAGCATCTGCTCACCGACGAGGTCCGCACCCGCTTCGAGGACGGGCGGGCGAGCGCCCGCCGGGTCCGCGCGCTCGGGGCGATCGAGCTGTCCTCGACCCCGGTGCGGCCCACCCCGGGGGCGGCCCGCGAGGCGGTGCGCGCCGCCCTGGCCGAGCAGGGCCTCGGCCTGCTCGGCTGGTCGGACGGCGCCGACCGGCTGAGGCGCCGGCTCGCGCTGCTCCACCACCGGCTCGGGGACCCGTGGCCCGACGTGTCCGACGCCGCCCTGCTCGACCGGCTCGACGAGTGGCTCGCCCCCGAGCTCGACGCCCTCGCCGCCGGCCGCCGGGTCGACCTCGCCGCGCCCCTGCGGCGGCTGCTCCCGTGGCCGGAGGCCGCCCGCCTCGACGAGCTCGCGCCCGAGCGGCTGACCGTGGCCAGCGGCTCCCGGGCCCGGATCGACTACCCGGCCGCCGACGACCCCGCCGGCCGGCCCGTGGTCAGCGTCAAGCTCCAGGAGTGCTTCGGGTGGGCGGCGTCCCCGGCCGTGGCCGGCGGCCGGGTCCCGGTCCTCTTCCACCTGCTCTCCCCGGCGGGTCGGCCACTGGCCGTGACCGACGACCTCGCCTCCTTCTGGTCCGGCCCCTACGCCCAGGTGCGCGCCGAGATGCGCGGCCGCTACCCCCGGCACCCCTGGCCCGAGGACCCCTGGACCGCGCCCGCGACCGCCCGCACCGCGCGCCGCTCCTGATCCCGGTCCCCGCGCACGAGCACGGCGGGTGGCGTCCCGGTGTGATCTGGGTTACGGTGGAGTCACCGCACCTGCCGAGCGCGTTGATCCAGCGCGCACGGACCGGCTCGCCCACCTCGCGATCCCCGGTCCGGGGCACGCACCGGCCGGACCCCCGCGACGCGATCGTTCCCGCGGGCCCGGCACCGGTCACGGTTCCGCCGGGCAGCACCTGCCCTCCCAGCACGGGTGCCCCGGCACATCTGTCACACCGCAGCTCGCTGCACCTCACGGAGAACGGGTACGCCCTCATGACTGCCACCTCGATCGAGACCTCGCCGACGACCCCGACCACCTCGTCCTTGCCGCTGGTTCCCCAGGTCGCCGCTCCAGCGGTCGGCCCGGAGCTCGCCCGCTCCTGGCTGCTCGTCAACGGCGCCCAGGCCGAGCGGTTCGCGGCGGCCCGGGCGAGCGCGGCCGACGTCGTCGTCCTGGACATCGAGGACTCTGTGGCGCCCAAGGACAAGGAGCGCGCCCGCCGCAACGTCATCAGCTGGCTGGACGCCCGGGACGAGCACGGCGAGCAGCACCACGCGTGGGTGCGGGTCAACGGCTTCGGCACCCAGTGGTGGGAGGAGGACCTCCGGGCCCTCGCCGGCGTCCGCGGCCTGGACGGCGTCATGCTGGCCATGGTCGAGTCCCCGGAGCACGTCACCCGCACCGCGGAGCTGCTCAAGGACACACGGATCGTGGCGCTCGTCGAGACGGCCCGCGGCGTGCAGCACCTGCAGGCCATCGCCGGCGCCCGCTCCACGTACCGCCTCGGCTTCGGCCTGGGCGACTTCCGGCGCGACACGGGCTTCGGGGAGAACCCCATGACGCTGGCCTACACGCGCTCGCAGTTCACCATCGCCTCCCGGGCGGCCAACCTGCCCGGCCCCATCGACGGGCCCGCCGTCGGCGCGCTCGGCCCCAAGCTGGCCGAGGCCACGTCCGTGACGCTGGAGTTCGGCATGACGGGCAAGCTGTGCCTGATGCCGGAGCAGACCGCCACGGTCAACGAGGGCCTGAGCCCGTCCCTGTCCGAGCTGTCCTGGGCCACCGAGTTCCTCCAGGAGTTCGACGCCGACGGCGGGGAGATCCGCAACGGCTCCGACCTGCCGCGCCTCGCCCGCGCCAAGAAGATCCTGGGCCTGGCCGGCGCCTTCGGCCTGAGCATCCCCGAGGGCTACGACGTCCACTTCGAGGCGCCGACCGACACGTACCACTGCTGATCCGGTGGTGAGGGGCCGGCACCCGGCCCCGCCCCCGCGCGGGAGCGCACCCCCTCCCCGCGCGTCCGACGGACCGGTGGGCGCCGTGCAGACACGGCGCCCACCGGTTCTTCCGTGTCCGGATCCCTCCGCCCCGGCCTGTCCCGTCCGGGGCGGGACGGACTAGATTCGACACCGTGCAGACTCCCCGCCCCGCCCCGCAGCCCCCGGCGTCCCGGCCCCGCCCCCGGCGGCCGAGGGCGGCCCTCCCGGTCGCCCTCTCCGCGGCCCTCCTCGCCACCGGCTGCTCGGCGCTCGCCCCCGACGGCGGGCGGGAGACCGCCGACCGGGTCGCCGCGGCCCTGGGCGCGGGCAGCGTCCAGGAGCTGTCCTTCGGCGACGTCGAGGGTCCCTCCGCCCAGGAGCAGTACGAGCGGATCACCGCGCCGCTCGGGGAGGCCGCCCCGGCCGTCGAGGTCTCCGCGGTCGAGGACACCGGACAGGAGGACCGCCGCGAGGCCACCCTGTCCTGGTCGTGGGACCTCCCGGGCGTGGCGCAGGACTGGGCGTACGACTCGGTCCTCCCGCTGGTCCGGACCGGGTCCGGCGACTGGGCCGCCGAGTGGTCCCCGGCCGTGGTGCACCCGGGCCTGGCGGCGGGGGAGGCCCTGCGCGCCCGGACGGTGGCCGCGGACCGCGGGGACATCCTCGGGGCGGACGGTGAGACGCTGGTGACGGAGCGCCCGATCCGGCGGGTGGGCATCGACCGGTCGCGGCTCGACGGGGCGGACCCCGAGGAAGCGGCCCGCCGGCTCGCCGAGGCCGTGGGCATCGACGCCGACGCCTACGCCGAGGCCGTCGGACAGGCCGGGCCCGAGGCGTTCGTCGAGGCCGTCCCGCTGCGGCTGGAGGATTTCCGGGAGCTGGACGCGGCGGAGATGGAGGCGGTCCCGGGCCTGCTCGTGGTCGAGGACGAGCTGCCGCTGGCGCCCTCCCGCGGCTTCGCCGCCGACCTGCTGGGCGGGGTGGCCGAGGCGACGGCCGAGGACGTGGCGGACTCCGGCGGGGAGCTCGCCCCCGGGACGGCGATCGGCCGCGGGGGAGTGCAGGAGCGCTTCGACGACCGGCTGCGCGGCACGCCCGGCGTCGTCGTCGAGGAGATCGGGGGCGAGCCCGCGGCCGGCGAGCCGCTGTTCGAGGTCCCGGCGGAGGCCGGCGAGCCGGTCGCGGTGACCCTGGACCGCGGGCTCCAGGCCACCGCCGGTGAGCTGCTGGCCGGGATCGAGTCCCCCTCGGCGGTCGTGGCCGTCCGGCCCTCCACGGGCGAGCTCGTCGCCTCGGCCAACGGGCCGGGCTCCGAGGGCTACTCCACCGCGCTGCTGGGCCGGTACGCGCCCGGCTCCACCTTCAAGGTGGTCACGGCCCTCGGGATGCTCCGGCAGGGCGACACCCCCGGGACGGTCGTGCAGTGCCCGCCGTCCACGACCGCCGCGGGCGTGCGGGTCGACAACGTCGAGTCCTATCCGGCCGAGTTCACCGGCTCGATCACCCTCACCGAGGCGCTCGCCCACTCCTGCAACACCACCTTCGTGGACCAGCACGACCGGATCGACCAGGCGGAGCTGGCCGAGGCCGCGGCCGCGCTCGGGATCGGGGTGCCCGCGGAGCTGTCCGTGCCCGCGTTCTGGGGTGAGGTCCCGCGGGAGGAGCCGCCGGCCCAGCACGCCGCCGCGATGTTCGGGCAGGGCCGCACGCTCGTGTCCCCGCTGAGCATGGCCGGGCTCACCGCCTCGGTCGCCGCCGGAGAGCTCGTCACCCCCCGGCTGGTCAGCACCGAGGGACTGCTCGACGAGGACGCCGCGACCCGGCCCGGACCGGAGGAGCCCCTGACCGCTGAGGAGGCGGAGCAGCTGCGCACCATGATGCGGGCCGTCGTCTCGTCCGGGCACCTGGGCGTGCTGCAGGGGCTCGAGCCGGACACCGCGATCGGCAAGACCGGCACGGCCGAGTTCGGCGACGAGGACCCGCCCCGGACCCACTCGTGGGTGATCGCCGAGCACGAGGACCTCGCCGTGGCGGTCTTCGTGGAGGACGGCGGCCTGGGCTCGGTCACCGGCGGACCCATCATGCGGGACTTCCTGGCCGCGGCCTCCGCGTCCACCGCCGGCTGAGCCGCGACACGGTGGCCCGGGCCCTTCCGCGGCCCGCGCCGCTGGCCCAGGATGGGAGCACACCGTCCGCAGCCGCGGACCACCGGACCACCGAGGAGTTCCCCGTGCCCGAGACCGTGCCCACCACTACCGCGAGAACCAAGATCGGCGTGGTCGGCGCCGGCTCCGTCGGCTCGTCCCTGGCCTACGCGGTCCTCATCAAGGGCGTCGCCCAGGAGGTGGCCCTCTACGACCTCGCCGGGGACCGGGTCCGCGCCGAGGGCCTGGACCTCGCCCACGGGGCCATGTTCACCCCCAGCTCCCGGGTGACCGGCTCCGACGACGTCGCCGTGCTGGCGGGCTCGGACGTCGTCTTCGTGACCGCCGGGGCCAAGCAGCGGCCCGGCCAGACCCGGATGGAGCTGGCGGGCGCCAACGCCGCGATCCTAGAGCAGCTGATGCCGCGGCTGGTGGAGCAGGCGCCCGAGGCCGTGTACGTGCTGGTGACCAATCCGTGCGACGTGCTCACGGTCATCGCGCAGAAGCTCACCGGCCTGCCCACGGAGCGGGTGATGTCCTCCGGGACCGTGCTGGACACGTCCCGGCTGCGGTGGCTGCTGGCCGAGGAGGGCGGGGTGTCCACCACGAGCGTGCACGCCACGATCGTCGGCGAGCACGGGGACACCGAGTTCCCCCTGTGGTCGAACGCGAACATCGGGCAGATCCCGCTGCGGGACTGGACCGTCGAGGGGCGGCGGCCCTTCACCGACGAGCGGCTGGACGAGATCACGCACCGGACGATCAACGCGGCGTACACGGTGATCCAGGGCAAGGGCGCCACCAACTACGCGATCGGCCTGGCCGGGGCGCGCGTGGCGGAGGCCGTGCTGCGGGACGAGCACGCCGTGCTGCCCGTCTCCACGGTCCTCGACGACTACCGGGGGATCAGCGGGGTCGCCCTGTCCGTGCCGTCGATCGTCGCGCGGCGGGGCGTCGTCGAGCGGCTGGCCGTGCCCATGGACGAGCAGGAGCTGGCCATGCTGCACCGCTCCGCCGAGGCGATCCGGGCCACCCTGGCCTCGATCGGGTACTGACCCCGGACGGCGCCGGGGCCCGTTCCGGCGTGCGGAACGGGCCCCGGCGGAGCGGTGCGAGAGGTCAGCGGGCGGCCATCTCGTCCTCCGCCGCGTGGGCGAGGCGCACGGCGTCGTCGAACTCGCGCTCGATCTCCTCGTCGCGCCGATAGGTGGCCTTCGAGACCAGCACGGCGGAGACGAGGCTCACGAGGAAGCCGGGGATGATCTCGTAGAGGTCGGCCCACGGGGTCACGGTCCACGCGAACACGGTGACCGCGCCCAGGAGCATTCCGGTGATCGCGCCCAGGTTCGTGAGCTTGCGCCAGAACAGGGACAGGATCACGATCGGGCCGAACGAGGCGCCGAAGCCGGCCCACGCGAACGCCACGAGGCCGAGGATCGTGTTGTTCTGCTCCCAGGCCAGGAACGTGGCGACGAGGGCGACGAGGGCCACGCCCGCGCGGCCCATCCACACCTGCTTGCGCTCGGAGGGGGACTCCTTGACCGTCAGCTTGTACAGGTCCTCCACCAGGGCGGAGGAGGAGACGATGAGCTGGGAGGAGACCGTGGACATGATCGCCGCGAGCACGGCCGCCAGCACGAAGCCGGCGATCACGGGGTGGAAGAAGACCTGCGCGAGGTCCAGGAACACGGACTCCGGGTCGGTCGGGCTCTCGTCCGGGCGGTTGCCGTAGTAGGCGACGCCGACCAGGGCGGTGGCGATCGCCCCGATGACGCTGAGCACCATCCAGGTCAGGCCGATCCGGCGGCCGGTCTTGGCGTCGGCGGGGGAGCGCATGGCCATGAAGCGGACGATGATGTGCGGCTGGCCGAAGTAGCCGAGGCCCCACGCCAGGGCCGAGATGACGCCGATGGCCGTGGCCCCGGACACCATGGAGAGGGCGTCGGGCTGGACGGCGCGGATGTTCTCCGCCATCTGGCCGAAGCCGCCCACGTTGATCACGCCCACGACGGGGACGAGGAGCAGGGCCGCGAACATCAGGAGGCCCTGGGCCACGTCCGTGTAGGTCGCACCGAGGAAGCCGCCGAAGAGCGTGTAGGCGATGGTGACGCCGACGACGAGGAGCAGCCCGGCGTGGTACGTCGAGCCGAAGGACGACTGGAAGAACAGCCCGCCGGCCACCATGCCGGAGGAGACGTAGAACGTGAAGAACACCAGGATGATGAGCCCGGAGACGATGCGCAGCAGCCTGCTGCCGCCCTTGAGCCGGTTGTCCAGGAAGGACGGGATCGTGATCGAGTTGTGCGAGACCTCGGTGTAGGAGCGCAGCCGGGGCGCGATGAACTTCCAGTTGACCCACGCGCCGACGATCAGGCCGACGGCGATCCACGCCTCGACCAGACCGGAGAGGAACACCGCGCCGGGCAGACCGAGCAGCAGCCAGCCGGACATGTCGGAGGCACCGGCGCTGAGGGCGGCGGTCCCGGGCTTGAGGTTGCGCCCGCCGAGCATGTAGTCGTCGAGGTTCTTCGTCCTGCTGTTGGCGTAGAGGCCGATCCCGATCATGGCGGCGAAGTAGATGACGATCGCGATCGTCTGGGCTATCTCTTGGGGCATGGTGTCCTTTCCGCCCGGAGCCGGCCCGGTGGAGCGCAGCGTCCAGGGGGGTGGGTGGAGCAGAGGTCCCACAGAACTTTACGCCCGCTCCCGGGCAGTGGCCAGCCACTACGGGTATAGGGAGGCGGTCCCGGGGGTGCGGGGAGACCGCGCCGGCGGCCCGCGGGGCCGGCTCAGGCGTCGTCGTGCGCCTGCAGGAACTCGTAGACCTCCCGCTCGTCGACGCCGGGGAAGGCCCCCTCCGGGAGGGCGGCGAGCACGTGCGAGTGGGCCCGGGTGTTGGGCCAGGCGTGGCCCGCCCACACCCGGCTGAGCTCCTCGGGCGGGCGCCGGCAGCACGAGGGGTCCGGGCAGGTCGACACCGTGCGGTGCGGGGTGTCGCGGCCGCGGAACCAGCGGGCGTCGGTGAACGCGACGCCCACGCCGATGGAGAACGCGCCCTGGCTCGAGAGCTCCGTGCGCGTGGAGCACCAGTACGTGCCGGAGGGGGTGTCCGTGTACTGGGCGAACGCCGTGAACTGGTTGGGCTGGTCGAAGACGGTGCGCCCGGACCACTTGCGGCAGGAGATCTGGCCCTCGATCGCCCCGGTGTGGTCCGTCGGGAACGCCAGCCCGTTGTTCTCGTAGGCCTTGTGGATCACCCCGGACGAGTGCACCTTGTGGAAGTGGGTGCGGATCCCCAGGTGCCGGGTGGCCAGGTTCGTGAAGCGGTGGCCCGCCGTCTCGTGGGAGACGGCGAAGCGGTCCTTGAGGTCCTCCAGGAAGAGGTCCCGGTCCTTCTTCGCCTCGAGCAGGAACGGGACGGTCTTGTCCTCCGGGAGCATCACCGCGGCGGCGAAGTAGTTGGTCTGCACGCGCTGGGCGAGGAACTCGGCGTAGTCCTTGGGCGGCTCGTGGCCCAGCACCTGGTGCCCCACGGCCTGGAGCAGCACCGCGCGGGGGTCGTGGTCCGCCCGGGGGCTCTGCACCAGGTAGATCCGCCGGTTGAGCAGGTCGGTCACCGAGCGGGTCGAGTGCGGGAGGTCGGTGACGTGGTGGATGCTGTAGCCGAGCCTGCCCACCATCTCGGAGATCACGGAGTTGGACACGGGACCCGAGGAGTAGCCGCCCAGGGTCAGCAGCTCCTTGGCGGCCTGCTCCAGGTCCGGGAAGTAGTTGTCCTGCGCCCGCATGAGCCGGCGCAGCTGCACGTTGGCCCGGCGGGCCTCCTCCGGGGTGGCCGAGTTCTTCTCGAGGGCCTCGGCCAGCCGCTCCTGCAGGGCCACGAGCGCCTCGAGCACCTCGGTGGACAGCGCGGAGCTGACCCGGACGGTCGGCAGCCCCAGCTGCTCGTAGAACGGGGAGCGCTGGGCGCGCTCGAGCTGGATCTCGAGCGCCTCCCGCCGGGTGCCGGGCTCGGCCCCGAGCAGGGCGTCCACGCTCGTGCCCAGGACCTCGGCGAGGCGCCGCAGCAGGCTGAGCCGGGGCTCGCGGCGCCCGTTCTCGATCACGGACAGCTGCGAGGTGGCGGTGCCCGCCCGGTCGGCGAGCTCCGCGAGCGTCATGCCGCGGTCCTTGCGCAGCGAGCGGATGCGCCGGCCGAGACCGATCAGGTCGGTGCTGCCGGCCGGCTCCGCCGTCGTCGGTTCCTCGGTGCCCCAAGCGCTGGTCGTCATTTCTTCACGATAGACGAATAACGGCGAAAGTTCGACGAGAAATGTGGGGTTGATCCGGGTTGAACTGGGGCAAAGTGGGATGTGTCACCACGGAGGAGTGAACTTCCCGGTGACCCCGAAGCCGAAGCACCCGTTCTCGGACCACTCAACGAGGAGCCGACATGTCCTACCCCAACGCCCCCAAGACCGCCGACGAGATCCGCCAGGAGTGGGACGCCGATCCCCGCTGGGCGCAGATCACCCGCGACTACACGGCGGAGGAGGTCGTCCGCCTGCGCGGCACGGTGCAGGAGGAGATGACCCTGGCCCGCCGCGGCGCGGAGCAGCTGTGGGAGAAGCTGCACACCGAGGACTTCGTGAACTCCCTGGGCGCCCTGACCGGCAACCAGGCGGTCCAGCAGGTCAAGGCCGGTCTCAAGGCCATCTACCTCTCCGGCTGGCAGGTCGCCGGCGACGCGAACCTCGCGGGCCAGACCTACCCCGACCAGTCGATCTACCCCGCGAACTCCGTCCCGGCGGTCGTGCGGCGGATCAACAACGCACTGATGCGCGCCGACCAGATCGAGCACTCCGAGGGCACGAGCACGGTCGAGGACTGGCTGGTCCCGATCGTGGCCGACGCCGAGGCCGGCTTCGGCGGCCCGCTCAACGCCTACGAGCTCATGAAGTCCATGATCGCCGCCGGCGCGGCCGGCGTGCACTGGGAGGACCAGCTGGCCTCCGAGAAGAAGTGCGGCCACCTGGGCGGCAAGGT
Source organism: Kocuria sp. LHG3120 (assembly GCF_049897445.1). Lineage (NCBI taxonomy): Bacteria > Bacillati > Actinomycetota > Actinomycetes > Micrococcales > Micrococcaceae > Kocuria > Kocuria sp. LHG3120. The sequence goes on along the minus strand of NZ_JAFCWG010000001.1, from coordinate 745,531 downwards.
GCTCATCCCCACCCAGCAGCACGTCCGCACCCTGAGCGCGGCCCGGCTCGCGGCCGACGTCGCCGACGTCCCCTCGCTGATCATCGCCCGCACCGACGCGGAGGCGGCCACCCTGATCACCTCGGACGTGGACGACCGCGACAAGCCGTTCGTCACCGGCGAGCGCACCGCGGAGGGCTACTACAAGGTCCGCAACGGCCTCGAAGCCTGCATCGCCCGCGGCAACGCGTACGCCCCGTATGCCGACCTGCTGTGGATGGAGACGGGCACCCCGGACCTCGAGCTGGCCAAGAAGTTCGCCGACGGCATCCACGCGGAGCACCCCGACCAGATGCTCGCCTACAACTGCTCGCCGTCCTTCAACTGGAAGAAGCACCTGGACGACGCCACGATCGCCAAGTTCCAGCGCGAGCTGGGCGCGATGGGCTTCAAGTTCCAGTTCATCACCCTGGCCGGCTTCCACGCCCTGAACTACTCGATGTTCGACCTCGCCCACGGCTACGCCCGCAACCAGATGACGGCCTACGTGGAGCTGCAGGAGCGGGAGTTCGCGGCCGAGGAGCGCGGCTACACCGCCACCCGCCACCAGCGCGAGGTCGGCACCGGCTACTTCGACCTGGTCTCCACCGTCCTCAACCCGCAGTCCTCCACCACGGCGCTGGCCGGGTCCACCGAGACCGCCCAGTTCTGAGCCGAACGGCCCTGAGCCGAACGGCCGTGACCGGCCGGGGGCCCGACAGGGTCCCCGGCCGCGCCGCATCCGACGACGACCCGCTCCGGCGCCCTCCGGGGCCGCCCCACCCGAACTCCCCAGGACACTCTTCAGGCGAGGACCCAGCCATGATGACCATGACCAGCAACCCCGTGACGATCAACGGCGTGACCCTCACCGGTCACCACGTGCCCCGGCAGAACAGTGTGCTCACCCCCGACGCGCTCGGCTTCCTCGCGGCGCTGCACCGCGAGTTCGAGCCCCGCCGGCGCGAGCTGCTGGCCGCCCGCGAGGAGCGGCGCAAGGCGATCGCCCGCGGCACCGACCCCACGTTCCTGCCCGAGACGCGGAGGATCCGCGAGGACGACTCCTGGCGCGTGCCCCCGCCCCCGCCCGGGCTCGAGGACCGCCGCGTGGAGATCACCGGTCCCACCGAGCGGAAGATGACCATCAACGCCCTCAACTCCGGGGCGAAGGTGTGGCTCGCGGACATGGAGGACGCCAACACCCCGCACTGGACGAACGTGGTCACCAACCAGCTCAACCTCATCGACGCGCTCGAGGGGACCATCGAGTTCACCAACCCGGACGGCAAGAAGTACGCGCTGAAGAACAGGGACGCCCGGGCCAACCCGACCATCGTGGTGCGGCCCCGCGGGTGGCACTTCGAGGAGAGGCACCTGTCCGTGCGGGACGAGCCCATCGCGGGCGCCATCGTGGACTTCGGCCTGTACTTCTTCCACAACGCGCGCCGGCTCAAGAAGCTCGGCCTGGGCCCCTACTTCTACCTGCCCAAGACCGAGTCCCACCAGGAGGCGCGGCTGTGGCACGACATCTTCAGCCGGGCGGAGTCCATGCTGGGGACGGACCGCGGCACCATCCGCGCCACCGTGCTGATCGAGACGATCACCGCGGCCTTCGAGATGGAGGAGATCCTCCACGAGCTCGGGGAGCACGCCGCGGGGCTCAACGCCGGCCGCTGGGACTACATCTTCTCCATCATCAAGAACTTCCGGACCCGCGGGCCCCGCTTCATCCTCCCGGACCGCAACGCGGTGACCATGACGCAGCCGTTCATGCGGGCCTACACCGAGCAGCTCGTGCGGGCCTGCCACCGCCGCGGGGCGATGGCCATCGGCGGGATGGCCGCGTTCATCCCCTCCCGCCGGGACGAGGAGGTCAACCGCACCGCGATCGAGAAGGTGCAGGCCGACAAGACCCGCGAGGCCGAGGACGGGTTCGACGGGTCCTGGGTGGCCCACCCTGACCTGGTCCCCGTGTGCCGCGAGGTCTTCGACGCGGTGCTCGGCGACCGCCCGAACCAGCTGGACCGGCTCCGCGAGGACGTGGTGCCCGACGACAAGGCGCTCATCGACATCGCCTCGGCCGAGGGGAGGATCACCGAGGTGGGGATCCGCAACAACGTGGAGGTGGGGATCCGCTACATCGAGGCGTGGCTGCGCGGCAACGGCGCCGTGGGCATCCACAACCTGATGGAGGACGCCGCGACCGCGGAGATCTCCCGCTCCCAGATCTGGCAGTGGGTGAACACCCGCGCCATCACGGACGAGGGCGAGGAGATCACCCGGGACTGGGTGCAGGAGCTGCTGGAGGAGGAGTTCGCGAGGATCGAGCGCGCCGACGGCGACCGCTTCGACGACGCCCGCGCCATCTTCGAGGAGGTGGCCCTGGGCGACGACTACCCCGCGTTCCTGACCACCCCCGCCTACGAGCGGTTCCTGGCCGAGCCCGAGGACCCGCACGCCCCGGAGGAGGCCGGCACCTCCGCGTCCTCGCGCGCCTGAGCGGCCCACCGGGCGGGGTCCACTACCCAGGGCGCCCGGGGCAGGACGTCCTCGTCGAACACGGCGAGGACGTCCTGCGCCGACCGGACCGGGCCGGGGAGGCCCAGCGACGCGGCCATCCAGCCCAGCACCTCCTCGGCGCCGTGCCCCGCCGCGGCGAGCTCGGCGAGGGTCACGGCGCCGTCCCGCTTGGCGAGGCGCTGCCCGTGCGCGTTGAGCACGAGCGGCACGTGCACCCACTCCGGCTCGTCCAGACCGAGCACCGAGGCCAGGTACGCCTGCCGGGGGGTCGAGGGCAGCAGGTCGTCGCCCCGGACCACCTGGTCCACGCCCTGGTGGGCGTCGTCGAGGACCACCGCGAGGTTGTAGGCGGGGCGGCCGTCGTTGCGCAGCAGCACGAAGTCGTCGACGAGCCCCGTGAACGCCCCGGCCCAGCGGTCCACGACCGTGCGGGAGCGCACGTCCGCGCGCAGCCGCACCGCCGGGGGCCGCTCCCGGCGGCGCCGCGCCCGCTCGGCGTCGCCGAGGTCCCGGCACGTGCCCGGATAGGCGCCCGGGGCCCCGTGCGGCGCGCTCGCGGCCGCCTGCACCTCCCGGCGCGTGCAGTAGCACTCGTAGGTGCGCCCCGCCGCGGTGAGACGCTCCACCACGGCCCGGTGCTCGGCCTCCCGCGAGGACTGCAGCAGCGGCGGGCCGTCCCAGTCGAGGCCCAGCCGGGCGAGGTCCGCGAGCTGCCGCTCGGCCGCCCCCGGCCGCACCCGGTCGATGTCCTCGACGCGCAGGACGAAGCCCCGGCCCGTGGAGCGCGCGAGGGCCCACGCGAGCAGCGCCGTGCGGAGGTTGCCGAGGTGGAGGTCCCCCGAGGGGGACGGAGCATAGCGGCCGGCGCCTCCGGCCGCACGGCCCGAGGACGGAGCGGTCATGGTTGCCAGGATAGCCAGCGGCGGTCGGTACCCTGGTCGGGTGGCGCGCATCAACGAAATCCGCGACGGCGTCTTCGCCGTGAGCACGGACAACTGGAGGCTGAACTCCGGGGTCGTGCTCGGGTCCCGTCGCGCCCTCGTGATCGACACGGGCGCGGGCCCGCGCCAGGCCCGCGAGATCCTCGAGGCCGTCCGCTCGCTCACGGGCCTGCCGCTGACGGTGGTGAACACCCACGCCCACTACGACCACTTCCTGGGCAACGCCGTGTTCCAGCGCGCCGGGGCCGAGGACTTCTGGGCGCACCGCGGCTGCGCGGCGGCGATCCAGGCGCACGGCGACTTCCAGCGCTCCTTCGTGGGCACCCACGAGCCCGAGATGGCCGCCGCCGAGGGGCCGGACACCCGTCTCGTCGTGCCCAACCGGCACCTGCCGGGCACGGGCCGGCGCCCCGCCCTGACCCGGGTGGACCTGGGGGAGCGGGCGGCGGTGCTCTTCTCCTTCGGCCCGGGCCACACCGACAACGACCTCTGCGTGGGCGTCGACGACGTCGTGTTCACCGGGGACCTCGTGGAGCAGGGCGCCGACCCCAGCTTCGACGACTCCTACCCGCGGGGCTGGGCCACGGCCCTCGAGAGCCTGGCCGCCCTCGACCGGTACCAGGTCTTCGTCCCCGGCCACGGCAACCCGGTGGAGCGCGGCTTCGTGCTCCAGCAGGCCCGGCTCATGCGCACCGCGATCGAGCGGGTGGACGCGAGCGAGGCCGCCGCGGCGCAGCCGGACGGCATGCGGCCCGTGACGGCCTCGATGTTCCGCCTGCCCTACAACCCGGGGGCGGCGCGGATCCTCCTGGACCGGCTCGAGCGGATCAGGGCCGAGGACGCCGCGACCGAGGAGCTTGCAGCGCTGTCAGCGCCGCTGCCGCCAGGAGACTGACCCCGAGGATCGCCGCGCACGCCGCGACCGCAGCCCAGCCCCCGCCCGGCACGCGCAGGGCCGCCCACAGCGGCAGCAGGCCGACCAGCAGGGCCCCCGCGCCGGAGGCGGCCAGCAGGGCGGTCAGGCCCCCGCCGGGCGCGGGTCGCTCCACGGGCCCGGTCAGGCGCAGCACGAGCCCGCCCAGGGCGGCCCAGCCCGCCACGACCAGCAGGGACGCCACGACGTCCGAGGGCCGGTGCCAGCCGTTCAGCAGCGTGGCCACCCCGGTCGCGGTTGTGGCGGCCGCCCCCAGCAGCCCGACCACCGGCCGGGAGGGGGCGGGGGCCGCGAGCAGCACCACCGCCACGGCGGCGGCCGCGGCGGCCGTGTGCCCGGACGGGAAGGAGTTGACGGCGACCTCCTGGATCCCGAGGTCCGGCTTCTCCAGCAGCACCCGCTTGAGCAGCTGGACCGTGAGGTTGGAGAGCACGACCACCGCCGCCCCGACCACCGCCGGGGCGAGGCGCCGGGAGCGCACGGCCAGGACCGCGAGGCACAGGGCGGAGACGGCGCCCACCACCCACGGGACCGAGTCGAGCAGCTGGGCGGCGCGGTCGGAGAGGTCGGGGAAGGCGCCGCTCGCCTGGCGCAGGGCCAGCTCGTCGAGCCACTGCCCGGTCGCGGTGGTGAGGGCCACGACCCCGACCAGCGCGGCCGACGCCCACAGGGCGGCGGCGCCGAGCAGGTGGCCCAGGACCTGCAGGACGGTGGGTGCGGGGCGGCGGGCGATCGTGGTCATCGAGCTCCTGGGCGGTGGTGCGGATCGTCGGGGCGCGGGCACGGCCGCGGCCGTGCGGGCACCCGCGGAGCCCTCATCATTCCACGCACGGATCGGAGCGGGCTGAGAGGCGCCGCCTAGGCTGGGGAGCATGCTCCCCGCCGTGGTCCTGCCCCCGCTCGACGACCTGCTCGCGCACGCGCACGTCGTCGCCCTGCCGATGCGGGTGCGCTTCCGCGGCGTCGACGTGCGCGAGTCGGTGCTCCTGCGCGGCCCGGCGGGGTGGGGGGAGTTCGGCCCGTTCCCCGAGTACGGGGACGCCGAGGCGGGCGCCTGGCTCCGCGCCGCGGTCGACGCCGCGTGGCACGGCTTCCCGGCGCCCCGGCGCACGCGCATCCCCGTCAACGCGACCGTGCCCGCCGTGCCGGCGGCCCGGGTCCGGGAGGTCCTCGCCGGTTTTGGGGGCGGGGTGCGTGCCGTGAAGATCAAGGTCGCCGAGCGCGGCCAGGGGCCGGGGGACGACGACGCCCGGGTCGCGGCCGTGCGGGCCCTGCTGCCGGAGGCCGAGCTGCGGGTGGACGCCAACGGCGGGTGGGACGTGCCCACGGCCCTCGCGGCCCTGGAACGGCTCGGGCGGCACGGGCTCGCGTACGCGGAGCAGCCCGTGCCCACGATCGAGGGCCTCGCCGCCGTCCGGGAGGGCCTCGCCGACCGGGGCGTGGCGGTGCTGGTGGCCGCGGACGAGTCCGTGCGCAAGGAGGACGACCCCCTGGCGGTGGCCCGGGCGGGCGCCGCCGACCTGCTCGTGGTCAAGGCGGCCCCGCTGGGCGGGGTGCGCCGCGCCCTGGACGTGGTCGCCCAGGCCGGCCTGCCGGCGGTGGTCAGCTCCGCCCTGGACACCTCCGTGGGCATCCGGGCGGGTCTCGCGCTCGCCGCCGCCCTGCCCGAGCTCCCGTACGCCTGCGGGCTCGGGACGGTGTCCCTCATGCGGGCGGACGTCCTGCGGGAGCCGCTGCGGCCGGTGGGCGGGATGCTCGAGCTGCGGGACGCGGTCCCGGACCCCGAGCTGCTGGCGCGCCACGCCGTGCCCGCCGACCGGCGCCGGTGGTGGCTGGAGCGGCTGCGCCGCATGCACGCCCTGGCCGGGGTCGCGCCTCACCCCTGAGCCGCGACCCCCAGGACCTCGGCCCGGAGCCGGTCCAGGTCCACCGGCTCGCCCTCGTGCAGCCCGTGGCCCCGGACCCAGGCCCGAGCGGCGCGCCACACGTCGTCGCAGCCGAGCTCCATGTCGGGGTGGGCGGCGCCGATCCGGGTCTGGGCCGTGTGCTCGGGGTCGTCGCCCGTGAAGGAGAAGACCGCCACGGGGCTGCAGGCGAGCCCCACCACCCCGCGGACGGAGGCGATGATCCGTCCGTGCAGGCAGTCCCCCGGGTGGAGGTCCCACGCGCGGTGGATGCTCAGGCAGTCCACGGCCGCACGCCGGTACCCGTGCGCGCCGTGCTCGTGCGGAACGTTCCCCCCGTGCTCCCGCGGGGACAGCAGTCCCCCCTCTGGTTCGGTGTGCATCGCGCGCCTCCTCCGCCGGTGTCCCGGCCGGCTCCGCCGCCGCGGCGGCACGGCCCGTGGGCGGATCGAGCAGAAGGAGGGGGGTCTTCCGGACGTTCCCGGTCACGGTCCGGGGCGCTGAACGGATGGGACGGCCTGACGCCTCGAGCATCCCAGAACCGGGACGGCCGCGGAATCCGCCGGCGCATTGTTTCTTTGAGTGAACTCGGCCCGGGACGGACCCGCTGATCAGGGGCGGATGGGTCCCCGGCCGGTCACTGCCCGTTCACCTGCGGTTCGCACGGCCGCCCCCGGGGCCTCACCGGGCGGTGGTGCAGTGGCGGAGCACCCGTTCCCCGACCGCGGTCCGCCGCGGGCCCCGTCCCCTGGGAGAGCCATGACCGACACCGCCAAGCGCACCGTCCTGCCCCTGCTCGGCCACACGCGCGGCAAGCGCAGCCCCGTCACGTGCCAGCTCAAGTGCGGCAGCGCCTGCGCCGGACCGGAGTGCAACACCTCCGGCAACGGCTACTTCCGCGACATCGCGAGCGCGGCGCTGTCCCGCCGCTCCGCCCTGGGCCTGGGCGCCGCGGCGGCCGTGACCGTCGGCGTCGTCGGCGCCACCCCGGAGGCCGCCCAGGCCCACGGCCGCGGACGCTCCGGGCTGTCCTTCGCGCCCATCGCCCCCGTGCCGAACACCGTGGACGACCTCACGGTCCCCGAGGGCTTCGACTGGTCCCCGATCATCCGCTGGGGCGACCCCCTGTTCGAGGACTCCCCGGAGTTCGACCCCCTCCGGCAGACCCCGGAGTCCCAGGCGGCCCAGTTCGGCTACAACAGCGACTACCTGGACATCCTCCAGGACCGCGGCGGGCGCAGCGGAGTGCTCGTGAACAACCACGAGTACACCAACGAGAACCTCATGTTCCCCGCCGAGCAGCAGGACGACCTCCAGCGGGTGGCCCGGGTGGCCATGGCCGCCCACGGCATGTCCGTCGTGGAGATCGCCCGCACCGGCCCCGGCCGGCCCTGGACCTACGTCCGCGGCGGAGCCCGCAACCGGCGCATCACCCTGAGCACGCCCTTCGCCGTGGACGGCCCGGCCGCCGGCTCCGCGCTGCTGAGGACGCAGGACGACCCGACCGGCACCGTGGTCCTCGGCACGCAGAACAACTGCGCCGGCGGCACCACCCCGTGGGGCACCGTCCTGTCCGGCGAGGAGAACTTCAACCAGTACTTCAAGGGCAACGGCTCCGCCGAGCAGAAGCGCTACGGGATCGCCGCCGAGGCCCCGAGCCGGCGCTGGCACGAGGTGGACCCCCGCTTCGACTCGACCCTGCCGGGCTACGAGAACGAGCCGAACCGGTTCGGCTGGGTCGTGGAGCTCGACCCCCAGGACCCCGCCTCGACCCCGGTCAAGCACACCGCACTGGGCCGCTTCAAGCACGAGGGCGCCAACGTGCGCGTGGCCGAGGACGGCACCGTGGTGGCCTACTCCGGCGACGACGAGCGCTTCGACTACCTCTACAAGTTCGTCTCCGCCCAGAAGTACGTCGAGGGCGACCGCGCCCACAACATGACGCTGCTCTCCGAGGGCAACCTGTACGTCGCGAAGTTCACCGGGGACACCGCGGCCGAGATCGACGGCTCCGGCCGGCTGCCCTCCGACGGCGCGTTCGACGGCTCCGGCGAGTGGCTGCCCCTGGTGGTGGACGGGGAGTCGGCCGTGGCCGGCATGTCCGTGGAGGAGGTCCTGGTGTTCACCCGCCTGGCAGCGGACCAGGTCGGCGCCACCAAGATGGACCGCCCCGAGGACGTCGAGCCCTCCCCGCACACCGGCAAGGTCTACGTGGCGCTGACCAACAACACCGACCGCGGCACCCCGGGCAAGGCCAGCCCGGACGAGGCCAACCCGCGCACCCAGAACCGCGACGGGCACGTCATCGAGATCACGGAGCGTCACCACCGTGCCGACGCCACCGAGTTCGGCTGGAACATCCTCCTCGTCGCCGGGGACCCGGCGAAGAACGCCTCCACCTACTTCTCCGGCTACCCGGTGGAGAAGGTCTCCCCGATCTCCTGCCCGGACAACCTGGCCTTCGACTCGGAGGGCAACCTGTGGATCTCCACGGACGGCGCCCCGGGGACCATCGGCTACAACGACGGACTGTTCAAGGTGGGACTGTCCGGGCGCGAGCGCGGCAACGTCGAGCAGTTCCTCGCCGTGCCGCAGGACGCCGAGACCTGCGGGCCCGTGATCCACGACCGCGAGCGCATGGTCTACGTGGCCGTGCAGCACCCGGGCGAGGACGGCTCCTTCGAGGAGCCCCGCTCCTACTTCCCGGACTACGTGGTGGAGACCCGCCAGGGTGAGGGCGAGTGGTCGCTGCCGCGGCCGTCCGTGGCCCAGGTCTTCGCCGTGGACCGGGCCGGGGAGACCGAGTTCCCCGGTGCGATCCACGACCGGCCGGGCCACGGCCGCAACCAGCACAAGCGGCGCAAGAACGGCGAGCGCGGGCCCCGCTACCGCGGCTACAAGGGCAAGGCCACCGCGGAGACGAAGGCGGCCGCGAGGACCGCGTCCCGCTCCTACTGAGCCCCGCCTCCTGAGGCGTCCGGAGCCCACCGGTCCCCGGCCCGCCCCGCGGCGGGCCGGGGACCGCTGCGTTCCCGGACTACCCTGGTCTCCTGTGACCACACCCTCTCTCGACACCGCCCGCACCGTCCTGGAGGAGCTCGTCGCCGCCGGGATGCGGCACCTCGTCGTAGCCCCCGGCTCCCGGTCCGCGCCGCTGGCCTACGCCGCGGCGGCCGCCCAGGCCGCCGGGGCCCTCGAGGTCCACGTGCGGGTGGACGAGCGGAGCGCGGCGTTCACCGCCCTCGGCATCGCACGGGCCACCGGCCGGCCGGCCGGGGTGCTCACCACCTCGGGCACGGCCGTGGGCAACCTGCTCCCCGCGGTGCTGGAGGCCGACCACGCCGAGGTGCCCCTCGTGGTGCTCTCCGCCGACCGCCCGCCGGAGCTGCGGGGCACCGGCGCCAACCAGACCACCCGCCAGCCGGGAATCTTCGGCGACCACGTGCGCGCCGCCGTGGACCTCCTCCCGGACGACGACGTGCCCGCCCGGCTCGAGGAGGTCCTCGCCGCCCTGGCCGGCCGTGGACCGCAGGGGCCCCGGCCGGCGGGACCGGTCCACCTCAACGTGGCCCTGCGCGAGCCGCTGCACCCCGCGCCGGAGGACGGCCCGGTGCTCGCGGCCCGGGCCCGGCTGCTGGCCGCCCGGACGGGGGCACGGCCGGACCCGGGGCCGGCCGCGGTGGCGGCCGGCCCGGTCGCGGTCCCGCCGCCGGACGCCGGGACGGCGCGCTCCGTCGTCGTCGCCGGGGACGGCGCCGGACCGGACGCGGCACGCTTCGCCGAGGCGTGCGGGCTGCCGCTGCTCGCGGAGCCCTCCTCGAACGCGCGGAGCGGCCCGCACGCCGTGGGGGCCTACCGGCTGCTGCTGGACTCCCCGCTGGGCCGGCGGATCGAGCGGGTCCTGCTCGTGGGCCGGCCCACGCTCTCCCGCCCGGTCGGGGCCCTGCTCGCCCGGGAGGGCGTCGCCACCGCAGCCGTGCGGCCGGCACCCGTGGCCTGGTACGAGCCCGGGCGGCGCCGTGAGCGGGTGCTCACGAGCTGGGCCGAGGCGGCCGCCTTCACCGGCCGCGGCGCCCCCGGCTGGGCGCAGGCCTGGCGGGAGGCGGGCGCCGCCGCGGACGGCGCCGTCGCCGGGCTGCTCGCCGCCGAGCCGCCGGGCCGGGCCACGGGCCCGGCCGTGGCCGCCGCGGTGTGGGAGGCCTGCCGGCGGGACGGGGCCGTGCTGCTGGCGGGCTCCTCCAACCCCGTGCGCGACCTCGACCTGGCCGCCCGGCCCGGCCCGGCCTCCCCGCTCGTGCTCGCCAACAGGGGGCTCGCCGGGATCGACGGGACGGTGGCCACGGCCGCCGGCGCGGCGCTCGGCGGGGACCGGCCGGTCCGCGCCCTCCTGGGCGACCTGACGTTCCTGCACGACGTCTCGTCCCTGCTGCTGGGCCCGGGCGAGCGCGAGCCCGACCTCCAGCTCGTGGTCCTCAACGACGGCGGCGGGGGGATCTTCACGACCCTGGAGCACGGCGTGCTGGGGGAGCAGGAGGAGTACCGGGCGGTCGTGGAGCGGTTCTTCGGCACCCCGCACGAGGCCCGGCTCGACGCGCTGTGCGCCGGCTACGGCGTGGCCCACCGGCGTGCGGCCGGCGTCGCCGAGCTCGAGCAGGCGCTCGCCGCGCCCGTGCGGGGGCGCTCGGTCCTGGAGGTCGTGGTGGACCGGCGCGGGCTGCGGGACCTCCACGCGCGGATCCGGGCCGCCGTCGCCCGGGCCGCCGCGGAGGCCGCCGCGCAGGACATGGCTCAGGACACCGCGCAGGACACGGCTCCGGACAACGGTGCGGGAGGCCGCACCGGCCGCTGAGGGGTCTCGAGGTGCGCCGGGTGCCCTGCGCCGGCCGGCGCCCCGGGGCCGGGGACGCGGGCGGGCCCCGCCCCCCGGCGAGGGGGGACGGGGCCCGGAGGCGGTGCCGCGGGGGTCAGCCGCGCACGGTGGGCGCCTCCTGCTCGGCGGGCGCCTGCGGGTGCCCGGCGAGCTCCTCCACCCGGTGTTCGGCCTCCTCCAGCCCGCGCTGGTGGGGCACCACGAGGGTGACCAGCGCACCGAGCAGGGCCACGCCGGCGAAGACGTAGAACGCCTGGGGGCCGCCGAAGCCGGCCGCGGCGAGCCAGCCGCCGATGATCGGGCCGAAGATGCCGCCGAACCGGCCCATGCTCGCGCAGAACGCCACGCCGGCGGCCCGGGCGTTGGTGGTGTAGTAGTTCGACTGGAACCCGTAGACCAGGACCTGGGTGCCGATGGTGCCCACGCCGGCCACGGCGATGAAGAGGAACAGCAGCGGCAGCGGGAAGCTGAAGGTCATCAGGACCAGGGCGATCGCGGCCAGCGCGAAGGTCGTGGCGATCATCCGCTGCGGGCCGGTGCGGTCCGCGAGGCGGGAGGCCAGCAGACCGCCGACCAGGGCGGAGCCGTTGAGCACGAGGACGAAGTAGAGCGGGCTGATGCTGTGGCCGTAGCCGTTCATGATGACGGCGAGCCAGGTGTTCAGTCCGTAGGTGAGCAGCAGGCCGCAGAAGGACATGAAGCCCAGCAGGATCGAGGCCAGGGCGAACTGCCTGGAGAACACGGCCGCGTAGCCGGTCCTGCGCGGTGCGGCCCCCACCGTCTGGATGACCTGCTCCTCGATCAGCGGGACGCCGGTCCGGAGGGCGACGGCCTCGGCCCGCTCGGTCTCGCCGCGGGTGAGCAGCCAGCGCGGGGACTCGGGGAGCTTCCACAGCATGAGCGGGACGAGCAGGAGGAGGGGGAGGGCCCCGATCATGAAGAGCCCGCGCCAGCTCAGGTCGGCGAGGAAGGCGATGCCCACGAGGGCGGCGAAGACGCCGCCGGCGGGGATGCCGGAGTAGACGATGCCGTTGTAGAACTGGCGGCGGCCGGCGGGGGCGAACTCGGCCATGGTGGCGCCGGCGGTGGCGATCACGAGGCCGAGGCCGATGCCGGTGAGGAAGCGCATCGCGCCGAAGGCCAGCACGCTGGTGGTGAGCGCGGTGACGAACATGCCCACGGAGAACCAGGCGACACCGGTGATCAGCAGCCGGCGGCGGCCGAAGAAGTCGCCGATGGCCCCGCAGACGAGCGAGCCGATGAGCACGCCGATGAGGGCGTAGGAGCCCACCAGGCCGGCGACGGCCGGCTCCAGGGTCCCGATCTGGGTGGGGTCGGCGAGCAGGCCCGGCAGGACCACGCCGTAGATGACGAGGTCGTAGCCGTCGAAGAGCAGGGCGAGGCAGATGATGAACGCCACGAAGCGGGCGGTCCTCTGCTCGAGCAGCGGGTTCTCCGCGATGATGGTGTGTGGTTGGGTCATGTTCCCCGGGACCTCTCTGGGCAGCGCGTGGACAAGGCAGGAAGCGGGGGAGACCGGCGGTGCGTCCCCTGGCTGCGTCCAGCCTGGCAGAGCTGTGATCCGGGTCATATGAGGCAAAGACCCAGGGATCCACCAGGGGGTGATTCACATGTCGGAGGTATTGATGTCCTCGATCGGGTCTGTTGCGGATATGAGTCCGGGCCCGTCGTCCGCAGACGACGGGCCCGGACCGCGCCGGGTCACTGCTCCGGGGCCTGCACCTGCGTGGGGTTGAGCACGCGGGAGAGGAACGCCTGGGTGCGGGGCTCGCGGGGGTGGCGGATCACCTCGGCGGCGGGGCCCTCCTCGACGACCACCCCGCCGTCCATGAACACCACCTTGTCGGCGACGTCGCGGGCGAACTCCATCTCGTGGGTGACCACGAGCATGGTCATGCCCTCGGCGGCGAGGTTGCGCATGATGGCCAGGACGTCGCCCACCGTCTCGGGGTCGAGGGCGGAGGTCGGCTCGTCGAAGAGCATGAGGGACGGGTCCATCGACAGGGCCCGGGCGATGGCCACGCGCTGCTGCTGCCCGCCGGAGAGCTGGTCGGGGTAGTTGTCCGCCTTCTCGGCCAGGCCCACGCGCTCCAGGTTGCCGCGGGCGATCCGCTCGGCCTCGGCGCGGTCCCGCTTGAGCACCTTGAGCTGGGCCACGGTGCAGTTCTCGAGCACGTTCAGGTGCGGGAAGAGGTTGAACTGCTGGAAGACCATGCCCACGTGCCGGCGCATCCGGTCGACGTCGGCCTCGGGGTCGGTGACCTCGAAGTCGCCGATCGTGATCCGCCCCTGCTGGGGGGTCTCGAGCAGGTTGACGCAGCGCAGCAGCGTGGACTTGCCGGAGCCGGAGGGGCCGATGAGGCAGACCACCTGGCCGGCGCCGACGCTGAGGGAGATGCCCTTGAGGACCTCGAGGGAGCCGTAGGACTTGTGCAGGCCCTCGACGACGACGGAGGCCGCGTCCGCGAGGCCGTCGGCGCCGCCGGGCCCGGACCGGGGAGTGGGGGAGGATGCAGTGCTCACAGTCAGGCTCCTAGGACTTCTTCATGCGGTCGGTCTTGGACTCGAAGCGGCGGGTCAGGATGCCCAGGGGCACCGTGATGATGAGGTAGCAGACACCCGCCACCACCAGCGGCGTGAGCCCCGCCCCGGCACCGGAGATGGCCTCGCGGCCGTATTTGGTGAGCTCGTACTGGCCCACGCCCATGCCCAGCAGGTAGACCAGCGACGAGTCCTTGGTCAGCAGGATCACCTCGTTGGTCAGCGGGGGCAGCACGATCCGCAGCGCCTGTGGGATGACGATCGTGACCATGGCCCGGGCGTGGGACATGCCCAGGGAGCGCGCGGCCTCGTACTGGCCCTTCGGCACGGCCTGCAGACCCGCCCGCAGGGACTCCGCGATGTATGCGGCGGCCACGAGGCCCAGGGCGATCATCACCGTGACGTAGTGGTTGAAGCGGAAGCCGAAGGCCAGCGGGATGCCGTAGCCGAAGGCGAGGAAGACCAGCAGGGCGGGCACGCCGCGGAAGAACTCGATGTAGATCGTGGCCAGCCACCGGTAGGGCGCCACGGACGAAAGCTTCATGAGCGCGAGCACCACACCGCCGGTGAGGCCGACCACGAAGCCGAGGAGCGTGTAGATGAGCGTGTTCTTCAGCGCGACCACGATGATGCCGGGGAACTGCTGGGCCGCGATGGCCGGGTTGAACACCTTCTCGACCAGCAGCGGCCAGTCGGCGACCGCGATGAGGGCGAGGACGACGAGGATCAGGACGGCGTACTGGACGCCGCGGGAGAGCCGTGCTCTCTGGTGCATGGTCATGGCCATGGGTTGGTCCGTTCTGGGTGGTACGGGTGGGACGGTGACGGGGCCGGCGTCCCGGGTGCGGGTCGCCGGCCCCGGGTCAGTTCTCCTGGACGGGGATCCACGTCTCGACGATCTTCTCGAGCGTGCCGTCCTCCTCGATGCGGTCCAGGGTGGCGTCGACCGCGCCGAGCATCGCCTCGTCGCCCTTCGCCACGGCCACGCCGAGCTGGTCGTCGAGGTCGGCGGTCTCCTGCACCACGAAGTCCGGGTCGTCCTGGGCGTGCTGGGCGATCGCCGTGACGTCGTCGAGCACCGCGTCCACGCTCCCGGTGCTGAGCCCGGTGAACAGCGTGGTGGCGTCCTCGAACTGGACGGCGTTGAGGCCGAGCTCCCGGGCCTGGGTCTCGCCGACCGTGCCCTGCATGACCCCGACCCGCACCTGCTCCTCGCGGGCGGCGTCGATGGAGTCGACCCCGTCCTCCCCGTCGGTCACGAGGCCGACCTCGTTGTCGTAGTAGGGGTCGGAGAAGTCCATCACCGTCCGCCGCTCCTCGGTGATGGACAGGGCGGAGATCGCGACGTCGCACTGGTCGGTCTCGAGGGCCGCGCCGGACTGGATCGACTCGAAGGCGAGCGTGACGTTCTTCATCTCCACGCCGAGGTCCTCGGCGATCTCCCGGCCGAGGTCCATGTCGAGACCGACCATCTCGCCGCCCTCCTCCATCTCGAACGGCGGGTAGTTGGACTCCGAGCACACGGTGAGGAACCCGGGCTCCACCAGGGCCACGGCCGAGGACGCGGTGGCCCCCGCGGTCTCCCCGCCGCCGTCCGCGGCCTCCCCGGAGGGGCTCTCGGACGTGCAGGCGGTCAGGGCGAGGGCGGCGATCGCGGACAGCGCCGCCAGCGCGTGCGCGCGGGACGGGCGGGTCGTCGGACGGGGCATGCGGGGTTCCTCCGGTGGGAGCAGTGGTCGTCGGCGCGGACGGGCCGGGCGCGGGCCCGGCCCTGCGGGGCGGTGGCCCCGCGCGTGTTCGGGCACCAGGATACGGTGCGAGCCCGGCTCCGGCTCAGCCGGCGGACAGGCCCGGGGCGGGCACGAGGCGCTCCGGGGCCCCGGCGGCCCGCTGCCCCAGGGCCTGGAGCATCGGCCGCAGCTTCGCCCAGGTCTCGGCCAGCTCGGACTCGGGGTCGGAGGCGGCCACGATGCCGCACCCGGCGTAGAGCCGCACCGTGCGCTCGTCCTCCTGCACCGCGCCGCGCAGGGCGATGCCCCAGTCCCCGTTGCCGGCCGCGTCGAGCCAGCCGACCGGGCCGGCGTAGAGTCCCCGGTCCATCTGCTCCAGCTCCGGGATCGCGGCGGCGGCCACCGCCGTGGGCGTCCCGCACACCGCGGCGGTGGGGTGCAGGGCCTCGGCGAGCTCGAGGGAGGACGGCGGGTCCCCGGCCGGGCCCGGGCGCAGCGCGGCGGTGACGTCCGAGGCGAGGTGCCACACGTTGGGCAGCTCGAGGATGAACGGCTCCGGGGAGGTCGTGACGGCGTCGGTGTAGGGGGCCAGCGACGCCTCGAGGGAGTCGATCGCGAACCCGTGCTCGTGCTGCTGCTTCTCCGACTCGCCGAGCACCCGCGCGGCGTACTCGTGCGGGTCCTCGTCCGGGGGCGCGGCGTCCCGGTCCAGGGTGCCGGCGAGGACCCGGGCGTGGGCCACGCCGTCGAGGACCCGCACCAGCATCTCGGGGGTGGCCCCCATGAGTCGGCCCGCGCCCGCGGGGTCCCCGCCGAGGCCCACGCAGTACGTCCAGCACTGCTCGTAGCGCCGGGCGAGGTCCCGCACCACGGCCACGGCATCGAGCGGGGCGTCCGTGCGCGCCACGACGTCCCGGGCCAGGACCAGCTTCTCCATCCGGCCGGAGCGGATGCGCTCGACGCCCTCGCGCACCGCCTCCGTCCACTCGTGCTCGCCCAGGGTCCCGGAGGACAGCCGGACCACGGCCGGCGCCGCGGGCGGCCCGCTCGCGGCGGGCGGGCGCCCGGGGGCGGAGCCGATCCGGCGCAGCCAGGCGGCCGCGACGTCGTCGGCGCCCAGCGCGAAGGGGGTCCCGGGGGCCACGGCCACCACGAGGGTCGCCCACGCGACGTCGCCCCGGCGGCCCACGAGCAGCTCCGGGACCACGAGCCCGGAGTCCACGCCGGAGGCGGTCGCGAACGTGAACGCGCCGAAGGCGGTCAGCCCGGTCCCGGGCACTCCCACGCGGTCCTCGATCACGGCCGCGCCGACCAGGTCGTCCCACCACACGCGGGCCGCCGTGAACCGGTCCGCGCCGCGCACCGTGTGCTCGGCGGCCCGGCCCCAGGCCACGAGTCCGCGCCCGTCCACCGTCCAGGTGAGCAGCTCCGGTCCGGCGAGCAGGTCCCGCAGGTCCGGGGCGGCTGCGGGGTCCGCGCCCAGCGCGGACAGCGGCACCGTCAGGGCGTGCAGCACGGGGACCGGCGGGGCGGCTGCGGGGTCGGCGGCGGGGGCGGTGGGAGACATCGCCCCCAGTCTAGGCCGACCGCCGGACAGCCCCCGGTCCCGCTCCCGCGGGCGGGGCCGCCGGGAGGGCGTCCGGGGCGGGCGCCGGGGGAGGGGCCCGGGCGGGGGCGTCGGAGCGAGGTGCGACAATGACCGGGTGAACCGAGCAGACCTGTCCAAGCAGCCGCACGAAGTCTCCGCCATGTTCGACGACGTGGCGCCCCGCTACGACCTCGTCAACGACATCCTCTCGCTGGGGCGGACCCGCGGCTGGCGCAGGGTCGTCGCGGAGGCCGTCGGCGCCGTCCCGGGGGAGAAGGTCCTCGACCTCGCCGCCGGGACCGGGACCTCGTCCGAGCCGTACGCGGACGCAGGCGTCGACGTCGTGGCCGCGGACCTCTCGCTCGGGATGCTCGAGGTGGGCCGCGCCCGCCGCCCGGACATCGAGTTCGTGCAGGCCGACGCCACCCGGCTGCCGTTCGCGGACGCGTCCTTCGACGCCGTGACCATCTCCTTCGGGCTGCGCAACATCCAGGACTACCGCCGCGCGCTCGCCGAGATGCTGCGGGTCGCCCGGCCGGGCGGGCGGCTCGTGATCTGCGAGTTCTCGACCCCCACGGCCGCCCCGCTGCGCACCGTCTACACGGAGTACCTCATGAAGGCGCTGCCGGGGATCGCCGCGCGCGCGGCGTCCAACCCGGAGGCCTACCGGTACCTCGCGGAGTCCATCGCGGCGTGGCCGGACCAGGAGGACCTCGCCGCCGAGATCCTCGCGGCCGGCTGGACCGGCGTGCAGTACCGCAACCTCACCGGCGGCATCGTGGCCGTGCACCGGGCCGTCAAGCCCGCCGCGGACGCCCCCGCCCGATGAGGGCCCTCGTCCTCGGCGGCGGCCCCGCCGGCGCCACGGCCGGGTACTGGCTCGCGGCGCACGGGATCGAGGTCACCGTCCTGGAGAAGACCGCGTTCCCGCGGGAGAAGGTCTGCGGCGACGGGCTGACCCCGCGCGCCGTGCGCGAGATGCGGCTCATGGGCCTCCCGCACGGGCCCGAGCTCGGCTACGCCCGCAACCGGGGGCTGCGGCTCGTGGCCCGCGAGCGCAGCGTCGAGGTGCCGTGGCCCGAGCTGAGCGACTTCCCGCCCTACGGGCTCGTGCGCACCCGGCTGGGCTTCGACGAGCACCTGGCCGGGCACGCCCGCGCCGCCGGGGCCCGGGTGCTCGAGCGCCGGGCCGTGACCGGGGTGCTCCGCGACGGCTCCGGCCGGGTCGTCGGCGCCCGCGCCAACGTCCTCGACGCCGCCGGGCGGCGCACCGGCGAGACCGAGGAGCACCGGGCGGACGTCGTGCTCGCGGCCGACGGCAACTCCTCCCGCACCGCGGTGTCCGCCGGGCTGCACAAGCGGGACGACCGCCCGATGGGGGTGGCGGTGCGCGCCTACTTCGAGTCCCCGCGCTCGGACCTGGACTGGATGGAGGGCTGGCTCGAGCTCACCGACGGCACCGACCCGCAGCGGGCGCTGCTGCCGGGCTACGGCTGGGTCTTCGGCGTCGGGGACGGCACCGCCAACGTGGGACTCGGGATCCTGGACACCTCCCCGGCGTTCGGGGCCCTGGACTACCGGAAGGTGCTCGCGGACTGGACCGCGTCCATGCCCGCCGAGTGGACGTTCGACGAGGAGCACCGCCGCGGCCGCGTGCTCGGCGCGGCCCTGCCGATGGCCTTCAACCGCACGCCGCACCACGTCCCGGGGATGCTGCTGCTCGGCGACGCCGCGGGCCTCGTCTCCCCGTTCAACGGGGAGGGCATCTCCAACGCGATGGAGTCCGCCCGCTACGCCGCCGAGCACGTCGTGGCGGCCGCGGCCGCCAACGGCCCCGCCCAGCGGGAGCTCGTGCTCGCCGGCTACCCCGACCGGGTCCGGCAGGAGTGGGGCGCGCACTTCACCCAGGGCCGGGTCCTGGCCCAGCTCATCGGCAGCCCCGCCGTGATGAAGGCGGCCGTGCGCACCGGCATGGCCGTGCCCGCGCTGATGCGCTTCGTGGTCCGGGTCATGACGGAGCTCTCCGACCGCCCCGCCGCCACGTGGGAGGACCGGGTGGTCTCCCTCCTGGACGCCCTGACGCCCGCGACCGGCAACACCCGCCCCCCGAAAACTCGCTAGAGTGGTGGACCGTGACTGAATCCTCCTCCCCGAGCGCCGACGGCCCCGCCGCAGGTCTCGGCACCGATCAGGTGAAGCTGCCCGCCGGCTTCGACCTCATCGCGTCCGACGACCGGCTGGGTCCGGTCGTGCTCGGGTCGCTGGCCCGGATCGAGGAGCGGCTCGACGAGGCGGTGCGCAGCGCCGACCACCTGGCCGACGTCACCTCCCGCCACCTGCTCCAGGCCGGGGGCAAGCGCGTGCGGCCCCTGCTGACCGTGCTGGCCGGGGAGATCGGCGGCGGCATCAACGACGCCGTCCTCGAGTCCGCGGCCGTCGTGGAGCTCACGCACCTGGCGACCCTCTACCACGACGACGTCATGGACTCCGCGCCGCTGCGCCGCGGCGTCGCGACCGCGCAGACCGTGTGGGGCAACTCGGTGGCCATCCTCACCGGCGACCTCATCTTCGCCCGCGCCTCCTCGATGGTCTCCGAGCTCGGCCAGCGGGCCCTCAAGATCCAGGCGGACACGTTCGAGCGGCTCGTGCTCGGCCAGCTGCACGAGACGGTCGGCCCCCGCGAGGGGCAGGACCCGCTGGAGCACTACCTCGACGTCCTCTCGGGCAAGACCGGCTCCCTCATCGCGGCGTGCGGACACTTCGGCGCGGTCCTGGCCGGGGCCGACCAGGACGTCGTGGACGTCATGGTCGAGTACGGGGAGAAGGTCGGCATCGCCTTCCAGCTCGCCGACGACGTGATCGACGTGACCGGCGAGGACGAGGTCTCCGGGAAGTCCCCCGGCACCGACCTGCGCGAGGGGGTGCCCACCCTGCCGGTGCTCATCCTGCGCCGGATGGCGGGGGAGGGCGACGCCGACGCGGTGCGCGCCCTCGAGCACCTCGACTCCGACCTCACCTCGGACGAGGCCCTGGCCCGGGCGGTGACCGCGGTCTCGGAGCACCGGGCCACCGAGGAGGCGTGGCGGATCGCCCGGCAGTGGGCCGACGAGGCCATCGCGTCGCTGGAGCCGCTGCCGGACACGGTGGCCAAGCGCGCGCTCGTGGCGTTCGCGCACGCCGTCGTCCACCGCGAGGCCTGAGCAAGCTCTGCACCGTGCGTCCCGGGCCGTGGCGCCGGGTGTGGTTCCCGCGGTCCCACGGGCTAGCCTGTAGCCGTCCGCAGACCACTTCCCGCACCCGAGGACGACCATGACCCCTCAGTCCCCACCCGGCCGTGCCGCCGCGCCACGCGAGGCGTTCTCCAGCCGCACCGTCTTCATCCTGGCCGCGATCGGCTCCGCCGTCGGCCTCGGCAACATCTGGCGCTTCCCCTACATCGCCTACGAGAACGGCGGCGGGGCGTTCCTGATCCCGTACCTCGTCGCGCTGCTCACGGCCGGTCTGCCGCTGCTGATGCTCGAGTACGGCATCGGCCACCGCTTCCGCGCCTCCGCGCCGCTGGCCTACCGCCGCCTGCACCCCAAGACCGAGTGGATCGGCTGGTGGCAGATGGGCATCAGCTTCGTGATCGCCGTGTACTACGCCGTCATCCTCGGCTGGGCGATGCTCTACACGTTCTTCTCGTTCAGCAAGGCCTGGGGCGAGGACCCCGGCACGTTCTTCCTCGCGGACGTCCTGCAGACCTCCGACGAGGTGACCGTCGCGTTCGACTTCGTCCCCAGCGTCCTGGGCACCACCGCCGTGGCCTGGGTGGCGCTGCTGGTGGTCCTGCTGCTGGGCGTGCAGAAGGGCATCGGCCGGGTCAACCTCGTGCTCATCCCGCTGCTGGTGCTGATGTTCCTCGTGATCGTCGTCATCGCCCTGACGTTGCCCGGTGCAACGGACGGCCTGAACGCGCTGTTCACCCCGGACTGGGCCGCACTGGGCAACAGCGCCGTGTGGGTCGCCGCCTACGGCCAGATCTTCTTCTCGCTCTCGGTCGGCTTCGGCATCATGATCACCTACTCGTCCTACCTCAAGCCCAAGACGGACCTCACCAGCTCCGGTCTCGTGGTGGGCTTCGGCAACTCCAGCTTCGAGATCCTCGCCGGCATCGGCGTCTTCGCGGCACTGGGCTTCATGGCCGGGGTCGCCGGGGTGGGCGTCGACGAGGTCGCCACCTCGGGCATCGGCCTCGCGTTCATCGCGTTCCCGACGATCATCTCCCAGGCGCCCCTCGGCACCCTCATCGGGGTGCTGTTCTTCGCGTCGCTGACCTTCGCCGGGTTCACCTCGCTCGTGTCCATCGTCGAGGTCGTCGTCGCGGCGGTCCAGGACAAGCTCGGCCTGCGCCGGCGCACCGCCGTGGTGGCTGTCGTGGTGCCCATGGCGCTGATCTCCCTGGCCCTGTTCACGACCACCACGGGGCTGAACCTGCTCGACGTCACGGACAACTTCGTCAACCAGTTCGGCATCGTGGCCGCGGCACTCGTGTCCGTGATGCTCCTGACGGCCGGCTTCTCCGCGCTGCCGACCCTGCGGGACCACCTCAACTCGGTGTCCTCCTTCAAGCTGGGGCGCACCTGGATGGTCGTGGCCGGCGGGCTCACCCCGATCGTGCTGGGCTACATCCTCATCGACACGCTCACCACCACCGTGGCGGAGGGCTACGGCGAGATGCCCACCTGGTTCGTCAACACGTTCGGCTGGGGCATGGCGATCGGGCTCATCGTGATCGCCTACGTGCTCTCGAAGCTCCCGTGGCCAGGAGCCTCCCGGGCGAACGAGCTCAGCCCGTCCCCCGCGATCCTGGACGCCTTCACGGACCGGAACCGGATGGAGGGGGACCGGCACCTCTCCCACTGGTCGGACACCGCCCTGCGCACCCCGGCCCTCGACCAGGACTTCTCCTACCGCACCCTCGCCGAGGGCACGGCCGGGTCCACGGGCCGGCACGCGGAGGCCCCCGCCGAGGGGACCGGCGCGGCGCCCTGGAGCTCCGGCACCCCGTCCAGCACCACCGGATCCCAGGAGGACCCCCGATGACCACTCCCGCCATCATCATGCTCATCGTGGCCGTGTGCACGGTCTGGGGCGGCTTCATCGCCGCCGTCCTGCACCTGCGGCGCACCCCGGAGGTGGACGAGAACGACCAGGGCTTCGGCGGCGACGACTACGTCCGCACCACCTGACCCCGTCCCGGACCCTCGGGACCAGCAGGAGGGCCCCCGGCGCCGCGCGGCGCCGGGGGCCCTCCTGCACGTGGTGCTCAGGCGCGGCGCGCCCGCGGGGCGCGCACCGCGTCCAGCACGAGGAGCAGCACCGCGAGCCACACGAAGCAGAAGCTGACCCAGCGCTCCAGGGGCATCTGCTCGCCGAACACGAGCACGGCCAGCAGGAACTGCCCGATGGGCGCCACGTACTGGATCATGCCCACGGTGCTCAGCGGCAGGCGGGTCGCGGCGACCCCGAACAGGATCAGCGGCACGGCCGTGATCACGCCCGAGGACAGCATCAGCAGGAGGTGGCCGGTGCCCTCGCTGCCCAGGGTCAGCCTGCCGTCCGCCCCGAGCAGCGCCACGACGATCGCGGCCACCGGGGTCAGCGCCATCGTCTCCACGGTCAGCGTCACGATCGCCGGGTAGGACCCGCCCATCCGGTTCTTCACGAGGCCGTAGAAGCCGAAGGAGAAGGCCAGGCCCAGCGAGAGCCACGGCACCCGCCCGTAGAAGACGGCCATGACCACGACCGCCACGAACCCGATCCCCACGGCCGTCCACTGCAGGGCCCGCATCCGCTCCCGCAGCACCAGCACGCCGAGCAGGATGGCCACGAGGGGGTTGATGAAGTAGCCGAGGGAGGCCTCCAGGGTGTTCCCCGTGGTCGTGGCGACCGTGTAGAGCCACCAGTTGGCCCCGATCAGCAGGCCGGCCACGGCCAGGGTCCCGAGGGTGCGCGGAGCGCGCAGCGCCCGGCCCAGGGGGTGCAGCTGCCCGGTGAGCGCCAGCAGCGCCAGGCAGAAGACCAGGGAGAAGAGCACGCGCATCGCCACGATCTCCACCGGCGTGGCCGGCTCCAGGGCCACGAAGTACAGCGGGAGCAGGCCCCAGATCCCGTAGGCGGCGAATCCGGAGAGCACACCGGCCCGGGTCCTCGACTGCTCGTCGGGATCCGGGCCGGGTGCGGTGTTGTAGGCGGTCACGCTCGAGGGTACCGCCGGGGGTCAGAGGCCGAAGAATCGGCTGAAGAAGCCCTTCTTCCGCTCGCCCTGCTCCTCCTCGGCGGTCTCCTCGCCCTCCACCACGGGCTCCGTCCCGGCGCTGCCCGGGACACCGGGGCCGGCCACGACCTCGCGCTCGACCTCGCGCTCCACCTGCGGCTCCGCGGCGGGCTCCCGGTGCTGCGCGGCGGCGGGCTCGGGCACCTCCTCGCGGGCCGGGCGGACGGGCTCGGGGCCGGGCACCACCGTGGTGCTCACGCGGCCCGGGCGCACCTCCCGGTCCGAGGGCTCCTGGTCGAACGGGAGGTCGGCCTCGGCGGCACCGGCGTGCGCGGCGGCCGGCTCCTCGGCCGGCCGGGGCTCCTCGGCCGGCTCGGGCCGGACGTGCTCCGTCTCGACGAAGTCGGGCACCTCGATCGGCTCGGGCTGCTCCCGGGGTGCCTCCTCGGGCACCGGGGTCTCCGCGGGAGCCGCCGGGGCCGCGGCGCGGTGCGGCTCGGCCTCCTGCCGGGCGGCCGTGGCCTCGGCGGCGGCACGGTCCTCGCGCAGGGTGGCGGCGCGCTCCTGGGCGTCCGCGGCCAGGTCCACTAGGATCTCGGGGCCCACGGACGGCTCGGCGGGCTCGACACCGGAGATCTGGTGGTCGTCGAACCAGAACCGCTGCGCGCCGTCCCGCACGGTCACCACGCACGTGGCCTCGGTGTCCCACTCGATGTGGGCGCCGCGCAGCTTGGCGTAGGAGTCCACGGCGAGGTTGTGGTCCACCGCGGTGTCCGTGGTCAGCGCCTCGGCGATGACCCGCATCATCCGCTCCACGGTGAGCTCGGGGAGCTCGAACTCGGGTCCGTCCAGCAGCAGCCACGCGGTGACGCCGCCGCCCGCTCCCGCGGGGTAGTGCGCGTACACGCCCGTCACGGCCTTGGCCGCCAGCGTCAGCCGGCGGGCGAGGCCCTCCGCCACGGGCAGCTCGTCGGTGGACAGCTCGTCCACGCCCAGCCGCTCCCCGGCCTCGCGGGCCTGGACCGCGGCGGAGACCACCGCGGCCGGGAAGTGGCCCAGCTCCTGCCAGGACCAGATCCAGGAGCCGCGGGAGGCGGACTCGGTGCCCAGCAGATAGGGCGTCAGGGTCACGGGGGGCTCGGTCTGCAGGGTGAACGCCGGCGCGGAGAAGTCGACGTCCCACCCGGCGCCCTGGGTCAGCTCGGCCAGCCTGGCCTGGTACTCGGTGGAGATGAAGATCGACTCGTCGATCAGTTCCTGCAGCGTTTTCGTCATGCGTCCAGGCTAGCAACCCTCGCGGGTGCGGGAGCGTCACGGCGGGCGCCGCCCGGTGCGTCGGCGGGGGCGCCGGACGGCCGCTCCGCCCGCGGCGGCCGGGGACCGCTTGGGTAGGGTGGGGCGAGACCTCTGGGGCCCCGCAGGTGCCGCGCCCGGCCCCGCGCCCGTCCCGTGACCACCACGATCCGAGCAGGCCCCCTCGCGGGCCGGGAACGAGCCACCGCATGAGCGAGACCCCCGACACCCCGACCCCCGGGCCGGCCCGGCAGGAGCTGCTGAACACGATCGGCTCGTGGGTGCTCTCCGTGCTGCGCACGGAGCCGGGATGGGACCGGATGGTCGTGGACCTCAAGGTCCAGGGCGGGCGCGTGCACCTGCGCGTGCGCGAGCAGCGGGGCGACGAGGTGGTGCCCGGCACCGCCGGGCCCATCAAGGAGGACAGCGCCGTCATCCCCGCCGTCGAGCAGCTGCGGGAGAACGTCCACGTCCCGGGGCGCGGGACGTGGTTCACGGCCACGGTCGTGATCCTCGCCGAGGGCTGGCCCGAGCCGACCCACCGGATCGGAGGGACCTACGACCTCGACGGCGAGCCCCGCCAGTGGGGGACCGAGGGGCCGTTCACGGCCCAGGACGTCCTGGCGCACCTCGAACGCTTCCCCCGCACCCGCGCCCGGATCCCCGCGTGGGCCCTCGAGCTCGCCCGGCGGGACGGCGTCGAGCTGCCCGTCCTCGCCCCGGGCGCCGAGCAGCAGGCCGACCCCGAGGGAGTCGTCAACCCCCTCGTGCGGGCGGCCGTCGACCGGTTCGTGAGCGCCCCCGACAACAAGGCGATGATCGAGGTCGTCCGGCAGTGCATGGCGGGCTCCCTGCTGCTGGACGTCACGGCCAGCGACCTCGTGGCGGGCCCGGGCGGGGAGGCCGTGGGCCCGGAGTCCACCCTGCGCGTCCAGACCCTGGGGGAGCCGGACGGCACGCGGTCCCTCGCCGCCTACACCTCGGCGGCGGAGGCCCAGGCCATGTTCGACCGCCACCACCCGGACGGCGGCAAGCCCGTGCTGCTGCGCGAGTCCGCCGTGAAGGTCCTGAAGATGCTCGCCGACGACCCGCAGCACGACCACCTGGTCATCGACCCGGCCCACCGCGGCTGCCGGATCAGCCGCCCCCAGGTGGAGTGGGCGATGCGGGCGCCGCGCAACGACGCCGTGAAGGCCGCGATGCTCGAGAACAACATGTCGCAGCTGCTCGCCGGGCTCCTGGCCCCGGACGCGGTGCTGCTGCTCGGCGCGCGCGTGCAGGACGGGCGCGCCGTGCCCGTCTACGCGAAGCCGCAGGAGGAGGGCGCCGCGCCGGACACCCTCCTGCTGTTCACGTCCGCGCCCGAGGTCGCCGTGCTGGACACCACCCTGGAGGTCCGCTCCGCGCCGGCCCGCCAGGCGCTGCGCTTCGCCCTCGACGCCGGGGCGCGGAAGGTCAGCATCAACGCGCACCCCCCGGTGGCCACGCTGACCGCCGACCAGCTCCGGGAGCTCCTGGCCCTCGTGGAGAAGGAGCCGGGGCAGGCAGGGGGCGCCGAGGCCGGGCCGGCTCCGGCCGGGGACGGCACCGGGCGGAGCTGAGTCCCGGCGGGCGGGTCAGCCCGCGGCGGGGAGGGGCTGCTCTGCGGAGGGCTGCTCCGGGGCGGCCTGCGCGGGGGCGGCTCCGGCCGCGAGGCAGTCGGCGCAGATGCCCTGGTAGACGACGTCGGCGGTGAGCAGCTGCATGCCGTGGTGCTCGGAGGGCGTGAGGCACGGGGCGTGGCCGACGGAGCAGTCGACGTCGGCCACCGTTCCGCAGCGCACGCAGTACGCGTGGTGGTGGTTGTCGCCGGTGCGGGTCTCGTACCGGGCCGGGGACGCGGGCGGCTCGAACTTGCGGAGCATGCCGACGGCCGTGAGGTCGGAGAGGACCACGTAGACGGACTGCAGGGTGATCGCCGGCAGCACCGTGCGGACGTCCGCGAGGACCTCGTCGGCGGTGGAGTGCGGGCGGCGGTCCACCGCGTCGAGGACGGCCAGCCGCTGCTTGGTGACCCGGCGGCCGTGGGAGCGCAACAGGTCCGACCACGCGGCGGCCCGGGCGGTGTCCGGTGCGGGGCGTTCCGTTGTCTGCATCCTTCTACCGTAGCGTTATCACGATGGACTCACAATAGCGGGACGCATCCGCCCCGCCCGTGTCCGCCATGGTCGATCCCTCGTGACAGTTCTGGTCGCACCGGCGGGCGCCGGCTTTCACCCGCCTCTGACCTGCGCTTACGATGTGCGCGGGGGATGGGGGTCCGGCACCGTCGTCGTGGCGTGCGCGCCCGCGGGTCGGACGGGACGTTCCCGGAGCTCTTTCTTCCCGAACGACCGCGACCACCACGGAGACAGACATGACCCGTCCTGCCCACGCCCGTCCGAACGGCCCCGCCGGCGACCCTGAGGCGCTCCGTGACGACGTCCTCCTCGACGCCGCCCACTCCGGGGACGCCGACGCCTTCGGGGTGCTGCGGGAGCGGTACCACGGCACGGCCCTCGCCGTGGCGCGGTCGCGGACCGGCAGCACGGAGGAGGCGGAGGGCGTCGCCGCGGCGGCTCTCGGGCGGATCGAGCAGATCGTCGGCGAGGGCGGCGGACCCCGCGCCTTCCTCGGCGCCTTCGTCGTGTGGATGGTCGGGCGGGAGGCCGACGGCGGCACGCGGCCGGTCGCGCTGCCGGACGATCCCGCCGACCCCGCGTCCCTGGTCCGGGTCTTCAGCGGCCTGCCCGCCGAGTGGCAGGGCTTCCTCTGGCGCACCGAGGTGCTGGGCCAGAGCGCCCGCCGTGCCTCGGCGGCGCTGGGGCTCGGCGCGGTCGCGGCCGCCGGTCTGCACCGTGACATGGTCCGGGGTCTCCGCGGGCTCTACGGCCAGGCCTCGGCGGACCGGGCAGCGGGACCGGACTGCGCGGAGTTCTCCGCCGAGCTGCCCCACTTCGTCCGGGGCACCCGCGGGCAGCGGAGCCGGCGGGACGTCAAGGCGCACCTGGACGGGTGCGCCCGCTGCACCGCCGAGTACCTGGGCCGACAGGACATCGGGACGGGCCTGCGCACGTGGACGCTGCCCGTCCTGGCCGGTCTGCCGCTGTGGGGCACCGAGTCCCTCGAGCTCACCAACCTCATCGCCGCCGCCGGTGCGGGGACCGGCGCGGCCGCCGGAGCAGGGGCCGCAACGGGCGCCGCCGCGGCCGGTGCCCCCGCAGGGGTCGCTGCCGTCGGCGCGGGGGCCTCCCGTGCCCGTCCGGAGGACGCGCCGGGAACCTCGCCGTGGTCGAGCCGCAGGACGAAGGTCCTCCTGGGCGCAGGGGCCCTGGCGACCGCCGTGGCGGTCGCCGCGGTGGGCGTGTCCGGCGGGGGCGACCCGGTCCCGGCCGCCGACAGCCTCGCCGCCGAGCGGGCGCCGCGCACCGCCGAGGACCTGGAGAAGCCTCGCGCGGACGGTCCTGCGGCCGGAGCGGAGCAGGACGACGACGAGTCCGGTGCCGGGGTCTCCGCGGCGGAGCGCGACGGGAGCCCGTCCGGGTCGGACGAGGCCGCGGCCGGGCAGACGCCGGGCGACGCCCCGGCCGGCGCGACCCAGGACGGTGCTGGGCCGGAGGCCGCGGCCCTCGTGGCCGACGCCGACCGCATCGATGACGACCTGGCCGGTGACGACCTGTCCGGTGCCGGCCGCAGCGGTGACGACGCGGGCGCTGCGGCGGCCGCCGGCGGCGTGCCGGGACCGTCCGGGGACGAGGGTGCCACCCCGCTGCGCTCCGGTGCGGAGCGGCCGGCGTCCGTGCCGGGCGGGGCCCGTGCCCCGGAGACCGGGACGCCCGGCGCGGTGTCGGGCGATGGAGCCGGAGCTGCCCGGGACGCGTCGTCCGGGGACGCGCCGAGGAGCGCGCCGCCGGCCCGCAGGGCCGACGACCCCGCGACCGCTCCCACACCGGCACGGGAGACGGGCACCCCCTTGCCCGTCCCGTCGGTGCTGACCCCGCAGCCGGTCGTGGACGCGAGCCCCGCGCCGTTCAAGGCGCCGGCGCCCCCGGCCCGGACGGCCGGACCGCCGAGCGACCGCACGGGCTCGGACGCCGCTCCCGGACGCCGGCACGCGCAGCAGGGGGCCGGCGCCCCCGGGGTGCGGTACGCCGAGCGCGGGCCCCGGCACCGCGGGACGAGCTGGGACGACGACGGGTCCCGCGAGCGGAAGCACTCGGGGCGTCACAGCCGCGACCACCAGCGGGGGTCGGACGGGGCGCCCGGCCGCTCCGGCGGCCACGCCGACCAGGGGAAGGGCCGCTCCCACCGCTGAGCGCCCCGCCCCGCCCGCGCCTCCTGGGACCTGGCGTCGCCCGGCGGCCCCACGGCCCTCGGCGGCACTGTGTTACGAACGGGAACGGCTCGTGACAGGAGCGGCGTGCCGCGCTCCGCCGGGGCGCTCTACCATGGGCTCGGGGGACCGGGGGGTCCACAGTTCTGGAACCGCGCGCCGTCGGCGTGCGCCGTCATCGTCTTCGCCGGGGGCACGGCCCTGCGGCACCGCTCCCGGGTCGCCCGCACCGCAAGGTGACCGAGCGTTCCCGAGACCGACGGAGACCCCATGACGCGCACGACCGAGCCGCTCGCCCAGGGGCGCACCCCGCGCACCGACGAGGAGCTGCTCGCCGCGGTGCGGGCGCAGCAGCCCGACGCCTTCCCGGACCTGCGGGACCGGCACTGGCACACCGCCGTGGTCGTGGCGCGGCTCCACACGCCGAGCCGCCAGGACGCGGAGCAGCTGGCGGGCACGGCCTTCGACCAGGTCCTCGCGGAGCTCGGCGAGGAGACGCAGGACGAGGACGGGCCGGGGGTCTTCCTGCGGGCACGGCTGGTCGCCGTCGTCGGCCGGGCCGGCGTGGAGCGGGCGAGCGCGGCCGGGACGGTCACCGGCATCTATCTCGGTCTCCCCGCGTCGTGGCAGGCCGTGCTGTGGCACCTGGAGGTCGAGGCCCTCGGGCTCGAGCGGACGGCCGCGGTGCTCGGGCTGAGCCCCGCCGCCACCACCGCGCTGCACCTCGAGGCGCGCGCCGGGCTGCGGGCCGCCTACCGCCGGGCCAGGCAGGACCTGCCGACCCTCGCCGGGTGCGCGGACTGCGCGGCCGACCTCGGCGCCTTCGCCGACGGCGGCCTGTCCGCCGAGCGGACGCAGGCCGTGCAGGACCACCTCGACGAGTGCCCGCGCTGCACCGCCGACCACCTGTACCTGCAGGACACCGAAGCAGGCCTGCGCGGCTGGCTGCTGCCCGTGCTCGCCGGGGTGCCGCTGTGGGACGTCCGGACCGACGAGCTCGTGGAGCTGGTCCGGGCCGCGGGACGGATGAGCGCCGGGCGACTCGGCGCGGCCCCGGGCACCGACGTGGCCGGCGGGGCCCTCGCCGCCGTCCACGTCACCCGGCGGGGCCGGAAGGTGCTGCTCGGCGCCGGGGCCCTGGCGGCCGCGGCGGCGCTGGCCGGGATCGTCGTGACCGGCTCCGGCGGTCCCGGCGACGGGACGACACAGGCCACGGGGCGCCTCGGCGGCTCCGGCGCGACGGGCCCCTCCGCGCCGGAGGCCTCCGCACCCGCGGCCTCCGCCGGGGACGACGGCGCGGCCACCATGGCCCGCGGCGCCGGTGCAGCGGTGCCCGGTGGTGCCGGCGGGGTGCTGTCGCTGCCGACCTCCGAGCCGTCCCCCGGCCCCCTGACCGAGGCCGCGGCCGAGGCACGGACCGCCGGGGCGGGCGGCGGAACGATCACCACCGCGGCCACGACGGACGGACCGGCCGCCGGCTCACGGGAGGCCGCCGCCGATGCCGGCGCGTCGACCGGGCGTCGCACCGAGGCGGCCCCCTCCACCCGGGGGAGCGTCCAGGACGACGGCCGAGCGCCCCGGCCCGCGGCGGCGGGTGGACGGCCCTCGGACAGCGGCACCCCCGGCGGCTCCTCGGCGGCCGGCGGCGGCACTCCTGCGCCGCTGCCCGCGGCCGACGACGACGGCAGCCCGGCCGGGGAGGCCCCTGTCGAGCAGCCCCCGGCCGCCGGGCCGACCGAGCCCAGGACGCCGGTGATCGAGAGCCCGGGCACCGAGCCACCCTCGGAGGAGGTCCCGGCCCCGGAAACCCCGGCCCCGGAAACCCCGGCCCCGGAGACCCCGGGCGCGGAACAGCCCCCGGCAGAGCTCCCGTCGACCGGAGCAACCGGGCCGGGGAACCCGTCCCCGGAGCCCGGTGCCGGCGGTGCCACTCCTCCCACCCCCGGCGGGTGACCGCGGCGATCCCTCCGGCACCGGGCGACGAGCACGCCCGGCGCCGGCTGGGAGAACCCTGGGCGTCGCCCGGCCCGGGAAGACCGGCGCCGCCGGCGCCGTTGTGCCCAACGGAAGACCCCCGTTCCCGATGAAGGAGCCGCACCCGCGATGCACAGCCACAACAACGGGCTCAAGACCGTCCTGCTGCTCGGCGGCCTGTGGGCGGTGCTGCTGGCCATCGGGTGGGTCGTGGCGAGCGGGACGGGCAGCAGCGTCTTCATCTGGGTCTTCGCGCTGATCGGCCTGGCGTCCACGGCGTACAGCTACTGGAACAGCGACAAGCTCGCCCTGCGCTCCATGCGCGCCATCCCGATCACCGAGCAGCAGGCGCCGGGCTACTACCGGATCGTGCGGGAGCTGTCGCAGCGGGCGAACCAGCCGATGCCCCGTCTGTTCATCGCCCCGACGATGAGCCCCAACGCCTTCGCCACCGGACGGAACCCGGAGAACTCGGCGGTGTGCGTGACCGAGGGCATCCTCCAGCTGCTCGACGAGCGCGAGCTGCGGGGCGTGCTGGGCCACGAGCTGATGCACGTCTACAACCGGGACATCCTCACGTCCTCGATCGCCGCGGCCGTGGCCGGCATCATCACCTCGGCCGCGCAGTTCCTCCAGTTCTCGGCCATCTTCGGCGGGGGGCGGGGCGGTGACCGCGGCAACCCCCTCGTGGGGCTGCTCCTGGCCTTCCTGGCGCCGCTCGCCGCGACCGTCATCCAGCTCGCGGTCTCCCGCACCCGTGAGTACGACGCCGACGAGGACGGCGCGCAGCTCACGGGCGATCCGCTCGCGCTGGCCTCCGCCCTGCGCAAGATCGAGATGGGCACGAACGCCCGGCCGCTGAACCCCGCCGACCAGAAGCTGGTCAACACCTCGCACCTGATGATCGCCAACCCGTTCCGCGGCGGCGGCGCCTCCAGCCTGTTCCGGACCCATCCGCCGACCGCGGACCGCGTGGCCCGGCTCGAGGGCATGGCGGGGATCGGCCGCCGCTGAGCCCGCCCGCCGACGACGACGGAGCCGCCCACCTCGCGAGGTGGGCGGCTCCGTCGTCGCACGGGGGGAGCGGCGCGAGCCGCGCCGCGGGACGAGCTCAGCGGTAGTTGATGAACTGCAGGTCCACCTCGAGATCCGAGCCCTTGAGCAGCGTGATGACGTCCTGGAGGTCGTCGCGGGACTTCGACGACACCCGCAGCTCGTCGCCCTGGATGGTGGCCTTCACGCCCTTGGGGCCCTCGTCGCGGATGAGCTTGGTGATCTTCTTCGCCTGGTCCTGGGCGATGCCCTCCTTCACGGAGGCCTCGATCCGGTACTCCTTGCCGGAGGCGAAGGGCTCCCCGGCGTCGAGGGACTTCAGGGAGATGCCGCGCTTGACCAGCTTCGACTGGAAGACGTCGAGGACGGCGTTGACGCGCTCCTCGGAGTTCGCCTTCATGAGGATCTTCTCGCCGGAGAAGTCGATCTCGGCGCCCACGCCCTTGAAGTCGTAGCGCTGCGCGATCTCCTTCTGGGCCTGGTTCAGGGCGTTGGACACCTCCTGCTTGTCGACCTTGCTGACGACGTCGAACGAGGAATCGCTGGCCATGCTGCCTCCTGGGCTGGGACGGTGGACGGGCGGCGTGCGGCCCGCAGGACTGTGTCCCAGCCTACCGGGGAGGGCCCCGTCACCGTTTCGTGACCTGCGCCCAAGGATCCGCCCAGGTCGGTCTCCCAGGATGGCGGCATGAGCACATCCGAGGGTCACGACGACGTGACGCCCGGCCCGGGGCGGACCCGGCGCGGAAGCGCCGTGGCGGCCACCGCGCTGGCGGCGGTCCTGCTGATGGGCATCGGGCTGGGACCGGCGGCCGCGACCGCCGACGGGACGGCGCCGCCTGCCCGACCGGGCACGGGGGCCTCGGCCACCGAACGGCTCGACCCCCAGGCGGCGCAGCGGCTGATCGGCGTCGCCGAGGACCTCGCGGACGCCGTGACCCACGGCGAGATCACCGCGGAGCAGGCGGAGAAGTTCCTCCAGCAGGTGTGCGAGCGGCTCGCCGCCTGAGTGGTCCCCGGCAATTTCGCATCGCGCCGGATCTTCTGTACTGTTGAACTGCTCCCGCACGCGGGGGCGGCCACCGCCGGTCCGGAAGGGCCGGCGGGAGCACCCCGGCAGATTACCCGAGCGGCCAAAGGGGGCTGACTGTAAATCAGCTGGCAATGCCTACGGGGGTTCGAATCCCTCATCTGCCACGAGTTCCACCACGAAGGCCCCGGTCCGCGCACCGGGGCCTTCGTCGTCCCCGGTCACGGCGGGTCACCACGTCCCCCGCTGCCGGGACGCACCCGCCGACCCCGGCCGCCAGGAGAGCGCCGGGGCGGTGCCCGGGCGGGTATCGAAGGCCACCCGGGCCGCGCGGAAATCCGCACCCGAGTCCCCTGATCCGGGGACACGCCCAAGGCGCCGCCGCGCCGTTCCAGCCTTAACAATTGCTAAGAACATGAATATCCTTGTAGCTTGAGGCGACAGCATCATCCGGCCACGTGCCAGCACTCCCCGAGCCGGCACGTCGGGACCCCCTACTCCGGATGACCAGCAGCACGACCGACCCCGCAGCGCTCCCGCCGGTGTGCCACGCCGAGGACGCTGGGAAGGACTGTGCCGCGCGCTGGTACCCCAGGGGCAGGCCCGGGGTTCTGAATGATTGAGGAGACAGACCGATATGACTGCTGTGAAGAAGTGG
Organism: Kocuria sp. LHG3120; assembly: GCF_049897445.1. Lineage (NCBI taxonomy): Bacteria > Bacillati > Actinomycetota > Actinomycetes > Micrococcales > Micrococcaceae > Kocuria > Kocuria sp. LHG3120. The sequence continues at coordinate 711,846 of NZ_JAFCWG010000001.1, read as the reverse complement.
GTGGCCGCGGGTTCGTCGGCTGCCGTCCTGGCCGGAGGCCTGTTCCTGGGCGCCCCCGCCGCCCACGCCGACACCTGTGTGGCCCCCGCCGCCAGCACCGCGGTGACCAACCTGGTCACCGCCGCCGACCACCTCTACGACGCGGGCACGCACTTCAACTCCCTCGTCACCGACCAGGCGGTCCTGGGCCAGCTCCAGAACCAGCAGGCCGTGCTGGAGGACGCCATCGTGAACGACGACACCGTCGACCGTGCGCAGGGCGCCTGGACCGAGATCCTGCGCCTGCAGGAGTCCTACGCGGCCTCGAGCAGCGATCCCGCCGTGGACGAGGCCTACGCGGCGAGCTCCGCCGCCGCGGCCAACTTCCAGACCGCCGCTCTGGAGGCCCGCGCGCAGGGCGAGGTCTTCATGGAGGACGGCGCCGATCTCGTGGCGCTCTTCCAGGGCAACTGCGACGTCCTGGGCGTCGGGGGCGACTCCGACGACTGGAGCGACTCGGATGACGGGGCCGGCACCGGCACCGACTCCGGCGTGAACCAGGGCATCAACATGCAGACCGCCGAAGAGGGCGGGCTCAGCACCGGCGTGCTGGCCGGCCTGCTGGCCGCCGGTGCGGCCGTGTCCGGGGCCGTGGCCTTCCGGGTGCGCCGCGCACGCGCCTGATCCCGAACCGCTGACCGCCCTGGTGCCGCGCTCGCGCGGCACCAGGGCGCAGCCATTTCCCGCGCCGACCCCCGGAGGACCAGAGAATGGACGCACCCGAGCAGCAGGCCGCGCCGCGCCGTCGTGCGGGCACGCGCTGGGCCGCCCTCGGCGGTCTGGGTGCTGTGGCCGCCCTGTCCGCGGTCCTGCTGACGGACCCCTGGGGCGCGGAGGGCACCGGCTCCCCGGCCGCGACGGCGACCGCCCCGGTGGAGGCCGTCTCGGCGGCGCCCCCCACCGCGGCCCCCACGGGCACCCCCTCGGCCGCGGCCACCCCCGACCGGCCGGCGGCGGCGGCCCCCGTGCGGCTGACCGTCGAGGACGCCCGGTTCGACGTGACCGTCCTGCCGCTGACGCCGAGCGAGCAGGAGCTGGCCACGGAGCTGCTGGTCCCGCCGGACACCCTGGACGGCTACTGGCTCACCCCGTACGGCATGCCGGGCGAGGGCTCGGAGAACACCACGTACATCACCGGCCACAGCTGGGAGGACCGGGACGCCCCGTTCAACCGGCTGAGCGATCCCGGGCTCGTGGGCAGCGAGATCGAGCTGGAGACCGGGTCCGGGACGCTGGAGTACGTGGTGGACTCGGTGGTCACCCACGACAAGAACACCCTGAAGGACAGCGACATCTGGCGCATCGTCCCGGACCGGCTGGTCATCGTCAGCTGCTACACCGAGGACCTCTGGGGGAAGAACGTGGTGCTCACGGCGTCCCCCGCGCCGGCCTGAGCCGGAGTCCCCGGCCCCGAGCGCCGGGTCCCGGCACCGGGCGTCAGCTGAGGGCGGCGCGGACCCGCGGCACCACCTCGGCGCCCAGCAGCGTGATCGACTCGAGCACCAGGTGGTGCGGGACGCCTCCCGCGTCCATCCGGAGCAGGAGGCGCTGGTGGCCGAGCGCGCGCTGCTGCGCCACGATCTTGGCGACCACCTCGTCCACGTCCCCCACCACGAGGGTCCCGTCCGGGCCGCACTCCCGGTCGTACTCCTCCCGGGACCAGCGGGGATCCGCCGGCCCGACAGGCCCGTGGCTGCGGGCCCCCGCCGCGAAGTAGGGGTGGCTGAGCTCCCGGGCCTGCGCCGGGGTGCGCGCGACGAAGCCCGGCACGTTCAGGCCCACCGGGGTGCCGACGTCCCGGCCGGACGCCTCGAGGGCCCGCCGGTAGGCCGCGACGACGGGCACCGCCCCGGCGAAGGGACCGTGGGTGCGCAACAGGGCGAGGGGCAGCCCGAGGGCGCCGGCGCGGGCCACGGAGGCCGGCGTGCCGGAGCTGCCCAGCCAGATCGGCAGGCACGGTTGCAGCGGGCGCGGCTCGAGCTCGAGTTCGACGCCGTCCCGGGCGAGCGGACCGGCGAAGGTCGGGGGACTGGTCTCCCGCAGCGTGAGGAGCCGGCGCAGCTTCTCCTCGAACAGGGCGTCGTGGTCCTGCTGCTCCAGCCCGAGGGCGCGCAGCACGCGCTGCGAGGCGCCGCGGCCCACGATCAGCTCGGCCCGGCCGCCGGAGATGTTGTCCAGCATGGCGATCTGCTCGTAGAGCCGCACCGGGTCCCCGGCCGTGAGCACGGAGACGGCCGTGGTGAGCCGCAGGAGGTGGGTGCGGCCGGCGATGGCGGAGAGCAGCACCACGGGGGAGGCCGCCACCACGTCCGTCCCGTGGTTCTCCCCGACGCCGATCACGGTGAGCCCGGCGCGCTCCGCGGCCTCGGCCTGCTCGATGATGTCCCGCAGGCGCTGGCGGCTGTCGGGCCGGGTGCCCGTCACGGGGTCCGGGACCACCTCGCCCAGCGAGAAGATGCCGATCTCGAAGTTCATGGCGCACCTCGGCGTGCACGGGGTCTGTCCCCGGACCGGCGTCCCGGTCCCGGAGCCCGCGCCGGAGGCCCGGCCCGGACGCCCAGTCTAGTGCGCGCCGGCGGTGCGGTCTTGAGCCGGCAGTGAAATCCTGTGCCCCCGGCCGGCTCTGCCTCTACGCTGGAGGGCATGGCTACTGTTGACATCACCCAGGACACCCTGGGCCAGACCATCGCCGAGAACGACATCGTCCTGCTCGACTGGTGGGCCGAGTGGTGCGGACCCTGCAAGCAGTTCGCACCGACCTACGAGGCCGCCTCGGAGAAGCACGAGGACATCGTCTTCGGGAAGGTCGACACCGAGGAGCAGCAGATGCTCGCCGCGTCGGCCCAGATCTCGTCGATCCCCACGCTCATGGCCTTCCGCGAGGGCATCCTGGTCTTCTCCCAGCCGGGCGCCCTGCCCGCCTCCGCCCTCGACCAGGTCATCGACGCCGTCAAGGGCCTCGACATGGAAGAGGTCCGCGCCGAGGTCGCCAAGCAGTCCCAGGACGCGCCCAACGCCTGACCCCTCCCGCACCACCGCGCCGGGCCCCGCCTCTCCGTGAGGCGGGGCCCGGCGTCGTCGTGCCCGGACCGCCCGGTGCCCCCGGGCGCGGGGGCACCGGGGGTGCCGGGGCAGCTCAGACGAGGCCCGTGACGCCGAGCAGGGAGCCCACGGCGAACGTGGCGACGAGGGCGAGGGCGCCGCCGACGACGACGCGCAGGGCCGCGCGACCTGTCTGCGGCGTACCCCCGAGACGGGCCCCGAGCCAGCCGGTCAGGGCGAGCGCCGCGAGCACGGCGACGAACGTCACGGGGAGCCGCCACTCCTCCGGCGGCAGCAGGATCGCCAGGAGCGGCAGCAGGGCGCCGAGCAGGAAGGACAGCGCGGAGGCGACCGCCGCGTTCCAGGGGCTGACGATGTCCTCCGCGTCGATGTTGAGCTCGGCGTCGAGGTGCGCGGCCAGGGCGTCGTGCTCGGTCAGCTCCTCCGCGACCCGCCGTGCGGTGTCCTCGGAGAGTCCCTTGGCCTGGTAGATCTCGGCGAGCTCCTGCAGCTCCGCCTCGGGCATCTCGGCGAGCTCCCGCTCCTCCTTCTCGATCAGGGCCCGGTGCGAGTCCGACTGGCTGGAGACGGAGACGTACTCGCCCAGGGCCATGGACAGGGCCCCGCCCACGAGCGCGGCGGCGCCCGCGGTGAGGATCGCGCTCGAGCTGGCGGTGGCGCCCGCGACGCCGACGACCGTCGCGGCGACCGAGACGATGCCGTCGTTGGCGCCCAGCACCCCGGCCCGCAGCTTGTTCATCCGCTCGGTGTAGCCCACGCCGTGGGGCTCCTGGATCACGTGTTCGGTGGTCATGGCTCCATTGAACGCCCGCCGGTGCGGCCGTGCCAGCAAGGACAGGATGTCCTCACCGGCACGCGCCGGAGGGCCACCGGCGCTCACCGGCGCCGGTGGTCCTCCGGGTGCAGCCGCGGAGCGAACGAGGGCTTGCGGAAGCCGGAGGCCCGCAGCAGGCGCACGACCCGCTGCCGGTCGCCCCGCCACGGCTCCAGCAGCTCCAGCATCCGGCGGTCGTCGCCGGGACGCCGGTCGAAGAACCAGCACACGGTGTCCGCGAGGTGGAAGTCGAAGACGCTGACCGAGTCCGGGTCCCCGTGCGTGCACTGGACGATCTCCGCGACCGTCCAGGGCCCCAGGCCGGGGATCGAGCGCAGCCCCCGGTGCAGCTCGGCGTCCAGCGGGGCCCGGCCCAGGCGCTCCAGGGCGGCGGCCCGTCCGGCCACGCGGCGGACGGTGGCGGCCCGGGCGCCGTCGACCCCCGCCCGGTGCCACTCCCACACGGGCACCCGGCACCACGCCTCGGCGGTCGGGGCGATCCGCATCCCCTCCGGCGCCGGACCGGGGGCGGGTTCGCCGTGGCGCCGGACGAGCTGCCGGTGGGCCGCCACGGCCTCGCGGACGGTGACTCGCTGCTCGAGCACCGAGAGCACGGCGCGGTCCAGCACCCGGCCGGTCGAGGGCAGCCGCAGCCCCGGGTGGTGGTGCCGGGCGACGCGCAGTCGGTGGGGGAGCGCGCCGAAGGCGTCCGAGGCCTCGAACCGCTCCCACGCGTCCTCCGCGCCCGCCCAGCGCGGGGCCTCCAGCAGGAACTGCTCGGCGCCCGGTCCCCACGCGCGCACGCGCACGGGCCGCTGCAGGGGCCGGCCGGCGCCGGTGCGGGAGAACAGCGCCGTGACCGGGCCCGCCGGCGTCCGGGCGGTGACCCACACGGCGTCGGGCGCCGCGACCCGGACCAGGGGATCGGCGCTGCCGCGGCCCAGCACGCCGAGCGTCTGGCCCAGGTGCAGCGCGCCCTCGGGGTCCCACACGAGCTCGGCGTCCGGGGCCACCGGGAGCCGGCGGGCGGGCGGGGGAGCGGTGACGGCCATGAGACCATGATGGCAGTCCTGTCCGACGGCGCCCCCCGCCACCGAGGAGGCCATGCCCGCCACCGCGCTCCGCCGCGCCGCCCCGCCGGCCCGTCCCGCGCCGCTGACCGGGCGGGCGCGGCTGGTGCCGCTGGGCGTGGGGCTCCTCGTGCTCGTCCTGTACGTGTGGTGGTCCCTGCTCCAGTGGCACCGCTGGGAGGTCCCGTCCTGGGACCTGGGGATCTTCACCCAGCTCGCCAAGTCCTACGCCGCCGGGGACGGCCCGGTCGTGCACATCAAGGGCCACGGCGCGAACCTGCTGGGCGACCACTTCCACCCGATCCTGGTGCTGCTGGGGCCGGTCTACGCGCTGTTCCCGTCCGCGCTGACCCTCCTCGTGGTCCAGGACGTCCTCGTGGCCGTCTCCGCGGGGGCACTGACGGGCTTCGCGGTCCGGGCGCTGGGCCCGGGCCCGGGCGCGGCCCTGGGGCTCGCCTACGGGATCAGCTTCGGGCTGCAGGCCGCCGTCGCGGTGCAGTTCCACGAGGTGGCCTTCGCCCTGCCGCTGCTGGTCCTCGCCCTCGGCTGCCTGGTGGAGCGGCGGTGGACTGCGGCCGCGCTGTGGGCCGCCCCCGTCGCGTTCGTCAAGGAGGACCTGGGCGTCACGGTCGCGGTGCTCGGCCTGGTGCTCGCCTGGCGGGCGCACCGCGAGGCGGACGGGGACCGGCGCCCGGTGGCGCTCGGGCTCGCCCTCGCCGCGTGGGGCGCGGCCTGGTCGGCGCTCGCGGTGACCGTGGTGCTGCCCGCCCTGAGCCCGGACGGCCGGTTCGCGTACGCGGACCGGCTGGACCTCGCGGCGGTGGCGGCCGACCCCGCCGGGGCCCTGGTCTCCCTGGTGCTGCCGGGCCAGAAGGCGCTCACCTGGTTGGCCGTGCTGGCGGTGGGCGTGGTGGTCGCCGTGCGCTCGCCGCTGGCGCTCGTGGCGCTGCCCACGCTGCTCTGGCGGATGCTCTCGCCGAACCACGGCTACTGGGGCACGGGCTGGCACTACAGCGCCGTCCTCATGCCCATTGTCTTCGTCGCCCTGCTCGACGCCGTGCTGCGGCTGCGCGGCGGACGCCTCCGGCGGCTCGCCCGGGCCGCGCCGGCACTGGCGCTCGTCGTCGCGCTCCTGCTGGTCCCGGGGCGCCCGCTGGCCGACCTCGTGGACCCCGCCGCCTACCGTCCGGACCCCCGGGCGGGCGCCAAGGCCGCGGTCGTCGCGGCCGTCCCCGAGGGGGCGAGCGTGGCCACGGACCTGACCCTCCTGCACCACCTCGTGCCCGGCGCGCAGGTGCACTGGCTGGGGTCGGAGGGCGATCCCGCCCCCGACTACGTGGTGGTCGACCGGCTCGGGGCCGCGTGGGGCGGGAACCCGCCGGGGGACGTGGCCGGCTGGGCCCGGCAGCGCTACGGCGCCGGCTACACCGAGGTGCGTGACGAGAAGCACCTCGTGCTGGTGCGCCGCCGGGGCTGACCGCGCCGTCGCGTGCGCTAGACTGGACGGACCGAATCCGGTCACTCCCTCACTTTCTCGTGCAACGCGATGCCGTCCGCGCATCGTGTTCGGCCGCGGCCCGTGCCGCGCCGAGTCCGACGCTCCCGCCCCGTGCGGGGCTCCAAGTGGTTGGCAGGGACGTCCGGACACCACGACCGTGGCCGACGCCCCTGGGCATGCTCCCGGGCCGCCACCCGCACAGATAACGAGGCACTTCTCCATGACCGTCGACACCCCCAGCACCCCCGGCACCGCCGAGGAGCACACCATCACCTTCGCCGAGCTCGGCATCGACTCCCGGGTGCTCGCCACGCTGGACGAGGTCGGCTACGAGAACCCCACGCCCATCCAGGCCGCCACCATCCCGGTGCTGCTGCAGGGCAAGGACGTGGTGGGCCTGGCCCAGACCGGCACCGGCAAGACCGCGGCCTTCGCCGTGCCCGCGCTGTCCCGGCTCGCCGAGCTCTCCGACGTCAACGGCGTCTCCCGCGACACCCAGGTCCTGGTGCTCGCCCCGACCCGCGAGCTCGCCCTCCAGGTCGGCGAGGCGTTCTCCTCCTACGCCACCCACCTCGAGGACTTCACCGTCCTGCCGGTCTACGGCGGCTCCCCCTACGGTCCGCAGCTGGCCGGGCTGCGCCGCGGCGCCCAGGTGGTCGTCGGCACGCCCGGCCGCGTGATCGACCACCTCAAGAAGGGGTCCCTGGACCTGTCCCACCTGCAGTACGTGGTCCTCGACGAGGCCGACGAGATGCTGCGCATGGGCTTCGCCGAGGACGTCGAGCAGATCCTCTCGCAGACGCCCGTCGAGAAGCAGGTCGCCCTGTTCTCCGCGACCATGCCCCCCGCGATCCGCAAGATCGCCAAGCAGTACCTGCGGGACCCGCAGGAGATCGCCGTCAAGGGCAAGACCACCACGGGCACCAACACCCGCCAGCGGTACCTGCAGGTCATGGGCTCCCACAAGATGGAGGCCATGACCCGCATCCTCGAGGTCGGGGACTACGACGGCGTCATCGTCTTCGTGCGCACCAAGGCCGCCACCGAGGAGGTCGCCGACCGGCTCAAGGCCCGCGGCTACGCGGCCGCCGCGATCAACGGCGACATCCCGCAGAACATGCGCGAGCGCACGGTCGAGGCCCTGCGCGAGGGCAAGATCGACGTCCTCGTGGCCACGGACGTCGCGGCCCGCGGGCTCGACGTCGAGCGCATCTCGCTCGTGGTCAACTACGACATCCCGCACGACACCGAGTCCTACGTGCACCGGATCGGGCGCACCGGCCGCGCCGGGCGCTCCGGCGAGGCGATCCTGTTCATGACCCCGCGGGAGAAGTACCTGCTGCGCGCGATCGAGAAGGCCACCCGCCAGCCGGTGGAGCTCATGCGCATGCCCTCCACGGAGGACGTGAACCAGACCCGCAAGGACAAGTTCGCCCAGCAGATCACGGACACCATGGAGTCCGAGGACCTCGGCCAGTTCCGCGAGCTCGTCGAGCAGTACCAGGCGGAGCACGACGTCGACGCCGTGGAGATCGCCGCCGCGATCGCCGTGATGGCCCAGGACGGGCGGCCCTTCTTCGTGGAGGAGCTGCCCGAGCCGGTGCAGCGCACCCGCGACCGGGACCGTCCGGGGCGGGACGGCGACGACCGTCCGCGCCGCGAGCCGCGCACCGAGAAGGGCATGGCCACCTACCGGATGTCCGTCGGCCACCGGCACCGCGTCTCGCCGGGCTCCGTGGTGGGGGCCCTCACCAACGAGGGCGGGCTGAGCGGCGAGCAGATCGGGGCGATCGACATCCGCTCGACCCACACCCTCGTGGGCCTGCCCGAGAACCTGCCCGCCTCCACCCTGGACCGGCTCTCCCGCACGCGCATCAACGGTGAGCTCATCCAGCTCGAGGCCGACCGCGGCCCGGGCGCCGGCGCCCGGACCCGACCCCGCAGCACCTCGTCCTCCTACCAGGACCGCCCCCGCCGCGGCGGCGGCGCCCGGGGCGACGACTCCCGCGGCGGCTACCAGGGCAAGCGCTCCGGGTACTCCGCGGGCGACCGGGACGGCGAGAAGCCGTTCCGCAAGCCGCGCAGCAAGAAGTACTGAGCCCGGGGGCAGGACCCCGGACCGGGAGGAGGGACGGGCCGCACGGCCCGTCCCTCCTTCATCTGCCTCTCACGTGCCGTCGATAGGCTGGGGCGCATGTCGGGCGCGCGGTGGGAGAGGGTGCGGACGGAGCTGCGGTCCGTGCGCAGCCGGGTGCTCGCCACGACCATCGCCTTCCTGGCGGTCGCCCTCCTCGCCGTGGGCGGGATCACCCACTACCTGCGCCTGGTGGACCTCGACGAGTCCGTGCGCCAGGACATCGTCCAGGAGGCGGGGGAGCTGCAGCGGCTCGCGCAGCGCGGACCGCTCGGCCCGGACGCCTCTCTCTCGGAGGACCTGGACGCCACGGCCGAGGAGCCGTTCACGGACCTGCCGCAGCTCTTCTACACCTTCATGACCACCACGGTGCCCGGGGAGCACGAGAGCATCCTCGCGCTCGTCGGCGGCGAGCCGGCGTTCGAGCACGCCGACCGGTCACGGTTCCAGCTCGACGCCCCCGCCACGCTCGCCGCGGCCGTGGAGCGGGCCCGGCCCGGGCAGACCGTCGTCTTCGACCTCGAGCAGGACGGCCGGACGCTCCGTCTCGGCGTCATCTCGGTGGTCCTGGACGAGGACCCGCGCCAGGGCTACCTCGTGGTCGGCTTCGACATGAGCGCCCAGCGCCGGATCGTGCTGGACTCGCTGTGGCGCTACCTCGGCATCGCCGCCCTCACGACGGTGGTGGCGGGGCTGGTGGCCTACGTCCTGGTGGGCCGGGTCACCGCACCGATCACCCGCCTGCGCCGGGCCACGGAGCAGATCAGCCCGGACGACCTGGGGCGACGCGTTCCCGTCACGCAGGACGACTCGGACGTGGGCCAGCTCGCCGTGAACTTCAACGGCATGCTCAGCCGGATCGAGGCGGCCTTCGTCCAGCAGCGCCAGTTCCTCGACGACGCCGCGCACGAGCTGCGCACCCCCCTGACCATCCTGCACGGCAACCTCGAGCTGATGGACGAGCACGACCCCGCCGACGTCGAGGAGACCCGGGCGATGCTCCTCGACGAGATCGAGCGGATGAACCGCCTCGTGGAGGACCTGCTGCTGCTCGCCAAGGCCCAGCGCGCCGACTTCATCCGCCCCGGCCCCGTGGACGTCCCCGCCTGGCTCGACGACACGATGGACCGGCTGCGCGCGCTGGGGGACCGGCGCTGGGAGCTCGAGGCGCGGGCCGAGGGGCAGGTCGTGGCCGACGCGCAGCGGCTCACCCAGGCGGTCGTGCAGCTCGCCGCCAACGCGGTGAAGTTCTCCGCCCCCGGGGACCTCGTGGCCCTCGGCGCCGCCTGGGCCACCGGGCCCGCCGCGCCCGGCGAGGACACCCCCGCGCGCAGCCTCGAGGTGTGGGTCCGGGACACCGGCGTGGGCGTGGCCCCGGAGGACCAGCAGCGGATCTTCGAGCGCTTCGGCCGGGCCGAGACCGGGCGCACCGTGGAGGGCTCCGGGCTCGGCCTCGCGATCGTGGCCGCCATCGCCCACGGGCACGGCGGGACCGTGGGGCTGCGGTCGAGCCCCGGCCGCGGCGCCACGTTCACGCTCCGGCTGCCGGAGTCCCCGCCCGCCGCGGCCCCGGTCCCCCCGTCCGGTGCCGCCGGGTCCGGTGCAGCGGTGCCTCCCGCCCCCGTGCCCGGTCCCGACCTCAGCCCCGCACCTTCCAGGAAGTAGAGGCACCCCATGGCCAGCATCCTCATCGCCGAGGACGAGGAGCGCATCGCGCGCTTCATCCAGAAGGGCCTGCGCGCCGCGGGCTACACGACCACCGTGGTCGAGGACGGCACGAGCGCCCTCGACTACGCGAGCACCGGGGAGTTCGACCTGCTCGTCCTCGACGTGGGTCTGCCGGGCATGGACGGCTTCCAGGTGCTCTCGGTGCTGCGGTCCCTGGGCTTCTCGATCCCCGTGATCATGTGCACCGCCCGCGACTCGGTCGAGGACACCGTCGCGGGGCTGGAGCAGGGGGCCGACGACTACCTCGCGAAGCCGTTCCGGTTCCAGGAGCTGCTGGCGCGCGTCCGGGCCCGGCTCCGGGACCGCGCGGTGGCCGAGCAGACCGACGACGGGCTGCGCTACGGCGGGCTCGCCCTCGACGTCGGGACCCGGTGCGCGGTGCTCGAGGACCGGCAGGTCGAGCTCTCCGCCCGGGAGTTCGCCATGGCCAGGGCGTTCCTCGAGAGCCCCGGTCAGGTGCTCACGCGCGAGCAGCTGCTGAACAAGGTCTGGGGCTACGACTTCGACGGCTCGTCCAACGTGGTGGACGTCTACGTCCGCTACCTGCGCAACAAGCTCGGCGCGGAGCGCATCGTCACCGTGCGCGGAGCCGGCTACCGCCTCGCCAAGCTCTGATCGGCACCGGCCCGGTAGGGTGATCCGGGGCACGGCCCCGGCCACCCGACGGACCGATCTGACGAGGAACCAGCATGAGCGAAGCGAACGAGAAGTCTTTCGCGGCCCACCGCGCCCGCACGGACGACGACGGCGGGGCGCCCGCCAAGTGGAAGATCGTCGGCCCAGGCCTGGTGGTCGCCGCCACGGGCGTCGGCGCCGCCGACATGGTCGCCACCCTGGTCGCCGGGTCCCGGTACGGGTACGGACTGCTGTGGGCGGTGATCCTCGGCGTGATCCTCAAGATCATCCTCGTGGAGGGCGCCGGGCGCTTCACCCTGGCCACCGGCAGGACGATCTTCGAGGGCTGGCGGTCACTGGGCCGGTGGACCACCTGGTACTTCGGCCCGTACATCATGATCTGGGGCTTCGTCTACGGCGCCACCGCGATGTCCTCGGCGGCGCTGCCCCTCGCGGCGGTGTTCCCCGTCCTGCCCCTGTGGGCCTGGGCGATCATCATGGGGCTGCTCGGGTTCGTCATGGTGTGGTTCGGGAAGTACTCCTTCTTCGAGAAGGTCACCGCCGCCCTGGTCGGCCTGATGTTCGTCACCGTGGTGGGGCTGGCGGTCATCGCCGCCCCCAACATCCCCGAGATGCTGACGGGCCTGGTGCCCGTCATCCCGGAGGGCGGCGTGCTCTACACGCTGGCGCTCGCCGGGGGCGTGGGCGGCACCATCACCCTGGCCGCCTACGGCTACTGGCTGCGCGAGAAGGGGTGGTACACGCCCAAGTGGATGCGCGTCATGCGGATCGACAACTCCATGGCCTACGTCGTGACGGGGGTCTTCGTCATCGCCATGCTCGTGGTGGGCGCCGAGGTGGTCCGCTCCGCCGGGGTGGCGCTCAGCTCCGGTGACGAGGGCCTGCTCGACCTCTACGCCGTGCTGCGCGCGGAGTACGGCGACGTGGTCGGCACCGGCTTCCTCATCGGCTTCTGGGCCGCGTCCTTCTCCTCGATCATCGGCGTCTGGAACGGCGTCTCCCTCATGTTCGCGGACTTCTGGGGCAACATCCGCGGCAAGGAGTCCGGCCACCCCGACACCCGGGTGGGCGGCAAGTACTTCCGCTTCTACGTGCTGTGGCTGACGTTCCCGCCCATGGTCCTCTTCGCCCTGGGGCAGCCGATCGGCCTGATCCTGGCCTACGGCGTCCTCGGCTCGCTGTTCATGCCGTTCCTCGCCCTCACGCTGCTGGGCCTGCTCAACGGCAGCCGGATCCCGAAGGAGTGGGCCAACAAGCTCCACACCAACATCGCCCTGGGCATCACGGCCCTGCTCTTCGCCGTCCTGGGCGGCCAGCAGCTGGTCAAGGCGGTCGCGCCGGTCTTCGGCGGCTGAGCCGGCCCGCGGCCGGTCCACGCGGGCGGACCGGCCCGCCGGGGCCTCCGGGCCGGTCCCGGCGGGCCGGGCGTCCGCAGATGAGAACCTTTTCATCGACGGCTCATGTTCTCATCATGTCCCTCGGCCACAGTGGGCGGCAGCCGCACCGGCGCCGGACCCACCGGCGCTGATCCCCGAGGAGGACACGATGAGCGACGACGAGCTGCGGGTGGTGCTGTACTCCCACGACTCCCAGGGCCTGGGCCACACCCGCCGAAACCTGGCCCTCGCCCGGTCCCTCGCCCAGCACCTGCCGGCGCTGACGGGGCGCCCGGTGACGGGCATGCTGCTGACCGGCATCGACGCCGCCACGTCCTACGGGCGCCCCGACGGCTTCGACTGGGTGGTGCTGCCCGGGATCCGCAAGGGCGCGGGCGGCTACGCGCCCCGCAACCTCTCCGTGGGCATGCGCCACCTGACCGCCCTGCGCTCCGGGATGGTGGACGCCGCGCTCACTGCCTTCCGCCCGCACCTCGTCGTCGTCGACCGCCACGCCTGGGGGGTGGACCGGGAGCTGCTGGAGCCGCTGCGCAGGCTCCGGGACCGGAGCCCCGGCACGGCGGTGGTCCTCGGCCTGCGCGAGGTCCTCGACGAGCCCGCGGCCGCGGCCCGCGAGTGGTCCGCGCTCGGGGACCTGAACCCCGTGCGGGAGGTGTACGACCAGATCTGGGTGTACGGCGACCGCGCGGTGCACGACCCGGTGGCCTCCGGCGAGATCCCCGCCGAGCTCGCCGACCTGGTCCGCCACACCGGCTACCTCGCCACCGGCCGGGCCGCCGGACGGCGCACGAGCGGCGTGGACCGCCCCTACGTCCTCACCATGGCCGGCGGGGGCTCCGACGGCCACCGCCTGACCCTCGCGGCGGCGCGCGCCCGGGTGCCCCACGGCCACCGGCACGTGGTGATCACGGGTCCGCAGATGCCGGAGGAGCACGCCGAGCAGGTGCGCGCCGCCGCCGTGCCGGGCACCCTCGTCCTGCCGTCCGTGCCCGACGCGCTCGCGGAGGTGGTGGACGCGAGCGCGGTGGTGTCGATGGGCGGCTACAACTCGGTCGCCGAGATCCTCACCACGAACACCCCCGCGCTCCTGGTCCCGCGCGACCGGCCCCGGCAGGAGCAGCTGATCCGGGCCCGCGCCCTCCAGGCCCACGGCGCGGTGGACGTGCTGACCGCCGACGCCCTCACCGGCGCCGCGCTCAGCGGCTGGCTGCACCGCGTGGTGGGCACCGTGCGCCTGCGCCGGCACCTGGCGCTCGACGGGCTGCACGCCGTGCCCGTCCTCGCGGCGCGGCTCCTGCCCGCGGGCCCGCCGCCGGTGCCCGCGCAGGCCGTGCCGGCCCGTGCCGGAGGCCTCCGGTGAGCGGCCACCGCATCGGCTACGTGCTGAAGGTCTACCCCCGCTTCTCGGAGACCTTCGTGGTCACCGAGGTCCTGGCCCGGGAGGCCCAGGGCGAGGACCTCACGATCTTCGCCCTCCGGCACAGCACCGACCCGCGCTTCCACCCCGAGCTGGCGCGCGTCCAGGCACCGGTCCACCACGTGGAGCGCCCCGAGCGGGCCTCCGCCGGCTGGGCCGTCCTGGCCCGCGCGGCGGAGGTGGTCCCCGGCTTCGGCCCCCGCTTCGCCGCCCTGCTCCCGGAGCTGGCCGGCACGGAGGCCTCCGAGGTCCACCAGGGGGTGGCGCTGGCCACCCGGGTCGTGGAGCAGGGCATCACGCACCTGCACGCGCACTTCGCGACCCTCGCCGCGCACGTCGCCGAGATCGCCTCCCGGCTCACGGGGGTGCCGTTCTCCGTGACGACCCACGCGAAGGACATCTTCCACGAGTCCGTGGACCCCGCCCGGCTGCGCCGCACCCTCGAGCGGGCGGAGCACGTGGTGGCGATCTCCGAGTACAACCGGCGGCACCTGGCCTCCGCGTTCCCCGCGCACGCGCACCGGCTGCGGCTCGTGCGCAACGGCCTGGAGCTCGCCCGCTTCCCCTACCGGGACCCCGCGCCCGTGGGGGAGACCCTGCGGGTCGTGGCCGTGGGGCGGCTCGTGGAGAAGAAGGGCTTCGACCGCCTCGTGCGGGCGGCCGCCCGGTACCGGGAGCAGGGCGGGCGGCTGTCCGTCACCGTCGCCGGCGGCGGCGAGCTGGAGCGGCCGCTGCGCGCCCTGGTCGCGGAGCTCGGCGCCGGGGACGTCGTCGACCTCGTCGGGCCCCGCACCCAGGCCGAGGTCGGCCGGCTGCTGCGCGCCGCGGACGTCTTCGCGGCCCCGTGCACGGTGGGCGCCGACGGCAACGCCGACGGCCTGCCCACCGTGCTGCTCGAGGCGATGGCCATGGGCGTGCCCGTGATCGCGAGCGACGTCACCGGCATCCCCGAGGTGGTCCGCAACGCGGCCCCGCGCACCGGGGTCCTCGTCCCCGCCGACGACGACGACGCCCTGCTCGGCGCGCTCGCCGCGGTCGCCGACCCCGGATTCGACCGGGTGGGCGCCGCCCGGGCCGCCCGCGCCCTCGTGACCCGGGACTACGACTCGACCGGCCAGGCCGCCGCCCTGCAGGCGCTGCTGCCCCCGCCGGTCCCGGACCGGGCGGAGCCCGACCCGGCCCGGGGCCCTGTCCGGCACGCCGCACGCCCCCCGGAGGCCCCGAGCCTGCTGCCGCCCCGTGGCCGGACCCGAGAGCCCGCCCCGGCCCCTGCCCGAGCCGCCGACCCCGTCCCAGGACCCGTCCCCCTCCGCGAAGGAGCCGACCGCTGATGCGTCTCGCCTACGTCTGCGCCGACCCCGGCGTCCCCGTGTTCGGCACCAAGGGCGCCTCCGTCCACGTCCAGGAGATCCTGCGCGCCTGGCGCGCCCGCGGCGCCGAGGTCCGCCTCTACGCCACCCGGGTCGGCGACGACGTCCCCGCCGACCTCGCCGACGTCCCGGTCGTCCACGTCCCGGTCCCGGCGGCCCCCGCGTCCGCCGCTCCCGGCCGCGCCGCGCGCGTCGCGGCCCGGGAGCGGGCCCAGGCGGACGCCGCCCGCCGGATCACGGAGCGGGTCGTCGCCGACGGCGCCGACGCGGTGCACGAGCGGCACTCCCTGTTCTCGACCGCCCTGGCCGGGATCACCGGCGCGCTCGGCGTCCCGGGCGTCCTCGAGGTGAACTCGCCGCTGATCGACGAGCAGCGGACCCACCGCGACCTCGTGGACGGGGCGGCCGCCCGCGCCGCGCTCGCCGCGCAGGTCGCCGCCGCCGAGCGCACGGCCTGCGTCTCCGAGCCGGTCGCCCGCTGGGTGGAGCGGACCGTGGCCGACACCGGCGGGCCGGCCGGCCGGGTCCTGGTCGCCCCCAACGGGGTGAACGTGGAGCGCATCCGTCCGTGCCGCGACTCCGCCGCCCGGGGACCGGACCCCGTGCCGCCGGTCGTCGTGTTCGTCGGCACGCTCAAGCCCTGGCACGGCGTGGAGCACCTGCTCCGGGCCCGCGCGGAGGCCTCCGCCGCCTGGCGCCTGCGCGTGGTGGGGGACGGTCCCCAGCGGGCGTCCCTCGAGGAGCTGGCCGCCGAGCTGGGCGTCGACGCCGAGTTCACCGGCGCGGTGCCCCCCGCCGCGGTGCCCGGGCTGCTGGCCGACTGCGCCGTGGCCGTCGCGCCCTATCCCGCCACGGAGGACGCCGCGGACCAGTACTTCTCGCCGCTGAAGATCTACGAGTACGCCGCCGCGGCCCTGCCGGTCGTCGCGTCCCGCGTGGGCCAGGTGCCGGCCGCGGTCGAGGACGGGGTGACCGGGCTGCTCGTGGCGCCCTCGGACCCCACCGCGCTGGCCGGCGCCGTCGACGCGCTGGTGGCCGATCCCGGCCGGCGGCGTGCCCTGGGACGCGCCGGCCGCCGCGACGCGGTCGCCCGGCGCTCCTGGACCGCGGTGCTCGACGGCATCCTCGCCGGCACGGACCTCGCCCCTCCGGATCCCACCGGCACGCGACCCCGCAGCGGCGCCGCACCGCGCCCGGCCGCACCGGGAGCACTGCAGGGAGCGCCGCGGTGAGCGGGGGCAGGCGGCTCGACCGCAGGGCCCTCCGGCGCACCCTCGGGCTGCTCACCCCGCACCTGCGCGAGCACCGGCTGCTCGCCGCGGGCGGCGTCGTGGTGCTCCTGGCCGAGGTGGCCTTCCGCGTGCTCGAGCCGTGGCCGCTGAAGATCGTCGTCGACGCCGTGTCCCTCTCCCTCGGCGCCGACAACGTCGACCCGTGGATCCCGGAGGCCTCGTGGCAGCTGCTCGCGGCCGCCGGGCTGGCCACGGTCGCGGTCGTGGGGTTCCGCGCGCTCGCCAACTACCTCGCCACGGTCGCGTTCGCCCTCGTCGGCTCCCGGGTCTCCACCGCCCTGCGCGCACGGGTGTTCGCGCACGTCCAGGCGCTGTCGGACCGCTACCACTCGGTCTCCCGGGCCGGGGACACGGTCCAGCGCCTCGTCTCGGACATCGGCAAGCTCCAGGAGGTGGCCGTCACCGCGGGCCTGCCGCTGCTGGCCAACGTCATCACGCTCGTGGTCATGTGCACGGTGATGCTCTTCCTCGACTGGCTCCTGGCCCTCGTGGTGGTCGTGGCGATCCTGGCCTTCCTGCTGGTGGGCCGAGGGTCCTCCGGGCGGATCACCGAGGCCTCGCGCCGGACCCGGCAGGGGGAGGGCGCGCTCGCGAACACCGCCCACGAGTCCCTCGGCGCGATCCGCACCGTCCAGGCCTACGGGCTGGAGGAGCACATGGCCGGCTCCTTCGGCCGCGCCAACCGGCAGGCCCTCACCCAGGGCGTGCAGTCCCGCCGTCTGGCCGCCGCGCTCGAGCGGGCCACGGACGTGATCGTGGGCGTGGCCACCGCGGCCGTGATCTTCGGCGGCGGCCTGCGGGTGCTCGAGGGCGCCATGAGCCTGGGCGACCTGGTCCTGTTCACGACCTATCTCAAGACGTGCATGAAGCCCCTGCGGGACATGGCCAAGTACACCGGGCGCATCGCCCGCGCCGCGGCCTCCGGGGAGCGGGTGGCCGACCTCGTGGCGGAGCCCGTGGACGTGCGGGAGGCCCCGGGCGCCCTGGTCCTGCCCGGGGTGCGCGGGGAGATCGCCCTCCACCACGTGGACGCCGCGTACGGGGACCCGGAGCACGGCGGGCGCACCGTGCTGCGCGACGTCGACCTCGTGATCCCGGCGGGCCAGCACGTCGCCGTCGTCGGCCCGTCCGGCTCCGGGAAGTCGACCCTCGTCTCCCTGCTGGTGCGGATGATGGACCCGGTCGCCGGGTCCGTGACCCTCGACGGCCACGACCTGCGCGCCCTGAGCCTCGGCACGGTGCGCGGCAGCACCGCCCTGCTGCTGCAGGACTCCGTCCTCTTCCACGGCACCGTGCGGGAGAACATCCGGCTCGGCCGCCCGGGGGCCACCGACGCCGAGGTCGAGGCCGCCGCGTCCGCCGCCCAGGCCCACGAGTTCGTGACGTCGTTCCCGCAGGGCTACGACACCCCGGTGGGGGAGCGCGGCTCGACCGTCTCGGGCGGGCAGCGCCAGCGGCTGGCCATCGCGCGCGCCCTGCTGCGCGACGCACCCGTCGTGCTGCTCGACGAGGCCACCACCGGACTCGACCCCCGGTCCGCCCGGGACGTGCTGGACGCCCTCGGGCGCCTGGTCCGCGGCCGCACGTCCCTGGCGGTGACCCACGACGCCGCCCTCGCGCTCGCCGCCGACCGCGTGCTGTGGGTCCAGGACGGGCGCATCCTGCTCGACGGCGCCCCCGAGGAGCTGCTCGCCCGGCCGGACGGCGTGTTCGCCGCGTGGGTCGAGCAGCAGCGGGCGCAGGACCGCGGGGAGGTCCGCTCGTGACGCGGCACCTGCCCGACTCCTGGGAGAGCCTGCCCGCGCTCGCCGCGGTCCTCGACCCCGGCCGGCTCACCGAGCTCTTCGGCCACCAGCTCGGCGGTCCGCTGCGGACCAGCCACCTGCGCTACAAGCCCGGCGTCTCGGTCGTGGCCCGCGTGGACGCCGGGACCACGGGCGCGGTGCACTGGGTCGCCGCCTACGCCCCCGCCGGGGACGGGCGGGACAAGCTCGAGAAGGTCCTGGCCCGCGCCGCGCGGGACGGCCGGCCGGCGCCCGTGCTGGTCGCGGACGTGCCGGGACGCCCCGGTCACCGCCTCGCCGTGGGGACGATCGGCACGGACCCCGAGCTGCGGCGCGCGCTCGCCGTGCTCGGGCCGGACCGGGCCCGGCGGCTCGGGCAGCCGGGGGACCCCGCCCGGCTGCTGCGCTACAACCCCCGCCGCCGCGCGGTCCTCACGGGCGCCGACAGCGGCGGGGCCGGCCGGGTCACGAAGCTCACCGCCGGCCCCGCCCCCGCGGACCCGGTGCTGCTGACCCGGCTCGCCGCCGCCGGGATCCCGGTGCTCGCCCCGGTGCCCGTCCCCGGCCTCCCCGTGTCACCGCACGTGCTGCACTACCCCTGGTTCGGGGACGGCGACCTCGCGGCCCGCGCCGCGGCCCCGGACGGCCCAGGCCCCGGCACCGGACCCGGAGGGCCCGTGCTCCAGGCCGCCGCCGCCGCGGGCACGGCACTGGCGCAGCTGCACGAGCGCGGACCGGCGCTCCTCGGCTCCGCACGGGTCGGCGCCCCCCTGGACGCGGGCCGGAAGCTGCGCTCGCTGGCCGCCGACCTGTCCGCCCTCGACCGGCGGTCGGGCGTCCGCTGCGCCCGGACCGGCCGGGCCGTGGCCGAGGCCCTGGCGGACCGCACCGGGGCCCCCGTGCGGATGCTGCACGGGGACTTCTCCGCGGACCAGGTGCTCGTGCGCGGCGGCGGGGGCCCGGGGGCGCCGGAGCTCCGGCTCGCCGACCTCGACCGGATCCGCACCGGCACGGCGGCCGACGACCTCGGCAGCTTCCTCGCCGTGGAGCTCCTCGGCCCGGGCGCCGAACAGCCCCCCGCCGCAGCCGAGGAGCTGTCCCTGACGGGCGCCCTGCTGCGCGGGTACGGGTCCGGGGCGGCGCTGCCGCCGTGGCCCGAGGTCCTGGCCTGGGCCGCGTTCCACGTCCTCGCCCGGAGCATGGAGCCCTTCCGCTCGGCCGCCGCCGGCTGGCGGGAGCGCACGGACCGGCGGATCGAGCTCGCGCAGCGGCTGGTGGATCAGGTGCAGCGGGCGCCGGTGACCCCCACACTCGCGCCGGAGTCCGTGCCGTCCGCGCCGGGCGCCCCGCCGTCCGTGCCGCGCGGCGCCGTGCCCGCCGACCGTGTGCCCGCGGGCCCCGTGCCCGCCGGCGGGGATCCGGTGCACGTCGTGGACTCCGGCAGTGGGCACGTCCCGCGGACCCGCCCCGTGCGCGTGCCGGAGACCGTGCCGGACGCCGACGGGCGGCCGCTGCGGGTGCGCCGCGCCTGGCCGGCGGACGGCACCCGGCTCGTGCTCGAGCTCGAGGACGAGCACGGACGCGTTCGCGCGGGCGAGGCGGCCCCCGGCGCGGGGCGGCCGTGGGCCGTCCGCGTCCTGCCCCACGGCGAGGACCCCCGCCTCCCCGGACTCGCCGCGGCGGCCGCGGCCGGCGGCCGGGTGGTCGTGCACCGGCACCGCCGGCGGGCGGTGGTCGGCACCCCGGACCGCTTCGTCAAGTTCCTGGCCCGCGGCCGGGCCGCCCGGGTCGCCGAGCTGTCCGACCGGCTCCACGGGCTGGGCACGGCGGCGGGCTTCGCCGTGCCCGCCGTCCTGGCCCGGGCCGAGGACCGGGTCGAGTTCTCCGTCCTGCCCGGCCGGAGCCTGCACGAGCTGGGGGCCGCGGGACGGAACGACGCCTACCGTGCCGCCTGGGCGGAGTGGGCGCGGTGCTGGCCGGCCCTGGCCACCGCCGCGCCGGGCACGGAGCCGCTGCCCGCGCACACGGCCGAGGACGAGGCCCGCACGCTGGCCCGCTGGGCCGGCCGGCTCGAGGCGTTCCCGGGTCTGCTCGAGGCCCCGCCGGGGGCGGTCGCCGCACGGGCACGGCGGATCGGGGCGGAGCTCTCGGCCCTGCCCGCCGACCGGCGGGGCCGGGTCGTGCTGCACCGGGACCTGCACGACCAGCAGCTGCTCTTCGACGGCGCACGGCTGGGGCTCCTGGACTTCGACACCGCGGCCCTCGGCGAGCCCGAGCTCGACCTCGCGAACCTCTCCGTGCACCTGGAGCTGCGCGCGGCGCAGGGCCTGCTCGACCCCGCGCTCCGGGCGGCGGGACAGGAGGCCGTGACCGCGGTGGCCCGGGTGCTGGGCGCCGACCCCGGCCGTCTCGCCGTGCACGCCGAGGCGACCCGGCTGCGGCTCGCCTGCGTCTACGCGTTCCGCCCGCGGTGGCGCGCTGTGGCGCAGGACCTGCTCGACGGGCTGCGTTCCTGAGAGGGCTCTCATGTTCTCATGCCCCCCTCAACCGGTTCCTGGACACTGGTGGGCATGAGGATCCTCTGGTCGGCAGTCTCCCTCCTGGTCGTCGCGGGCCTGGCGCTCCTGCTGTGGAACGCGGCGAGCGGCACGGACCGCGTGGAGGTCGTGCGCGGCGGCGTCTCCGTGAGCGGCAGCCCCGGTCCGGGACCGTCGGCCGGCACGGCGCCGCCGGCCGGGGACCCGTCGTCGTCGCCGTCCCCCACCGGTCCCGCGCAGGACGGGGGAGACGCCCCGGGGCCGGACACCGGGGACGCGGGGGGCTCCGCGGTGCCGGTCCCTCCGGTCGAGCCGCCGCCGGCCCCGCCCGCTCCGCCGGCCGCCCCCGATCCTGCCCCGCCGGCCGCCCCCGCACCCCCGGCCCAGGTCCCGCTGCCCGTGCAGCCCGCCCCCCTCGACGACGACTGGGACGACGACCGGGACGACGACCGGGACGACGACGTGGACGACTGAGCACCGGGGCCGGGGCGCCTGCCGACCGGGCCGGGGCGCCGCGGCCCGGTCGGGCGGGACGGCGCCGACGGGCCGGAGAACCCGGTCCGGTCCGGGGCCGGCAGAACGGCTCCGGAGCTGCTGGAGAGGGGTGCCCGGCGATTTTGGTTCTCCCGAAACGTGCTGGTAGAGTCTTCGTCGTTGCCCCGATAGCTCAGTGGTAGAGCGCCATCTTGGTAAGATGGAGGTCCCGGGATCGATTCCCGGTCGGGGCTCTCGTGATGAGATCCCGTGGCCCGGCCGTCAAGGCCGTCAGCCGCGGTGTCCCATCCCTCTGGCGGTGTAGCTCAGCTGGTTAGAGCGCACGACTCATAATCGTGAGGTCGACGGATCGAGCCCGTCCACCGCTACGGCGAAAAGCCCGTGACCCTCCGGTCACGGGCTTTTGTCGTCCCCGGGCCGGCCCGGCACCGGCCCCTCGATCCGGCACCCCGTCCAGGACCCGACGCAGGTCCGGGCGGACCGGTCACGGCGAGCGCAGCGGATCCCGGCGGCCACGGTGCAGGCCGATCTCGTAGGCGGTGAAGACGGCGAGCGTCAGCGCGACCAGCGGCAGGACGAACCACGCCATGGTCCACGTGAACCCCTCCAGGGCGTCGTGCTCGGTGGCCGCGAGCACCACGTAGCCGGTGTAGGCGACGTACAGGGCCACGAACAGGGCGCCCTCCCAGCGGGCCACCGCGAACCCGGTGAACGCGATGGGGAGCAGGGCGACCGCGGCGGCCAGCATCACCGGGATGTCGAGGGCCACCGCGGCACCGGACACCGGGATGCCCTCGGGGGAGATCAGCGCCGGCAGGCCGAGCACCACCCCGATGTTGAAGATGTTGCTGCCCACCACGTTGCCCACGGCCAGGTCGCGCTCACCGCGGCGCACCGCGATGACGGAGGTCGCCAGCTCGGGCAGCGATGTCCCGACGGCCACCACGGTCAGCCCGACCACCAGGCTGCTGACCCCCAGCGACGTGGCGATGCTCACCGCCCCCTCGACGAGCAGGGTCGCGCCGGCGACCAGCAGGGCGATCCCCACCACCACGAGCAGCACGGAGCTGGGGACCGAGGCCGGGGGCGGCTCCTCCTCGGTCCCGGCGTCCTCGGCACCGCCGGTGCCGCCGCCGGCTCCGCGGTCCCCGGACGGCGCCGCCGCGGGGACCGGGGCACCGCGCCGGCCGATCACGACGGTCAGCACCGTGTGCAGCACCACGGCGGCGAGGAGGACCACTCCGTCCACCGCGCCGATCCGCCCATCGAGGGACACGAGCAGCAGCCCGATCGACAGCACGACCATCCAGGGCAGGTCGAAGCGCACCAGCCGCTGCTTCACCGCCAGGGGAACGACGAGGGCGGAGAGCCCGAGGATGAGCAGGACGTTGACGATGTTGCTGCCGACCACGTTCCCGACGGCCAGGCCCGGCTCGTCGCGCAGCACGGCGCCGACGGTGACGGCGAGCTCCGGCGCCGACGTGGCGGCCGAGACCACGGTGAGCCCGACCACGAGGGAGGAGATCCCCACCCGCCGGGCGAGCGCGGACGCCCCCCGCACCAGGAGTTCTCCGCCGAGAACCAGCAGCGCCAGCCCTGCGACGATCCGGCCGACGTCCAGGAGATCCATGGGCAGGAGTGTACGTGCCCCGGACGGCGGCGCCCGGCGGGACGGGGCGCGCCGCCGTAGACTGGACGGGTCCCGCCGCCCGCGCGCGGCCCGTCCAGCGAGGAGCTGCCATGCCCGTGAACCCCGATCTCGTCGGGCGGACCTACCCGCCGGCCGAGCCCTACAGCGTCGGACGGGAGGCGATCCGCGACTTCGCCCGCGCCGTCCAGGCCGCCCACCCCGCCCACCACGACGTCGAGGCGGCCCGGTCCCTCGGCCACCCCGACCTCGTGGCGCCCCCCACCTTCGCCATCGTGGTGGCCCAGCGCGCCGACGCCGCCCTGATCGCCGACCCCGAGGCCGGCATCGACTTCTCCCGCGTGGTCCACGCCGACCAGCGCTTCACCCACCACCGCCCGATCGTCGCCGGGGACGAGCTCGTGGCCGAGCTGCACGTCGACCAGGTCCGGGCCATGGGCTCCGGGGCGATGGTGACGTCCCGCGCCGAGATCCGCGCCGCGGACGGCGAGCACGTCGCCACCACCGTCTCGTCCCTGCTCGTGCGCGGAGAGGACCAGTGACCGTGAGCATCGCCTTCGACAGCCTCGAGAAGGGCCAGGAGATCGGGCAGCGCCGGATCGAGCTCTCCCGCGCGGACCTGGTCCGGTACGCGGGGGCCTCCGGGGACCTCAACCCCATCCACTGGAACGAGGAGTTCGCCCGCTCCGTGGACCTGCCCGACGTCATCGCCCACGGGATGCTCACGATGGGCGCGGCCGTGCAGCTCGTGACCGACTGGGCCGGTGACCCCGGCGCCGTGGTCGACTACCAGACGCGCTTCACCAAGCCGGTGGTCGTCCCCAACCGGTTCGGGACCGCGGTCGAGGCCTCCACGGCCCTCACGGTGTCCGGGAAGATCGGCGCCCTCGACGACGCCGCCCGCACCGTGCGCGTCGACCTCACCGTGACCGCCCCCGACCTCTCCGCGGAGGGAGCCGACCCGGCGACCGCCGCGGCGCTGAAGGTGCTGGTCAAGGCCCAGGCCGTGGTGCGGCTGGCGTGAGTCCGGGCCGGGGCACCGCGGGCCGCCCGATAGGGTGGTCGCCATGACGTCCCCTCGCATCGCAGACCTCACGACCGCCGCCGTGGGCGGGCCCGCCCGCGACTACGTGCGGGCGGAGTCCGAGCAGGCGGTCGTCGACGCCGTGGCGGCGGCCGACGCCGCCGGGCGGGACGTGCTCGTGGTGGGCGGCGGCTCCAACCTCATCGCGGCCGACGCCGGGTTCGCGGGCACCGTGGTGCACGTGCTCTCGCGCGGCGTCGAGGTCCTCGCCGAGGATCCCGCCGGCGCCCTCCTCGAGGTCCAGGCCGGCCACCCGTGGGACGAGCTCGTGGCGCAGGCCGTGGCCGAGGGGCTGGTCGGCATCGAGGCCCTGGCCGGGATCCCCGGCACCACGGGTGCCACCCCGGTGCAGAACGTGGGGGCCTACGGCCAGGAGGTGGCCCAGACCGTCGAGCTGGTGCGGGTCTGGGACCGCCGGGAGCGGCGCGTGCGGGACTTCGCCCCGGCCGACCTGGCGTTCTCCTACCGGGACTCGGCCCTCAAGCGCAGCACGGTGGCCGGCTCCCCGCGCCACGTGGTGCTCGCCGTGCGGTTCCGGCTCGAGCGCGGTACTGAGAGCGCCCCGGTGCGCTACGGCGAGCTCGCCCGCCGGCTCGGCGTCCAGGTGGGGGAGCGCGCCCCGCTGGAGCGGGTGCGGGAGACGGTCCTGGCCCTGCGCGCGGGCAAGGGCATGGTCCTCGACCCGGAGGACCGCGACACCTACAGCACCGGGTCCTTCTTCACGAACCCCATCCTCCCGGCCGACGCCCTGGGGGAGCGGCTGCCCGCCGACGCCCCCCGCTTCCCCGTGGTGGACGCCGCGGGGCGCCCGCTCGAGGACCGGGTCAAGCTCTCCGCCGCGTGGCTCATCGACCACGCCGGCTTCGGCAAGGGCTTCGGCCTGCCCGGGACCCGCAACGAGCTCCTGGACCTCGACGGCGCCGCCGTCGCCGGGGGCCGCGCCTCGCTGTCCACCAAGCACACGCTCGCCCTCACCAACCGCGGCGGCGCCTCCGCCCAGGACCTCATGGCGCTGGCCCGGACGGTGCGCGACGGCGTCGCGTCCGTCTACGGGGTGGACCTCGTCGCCGAGCCCGTCATCGTGGGCACGGCGGTCTGAGGCGGCGGCCGTGAGCAGCCTCGAGGAGGAGATCGCCCAGGGGGAGAGCTCCGACAGCCGTGTGCGGCAAGCCCTCGGCCGGCTGCGCCGCTGGTCCCGCGGCCACCCCCTGCTGTTCGTGGCCTACCGGACGCTCGTGACGGTCCTCGGGGGCGTCTTCGTGCTGGCGGGCCTGATCATGCTCGTGACGCCCGGCCCGGGGTGGCTCGCCATCTTCCTGGGGCTCGGCATCTGGGGCACCGAGTTCCACTGGGCGCACCGGCTCAACCAGTGGGCGAAGAGCCAGGTGATGCGCGGCTGGCGGTGGTGGCTGGCGCGCACCGCCGAGGGGCGGCACCGCCGGGCCCTCGCCGGGACGGGCAACCTCGTGCCGGGCCCCCGGCACCTGCGGTCCCCGGGAGCCTGAGCCGGGACGGCCTCCTGCCGGGGAGCCCCCCGCGGCCGCGGTCGCACGGGCCCGCGCCGGTGCGCGCGATGACGCCTCCGGACGGGCCCTCCCGGTCAGCGGGAGCGGCCGAGCTGCGCGGCCACCAGCTCCAGCGCGTGCTCGGCCGGGATCCCGAGGTCCGCGATCTCGTCGGCGAAGCGCCGGGCGGCCTGCACCGCCAGGTCCTCGGTCCGGTCGGCGGCGCGCACGAAGCTACCCCGGCGGCCCCGGGTCTCGATCACGCCGGCGGCCTCGAGCTCGCGGTAGGCCTTGGCCACGGTCCCGGCCGCGAGGCCGAGCGCCTCGGCGAGCCGGCGCACCGGTGGGAGCCGGGTGCCCGCCGGCAGGGTGCCGTCCGCGCGGCCCTGCTGGACGCGGTGCCTGAGCTGCTCGGAGGGCGGGCGGTCGTCGCCCGCGTCGAGCGACAGCCCCGGCGGGATCGAGATCTCCTCCACCGGCTACAGGGTGCCGGTGGCGATGCGCAGCATGCGGCGCAGCGGCTCGGCCGCGCCCCACAGCAGCTGGTCGCCGATCGTGAAGGCGCTGATGTAGCCCGGCCCCATGGCGAGCTTGCGGATCCGGCCCACGGGGATGTCCAGGGTGCCGGAGGTCGCCACGGGGGTGAGGTCCCGCATCGAGTCCTCCTTGGTGTTGGGCACCACGGTGGCCCACTCGTTGTCGGCGTCGACGATCCGCTCGATCTCGTCCACGGGCAGGTCCTCCCGCAGCTTGATCGTGAGGGCCTGGGAGTGCGAGCGCATCGTGGCGATCCGCACGCACAGCCCGTCCATGGGCACCCAGTCCTGGGCGTACCGGTCCGTGCGGCCGAGGATCTTGTTGGTCTCGGCCGCGGACTTCCACTCCTCGCGGGACTGTCCGTTGCCGAGGTCGGCGTCGATCCAGGGGATGAGGGAGCCGGACAGGGGCGCGCCGAACATCGAGGTGTCGAGGGCGTCGCCGCGCTGGGCGGCGAGCACCTTGCGGTCGATGTCCAGGATCGCCGAGGCGGGATCGGCCAGCTCGTCCGCGACGACGCCGTGGAGGGCGCCGAACTGCGCCAGCACCTCGCGCATGTGCCGGGCCCCGCCGCCGGAGGCGGCCTGGTAGGTCATCGACGTGGCCCACTCCACGAGGTCGTTGCGGAACAGCCCGCCGAGACCCACGAGCAGGCAGGAGACCGTGCAGTTGCCGCCCACGAAGTCCTTGACGCCGCTCGCGAGACCGCGGTCGATGACGTCCCGGTTGACGGGGTCCAGGACGATGATCGCGTCGTCGTTCATCCGCAGGGTCGACGCCGCGTCGATCCACAGACCGTCCCAGCCGGCGGCGCGCAACCTCCCGTGCACGTCCTTGGTGTAGTCCCCGCCCTGGGCGGTGACGACGATCGGGAGCTTCGCCAGGGTCTCGAGGTCGTAGGCGTCCTGCAGCGTGCCGGCGTCCCCGGCGAAGGACGGGGCGGGCCGGCCGGCGCTGGAGGTGGAGAAGAACACCGGGGTGATGCCCCCGAAGTCCCCCTCCTCCTGCATGCGCTGCATGAGCACGGAACCCACCATGCCCCGCCAGCCGACGAACCCTACCGAATCACCCGAGCTAAAAGTCATGGCCCCCAGTCTAGTGGGCGCGGTGCAGGGCCCAGCGCCGGCGCTTCTCCTTCACCTTCTGCGCCGGCGGGAGCTCGAGGCCGGGCACCACCAGGTCCCCGTACTGCGGGAAGCGGTGGAGGTAGTCCTGGACGTAGGTGCACGTGGGGCGCACCGCGACGCCCTGCTCCCGGAAGCCGTCCAGCAGGAGCGTGACGAGGGTGCGCGCGTAGCCCTGCCGGCCGAACTGCTCGTCGATGATGGTGTGCTGGAGCTCGACCGTGCCGTCCTCGTGGTCCTGGAAGCCCTCGAAGCCGATGAACTGCTCCCCCCGCCACAGCTCATAGCGGTCGAGGTCCGTGTTCTTCACGACGCGCAGCTGCTCGTCGTCCCGGATCGCGGGGTCGGGGTGCCGGTCGGTCACGGTGTTCCTCCTGGTCGTGGTGCAGCTCACGCTACCGGAGCCGCCGGGCTACCGGAACCGGGCGTCCCTCCGCCCGGTCCCCGCCGGCCGCGCGTGTGCCGCTCGATCCGGTAGCCCAGGCCCGTGCGGGACACCGACGGGCCGAGGACCGGCTCCGTGGCCCACCCGTCGTCGAGCACCGGGGCGTGTGTGTCCCCGTCCGCGTCGAGGTCGATGACGGTCACGAGCGCCTCCGTCACGGGGTGCTCGGCGTCGGCCAGGGCCTGCCGGTAGACCTCGCCGCCGCCGATCACCCAGATGCGCTCCGCGCCGGGGCTCGTCCGGGCCAGGCGCACGGCCTCGGCGTACGAGGGTGCCGTCAGCACCGCGCCGGGATCCTCGCCCCGGGCCACCCGGCCGGGGGAGGAGGTGATGACGATGTTGGTCCGTCCGGGCAGGGGCCGGAAGCGCTCCGGGAAGGACTCCCACGTGCGCCGGCCCATGATCACGGGGTGGCCGGTCGTCGTGCGCCGGAAGAACGCCATGTCCTCCGGCAGCGACCAGGGCATCGCCCCGGCGCGGCCGATGACGCCGTCGGCGGTCTGCGCCCAGATCGCCCCGATCGCCCCGGTCGTCCCGGCGGTCATACGGCCACCGGGGCCTTGATCGCGGGGTGGTGGCGGTAGTCGAGGACCTCGAAGTCCTCGAGCTCGTAGTCGAAGACGGTGGCGGGCCGCCGGGCGAGCCGCAGCCGCGGATAGGGGTAGGGGTCCCGGGAGAGCTGCTCGCGGACCTGCGCCACGTGGTTGTCGTAGACGTGGCAGTCCCCGCCGGTCCAGACGAACTCCCCGGGCTCCAGGCCGGTCTGCTGGGCGATCATGACGGTGAGCAGCGCGTAGGAGGCGATGTTGAAGGGCACGCCCAGGAACATGTCCGCGGAGCGCTGGTAGAGCTGGCAGGACAGCCGCCCCGGCCCGTCCTTCCTGGGCTCGACGTAGAACTGGAACAGGGCGTGGCACGGCGGCAGGGCCATCTCGTCCACCTCGGCGGGGTTCCACGCGGTCACCACGTGGCGCCGGGAGTCGGGGTTCGTGCGGATCTGCTCCACGACCTTGGCGATCTGGTCGATCGACCCGCCGCCGGGGGTGGGCCAGGACCTCCACTGCACGCCGTAGACGGGTCCGAGCTCCCCGTCCCGGTCCGCCCACTCGTCCCAGATGGTCACACCGCGCTCCTGCAGCCACCGCACGTTCGAGTCCCCGCGCAGGAACCACAGCAGCTCGAGGGCCACCGACCGGAAGTGCACCCGCTTGGTGGTCAGCAGCGGGAAGGACTCCGCCAGGTCGAAGCGGATCTGGCGCCCGAAGACGCTGCGCGTCCCGGTGCCCGTGCGGTCGGACTTGTGCACCCCCTGCTCCAGGACCTCGCGCAGGAGGTCCTCGTAGGGCGTCGGCACCGGGGCGGGCACGGGGTCGGGGGCGGTCATGCGGGTCTCCTCGGGGGAAGTCGGGGCGGGCCGGGCGGTCCGTGGCGGGTGGCTCGTGGCGGGTGGTGCGCTGCGGTCCCGGCGGTTGCGGGACGGTGCGCCGCGGGTCCTGCGGCGCCGGGCCGGGGGTCAGTCGTCGAAGGGCTTCACGAGCTCCACGGAGACCACCCGCCGGCGGTGCCGGCGGGAGACCTGCAGCACGATCATCTCGCCGGGGGAGAGGTACGGGTCCTTGGCCGGCAGCTGCGCGGCGAGCTCTGGGCTCGCGTGCCGGGCGATGACCTTGAGGACCGTGGGCAGCACCGGGCGGTGCGTGCACAGCGCCACCGGCGTGTCCTTGTCGAACATGGTCTGGGCCACGGCGGCCGCCTTCTTGGGGTGGCGCTTGTGCGAGGCCTCCGTGAGCTGCGGGCGCTCCCGCACGGAGACCCCGGCCTTGCGCGCGTACGGCACCACGGTGGACAGGCAGCGCAGCCAGGGGGACGTGAGGACCCGCTCGGGGGACCACGCCCGGAGCAGCCGGGTCACGGCGAGGGCCTGGCGCTTGCCGGTCGCGGCCAGCGGCCGGTCGCCCTCGGCCCGGGACCAGGCCGAGCGCGGCTTCGCCTTGGCGTGGCGCACCACGATCGCCGGGCGCGTGGCGAGGTCCCCGCGCTCGTGCAGGTCCACCAGGGCCGCCAGCGGCTCCCGGTCGGAGGGGTTGGTCAGCATCCGGTGCGCGTCCTCGGGCGAGACCCAGCGGACGGCGTCCACCTCCTTGCCATCGGGCTCGGGCCGTGCGCCGGGGCCGAACTCCGCGGCCCAGTAGTGCACGTCCTTGCACCCGTCCTTGACGTCGTAGCGGATCGTGGGCAGGGGCACGCCCAGGCGCGGCAGCAGGCCGATCTCCTCGCTGACCTCCCGGTGGGCGGTCTCGGGCAGCGTCTCGCCGTCGTCCTGCTTGCCCTTGGGGAAGGACCAGTCGTCGTAGCGCGGCCGATGGATGACCATCACCTCGAGCCCGCCGCCCGTCCGGCGCCAGCACAGGCACCCGGCCGCGAGCACGTCGGCGGGCCGCCCGCTCCCGGCCGCGCCGCTCGTGCCGGTCCTGCCGCCCGCCCGGCCGGGGCTCTCGGCCGGGCGCTGCTCGGTGGTCTTCTCTGCGGTCCTGGGCATGGCCCCTCTTTCGTCCCCTGTCCGTGGTGCACGGGCGTGCCGGGGCCCGCGGTCCGGACCGTCGGGCGGCACCCCCACGATGCTACCGCTGACCCGTTCCACCGCCGACTAGATCGTCGGCCGGCCGAGGGCCCGGCTGCGCAGCAGGTGCTCCTGGACGTCCACGAGCGGGTTCCCCTCGGCGTCCCGGTGGTGGCGGGTCCACACGCCCTCGGCGTCCAGGTGCCAGCTGGCCGTGGCGTCCGAGACGTAGCGGGCCAGCAGCCGCACGAGCGCGGCCGCCTGCTGGGGGTCCGTGATCCGCACCAGGGTCTCCACCCGGCGGTCGAGGTTGCGGTGCATCATGTCCGCCGAGCCGATGTAGACGAGGGGCTCGCCGGCGTTGCAGAACGCGAAGACCCGGGAGTGCTCCAGGAACCGGCCCAGCACCGAACGGACCCGGATGTTCTCGCTCAGCCCCGGCACCCCGGGGCGCAGGGCGCAGATCCCGCGGACCACCACGTCCACGGGCACCCCGGCCTGCGAGGCCCGGTAGAGGGCGTCGATCACGGCCTCGTCCACGATCGAGTTGCACTTGACCTGGATCCGGGCCGGGCGGCCGGCCCGGTGGTGGCGGATCTCGGCCTCCACGAGGTCGACGAGCCCGGAGCGCACGGAGCGGGGCGCCACGAGCAGGCGCTGGAAGGTGGTCTTGGGCGCGTAGCCGGAAAGCTGGTTGAAGAGCCGGGAGACGTCCTCCCCGACCTCCGGGTCGCACGTGAGCAGCCCCAGGTCCTCGTAGAAGCGCGCGGTGGAGGGATGGTAGTTGCCGGTGCCGATGTGCACGTACCGGCGCAGCCCGTGCTCCTCCTGGCGGACCACGAGGGAGAGCTTGCAGTGGGTCTTCAGCCCCACGATGCCGTAGACCACGTGCACCCCGGCCTGCTCGAGCTTGCGGGCCCAGGAGATGTTGGCCTGCTCGTCGAAGCGGGCCTTGATCTCCACCAGCGCCAGCACCTGCTTGCCGGCCTCGGCGGCGTCGATGAGCGCGTCCACGATGGGGGAGTCGCCCGAGGTCCGGTACAGGGTCTGCTTGATGGCCTGGACCTTCGGGTCCGCGGCGGCCTGCTCCAGGAAGGCCTGGACGCTCGTGGCGAACGAGTCGTAGGGGTGGTGCAGCAGCACGTCCCGGGCCCGGGTCGCGGCGAAGACGTCCGCCGCCTTGGCGGTCTCCGCGGCGTTGAGGTAGCGGGAGGTGTGGGCCACGTGGCGGGCGTAGTGCAGCTCCGGGCGGTCGATGCCGGCGATGACCCCCAGCCCGCGCAGGTCCAGCGGGGCGGGCAGCCGGTAGATCTCGGACTCGTCGATGCCCAGCTCGGAGACGAGCAGCTCGAGCACCTCCGTGCTGATGCTGTCCGTGACCTCCAGGCGCACCGCGGGACCGAAGCGGCGGCGCAGCAGCTCCTTCTCCAGGGCCTGCAGGAGGTTCTCGGCGTCGTCCTCCTCGACCTCCAGGTCCTCGTTGCGGGTCACGCGGAACACCTGGTGCTCCTCGACCTCCATCCCGGGGAACAGGTCGTCCAGGTGCTGGGCGATGACGTCCTCGAGCGGGATGAACCGGGCCTGGCCGTTCGGCAGGCGCGAGGCCCGGGACCCGTCCACCGACAGCAGCCGGGGCAGCTGGTCCGGGACCTTCACGCGGGCGAACAGCCGCTTGCCCGACTGCGGGTTGCGGACCATCACGGCCAGGTTGAGGCTCAGCCCGGAGATGTAGGGGAACGGGTGGGCCGGGTCCACGGCCAGCGGCGTGAGGATGGGGAACACCTGCCGGTGGAAGTCCCCGGTGAGCCGCTCCCGGGTGGCGGCGTCCAGGTCCTCCCAGCCGACCAGGTGGATGTTCTGCCGGGTCAGCTCGGGCCGCACCAGGTCGTGGAAGGCCCGCGCGTGCCGCTCCTGCAGCTCGTGGGCGCGCGCGGCGATGGTGGCCATCTGCTCCGCGGGGGAGTGCCCGGAGGCGGCCGGCCGGGCGATGCCCGTGGCGATGCGCCGCTTGAGCCCGGCCACCCGGACCATGAAGAACTCGTCCAGGTTGGAGGCCACGATGGACAGGAAGTGCACCCGCTCCAGGAGGAAGAGGTCCGGGTCCTCCGCGAGCTCCAGGACCCGGGAGTTGAACGCCACCCAGCTGGCCTCGCGGTCCAGGAAGCGCTCGGGCCCGTGCCGGCCCTCCAGCACCTGCCGGGCCGCGGGCACGGGGTCGTCGATCCGGTCCCGGTCCCCGTGGCTCCGGGCGGAGTCGGGGAGCTCGTCGGGGCCCCCGGGGGGTGCGGTGCCGGACCCGGCGGCCGGGGCCCCGGGGGCGCTCGGGGCCGGCGCGGACTGCGGGCTGTCCTGCTGGTGGGTGGTCATCACGGTCCTGTCTCGTCGTGCCCGCCCCGGCGGTCCGGGCGCGGGAGGATCGGGTGGCGGGTCAGCCGGGGAGGGTGCCGGCGTACATCACGTCGAGGTGCCAGGGCCGGAACCCCAGCGCCTCGTACAGCCGCATCGCGGCGGCGTTGTCCCCGTCCACGTAGAGCATGACCTCGTCGAGCCCCTGCCGGGCGAGGTGGTTGACGCCGGCGGCGGTCAGCGCCCGGCCCAGCCCCGTGCCCTGGTGCCCGGGGGCCACGCCCACGGCGTACACCTCGCCGAGGGGACCGCGCTCGGCGTCGGCGGCGTGGACCTTGGTCCAGTGGAAGCCGGCCACGGTCCCGGGCTCGTCCTCCCGGACGGCGAGCAGGAAGCCGGCGGCGTCGAACCACGGCTCGGCCTCCCGCTGCCGGAGGTCGTCGAGGGTCATCCTGCCCTGCTCCGGGTGCTCGGCGAAGGCGGCCGCGTTGACCCGCAGCCACTCCTGCTCGTCGCGGCCGGGCTCGAACGCCCGCAGGCGGAAGCCCTCGGGCATCGCCTCCGGGAGGGGCAGGTCCGCCGCGCCGCGCAGGGGGCGCAGCAGCCGATGCAGGTCCCGCACGGGGGCCAGGCCGTGCCGGGCGGCGAGCGCGGCGGCGGCGGGGTGCCCGCCGTGCGCCCAGGCGCGCACCGTGCCGGTGGTCCCGGCGGCCACGGCGCCGGCCAGCGCCGCGCCGATCCCGGCGCCGCGGTGGGAGGGGCCGACCACGAGCTCCACGAGGTGGGCGCCGTCGGGCTCGGGCACGCGCACGGCGGCGCCGAGGAGCTCCCCCTCGCGCGAGCGCGCCAGGACGGTGCGGACCCGGCCGTCGCGCGCCGAGCGCAGGTCCACCAGGGTCTGGTCGGAGAACGGCGGGTCGCCGTCCGCGGCCGCGGCGCGGGACGCGAGCGCCACGATCTCCTCGGCCGGCGGGACGTCCGGGCGGTCGAGGTCGTACGGCACGGAACGGGACATGGGGACCTCCTGCGGAACGGGATGGGGCGCACGGACCGGGTCGGGAGGTGCTCAGCCCTCCCGGGCCCGCGTCGTGGCGAAGCTGTAGCCCACGTTACGCACCGTGGTGATCAGGTGCTCGTGGTCCGCACCCAGCTTGGCGCGCAGGCGCCGCACGTGCACGTCCACGGTGCGGGTGCCGCCGTAGTAGTCGTAGCCCCAGACCTCGCTGAGCAGCTGGGCGCGGGTGAAGACCCGCCCCGAGTGCTGGGCCAGGTACTTCAGCAGCTCGAACTCCTTGTAGGTGAGGTTCAGGGGCTGGCCGTTGACGTGCGCGGAGTAGGCGGCGTCGTCGATGACCACGGAGCCCGCGCGGATGCGGGTGTCGTCCTCGGGGACCTCGGCCGTGCGGGAGGAGGCCAGGCGCAGCCGCGCCTCGACCTCCGCGGGGCCGGCGGTGTCGAGCACGACGTCGTCGACCATCCAGTTCGCGGCCACGGCCGCCATCCCGCCCTCGGTGAGAACCATCAGCAGCGGCGCGGCCAGACCCTTGGCCGTGAGCAGCTGCGCGAGGTTGCGGGCGGTGATCAGGTCGGTGCGCCCGTCCAGCAGGACCACGTCCGGGGACCGGCCGTCGAGGCTGCCGGACACGGTCCGCGTCGGGGCGACCGAGACCTTGTGGTTGAGCAGGTCGAGGGCCGGGAGCACCGATGCCGAAGGTCCGTCCGCGTCGGTCAGCATCAGGATCTGGAACACTCGTGCTTCTCCACTCTGGCGTACGGACTGAGCTGTCAGTATAGGTCCGGGCGGGCGACCGGCTCCGCGACCCCGCCGGTCCGGAGCGTCCCGCGGCCCGTGCCCGCCCGCACCCCGTGCCCGGTTCCCGGTCCTGCACCCGGTCCCGGCGCTCCGCCCGCGCCCCGCGGCGAGCCGCTATCGTTGCTCGTGTCCGCCCGGGCGCAGGTCCCGACCCCCGACAGTGCAGGAACCCGATCACCATGAGATACGCCATGATCGCCGCGTGCAGCGTGGCCGTGCTGGTGGCGGCCCTCGTGGCGGTCGCGGTCGCCGGGCCCGCGCCGCTGGTGCTGGCGCTGGGCATGTCCGTGGTCATCGGCTTCGGCTGGCCGGCGGCCACCGGCATCGCGGCGAGGCACCGCCACAACGTGATCATGACCGCCGCCGGCGTCGCCGCGGCCCTGCTCGTGCAGTTCCTGCCCGGCCAGCAGCTCGTGTGGCTGCCCGCCGTCGTCGGCGTGGCCCTCATGACGGTGTTCGCGGCGGAGCTGGTGCGCGGCGAGGGCGCCGAGCACCGGCTCGAGTCCGCGATCGCCTCCACGGCGGGCGTGCTGGCGGCGGTCAGCTCCTCCGGCTGGATCGCCCTGGCCGGCGACTACCGGGCCACGGGCCCGGACCCCGCCCTGCTCGTGGTGGTCGGCGCCGTCCTGGCCGCGCTGGTGGCCCTCGTGGGCGGGCGCGTCATCGCGGCGGCCCCGAAGAGCTCGCCCAAGCGGGGCGTCGTGGCCCTCGGCGTGACCCCCGTGGCGTTCCTCGGGGTGGGGGCCGTGTTCACTGCCCGGCTGGTGAGCACCGTGGTAGTTTAGGGCCATGCTTGCACTCGAAATCTTCTACCTCGCCCTGCTCGGCATCTCTGGCCTGTTCATCGCCGGGATCTCCCTGAAGGTGGTCCTCGGACTGTTCAAGGGACAGCACTAGTCCCGTGCCGATCGAGATCCCTTCGGATCTGCTGCCCGAGCTCGTCCCCTTCGCCTGGCTGCTGGGCACCTGGGAGGGCGACGGCTTCATGGGCTACGGCGAGGTCGAGCAGCGGCCGTTCCGGCAGCGCGTGACCTTCGAGCAGAACGGGCTGCCGTTCCTCGACTACCGGGCGCAGACCACACTCCTCGACGACGAGGGGCAGCCGATGCGCCCGGCCACCGTGGAACAGGGCTTCTGGCAGCTCGACCGCACCCTCGAGGACGGCGACGTGGGCCCCGGGATGCTCCCGCCGGACCTCGTGCCCGTGCTCCAGGGCGCCGAGGACGTGGAGCGGATGCGCAACGCGGACGGCGGCTTCGACGTCCTCGTGACCCTGACCCACCCCGGCGGCGTCGCCGAGCTCTACGCCGGGCAGATCAAGGGCCCGCGGATCGACCTCGCCACCGACGCCGTGATCCGCGCCCGCGGGGCCAAGGAGTACAGCTCCTCGACCCGCATGTACGGCCTGGTCCACGGCGACCTGTTCTGGGCCTGGGACATGGCCGCGCTCGGCGAGCCCCTGACCACCCACGCCTCCGCGCAGCTGCGGAAGATCGGCTGAGTTCCGTGACCGAGCACCGTTCCCCCCTGCTCCACCGGCCGGGCGCCGTCGAGGCCGAGGGCCTGGACCGCGGGGTGGCCGCCCACTACGGCGACCCGCTGCGCGAGCAGCGCTCCCTCGTGCGCACCCCCGGCACCGTGGTGGACCTCTCCCACAAGGGCGTCGTGACCGTCACCGGGCCCGACCGGCTCAGCTGGCTCACCACCCTCTCCTCCCAGGTGCTCACCGGGCTCGAGCCCGGGCGCAGCACCGAGACCCTCTTCCTGTCCGTGCAGGGGCGGATCGAGCACGCCCCCCACGTGGTGGACGACGGCACCAGCACCTGGCTGATCACCGAGGCCGACGAGACCGCGGCCCTGGTGGCGTGGCTCGAGCGCATGCGCTTCGCGCTGCGCGTCGAGATCGAGGACCGCACCGGGCAGTGGGCCGTGCTCGGCGCCACGGGCCCCGTGCCCGGCCTGCCCGCCACGGTCGTGTGGCGGGACCCCTGGCCCCACGTCGCCCCCGGCGGGTGGAGCTACGCCGTCCTCGACGGGCCCCACCCCGGCGAGGAGCGCACCTGGTGGGAGCACCTCGTGCCCCGCGACGAGCTCGACGCCCTGACCCTCGACCTCCCCCTCGCCGGCGCGTGGGCCGCCGAGGCGCTGCGGATCGCCGCGTGGCGCCCCCGCCTGGGCGCCGAGACGGACGAACGGACGATCCCGCACGAGCTCGACCTCCTGCGCACCGCCGTGCACCTGGCCAAGGGCTGCTACAAGGGCCAGGAGACCGTCGCACGGGTGCACAACCTCGGGCACCCGCCCCGCCGGCTGGTGCTGCTCGACCTCGACGGGTCGGAGCACACGCTGCCCGCCGCCGGGGCCGAGGTGGTCGCGGGGGAGCGCACGGTGGGGCGCGTCACCTCCGTGCAGCTCCACCACGAGCAGGGTCCCATCGCCCTGGCCGTGCTCAAGCGCACCGTCGATCCCGCCGCCGAGCTCGTCGTCACCGACGGCGAGCAGCGGTGGGCCGCGGCGCAGCAGGTCGTCGTGCCGCCGGACGCCGGGCAGGTGGTCGGCCGGCAGACGGGCTTCCTCCGCGGGCCCCGCCCCTGACCTCGCCGGACCCCGGGACTCCCGTCACCGACGTCCGCCCCGGGCCCCGGGCGGCGCGGACCCGCAGGCCTGACCGACCGGGGCCGCCGCCCGCCTCAGCGGCC
The DNA here is from genome assembly GCF_049897445.1 of Kocuria sp. LHG3120. NCBI lineage: Bacteria > Bacillati > Actinomycetota > Actinomycetes > Micrococcales > Micrococcaceae > Kocuria > Kocuria sp. LHG3120. The sequence goes on along the minus strand of NZ_JAFCWG010000001.1, from coordinate 674,811 downwards.
GAAGAGGACGCGGGCCTCGTCCCAGCGGTCCTGGGGAACGGTCTTGAGCCCCTCGAGGGCCTCGGCGAAGTCGACGCGGACCATGTCGGTGCCGCGGATGGCGACCATCCGCCCCCACTGCTTCTCGTGCACGAGGTCGACCACGGACATCCCGAAGCGGGTGGCGAGCACGCGGTCGAAGCCCGTGGGGGCGCCCCCGCGCTGGATGTGCCCGAGCGTGGTGTTGCGGGTCTCGATGCCGGTGAGGCGCTCGATCTCCTGCGTGACGTACTCCCCGATCCCGCCCAGGCGCGGACGGCCGTCGGCCTCGGTGCCCTTCCCTGCGAGCACGTCCTCCCGGTCCTCGGGGATGAACCCCTCCGCGACGACCACCAGCGGGGAGCGGCCGCGGTCGTAGACCTCCTGCACCCAAGCGCAGACCTGGTCCATGGAGACCTTCTGCTCCGGGATCAGCACCGCGTGCGCGCCGGCGGACATGCCCGAGTGCAGCGCGATCCACCCGACGTGGCGGCCCATGACCTCGGCGACCATGCACCGGTGGTGGGACTCCCCGGTGGTGCGCAGCCGGTCCATGGCGTCGGTGGCGATGGACACGGCCGTGTCGAAGCCGAAGGTGTAGTCCGTGGCCTGCAGGTCGTTGTCGATGGTCTTGGGCACCCCCACCACGGGCAGCCCGGCGTCGGCCAGGCGCTTGGCGCCGGCCAGGGTGCCCTCCCCGCCGATGGCCACGATCGCGTCCACCGCGTGGCGCTCGAGCATCACCCCGATGTTCTCCGGCCCGCCTCCGGGCCCGGAGTAGGGGTTCGTGCGGGAGGTGCCGAGGATGGTCCCGCCCTCCCGGGCGAGGCCGCGGACCCGGGTGCGGGGCAGGTCCATGATGTCGCCCTCGAGCACCCCGCGCCAGCCGTCGCGGAAGCCCACGAACTCGTGGCCGTAGGTCTTGATCCCGTGCAGCACGGCGCCGCGGATCACCGCGTTGAGTCCGGGGCAGTCCCCGCCGCTGGTCAGCAGTCCGATCTTCATCCGTACAATCTCCTCCGGGTGGGCGGGGCGTGCGTGGCGGCCGGACGTGCGCCGGCACGCCCAGTCTAGTGAGTCCGGGCCCGGGCGGCAGGGCCGGGCCCGGCCGTGTTGGCCCCCGGCGCCGCCCGCCGGCCCGCGGCCTAGACTTCCGGGAAGGGGGCCCCGACGGGCCCGGAAGGAGGGGTGGCGTTGAACACGGACAAGGAACCGGCCCGGGAGAACCTGCGGGAGTTCATCGACAAGCTGGTCGACCAGGGGTACACGGTGCGGGACGGGCAGTCCCCGGACCCGGATCTCATCGATCCCGGGGGATCGGCCGTGGAGACCTGGCGGGAGGACTACCCGTACGACGAGCGGCTGTCGCGCGAGGAGTACGAGCTCGAGAAGTACCAGCTGCAGATCGAGCTGCTGAAGTTCCAGTACTGGGGCCAGGACCACGACCTCCAGCACGTCATCGTGTTCGAGGGCCGGGACGCCGCCGGCAAGGGCGGGACGATCAAGCGGTTCACCGAGCACCTCAACCCGCGCGCCGCCCGGGTGGTGGCCCTGACGAAGCCCTCGGACCGGGAGCGGGGCCAGTGGTACTTCCAGCGCTACATCCAGCACCTGCCCACGGCGGGGGAGATCGTGATGTTCGACCGCTCCTGGTACAACCGCGCCAACGTCGAGCGCGTCATGGGCTTCTGCACGGACCCGCAGTACGAGCAGTTCATGGCCCAGGCGCCCGTCTTCGAGAAGATGCTCGTGGACTCCGGCATCCACCTCACCAAGTTCTGGTTCTCCGTGACCCAGCACGAGCAGCGCACCCGGTTCGCGATCCGCCAGATCGACCCCGTGCGCCGGTGGAAGCTCTCGCCCATGGACCTGGCGTCCCTGGACCGGTGGGAGGACTACACCGAGGCGAAGGAGGAGATGTTCCTGCGCACGGACACCGACCACGCCCCGTGGATCACGGTGAAGTCCAACGACAAGAAGCGCGCCCGGCTCAACGCGATGCGCTTCTTCCTGGACCAGTTCGACTACGAGGACAAGGACCCGGACGTGGTCTATCCCCCCGACCCGCTGATCGTGCGCCGCGGCCTGGAGGCCGTCGGCGACTGAGGTGCGGCCCGGGGACGCGGGACGACGACGGCGCCGCCCGTCCCCTTCCGGGGGCGGGCGGCGCCGGTGCGCGGCGGTCGCGGCTCAGCGGCCGGGGCGGTCCACCAGGACGGTGTTGGCGGCGGCGTTGACGGCGGTCACGGCCAGGACCGACGGCCAGGCCCCGATCCGCCGGGCCAGCGGGTGGGAGAGCCCGAAGCCCAGGACGTAGAGCGCGCCGAGCGCCGCCGTGGTGCCCGGCCCGCCGCGGTGCCACCACGTGTGGGCGGCCGCCGCGCCGGCCGCGGCCAGCACCGCCCCGCCCAGGGGGCGGACGCCGGTCGCCCGGGCGGTGGCGTACCCGCCGATCAGCCCGGCGCTCACGAGCGCCGCCGCGGGCACCTGCTCCGCCGCGGCCACGGCGGTGTCCCGGGCGTCCGTCGCGGCACTCACGCGGCGCCGCCCAGGTACTCCTGGAGCCGGCGCAGGCCCTCCGCGAGGTCGTCGTCGCCGAGGGCGTAGGACAGGCGCAGGAAGCCGGAGGGGCCGAACGCCTCGCCGGGCACCACGGCCACCTCCGCCTGCTCCAGGATCAGCTCGGCCAGCTCGGCGGAGGTCTGCGGCGTCGCGTCGCCGAAGCGCCGGCCGAGCAGGCCCCGCACGTCCGCGTAGGCGTAGAACGCGCCGGTCGGGGTGGGGCACTCCACGCCGTCGATGGCGTTGAGGGCCTCGACCATGACCCGGCGGCGGCGGTCGAAGGCCTCCCGCATCCGGTGGGCCTCGTCGAGCGGGCCGGACACGGCCGCCAGCGCGGCCCGCTGGGCCACGTTGTTGACGTTGGAGGTCAGGTGGGACTGCAGGTTCGTGGCCGCCTTGATGACGTCGGGGGCACCGATCATCCAGCCCACCCGCCAGCCGGTCATCGCGTACGTCTTGGCCACGCCGTTGAGGACGACCACGTTCTCGCCCAGCTCCGGCACGGCGGCGGCGATCGAGGTGAACGGCACGCCATCGTAGGTGAGGTGCTGGTAGATCTCGTCGGTCAGCACGAAGATCCCCTTCTCCGCCGCCCAGCGGCCCACGGCCGCGGTCTCCTCGGGGGAGTACACGGCGCCCGTGGGGTTCGACGGCGAGCAGAACAGCAGGGCCTTGGTGCGCTCGGTCCACGCCGCCTCGAGCAGCTCGGGGGTGACCTTGTAGCCGAGCTCCGGTCCGGCGAAGACCTCGACCGGGTTGCCCCCGGCGAGCTTGATGGCCTCGGGGTAGGTGGTCCAGTACGGGGCGGGCAGCAGGACGTCGTCGCCCTCGTCCACGACCGTCGCGAAGGCCTGGAACACGGCCTGCTTGCCGCCGTTGGTGACGAGCACCTGGGAGGGCTCCACCGCGTAGCCGTCGTCCCGGGCGGTCTGCTCGGCCACCGCCCTGCGCAGCTCGGGCAGGCCCGCGGCCGGCGTGTACCGGAAGTTCGCCGGGTCCTGCAGGGCGGCCGCGGCGGCGTCCACGATGTACTGGGGGGTCGGGAAGTCGGGCTCCCCGGCGCCGAAGCCGATCACGGGCCGGCCGGCGGCCTTGAGGGCCTTCGCCTTCGCGTCCACGGCGAGCGTCGCGGACTCTGCGATGGCGCCGACGCGCCGGGAGATGCGGGACGTGGTCATGACCGGGGGCCTCCTGGAGGGGAACGGGCGGTCTCCGCCGGGTGCGGGGACGGCGGTGCGGACGCCCCCATGCTACTCGGGCGTCCGCACCGCGGGCCCGGCGCCCCGGCGGCCGCGCCCGCCCGGATTGCACCCCGCCGCCCGGGTCGCCTAGGATGGACGACTGGTGTCATCGGCGCCTGCTCGGCCGCGCCGTCACGGCGGGACCGGATGGTAGAGTCGGTGACCGGGTCCGAGCGATCGAGACCGGCGTCCCCACGCCGGCCGAGGCCGCGAGGCACGTAGGGCAGTGGCGCAATTGGTAGCGCAGCGGTCTCCAAAACCGCAGGTTGCAGGTTCGAGTCCTGTCTGCCCTGCTCCAGTCCGGGGTGGTCCCCGGCACCCCCACGGGGGTGCCGGGAGCCGCCGCGGCGACGGCGGGCCGGCAGCACTGCGCGGCACGCACGAGTCCACACAGGGAGAGCCGATGTCGCAGACCACCGCCGGCCGCGCGTCGGGCCAGCCCCCGGAGCAGGGTGCGGAGAGCCCCCGCGGCGTCTTCGGGCGCCTGTTCCTGTTCCTGCGCCAGGTCGTCGGCGAGCTCCGGAAGGTGGTCACCCCCACCCGGCGCGAACTGGTCAACTACGTCCTGGTCGTCCTCGTGTTCGTCGCGTTCATGATGGTGCTCATCTCGGTCCTGGACCTGGCGTTCGGCCAGGCCGCCCTGTGGATCTTCGGGCAGGGGGACGCCGCCGGCTGATCCGGGCGGCGCACGGACCGGCGCGGCCGGCCACCGTGACCCAGCAGAGCACGACATCCACGAAAGAACTTTGAGGGAGATCCAGTGACCGAGCACGAGCTCGAAAACGGCACCGAGGCACCGGCCGAGGTCGACCAGCAGGCTCCGGAGCTGCCGGAGGCCGAGACCTCCGTGCAGGAGGACGACTTCGCGGCCGCCCACGACCCGGAGCACGCCCCGGTCGCCGACGAGGCTCCCGCCGCGCCCGCCGACGAGGAGGCCCCGCTCGAGGCGGAGGCCCCGGCCGACGAGGAGGCCCCCGCGGCCGAGGACGAGGCGCCCGCCGTGGACCCCGTCGAGGAGTTCAAGTCGAAGCTGCGCCGCCAGGAGGGTGACTGGTACGTCATCCACACCTACGCCGGCTACGAGAACCGCGTGAAGACGAACCTCGAGACCCGCATCCAGTCCCTCAACATGGAGGACGACATCTTCCAGATCGAGGTGCCGATGGAGGAGGTCGTCGAGATCAAGAACGCCCAGCGCAAGATCGTGCGCCGGGTGCGGATCCCGGGCTACGTGCTGGTGCGCATGAACCTCACCGACGCCTCCTGGGGCGCGGTCCGCCACACCCCGGGCGTCACCGGCTTCGTCGGCCAGGACGCCTACAACCCGGTGCCGCTGCGCCTCGACGAGGTCTTCGAGATGCTCAACCCGGTCTTCGAGGCGCCGCAGGGCGCGGGGGCCGAGTCCTCCGCCCAGCCCAGCGCGCAGCCGCAGATCGACGTCGACTTCGAGGTCGGCGAGTCCGTCATCGTCAAGGAGGGCCCCTTCGAGACCCTCCCCGCCACGATCTCCGAGATCAAGGTGGAGTCCCAGCAGCTGGTCGTCCTCGTGTCGATCTTCGAGCGCGAGACCCCCGTCACCCTCGGCTTCAACCAGGTCTCCAAGATCTGAGCCCCGCGGGCCGCTCCGGCCCGCCCCAGTTCCCGGCCCCGCGGTGCATGCTTCGCCGCCGGGCCGCCCGGCCGCCGCGCCACGGCGGCCACCCGCCGTCGTACGCTCCTGTGCGCCGGTACGTCCAGCAGAAGAAGGACCAGCACATGGCTCCCAAGAAGAAGAAGGTCTCCGGCCTGATCAAGCTGCAGATCCAGGCAGGCGCCGCCAACCCGGCTCCTCCCGTGGGTCCGGCCCTCGGTCAGCACGGCGTCAACATCATGGAATTCTGCAAGGCCTACAACGCGGCCACGGAGTCCCAGCGCGGCAACATCGTGCCCGTGGAGATCACGGTCTACGAGGACCGCTCGTTCACCTTCGTCACGAAGACCCCGCCCGCCGCGCAGCTGATCAAGAAGGCCGCCGGCGTCGCCAAGGGCTCGGGTGTCCCGCACACCCAGAAGGTCGGCAAGCTCAGCATGGACCAGGTCCGCGAGATCGCCGAGACCAAGAAGGAAGACCTCAACGCCAACGACATCGACGCCGCCGCGAAGATCATCGCCGGCACCGCCCGCTCCATGGGCATCGAGGTCGAGTGACCAGCCTCGGCTGATCACCACCCACCGTTATTGACGTGGCAGGGCCGAGCGCGGCCCGCAGACCACAACTGCACAAGGAGAAGAAGCAGATGGCAAAGCGCAGCAAGGCATACCAGGCGGCCGCCGCCAAGATCGACGCGGGCACGCTGTACGCCCCGGCCGAGGCCGTGGCCCTGGCCAAGGAGCTCGACACCGCGAAGACCGACTCCACCGTGGAGGTCGTCCTCCGCCTCGGTGTCGACCCCCGCAAGGCCGACCAGATGGTCCGCGGCACCGTGAACCTGCCCAACGGCACCGGCAAGACCGCCCGCGTCGTCGTCTTCGCGACCGGCGACAAGGCCGCCGCCGCGGAGGAGGCCGGAGCGGACTACGTCGGCTCCGACGACCTGATCGCCCGCATCCAGGGCGGCTGGACCGACTTCGACGCCGCCGTGGCCACCCCGGACATGATGGGCAAGGTCGGCCGGCTGGGCAAGGTCCTCGGCCCCCGCAACCTGATGCCGAACCCCAAGACCGGCACCGTCACCATGGACGTGACCAAGGCCGTCAACGACATCAAGGGCGGCAAGATCGACTTCCGCGTCGACAAGCACTCGAACCTGCACTTCATCGTGGGCAAGACGTCCTTCGAGCTCGAGAAGCTGGCGGAGAACTACGGCGCCGCCCTCGAGGAGATCCTGCGCCTGAAGCCCTCCGCGTCGAAGGGCCGCTACATCACGAAGGCGACCGTCTCGACCACGTTCGGGCCGGGCATCCCGGTCGACCCGAACGCCACCGAGGTCGTCGTCGGCGCCTGACGCCGTGCACCGGAGCCCGCGGGGCTCCGACGGGTGGGGGCCCGGCCGATGCGGCCGGGCCCCTTCCCGTCCGACGGGACCATTCCTCCCACGACCCAGCAGCCGGCGGGCGTCCGCCGGCGCCCACGGAACGGAGACCCCCCACGTGAGCGAGCACCCCCCGGTGCGCATCGAGCAGATGCGCATCCCCGACGAGTTCGACGACGCCGCGCAGGAGCTGCTGGGGCGCGTCGCGGAGCTCGTGCGCCGGTCCCGGCAGCACGTGTGGGGGATCTCGGACCTCACCGGTGACGCCCAGGAGCTCTACCGGGACCTGCTGGACCCCTTCGAGCGCGTGGTCGTCCTGCTGGCGTGGGCCGGGGACCGGCTGGCGGGACGGGCCGAGGTGCGGATGCCCCTGGTCACGCTCACCGACTCCGCCCACATCACCGTCGACGTGGACCCCGACGTCACCTCCCAGGGCACCGGCAGCGAGCTGCTGGCCGCCGCCGAGCAGCTCGCCGTGGGCGAGTCCCGCCGGCACCTGCGGATCCAGACCGAGCACCCCGGGCCCGAGGAGATCCAGGGCGACGGCAGCGTCACCGGGGTCTTCCCGCTGGTCACGCCCGGGATGGTCGAGTGGGTGGACGCCGCCGACGGCTCGGGCCGGCTGCCCGTGTCCAACCGGCAGACCCGCTTCGCCCTCAGCGCCGGCTACCGGCTCGAGTCGGTCAGCGACTTCGGGGTGCTGGACGTCCCCCTGCCGCCCGAGCGCGTCGCGGCCCTGCTGGACGAGGTCGCGGCCTCGCCGGCGCAGGAGCCGTACCGGATCCACGTCTGGAGCGGCCCGGCCCCCGAGGACCGGCTCGACGAGCTCGCCGCCCTGCACTCGCGCATGGCGACCGACTCGTTCCTGGCCCCCGTGGCCGCCGCCGAGCCAGAGCCCTGGGACGCCGAGCGCGTGCGGCGCACCGAGCAGCTGCGCGCCGAGGCGGGCAACCTCTCGCTCGTGGCCGTCGCCGAGCACGAGCCCACCGGACGCCTCGTCGGGATGACCGAGATCGTCCTGGCGGGGGAGGAGCCGCCGATCGGGATGCAGGACGAGACCGTGGTCCTGCGCGAGCACCGCCGCCGGTGGCTCGCCACCCGGCTGAAGCTGGCCAACCTGCAGCAGCTCGAGCGGCTGGCCCCGAGCGTGCGCACCGTCTACTCCTGGAGCCACAGCGGCGACGACCGGATGAGCCGGGTCAACGCCCGGCTGGGCTTCCGCGTGGCCGGGCGCAGCGGCGTGTGGGCCCGCGACTTCCCCTCCGCCTGAGCCGGGTCCGGGGCCGCCCCGGAGCCGATTTGGCCGCGGCGGGGGCCTCCGGTAGCCTGGGAGACACCAAAGACCGCCGGTCGTGGTCCCCCTGCCCCGTGCGCCCCGTTTCGGAGTGCGCGAAGCGGGAGGACAGCCGTAAGAGTTCCGCCAGGAACCGCCAGCGCAGGTGAACCAGCACAGCGAGCACGTCCCGTCCTGCACGGGGTGCGACGCCGAGCCCCGGGCATCTGCGCGGGGCTTTTTCTGTGCCCGGGCCCTTGCGGCAGCGACCGGCATCGAAGACCGGAAGGAGTACCATGGCGAACCCGGAAAAGGCAGCCGCGGTCGCCGAGTTGAAGGAACTGTTCTCCAACTCGGACGCCGCTGTCCTGACTGAGTACCGCGGCCTCACCGTGGCCCAGCTCAAGGAGCTGCGCCGCTCGCTCGGTGAGAACGCCGAATACGCCGTGGTGAAGAACACGCTGACCGCGATCGCGGCCAAGGAGCTGGGGATCGACGCGTTCGACGGCCAGCTCGCCGGCCCGAGCGCGATCGCCTTCATCTCGGGGGACCCCGTCGAGGCCGCCAAGAGCCTGCGTGACTTCGCCAAGGCGAACCCGCAGCTCGTCGTCAAGGGCGGTTACCTCGAGGGCAAGGCCCTGAGCGACGCGGAGATCAAGCAGCTCGCGGACCTCGAGTCCCGCGAGGTGCTGCTGGCCAAGGTGGCCGGTGCCGCGCAGGCGTCCCTGTCCCAGGCCGCGGCGCTGTTCCAGGCACCGCTGTCGAAGACCGTCCGCACGGCCGAGGCGCTGCGCGCCAAGGTCGAGGAGCAGGACGCCTGACCAGCATCCCCGCCGCGAGGCACATTCTCACCACGGAACCAGACCGTCCCGCGCCGACGAACCCGGCCGGGGCACACCATCGAAAAGGAGCCACAACCATGGCCAAGCTCACCACCGCTGAACTGATCGACGCGTTCAAGGAGCTCTCCCTCATCGAGCTCTCCGAGTTCGTGAAGGCCTTCGAGGAGACCTTCGACGTCACCGCCGCCGCCCCCGTGGCCGTCGCCGGTGCCGCCGCTCCGGCCGCCGCCGCCGAGGAGGCCGAGGAGCAGACCGAGTTCGACGTCGTCCTCGAGGCCGCCGGCGAGAAGAAGATCCAGGTCATCAAGGAGGTCCGCGCGCTGACCTCCCTCGGCCTCAAGGAGGCCAAGGACCTCGTGGACTCGGCCCCCAAGGCCGTCCTCGAGGGCGCCACCAAGGAGGCCGCGGACAAGGCCAAGGAGGCCCTCGAGGGCGCCGGCGCCACCGTCACCCTCAAGTAGACCCCGGACGCGTCCCTTCACGGACGCTCCTGCGAGGCCCCGGACGCACGGCGTCCGGGGCCTCGTGCCGTGCCGGGCCCGGACGGTCTGTGGGAGACTGGGGGCACGACCACATCGGCCGCCCACGCGCAGCGGGAGAGTCCGGGCGGGGGAGGGCGGACGGGCCCCACCGGGCCTCGGACCACGAGGAGCTCACCTTGTCCTTCCTGCCACGCCACCTCGGCCCGGACGCCGCCGAGACCGCGATCATGCTCGAGACCGTCGGCGCGGCCGACCTCGACGAGCTCGTCGCCCGCGCCGTCCCCGCGACCATCGCCTCCTCCGAGCCGCTGGGCCTGCCCGCCCCGATGTCCGAGCACGAGGCCCTCGCGGCGCTGCGCCGGGTCGCGGCGAAGAACCGGGTGATGACCCAGATGATCGGGCAGGGCTACGCGGACACCGTCACCCCGCCCGCGCTGCGCCGCAACATCCTCGAGAACCCCGCCTGGTACACCTCCTACACCCCCTACCAGCCCGAGATCTCGCAGGGCCGCCTCGAGGCCCTGCTCACGTTCCAGAACGCCGTCATGGACCTCACCGGCCTGGACCTGGCGAACGCCTCCCTCCTGGACGAGGCCACCGCGGTGGCCGAGGCCGTGCTCATGATGCGCCGGGCCAACCGGAAGGCCACGAGCCGGCGCGTCGTCGTCGACGCCCGGACGCTCCCGCAGACCCTCGCCGTGCTGCGCGGGCGCTGCCGGGCCGTGGGCATCGAGCTGGTCGTCGCCGACCTCGCCGAGGGGCTGCCCGAGGGCGAGCTCTTCGGGGTGGTCCTGACCCAGGTGGGCGTCGACGGCGAGGTCGTCCCCCTCGCCGAGCGCGCCGAGGAGGCGCACGCGCGGGGGGCGCTCGTGGCCGTGGCCACCGACCTGCTGGCCCTGACCCTGCTGCGCTCCCCGGGGGAGCAGGGCGCGGACATCGCCGTGGGCTCGGCCCAGCGCTTCGGGGTGCCCCTGTTCTTCGGCGGGCCCCACGCCGCGTTCCTCGCCTGCCGCAAGGGCCTCGAGCGGAACCTGCCCGGTCGCCTGGTGGGCGTCTCCACCGACTCCTCCGGCCGGCCCGCCTACCGGCTGGCCCTGCAGACCCGCGAGCAGCACATCCGCCGTGAGAAGGCCACCTCGAACATCTGCACCGCCCAGGCGCTGCTGGCCGTCGTGGCCGGCGCCTACGCCGCCTACCACGGCGCGGACGGGCTCCGCGCCATCGCCGAGCGCGTGCACGGGCTGGCCGCCCGCCTGGCCGCCGGGCTCGCCGCGGCGGGCGTGCGCGTGGTCCACGACCGGTTCTTCGACACCGTGCTCGCCGAGGTCCCCGGCCGCGCCGACGCCGTCGTGGCCGCCGCCGCGGAGCGTGGGATCAACGTCCGCCGGGCCGGCGCGGACCACGTCTCCGTGTCGGTGGGGGAGCCCCACGACGAGCGCGACGTCGACGCCGTGCTCGCGGCCTTCGGCGCCGCGGCCGTCGACGAGCCGGGCGCGGGCGGGGCGTGGGACCTGCCCGCCGAGCTGCTGCGCACCGACTCCTACCTGACCCACCCTGTGTTCGCGCTGCACCGCTCCGAGACCGCGATGATGCGCTGGCTGCGCTCCCTCGCGGACAAGGACCTGGCCCTCGACCGGACCATGATCCCGCTCGGCTCCTGCACCATGAAGCTCAACGCCGCCGCGGAGATGGAGCCCATCAGCTGGCCCGAGTTCGCCTCGATCCACCCGCTCGCCCCCGAGGACCAGACCCTCGGCTGGCGCGAGCTCATCGCCCAGCTCGAGTCCTGGCTCACGGAGATCACCGGCTACGCCGCGGTCTCCGTCCAGCCCAACGCCGGCTCCCAGGGCGAGCTCGCCGGGCTCCTCGCGATCCGCCGCTACCACCTCTCCCGGGGCGACCGGCAGCGCACCACCGTCCTCATCCCGTCCTCGGCCCACGGCACCAACGCCGCCTCCGCGGTGCTCGCGGACCTCAAGGTGGTGGTCGTGGCCACCGCCGGGGACGGCTCCGTGGACCTGGACGACCTCGCCGCGAAGATCGGGAGCGTGGGGGAGGAGCTGGCGGGCATCATGGTCACCTACCCCTCCACGCACGGCGTGTTCGAGGAGCAGATCACGGCCGTGTGCGAGGCCGTGCACGCGGCGGGGGGCCAGGTCTACGTGGACGGCGCCAACCTCAACGCGCTCATGGGCCTCGCCCGGCCGGGCCGCTTCGGCGGGGACGTCTCCCACCTGAACCTGCACAAGACCTTCTGCATCCCGCACGGCGGCGGGGGGCCCGGCGTGGGGCCCGTGGCCGTGGCGGAGCACCTCGTGCCGTTCCTGCCCGGGGACCCCGCGGCCCCGGACGGCGGGGAGGACTCCTTCCCCGTGTCCCAGGCCCGCCACGGGTCGGCCGGGGTGCTGCCGATCTCCTGGATGTACATCGCCATGACCGGCGCGGAGGGGCTCACCGCGTCGTCGCGCACCGCGATCCTCAGCGCGAACTACGTCTCCGCCCGGCTGGCCGACGTCTTCCCGACCCTCTACACCGGCCCGGGCGGGTTCGTGGCCCACGAGTGCATCCTCGACCTGCGCGCGCTCACGAAGGCCTCCGGGGTAACCGCGGAGGACGTCTGCAAGCGGCTCGTCGACTACGGCTTCCACGCCCCCACCCTCGCGTTCCCGGTGGCGGGCACGCTCATGGTGGAGCCCACGGAGTCCGAGAACCTCGCGGAGCTCGACCGGTTCGTGGCCGCGATGCGCGCGATCCACGCGGAGATGACCGCCGTGGCCGACGGCGAGGTCGCACTCGAGGACTCGGTCCTGCGCCGCGCGCCGCACACCGCGGAGGTGCTCACGGCCGACGAGTGGGACCGTGCCTACCCCCGGTCCCGGGCCGCCTACCCGCTGCCCGAGCTGCGCCGCGCCAAGTTCTGGCCGCCCGTGGGCCGGGTGGAGAACGCCGCCGGGGACCGCAACCTGGTCTGCAGCTGCCCGCCGGTCGAGGCGTTCGCGGCCGCGGGCTGACCCGCGGGCCCGGCGCCCCCGGTGCCGGTGAGACCCGGAGCACGAAATTTCCCATCCTACGACCGGTGGACGCCCGCGTCCACCGGTCGTGTGGACAGAGCCGCACTTCGCGTCTATGCTGGATCTTTGCGTTGTCCCTCATTCTGCGTGCCTTCATATAGCGGTGGGCGCCCCCGGGGAGCGAACCAGCATCTCGAGTCCGCTGGCCCTCGCCCACCCGTATCCCCGATTCGGGAACTGCGCGATTCAACTGCAGGTCTGTGGAAGGAATCCATCTTGGTCGCCTCGAGCACCGATTCGAACGTAACCGCTAACCGACCGGCCGACGGGAACATCCCGCGCCGCATCTCCTTCGCCAAGATCCATGAACCGCTGGACGTGCCGAACCTGCTGGCCCTCCAGACGGACAGCTTCGACCGTCTCGTGGGCAACGAGCGGTGGCAGGCCCGGGTCCAGCAGGCCATCGAGACCGGGGAGCAGGGCATCGCCCGCACCTCCGGGCTGTCCGACATCTTCGAGGAGATCTCCCCGATCGAGGACTTCCAGGGCACCATGTCCCTGTCCTTCTCGGAGCCGGAGTTCTACGACCCGAAGTACACCATGGACGAGTGCAAGGACCGGGACGCCACGTACTCGGCGCCCCTGTACGTCAAGGCCGAGTTCATGAACAACAACACGGGCGAGATCAAGCAGCAGACCGTGTTCATGGGCGACTTCCCGCTGATGACCGAGAAGGGCACCTTCGTCATCAACGGCACCGAGCGTGTCGTCGTGTCCCAGCTCGTCCGCTCGCCGGGCGCCTACTTCGAGCGCGGCCAGGACCGCACCTCGGACAAGGACATCTACTCCGCGAAGATCATCCCCTCGCGCGGCGCGTGGTTCGAGCTCGAGATCGACAAGCGCGACCAGGTGGGCGTGCGCCTCGACCGCAAGCGCAAGCAGTCGGTCACCGTGCTGCTCAAGGCTCTGGGCTGGAGCGAGTCCCGCATCCTCGAGGAGTTCGGGGAGTTCGACTCCATCCGGGCGACCCTCGAGAAGGACACCGTCGAGTCCCGCGAGGACGCGCTGCTGGACATCTACCGCAAGCTGCGCCCGGGGGAGCCGCCCACGGTCGACGCCGCGCAGGCGCTGCTCGACAACATGTACTTCAACTCCAAGCGCTACGACCTCGCGAAGGTCGGCCGGTACAAGATCAACCGGAAGCTGGGCCTCGACAAGGCGTTCGAGGACGAGGACGCCTCCGTGCTGTCGGTCGACGACATCGTCGCGATGATCCGCTACCTCGTCACCCTGCACGCCGGCGGCGGCACCATGAAGGGCGTGCGCGACGGCGAACCCCGCGAGGTCGTCGTGGACGTCGACGACATCGACCACTTCGGCAACCGCCGCATCCGCGCCGTGGGCGAGCTGATCGAGAACCAGATCCGCACGGGCCTGTCCCGCATGGAGCGCGTGGTGCGCGAGCGCATGACCACCCAGGACGTCGAGGCGATCACCCCGCAGACCCTGATCAACATCCGTCCCGTCGTGGCGGCGATCAAGGAGTTCTTCGGCACCTCGCAGCTGTCGCAGTTCATGGACCAGAACAACCCGCTCGCGGGCCTGACCCACAAGCGCCGCCTGTCCGCGCTCGGCCCGGGCGGTCTCTCCCGCGACCGCGCCGGCATGGAGGTCCGTGACGTCCACCCGTCGCACTACGGCCGCATGTGCCCGATCGAGACCCCCGAGGGCTCCAACATCGGCCTCATCGGCTCGCTGGCGACCTACGGGCGGATCAACCCGTTCGGCTTCATCGAGACCCCGTACCGCAAGGTCGTCGGCGGCCTCGTCACCGACGAGGTCGAGTACCTCACCGCCGACGACGAGCGCGGCGTGACGATCGCCCAGGCCAATGCCCCGCTGGGCCCGGACAACCGGTTCGCCGAGGACGCCGTCCTCGCGCGCGCCGCCGACGGCTCGGGCGAGGCCGTGCTGGTCGACCCGACCGCCGTGCAGTTCATGGACGTCTCCCCGCGCCAGATGGTGTCCGTGGCGACCGCGCTCATCCCGTACCTGGAGCACGACGACGCCAACCGCGCGCTCATGGGCGCCAACATGCAGCGCCAGGCCGTGCCGCTGCTCGAGTCCGAGGCCCCGCTCGTGGGCACCGGCATGGAGCGCTACGCGGCCCTGGACGCCGGGGACTCCGTGCTGGCCCGCAAGGCCGGCGTGGTCGAGGAGGTCTCGGCGAACCTCGTGCGCGTGCTCAACGACGACGGGACGACCACGGTCTACCCGATCAACAAGTTCACGCGCTCCAACCCGGGCAACACCTACAACCAGCGCGTCATCGTCTCCGAGGGCGATCGCGTCGAGGAGCGCTCGGTCATCGCCGACGGCCCCTCCACGGACCAGGGCGAGCTGGCCCTGGGCAAGAACCTGCTGGTCGCCTACATGTCCTGGGAGGGCCTCAACTACGAGGACGCGATCATCCTCTCCCAGCGCATGGTCTCGGAGGACGTGCTCACCTCGATCCACATCGAGGAGCACGAGATCGACGCCCGCGACACGAAGCTGGGCGCCGAGGAGATCACCCGGGACATCCCGAACGTGTCCGAGGAGGTGCTGTCCGCCCTCGACGAGCGCGGCATCATCCACATCGGCGCGGAGGTCCAGGCCGGCGACATCCTCGTGGGCAAGGTCACCCCGAAGGGCGAGACCGAGCTGACCCCGGAGGAGCGCCTGCTGCGGGCGATCTTCGGCGAGAAGTCCCGCGAGGTGCGCGACACGTCCCTGAAGGTGCCCCACGGCGAGTCCGGCACCGTCATCGGCGTGCGCGTCTTCGACCGCGACGACGAGGACGACGACCTGCCCGCGGGCGTCAACCAGGTGGTCCGGGTGTACGTGGCGCAGAAGCGCAAGATCACGGACGGCGACAAGCTCGCCGGCCGCCACGGCAACAAGGGCGTCATCTCGAAGATCCTGCCCCTGGAGGACATGCCGTTCCTCGAGGACGGGACCCCCGTGGACATCATCCTCAACCCGCTGGGCGTGCCCGGCCGCATGAACCTGGGGCAGGTCCTCGAGGTGCACACCGGCTGGCTCGCGAAGCAGGGCTGGAACATCGAGGGCGACCCCGAGTGGCTCGACCGGCTGCCGAACTTCCCGAAGCAGTCCGGCCCCACGAACGTGGCCACCCCGGTGTTCGACGGCGCGCGCGAGGAGGAGATCTTCGACCTCCTCGACCACACCAACCCGACGCGCGACGGCGTGCGGCTGATCGACCGGTCCGGCAAGGCCCGGCTGTTCGACGGCCGCTCCGGCGAGCCGTTCCCGGACCCGGTGTCGGTGGGCTACCAGTACATCCTGAAGCTGCACCACCTGGTGGACGACAAGATCCACGCGCGCTCCACCGGCCCGTACTCCATGATCACCCAGCAGCCGCTGGGCGGTAAGGCGCAGTTCGGCGGCCAGCGCTTCGGCGAGATGGAGGTCTGGGCGCTCGAGGCGTACGGCGCCGCCTACACGCTGCAGGAGCTGCTGACGGTCAAGTCCGACGACGTGCACGGGCGCGTGAAGGTCTACGAGGCCATCGTGAAGGGCGAGAACATCCCCGAGCCGGGTGTCCCCGAGTCCTTCAAGGTCCTCATCAAGGAGATGCAGTCGCTGTGCCTGAACGTCGAGGTGCTCTCGGCGGACGGCAACACCATCGAGATGCGCGATTCGGATGACGAGGTCTTCCGGGCGGCCGAGGAACTGGGCATCGATCTCTCGCACTCCGAGCCCAGCTCGGTCGAAGAGGTCTGATCCCGCTCGGTCCACCCCGACGAGACGTCAACTTTTCCAGAGAAAGAGATAAAGGACCCTCATGTCCAACGAATCTTCACTAGGCCTCATGCGGATCGGTCTTGCGACCGCGGAGGACATCCGGACCTGGTCCTACGGCGAGGTCAAGAAGCCGGAGACCATCAACTACCGCACGCTCAAGCCCGAGAAGGACGGCCTGTTCTGCGAGAAGATCTTCGGTCCCACCCGGGACTGGGAGTGCTACTGCGGCAAGTACAAGCGCGTGCGCTACAAGGGCATCATCTGCGAGCGCTGCGGCGTGGAGGTCACCCGGGCCAAGGTGCGCCGTGAGCGCATGGGCCACATCGAGCTCGCCGCTCCCGTGACCCACATCTGGTACTTCAAGGGCGTGCCCTCGCGGCTCGGCTACCTGCTGGACCTCGCCCCGAAGGACCTGGAGAAGGTCATCTACTTCGCGGCGTACATGATCACGTCGGTGGACGAGGACGCCCGCCACGACGACCTGCCGAACCTGCAGGCCGCCGTGGACCGGGAGAAGGCGCAGATGGAGTCCACCCGCGACTCCGACATCGCCGCGATCGCCCGCGACCTCGAGACCGAGCTCGGCCGGGTCGAGGAGGAGGGCGGCAAGGCCGCGGAGAAGCGCAAGCTCCGCGACTCCGCCGACCGCCAGATGGCCAACGTGCGCAAGCGCGCCAACCTGGAGATCGACCGCCTCGAGCAGGTCTGGGACCGCTTCAAGAACCTCAAGGTCAACGACCTCGAGGGAGACGAGGCGCTCTACCGCGTCATGGTGGACCGCTACGGCATGTACTTCGAGGGCTCGATGGGGGCCGAGGCGATCAAGAAGCGCCTCGAGACCTTCGACCTCGAGGCGGAGGCCGAGTCCCTGCGGGAGACCATCGCCACCGGCAAGGGTCAGCGCAAGACCCGCGCCCTGAAGCGGCTCAAGGTCGTCAACGCGTTCCTGACCACGGACAACTCGCCGCTGGGCATGGTCCTGGACGCCGTCCCGGTGATCCCGCCGGAGCTGCGCCCGATGGTCCAGCTCGACGGCGGCCGCTTCGCCACGTCGGACCTCAACGACCTCTACCGGCGCGTGATCAACCGCAACAACCGGCTCAAGCGCCTGCTGGACCTGGGCGCCCCGGAGATCATCGTCAACAACGAAAAGCGGATGCTGCAGGAGGCCGTGGACTCGCTGTTCGACAACGGCCGCCGCGGCCGCCCGGTCACCGGGCCGGGCAACCGTGCGCTGAAGTCGCTGTCCGACATGCTCAAGGGCAAGCAGGGCCGGTTCCGGCAGAACCTGCTCGGCAAGCGCGTCGACTACTCCGGCCGCTCGGTCATCGTGGTCGGCCCGCAGCTGAAGCTGCACCAGTGCGGTCTGCCGAAGCAGATGGCGCTGGAGCTGTTCAAGCCGTTCGTGATGAAGCGGCTGGTGGACCTCAACCACGCGCAGAACATCAAGTCGGCCAAGCGCATGGTCGAGCGCTACCGCCCCCAGGTGTGGGACGTGCTCGAGGAGGTCATCACCGAGCACCCCGTGCTGCTCAACCGTGCCCCCACCCTGCACCGTCTGGGCATCCAGGCGTTCGAGCCGCAGCTCGTCGAGGGCAAGGCCATCCAGCTCCACCCGCTCGTGTGCGGCGCGTTCAACGCCGACTTCGACGGCGACCAGATGGCCGTGCACCTGCCCCTGTCCCCGGAGGCCCAGGCCGAGGCGCGCATCCTGATGCTGTCCTCGAACAACATCCTGAAGCCCTCGGACGGCAAGCCGATCGCCCTGCCCTCGCAGGACATGATCATCGGGCTGTACCACCTCACCACCGTCCGCGAGGGCGAGGAGGGGGAGGGCCGCTCGTTCTCCTCCGTGGCCGAGGCGATCATGGCCCACGACGCAGGCCGGCTGCACCTCAACGCGCTGTGCCGGATCGAGCTCGACGACTTCGTGCCGTTCGAGGGCTGGGAGGCCCCCGAGGGCTGGGAGCCGGGTCAGCCGGTGCTGGTGCAGACCACGCTGGGCCGCGTGCTGTTCAACGAGACGCTGCCCGAGGACTACCCCTGGGACGAGGCCGTCGCGGACAAGAAGCACCTGTCCGCGCTGGTCAACGATCTCGCGGAGCGGTACCCGATGGTCACCGTGGCGCACACGCTGGACGAGCTCAAGGACGCCGGGTTCCACTGGGCGGCCCGCTCGGGCGTGACCGTGGCGATCTCGGACATCGCGACCCCGCCGGAGAAGCCCGCCATCATGGAGGGCTACGAGGCGCAGGCCGCGAAGATCCAGGGCCAGTACGACCGTGGTCTGATCGACGACGACGAGCGCCGCTCGGAGCTCATCGACATCTGGACCAAGGCCACGGACGAGGTCGCCCAGGCCATGCAGGCGAACCTGTCGCCGCTGAACACCATCAACCGCATGGTGTCCTCCGGCGCCCGAGGCAACTGGATGCAGGTCCGCCAGATCGCCGGCATCCGCGGGCTCGTGTCCAACCCCAAGGGCGAGATCATGCCCCGCCCGATCAAGTCCTCGTACCGCGAGGGCCTGTCGGTGCTGGAGTACTTCATCGCGACCCACGGTGCCCGCAAGGGCCTGGCCGACACCGCGCTGCGCACGGCGAACTCGGGCTACCTGACCCGTCGTCTCGTCGACGTCTCCCAGGACGTCATCGTGCGGGAGGCGGACTGCATGACGGAGCGCGGCCTGAACCTGCCGCTCGCCGACGTGCAGGAGAGCGGGTCCCGCGTGCTGCACGAGGACATCGAGAACACGGTGCACGGCCGGGTGCTCGCGGTGGACGTCGTGGACGCCAACGGCGAGATCCTGGCCGAGGCCGGCACGGAACTCTCCGACGGGCTCATCAGCGCCCTCTTCGCGGGCGGGGCCGACACGGTGCGCGTGCGCTCCGTGCTGACCTGCGAGTCCGCGGTGGGCGTCTGCGCGGCCTGCTACGGCCGCTCGCTGGCGTCCAACCAGCTGGTGGACATCGGCGAGGCCGTCGGCATCATCGCCGCGCAGTCCATCGGCGAGCCGGGCACGCAGCTCACGATGCGCACCTTCCACACCGGTGGTGTGGCGTCCTCGGACGGCGACATCACCCAGGGTCTGCCCCGTATCCAGGAGCTCTTCGAGGCCCGCACGCCCAAGGGCGTCGCGCCGATCTCGGAGGTCGCCGGGCGGGTCAGCATCGAGGACACCGAGAAGGCCCTGAAGCTCGTCGTGACCCCGGACAACGGTGACGAGGCGATCGGGTACCCGGTGCTGCGCCGCGCCAAGCTGCTCGTGACCGAGGGCGACCACGTCGAGGTCGGCCAGCAGCTGGTCTCGGGCGCCGTCGACCCCAAGGAGGTGCTGCGCATCCGCGGTCCGCGGCAGGCGCAGAAGCACCTCGTGGACGAGGTGCAGCGCGTGTACCGCTCCCAGGGCGTGGGCATCCACGACAAGCACGTCGAGGTCATCGTGCGGCAGATGCTGCGCCGCGTGACGATCATCGAGTCGGGCGAGACGGACCTGCTGCCGGGCGAGCTCGTCGAGAACGTGCGCTTCCTGGAGGCCAACCGCAAGGCCGTGGCCGAGAGCAGCCGGCCGGCCGCCGGCCGCCCGGAGCTGATGGGCATCACCAAGGCCTCGCTGGCCACCGACTCGTGGCTGTCGGCCGCGTCCTTCCAGGAGACCACCCGCGTGCTCACGCAGGCGGCCATGGAGGGCAAGTCCGACCCGCTGGTGGGCCTCAAGGAGAACGTGATCATCGGCAAGCTGATCCCGGCCGGCACCGGGCTCGCGCGGTACAACAACATCGACGTGGAGCCGACGGACGAGGCGAAGGCCTCGCTGTTCACGGAGCCGGGCTCGTTCTCGGACTTCAGCTACGCGGAGGAGAACTCCTCGCCCGCCGAGTTCCAGGCGATCCCGCTGGAGGACTACGACTTCGGCTCCAACTGAGGTCGGCGTCCCCCGCAGGACGTGATCACCCTCGTGGTCACCACGGCAGCCCCGTTCCGGAAGTAGCGTCTTCCGGGGCGGGGCTGCCCCCGTCCCGCGGCCGGTCACGGGGCCGGGCCGCGGACCAGGAAGGAGCCCCAGGAGTCACCATGGCGAACTCACCCACCGGGGAGTCCGTGCTCGAGCGGGCGGACCGGATCCTCGCGGCGTTCACGGCGGAGGACTCGCGGCTGACCGGGGGCCGGATCGCGGCCCTCACCGGGCTGCCCACCGCCACCGCGCACCGGCTCGCCCGGGACATGGCCCGCCAGGGCTGGCTCGAGCGGGTGGAGGGCGGGCACTACGTGGTCGGCACCCGGCTGTGGGAGCTGGTCAACCGCTCCTCGCGCGAGCTCGGCCTGGCGCGCGCCGCCCGCCCCTTCATGGGCGACATCCACGCGGTGCTGCGCCAGCACGTGCAGCTCGGCATCGTGGAGGGCCGCGAGGTGCTGCTCGTGGAGCGGCTCTCCCACCCCCGGGCGGTGCCCGTCCGGTCGGAGGTGGCCGGCCGGCTGCCCCTGCACCTGTCGGCCACGGGCCTCGTGCTGCTGGCGCACGCCCCTCAGGACTACCAGGAGGAGTACCTGCAGGGGCCCCTCACCGCGTTCACCGAGCTCTCGCCGACCGAACCCGCGGTGCTGGCCGCGGAGCTCGAGCGGATCCGCGGCGCGGGCCACGCCCTGCAGACCGGCTATCTCGAGGCCGGCACGGCGGGGATCGCCGTCCCCGTGCGGGGGCGCGGCGACCAGGTGGTGGCGGGCCTGGGCGTCATCACCCCGGCGGGCGACCCGGCCGCGCGGGCCGGGGCGATCGTCCAGGCGCTGCACACCGCAGCGCACGGCATCCGCCGGACCCTGCGGGACGCCCCCCGCTGAGACGGGCCGCGGCACCGGCTCCCGGGCACACCGCGCCCGTCGCCCCCAGCATCCCGTTCAACGGGACAACTGTGGTGCCGCCCACAGGCCGCTGAGACACTGGACACGATTCCCGTCGTATCACCAGGAGCACTCATGAGCGCACAGCGCACCGTTCTCAGCACGCAGGTCGGCATCGTGGGCGGCGGCCCCGCCGGGCTGATGCTGGCCCACCTGCTCGGCCGCGCCGGCATCGACAGCATCGTGGTCGAGAAGCGCGACAAGGACACCATCCACGCCACCCACCGGGCGGGCATCCTCGAGGCGCCCACGGTGCGGATGCTGACCGACTCCGGCGTCGACGGGCGGGTGCTCACGGAGGGCCACGAGCACGAGGGCACCGTGCTGCGCTTCGAGGGGGAGAGCCACCGGATCGACTTCAAGGAGCTCGTCGGCGAGTCTGTGTGGCTCTACCCGCAGAACGAGGTGTTCCTGGACCTGGCCGACGCCCGGGAGCGCGACGGCGGCGACGTCCGCTGGTCCGTCACGGACACGGAGGTGGTCGACCTGACCACCGACCGGCCCGGCATCCGCTTCACCGACGCCGCGGGCGAGGACTTCGAGATCCGCTGCGAGATCCTCGTGGGCGCCGACGGCTCGCAGAGCATCTGCCGCCGCGCCATCCCGGAGCAGGAGCGCACCGACAACTTCATCGAGTACCCCTTCGCCTGGTTCGGCATCCTCGCCGAGGCCCCGCCGAGCGCCCCGGAGCTCATCTACTCGAACTCCGAGCACGGCTTCGCCCTCATCTCCCAGCGCAGCGGGACCGTCCAGCGGATGTACTTCCAGTGCGACCCGGAGGAGGACGTCGACGACTGGGGCGACGAGCGGATCTGGGCCGAGCTCCAGCGCCGGGTCGAGGGCCCCGACGGGCTCCGGCTCCAGGAGGGCCCCATCTTCGACAAGACCGTGCTGAAGTTCCGCTCCTACGTCTGCGAGCCCCTGCGCCACGGCAACCTGTTCCTCGTCGGCGACGCCGGCCACACCGTCCCCCCGACCGGCGCCAAGGGCCTGAACCTCGCGTTCTGCGACGTCCGCGTGCTCGCCCCGGCGATCGTCGAGTTCTTCCGCACGGGCGACGGCACCGGGCTGGCCGGGTACTCGGCCACGGCGCTGGAGCGGGTGTGGAAGGCGCAGAACTTCTCCTACTGGGCCACCCACCTCATGCACACCCAGCCGGGGGAGAACCCCTTCAACCAGAAGCGCCGGCGCGGCGAGTTCAAGGCGGTCACCGGTTCCGAGCGCGGCGCCGCCTACTTCGCGGAGTCCTACACCGGCTGGCCCGACGACCGCTGACCCCCGGCCCCGCCGGACCTCCCCACTGTGACCCCACAATAAGTTCGCACAGTGAACACATGTGCGAATGCTGCACCGAATGCGCTAGCCTCGGAGAGTTCGCCGCGGGCACCACGCCCGCCGGTGCGGCAGCCACCTCGCAACAAAGGAGCTGAACCATGACCGACCAGGACCAGGGGCCGGAGGAGTCCTTCGTGCACCTCACCCCGAAGGGCCCCGACGACGCGGCGGACACGCAGGCCGACCTCGACCGCGAGATGGCCGGCATCAGCGCCGACTACAGCGCGTCCGGCCGCACCGAGACGCAGCCGCGGCTGGACTACGCGCCCTACCGCAGCTCGATCCTGCGGCACCCCACCAAGGACCTGCACCACGCGGACCCGGAGACCATCGAGCTGCACGCGCCCGCCTTCGGCGAGCGGGACGTGCACCGGCTCGAGTCGGACCTGACCATCCAGTCGGGCGGGGAGCCCATCGGCGAGCGGATCAAGATCCGCGGCCGGGTCCTCGACGGCGACGGCCGGCCCGTGCGCCGCCAGCTCGTGGAGATCTGGCAGGCCAACGCGGCCGGGCGGTACATCCACAAGCGGGACCAGCACCCGGCCCCCATCGACCCGAACTTCACCGGCGTGGGGCGCTGCCTGACCGGCGACGACGGCTCCTACGAGTTCGTCACCATCAAGCCCGGGCCGTACCCCTGGAAGAACCACCACAACGCCTGGCGGCCCGCGCACGTGCACTTCTCCCTGTTCGGCACGGACTTCACCCAGCGGATGATCACCCAGATGTACTTCCCCTCGGACCCGCTGTTCGCGCTGGACCCGATCTTCCAGTCGATCGTGGACCCCGAGGCCCGCCGCCGGCTCGTGGCCGACTACGACCACGAGGCGTCCGAGCACGAGTGGCTGCTCGGCTACACCTGGGACATCGTGCTCAGCGGCTCGAACCGCACCTGGACGGAAGGCGACTCCAATGTCTGAGACCCCCGCGACCCCCGCACTCCCGGCCACCCCCGGCCAGACCATCGGGCCGTTCTTCGGCTACGCGCTGCCCTACGACAAGGGCGAGCTGCTCGTCCCGCTCGGGCACCCGCAGGCGGTGCGCCTGCACGGCACGGTGACCGACGGCCACGGCGACCTCGTGCCGGACGCCATGCTCGAGATCTGGCAGGCCGACGGCAACGGCGACGTCCCCACCGCGACCGGCTCGCTCGTGCGCGACGGCTACACCTTCACCGGTTTCGGCCGCGCGTCCGTCGACAACGAGGGCCACTACACCTTCACCACCGTGGACCCGGGGCCGACCGAGCCCGGCAAGGCGCCGTTCATCACGCTGACCGTCTTCGCCCGGGGCGTGACGAACCGGCTGTTCACCCGCATCTACCTGCCGGAGGACACCGAGGCCCTCGCGAACGACCCGCTGCTGCGCTCCCTGCCCGAGGACCGCCGCCGCACCCTGGTCGCCGAGCGGGAGGCCGACGGCTCCCTGCGCTTCGACCTCCGGCTCCAGGGCGAGGGCGAGACCGTCTTCCTCACCTACCCGAACCTCCAGGCGTGACCGTTCCGTGCGCGGGCCCCGGCCGCCCCGGGGCCCCCGCACGGCACCACCCCGCCACGGACGACCCGACGACCACCGAAGGAGGACGCGCATGACCGACGCCGGGCTGCTCCGCCCCGGAGCCCACCGGGGTGACGCGCACACGGACGACACCGCGGTGCTCCAGGCGCTGCTCGACGTCGAGGCCGCCTGGGTCGCCGCGCAGGCGGACGCCGGGCTCGCCCCGCGCGCCGCCGCGGCGTCCGCGCGTGCGGCCGCCCGCGCCGCCGACTACGACGCCGGGGACATCGCCCGGCGCGCCGAGGGCGGCGGCAACCCCGTCATCCCGCTCCTCGCCGACTACCGGCGCCGGCTGGGGCAGCTCGACCCCGGCGCCGTGCGCTTCGTGCACCGCGGCCTGACCAGCCAGGACGTCATGGACACCGCCATGATGCTGCTGGCCCGGCGCGCCGCCGTCCCCCTCGCCGAGCAGCTGTCCGACACGGCAGACGCCCTGGCCCGGCTGGCGGACGCCCACCGCGGCACCGTCCAGGCCGCCCGCACCCTGACCCAGCACGCGCTGCCCACCACCTTCGGGCTCAAGGCGGCCGGCTGGCTGGCCGGGCTGCAGGACCTCGAGGCGGACCTCGCCGGGCTCGCCCGGCTCCCGGTGTCCTGCGGCGGCGCCGCCGGCACCCTCGCCGGCAGCCTCGCGCTCTTCCCGGGCGCCCCCGACGCCGCCGAGCAGGCCCTCGAGCTCGCCCGCCGCTGGGCCGACGAGCTCGGCCTGAGCCTGCCGCCGCACGTGTGGCACGCCACCAGGCGGCCGGTGCTGCGCACCGGCGAGACCTTCGCGGCGGTCTGCGCGGCCCTCGGCCGGATCGCCAACGACGTCCTGCTGCTCTCCCGCCCCGAGCTCGGCGAGCTGCGGGAACCGGCCGTCGAAGGGCGCGGCGTGTCCTCGGCGATGCCGCAGAAGCAGAACCCGGTGCTGTCCGTGCTGCTCAAGCGCACCGCCCTGACGGCGCCGCAGCTCGTGGCCCAGCTCCACGTCGCCGCCGCCCAGTTCGTCGACGAGCGCCCCGACGGCGCCTGGCACACGGAGTGGCCGGCACTGCGGGAGCTCGCCCGGCTCGCCGTCGCGGCGTCGTCGCACGCGGCCGAGCTCACGGCCGGGCTCACCGTGCAGAGCGCCCGGATGCGGGCCAACCTGGACGCGTCGGGTCCCGCCGTGCTCGCCGAGCGGATCAGCGCGGAGCTCGCGCCCCTGCTGCCGCCCGCCGCCGACGGCGCCACGGGGCGGCAGCGCGTGCAGGCGGTCGTGCGCGAGCACGCGACCGACGGACCGGGCATGCTCGACGCCCTCGTGGGCCTCGCCGCCGGCACCGCCCTGGCCGACGGCACCCCCGTGGACCGGGACGTCGTGGCCGGGCTGCTCGACCCCGCCGGGTACCTCGGGGCCAACGACCTGCTGATCGACCGCGTGCTCGCGCAGCACCGCCGGTCCGCGAACGACCGTCCGTCCAGCACCCGGACCAGCCCAGGAGCATCCGCATGACCGTCCCCGTCCTCACCCTCGTCGAGTTCTCGACCCGTCGGGCCCCGTCGCCGCGGGCGCCCCTGCTGGTGCTGGGCCCGGGGCTCGGCACCTCCGCCGCCTCGCTGTGGTCCGCCGCGGCGCACCTGCTGGAGGCCGACCTGCGCGTGGTCGGCTGGGACCTCCCCGGCCACGGCGGCTCCGCGCCCGCCGACGAGCCGTTCGGCACCGCCGAGCTGGCCCGGGGCGTGCTCGACGCCGTGGACCGGTACCAGGAGGCCGCCGGCCTCGAAACCGGAGGTCCGTTCTACTACGCGGGCACCTCCCTCGGCGGCTGCGTCGGCCTCCAGCTGCTGCTCGACGCGCCGCACCGGCCGGCGGCGGCCGTGCTGGTGGGCACCGCCGCCCGGGTGGGGGAGCCCGCCGCGTGGTCCGAGCGCGCCCGGCTCGTGGCCGCCGCCGGCACCCCCACCCAGATCGTCGGCTCCGCGCAGCGGTGGTTCGCCCCGGGCTTCATCGAGCGGGACGCGGTCACGACCACCGGGCTGCTGCACGCCCTCCAGGACGCGGACCGGTTCTCCTACGCCCGGGCCTGCGAGGCCCTCGCCGGCTTCGACGCGACCGGGCGCCTCGGCGCCGTCGACGTCCCCGTGCTCGTCGTGGTCGGCGCGCAGGACGCCGCCACGCCGCCCGACGCCGTGGCGGAGCTGGCCGGGGCGACCGGCGGCCGCCTCGTGGTCGTCGAGGGCGCGGGCCACCTCGTGCCCGCCGAGGCCCCGCAGGACGTGGCACGCCTGCTGGACGAGCACATCGGCGCCCACCCACCCCACCACGAAGGAGCACGAGCATGAGCGGCAACCCCCGGCGCACCGAGCAGGAGGCCCACGCGGACGGCATGGCCGTGCGCCGCGAGGTGCTCTCCGACGCCCACGTGGACCGCGCCGAGGCCGGCAAGGACGCCTTCACCGCCGAGTTCCAGGACTTCATCTCCCGCTACGCGTGGGGCGAGATCTGGACCCGGCCGGGACTGGACCGGCGGATGCGCAGCGCCGTGACCCTGACCGCGCTGATCGCCGCCGGGCACTGGGAGGAGTTCGAGATGCACGTGCGCGCCGCCCTGCGCAACGGCCTGGAGCGGGACGAGATCAAGGAGATCCTGCTCCAGTCGGCGATCTACCTCTCCGTGCCCTCCGCCAACAACGCCTTCAAGCACGCCAAGCAGGTCCTCGACGCCCTCGACGCCGAGGACTCCGCGGCGCCCCCGGCCCCCTGACCTGCCGGCCCTCCGACCACCCCATTCCGGCACCCCGTGACCGACGTGCAACGACGCAAGTGAGGAACACCATGACCGAGGCCTACATCTACGACGCCGTGCGGACCCCCTTCGGCCGCTTCGGCGGCGCCCTGGCGGGCGTGCGCCCCGACGACCTGGCCGCCCTGGTGATCGGCGAGCAGGTCCGGCGCGCGTCCGCGCTGGACCCCGCCGCGATCGACGAGGTGATCCTCGGCAACGCCAACGGCGCCGGCGAGGAGAACCGCAACGTCGCCCGCATGGGCACGCTGCTGGCCGGCCTGCCCGTCGAGCTCCCCGGCACCACCGTCAACCGCCTGTGCGGGTCGTCCCTGGACGCCGCGATCATCGCGTCCCGGCAGATCAACGCGGGCGAGGCCGACCTGATGCTCGTCGGCGGCGTGGAGTCCATGAGCCGGGCCCCCTGGGTGCTCCCGAAGACGGAGAAGCCCTATCCGGCCGGCGACCTGACCCTCGCCTCCACCACGCTGGGCTGGCGCCTCGTGAACCCGAGGATGAACCCGGAGTGGACCGTGTCCCTGGGCGAGGCCACCGAGCAGCTCGCCGAGCGCCACGGCATCACCCGCGAGCGGATGGACGAGTTCGCGTTCCGCTCCCACCAGCTCACCCAGCAGGCGTGGGACGAGGGCTTCTACGACGACCTCACCGTCCCGGTCCCCGGCACCGAGCTGACCCGGGACGAGTCCGTCCGCGCGTCCTCGACGGTCGAGAAGCTTGGCGGGCTCAAGACCGTCTTCCGCCCCGCGGACCAGGGCGGCACCGTCACCGCCGGCAACGCCTCGCCCCTCAACGACGGCGCCTCCGCGGCGCTGCTGGGCTCCGAGCGGGCCGCCGAGCTGACCGGCCTGCAGCCTCTCGCCCGCATCGCCGGGCGGGCCGCCGCGGCCAACGAGCCGCAGTTCTTCGGCTTCGCCCCGGTCGAGGCCGCGAACCTGGCGCTGCGCCGCGCCGGGATCACGTGGGACGACGTCGCCGCCGTCGAGCTCAACGAGGCCTTCGCGGCCCAGTCCCTCGCCTGCGTCGACGCGTGGGGGATCGACCCCGCGATCGTCAACCCGCACGGCGGCGCCATCGCCATCGGCCACCCCCTCGGGGCGTCGGGCACCCGCATCCTCGGCACGCTCGCGAAGTCCCTGCGGGCCTCCGGGGCCCGCTGGGGCGTGGCGGCCATCTGCATCGGCGTGGGCCAGGGCCTCGCCGTCGTGCTCGAGAACCAGAACGCCTGAGACCCGTGCGGGACCCGGGCGGAGAAGACCACCGAAGGAAGGCACAACGCATGCTGAACATCGCAGAGAGCTGCGCGCAGGCCGTGGCCCCGATCCACGACGGCGCCGTCGTCATGATCGGCGGCTTCGGCGTGGCCGGCCAGCCCGTCGAGCTGATCGACGCGCTCATCGAGCACGGAGCCACCGACCTGACGGTCGTGAACAACAACGCCGGCAACGGCGACGTGGGCCTGGCCCGGCTGATCCAGCTCGGCCGTGTGCGGAGGATCATCTGCTCCTTCCCGCGCCAGTCCGACTCCTGGCACTTCGACGAGAAGTACCGCGCCGGGCAGATCGAGCTCGAGGTCGTCCCCCAGGGCAACCTCGCCGAGCGGATCCGCGCCGCCGGCGCCGGCATCGGGGGGTTCTTCACCCCCACCGGCTACGGCACCCTGCTCGCGGAGGGCAAGGAGGTCCGCGAGATCGACGGCCGCCACTACGTGCTCGAGCACCCCATCAAGGCCGACTTCTCGCTGACCAAGGCGCACGTCGCCGACCGGGCCGGCAACCTCGTCTACCGCAAGACGGCCCGCAACTTCGGCCCGATCATGGCCGCCGCCGCCGCCACCTCCATCGTGCAGGTCGCGGAGGTCGTGGAGCGCGGCGGGCTGGACCCCGAGGCCGTCGTGACCCCCGGCATCTACGTGGACACCGTCGTGCGGATCGACGCACCCGCCCAGACCGACCCCCGAGAGGACATCTGAGATGAGCGAGAACACCGTGGACACCGTGCCCAGGACCTCCGAGACGCCCCTCGCCCCGGAGGAGCTGGCGCGCGTGGTGGCCCGCGACATCCCCGCCGGCTCCTACGTCAACCTCGGCATCGGCCAGCCCACCCTGGTCTCCAACTACCTGAGCGCCGAGGACGACGTCACCCTGCACACCGAGAACGGGATGCTCGGCATGGGCCCCGAGGCCCACGGCGACGAGGTCGACGCCGACCTCATCAACGCCGGCAAGATCCCCGTGGTCGAGACGCCGGGCTGCTCCTACTTCCACCACGCGGACTCCTTCGCCATGATGCGCGGCGGGCACCTGGACTACTGCGTGCTCGGCGCCTTTCAGGTGGACCGGACGGGCAACCTCGCCAACTGGCACACCGGCAGCCCGGACGCGATCCCCGCCGTGGGCGGGGCCATGGACCTGGCCACGGGTGCGAAGATGACCTTCGTGATGATGTCCCTGCTGACCAAGAAGGGCCGGTCCAAGCTCGTGGAGCAGTGCACCATGCCGCTCACCGGCGTCGGCTGCGTCTCCCGGATCTACACCGACCAGGCCGTGTTCCTCCTCGAGGAGGACGGCGTGACGGTGCGCGAGACCTTCGGCACGAGCTTCGAGGAGCTTCAGCAAATCGTCGACGTCCCGCTGCGGCCCGCCCGCTGAGCCCAGCACCGCTCACGGGGCGCGGCGGGCCGGCACCGGTCGCCGCACCCCGGACGAGGCCCGCAGGAGGCCACCGATGACCGAGCAGGACCCGACCGTCCCGGCGGGGGAGCGGGGCACCCCCGGACAGTTCGTGCAGTCCCTGGCGCGCGGGCTCGGCGTGATCACGGCCTTCGACGCCCGGCACCCCCGGATGACCCTCAGCGACGTGGCCCGGCGCACCGGGCTGACCCGCGCCACCGCGCGCCGGTTCCTGCTCACGCTCGAGGAGCTGGGCTACGTCCGGACCGACGGGCGGCTCTTCGAGCTCACCCCCGTGGTCCTCCAGCTCGGCTACTCCTACCTCTCCTCGCAGCCGCTGCCCGCCCTGGCCGCCCCGCACCTCGAGACCCT
Source organism: Kocuria sp. LHG3120 (assembly GCF_049897445.1). Taxonomy (NCBI): domain Bacteria; kingdom Bacillati; phylum Actinomycetota; class Actinomycetes; order Micrococcales; family Micrococcaceae; genus Kocuria; species Kocuria sp. LHG3120. The sequence continues at coordinate 644,964 of NZ_JAFCWG010000001.1, read as the reverse complement.
CTCGGCGCAGGTCGAGGAGTCCACGTCCGCCTCGGTGCTGGACGGCGCCGACATCGTCTACGTCGCCCGCGTCTCCACGCACCGGATCATGACCGTGGCGATCGCCGTGGGCACCCGGTTCCCCGCCCACGCCACGTCCATGGGCCGGGTGCTGCTGGCCGGGCTGGACCCGGAGGAGCTCGACGAGTACTTCCGCACGGCGCGGATCGAGCGCCTGACCGAGCACACCCTCACCGACCGCGCGGCCCTCGAGGCCGACCTGCGCCGGGTCCGCGCCCAGGGCTGGGCGCTCGTCGACCAGGAGCTCGAGGTCGGGCTGCGCTCGGTCGCCGCCCCCGTCACCGACGGCACCGGGCGCGTGGTCGCGGCCGTGAACGTCTCCATGCGCGTGGGGATGCCCGGCGCCAGCGCCGGTGACCCCGTGGACGACGTCGTGCCGCCCCTGCTCGAGTGCGCCCGGAGGATCTCCGCCGACCTCGCCGCGACCGGGCGCTGAGCGGGCCGGCCCGGCCCCGCTTCCCCGCCCCGGCCGGGGTCTGATAGGCTGTCGAGGAATTGAACGGTCATCCCTCGGCGCCCGCGCCCCTGGAGGCCGAAGAAATCATGGCAGAACGGACTCGGTCCTCCGGTACGCGTTGTGTACCGAAATGCCATCCTTTTCGTCTGCCCAGCTACCTTCGGCGTGGCGACCGTGGTGCCCGCCCGCCGGGCCCACGACAGGCGCCGCACCCGCTCCCGGCCCCGGCCGGTCGCGGGGGAGCCGAACACCCAGCGGGCCGCTGACGCGTCCCGTCCGATCAGGAGACACTGTGCCTACAATCCAGCAGCTGGTCCGCAAGGGCCGGACCCCGAAGGTCGTCAAGACCAAGGCGCCCGCACTCAAGGGCAGCCCCATGAAGCGCGGCGTGTGCACCCGCGTCTACACCACCACCCCCAAGAAGCCGAACTCCGCGCTGCGCAAGGTCGCCCGCGTGAAGCTCAACGGCGGCGTGGAGGTCACGGCCTACATCCCCGGTGAGGGCCACAACCTGCAGGAGCACTCCATCGTGCTCGTCCGCGGCGGTCGCGTGAAGGACCTCCCCGGTGTCCGCTACAAGATCGTCCGCGGCGCGCTCGACACCCAGGGTGTCAAGGGCCGCCAGCAGGCCCGTTCCCGTTACGGCGCCAAGAAGGAGAAGAAGTAATGCCTCGTAAGGGTCCCGCTCCCAAGCGCCCGCTCGTCGTCGACCCGGTCTACAGCTCCCCGGTCGTCACGCAGCTGATCAACAAGGTCCTCCAGGACGGCAAGAAGTCCACCGCCGAGCGCATCGTCTACGGTGCCCTCGAGGGTGTCCGCGCCAAGTCCGGTGCCGACCCCGTCGCCACCCTCAAGAAGGCCCTGGAGAACGTCAAGCCGGCCCTCGAGGTGAAGTCCCGCCGCGTCGGCGGCGCCACCTACCAGGTGCCCGTCGAGGTCAAGCCGGGCCGCGCCCAGGCGCTGTCCCTGCGCTGGCTCGTCGGCTACTCGAAGATCCGCCGTGAGAACACCATGACCGAGCGTCTGCAGAACGAGATCCTGGACGCGTCCAACGGTCTCGGTGCCGCCGTGAAGCGCCGGGAGGACACCCACAAGATGGCGGAGTCCAACAAGGCCTTCGCCCACTACCGCTGGTAGAATCTTCCAGGCCTGTCGGCCCCACCCGGGCCGACAGGCCGCCGGCACCATCTCCGAAAGGGAACCACCGTGGCACTTGACGTGCTTACCGACCTCAAGAAGGTCCGCAACATCGGCATCATGGCGCACATCGATGCCGGGAAGACCACCACCACCGAACGCATCCTGTTCTACACCGGTATCTCCCACAAGATCGGCGAGACCCACGATGGTGCCTCCACCATGGACTGGATGGCGCAGGAGCAGGAGCGCGGCATCACGATCACGTCCGCCGCGACGACCTGCTACTGGCACGACAACCAGATCAACATCATCGACACCCCGGGCCACGTGGACTTCACGGTCGAGGTCGAGCGCTCCCTGCGCGTGCTCGACGGCGCCGTGGCGGTCTTCGACGGCAAGGAGGGCGTCGAGCCCCAGTCGGAGACGGTCTGGCGCCAGGCCGACAAGTACGACGTCCCCCGCATCTGCTTCGTCAACAAGATGGACAAGCTGGGCGCCGACTTCTACTTCACCGTCGACACCATCATCAACCGCCTCGGCGCGAAGCCGCTGGTCATGCAGCTGCCGATCGGCTCCGAGTCCGAGTTCACCGGCGTGGTCGACCTGCTCACCATGAAGGCCTTCGTCTGGCCGGGCGACTCCAAGGGCGACGTCTCCCTCGGCGCCAAGTACGAGATCGAGGAGATCCCCGCCGACCTGCAGGAGCGGGCCGAGGAGTACCGCAACCAGCTGGTGGAGTCGGTCGCCGAGGCCGACGACGAGCTCATGGAGAAGTACCTGGGCGGCGAGGAGCTCACCCTCGAGGAGCTCAAGGCCGGCATCCGGAAGCTCACCATCACCTCGCAGGCGTACCCCGTGCTGTGCGGCTCCGCGTTCAAGAACCGCGGCGTGCAGCCGATGCTCGACGCCGTCATCGACTTCCTGCCGTCCCCGCTGGACGTCCCGAACGTCGAGGGCCACGCGCTGAACAACGAGGAGGAGATCCTCTCCCGCCCGGTCGACTCGACCGCGCCGTTCTCCGCGCTCGCCTTCAAGGTGGCCAACCACCCGTTCTACGGGCAGCTCACCTACATCCGCGTGTACTCCGGCAAGGCGTCCAACGGCGACCAGGTGCTCAACTCCACCAAGGGCAAGAAGGAGCGCATCGGCAAGCTGTTCCAGATGCACTCCAACAAGGAGAACCCGGTCGACACCGTCCAGGCCGGGCACATCTACGCCGCGATCGGGCTCAAGGACACCACCACGGGCGACACCCTGTGCGACCTGCAGAAGCCGATCGTGCTCGAGTCCATGTCCTTCCCGGCCCCGGTCATCTCGGTGGCCATCGAGCCGAAGACCAAGGGCGACCAGGAGAAGCTCTCCATCGCGATCCAGAAGCTCTCCGCCGAGGACCCCACGTTCACGGTGTCCCTCAACGAGGAGACCGGCCAGACCGAGATCGGCGGCATGGGCGAGCTCCACCTGGACATCCTGGTGGACCGCATGAAGCGCGAGTTCAAGGTCGAGGCGAACGTCGGCAAGCCGCAGGTGGCCTACCGCGAGACGATCAAGAAGGCCGTCGAGAAGATCGACTACACGCACAAGAAGCAGACCGGCGGCTCCGGCCAGTTCGCCAAGGTGCAGATGGCGTTCGAGCCGATCCCGCTGGACGCCGAGGAGCTCTACGAGTTCGACAACAAGGTCACCGGCGGCCGCGTCCCGCGCGAGTACATCCCCTCCGTGGACGCCGGCATCCAGGACGCCATGCGTCTCGGCGTCCTCGCCGGGTACCCGGTCGTGGGCGTCAAGGCCACTCTGCTCGACGGCGCCTACCACGACGTCGACTCCTCCGAGATGGCGTTCAAGATCGCCGGCTCGATGGTGTTCAAGGAGGGTGCCCGCAAGGCGCAGCCCGTCCTCCTCGAGCCGCTCATGGCGGTCGAGGTGCGCACCCCCGAGGAGTACATGGGCGAGGTCATCGGCGACCTGAACTCCCGCCGCGGCCAGATCCAGTCGATGGAGGACGTGAGCGGCATCAAGCTGGTCAACGCCCTCGTCCCGCTGTCCGAGATGTTCGGCTACATCGGCGACCTCCGGTCCAAGACCCAGGGCCGCGCCGTGTACTCGATGCGGTTCGACAGCTACTCGGAGGTCCCCAAGGCCGTCGCCGAGGAGATCGTCCAGAAGAACCGCGGCGAGTAGGCACCACCCCTCGGCCCCGGCCGGGAATTTCATCAATCACGCACAGCCAAAGTAGACTTGCAGAGGTTTCAGTACTGCTGAGCGCCTCAAGCTCCCCCCGGAAACACGCGGTGGGGTAGTGCTGAGCAAGTTTCGACAAATGTTCTAGGAGGAACAACCATGGCGAAGGCCAAGTTCGAGCGCACCAAGCCGCACGTCAACATCGGCACCATCGGCCACGTCGACCACGGCAAGACGACGCTCACGGCTGCCATCTCCAAGGTCCTGGCCGACAAGTACCCGGACCTGAACGAGCAGCGCGACTTCGGTGCCATCGACTCCGCTCCGGAGGAGAAGCAGCGCGGCATCACCATCAACATCGCGCACATCGAGTACCAGACGGAGAAGCGCCACTACGCGCACGTCGACGCCCCGGGTCACGCGGACTACGTCAAGAACATGATCACCGGTGCGGCGCAGATGGACGGCGCCATCCTCGTGGTCGCCGCCACGGACGGCCCCATGGCCCAGACCCGCGAGCACGTGCTGCTCGCCCGCCAGGTGGGCGTGCCCTACCTGCTGGTGGCCCTGAACAAGTCCGACATGGTCGACGACGAGGAGCTGCTGGACCTCGTCGAGATGGAGGTGCGCGAGCTCCTCTCCGACCAGGGCTTCGACGGCGACAACGCGCCGGTCGTCCGCGTCTCGGCGCTGAAGGCCCTCGAGGGCGACCCCGAGTGGGTCGCCAAGGTCGAGGAGCTCATGGAGGCCGTCGACGAGAACGTGCCCGACCCCATCCGTGAGATGGACAAGCCGTTCCTCATGCCCATCGAGGACGTCTTCACCATCACCGGTCGCGGCACCGTGGTGACCGGCCGTGCCGAGCGCGGCACGCTGCCGATCAACTCCGAGGTCGAGATCGTCGGCATCCGTCCGGTCCAGAAGACCACGGTCACCGGCATCGAGATGTTCCACAAGCAGATGGACGAGGCCATGGCGGGCGAGAACTGCGGCCTGCTGCTGCGCGGTCTCAAGCGTGACGACGTCGAGCGCGGCCAGGTCGTGTGCAAGCCGGGTTCCATCACCCCGCACACCGACTTCGAGGCCAACGTCTACATCCTCTCCAAGGAGGAGGGCGGGCGTCACAACCCGTTCTACTCGAACTACCGTCCGCAGTTCTACTTCCGGACCACCGACGTCACCGGCGTCATCACGCTGCCCGAGGGCACCGAGATGGTCATGCCCGGCGACAACACCGAGATGACGGTCGCGCTGATCCAGCCGATCGCCATGGAGGAGGGCCTCGGCTTCGCCATCCGTGAGGGTGGCCGCACCGTGGGCTCCGGCCGCGTCACCAAGATCATCAAGTAGTCCCCGGACTGCCGATCTGCGCAGAACCCCCCGTCGCTCCTGCAGCGGCGGGGGGTTCCGTGCGTTCCGGGGCAACCACGACGGGGTTCAGCCAGTGAGCTGGTGCAGGCACAGGATGTTGCCCTCGGAGTCGGTGAACCACGCCGCGCGCATCCCGTCGGCGGTGAGGACGTGGCCGACGGTGCGCAGGCCGGGCAGGTCGTAGTCCTCGAAGCGCACGCCCCGGCCCTCGAGCTCCCGGACCGCGGCCTCGACGTCGGGGACCTCGAAGCTGACCTGCGTCAGCCCGGACGCCGGCGCGTCCGGGCGCAGCAGCAGCTGCAGGCCGGTGTGCCCGTCCTCGCTGAACAGGACGCTGTCCGGCTCGGGGGCGTGGGCGGGGGAGAGCCCCAGCGTCTCCTGGTAGAACCGGCGGGCGCGGTCGAGCTCCCGGACGGGGACGATCGCGACCAGTCTCGCGGTGGACAGCATGGGACCCATCTCCTGGGACGTCGGGGTGCGGACGAGGCCAGGATACGACCGCGGGTGCCGGCGCCGGTCGCGGTCGGCTCACGGTTCCGGCACGGTTGCGCACGGCCTGCCCCCGGCCGTGCGTTTGCACCGGTCTGCCATCTCTGGCAGGATGGAGGACGTTGTTCAAGCGCCGACGCGTGCTCCCAACGGTTCGAACCGGCAGACCCCAGGACACCATCGGGTTCCGAAGCAGAACCGGGGTCAGCAGCTCCTGGAAGCTGCCACGCACGGACCACATACAGCCCGCCCCGAGAAACGGAATCGGTGTGCGCCCGTGCCAGCACGGGACGACACGCCCGAGTTCGGGGGTCGGAGCTCCAGCAGGGTGAGGAACCCGGATCCTTCCGGATTCAGTCTGCGTGGAGGGGCGCCCACCAGGTGGCGCCATGCACAAGGAGCCCTCGGCTCCGTCACAGGGAAGATCGTTCAAGAAAGAGAGTCACGACGCCATGGCGGGACAGAAAATCCGCATCCGGCTGAAGTCTTATGACCACGAGGTCATCGACGTCTCGGCCCGGAAGATCGTTGAGACGGTGACGCGCGCAGGCGCCACGGTGGTCGGCCCCGTGCCGCTGCCCACGGAGAAGAACGTGTACTGCGTCATCCGCTCGCCGCACAAGTACAAGGACAGCCGTGAGCACTTCGAGATGCGCACGCACAAGCGGCTGATCGACATCATCGACCCCACGCCGAAGGCCGTCGACTCGCTCATGCGCCTCGACCTGCCGGCTGACGTGAACATCGAAATCAAGCTGTAAAGAGGATCGCATCCCAATGACTACCACTTTCGAACGCCAGGTGAAGGGCCTGCTGGGCACGAAGCTCGGCATGACCCAGGTCTGGGACGAGAACGGGAAGTTCGTGCCGGTGACCGTCGTCAAGGCGGACTCCAACGTCGTGACCCAGCTGCGCAACCAGGACCGTGACGGCTACTCGGCCGTCCAGATCGGGTTCGGTGCGATCGACCCCCGCAAGGTCACCCAGCCGCTGGCCGGCCACTTCGAGAAGGCCGGCGTCACGCCGCGCCGCCACGTCGTGGAGCTGCGCACGGCCGACGCCGACACCTACGAGCTGGGCCAGGAGCTCTCCGTCGAGCTCTTCGAGGCCGGCCAGAAGGTCGACGTGATCGGCAAGACCAAGGGCAAGGGCACGGCCGGTGTGATGAAGCGTCACGGCTTCTCCGGCGTCGGCGCCTCCCACGGTGCCCACAAGAACCACCGCAAGCCGGGATCCATCGGCGGCGCGTCCTACCCCGCTCGCGTGTTCAAGGGCATGCGCATGGCGGGCCGCATGGGCGCCGTCCGTCACACGACGCAGAACCTCACCGTTCACGCCGTGGACGCCGAGAACTCCCTGCTGCTCATCAAGGGCGCCCTGCCGGGCCCCAAGGGTTCGGTCGTCCTCGTCCGCACCGCAGTGAAGGGAGCCTGATCAGACCATGGCAACTCAGACCGTCAACGTCGACCTGCCCGCCGAGATCTTCGACGTCCAGACCAACGTGCCCCTGCTGCACCAGGTCGTCGTCGCTCAGCTGGCCGCGGCCCGCCAGGGCACGCACAAGACCAAGAACCGCGCCGAGGTCTCCGGCGCCGGCCGCAAGCCCTTCAAGCAGAAGGGCACCGGCCGCGCGCGCCAGGGCTCGATCCGCGCTCCGCACATGACCGGCGGCGGCGTGGTGCACGGCCCGACCCCGCGCGACTACAGCCAGCGCACCCCCAAGAAGATGAAGGCCGCCGCCCTGCGCGGAGCCCTCTCGGACCGGGCGCGCAACAACCGCATCCACGTCGTGGAGGCACTCGTCGAGGGCACCGTCCCCAACACGAAGGCCGCCCAGGCGACGCTGCGCGGGCTCTCCGACCGCAAGAACCTGCTGGTCGTCCTGCACCGCTCGGACGACGTGGCCGCGCTGTCGGTGCGCAACCTCGACGACGTGCACACCCTCTACGCGGACCAGCTCAACACGTACGACGTGCTGGTCTCCGACGACGTGGTCTTCACCAAGGACGCGTTCGAGTCCTTCGTGGCGGCCGCCAGCAAGAAGAAGCAGGAGGACGCCAAGTGAGCGCGACCACCATCAAGGACCCCCGGGACGTCATCATCGCGCCGGTCGTCTCCGAGAAGTCCTACGGGCTCATCGACGAGGGCCGCTACACGTTCTTCGTGGCGCCCGACTCGAACAAGACCCAGATCAAGTACGCCGTCGAGCAGATCTTCGGCGTCAAGGTCGAGTCCGTGAACACCATCAACCGTGCCGGGAAGCGGAAGCGCACGCGCTTCGGCTGGGGTCAGCGCAAGGGCACCAAGCGTGCCGTTGTGACCCTCAAGGAAGGCACCATCGACATCTTCGGCGGTCCGCTCGCCTGAGCGGAGACCACTTTAACGAGGAACTGACACATGGCTATCCGTAAGCACAAGCCGACAACCCCGGGCCGTCGCGGCTCCTCCGTTGCCGACTTCGCAGAAATCACGCGCACGACCCCCGAGAAGTCGCTGGTCCGGCCGCTGCCCAAGAAGGGCGGGCGGAACAACACCGGCCGCATCACCACCCGGCACAAGGGTGGCGGGCACAAGCGCCAGTACCGCGTCATCGACTTCCGTCGCCACGACAAGGACGGCGTCGACGCCAAGGTCGCGCACATCGAGTACGACCCGAACCGCACGGCGCGCATCGCGCTGCTGCACTTCGTGGACGGCTCCAAGCGCTACATCATCGCGCCGAACAAGCTGTCCCAGGGCGACGTCGTCGAGTCGGGCCCCGGCGCCGACATCAAGCCCGGCAACAACCTGCCGCTGCGCAACATCCCCGTCGGCACCGTGATCCACGCCGTCGAGCTCCGTCCGGGCGGCGGCGCCAAGCTCGCCCGCTCCGCCGGCGCGTCGGTGCAGCTCGTCGCCAAGGAGGGCAAGTACGGCCAGCTCCGGCTGCCCTCCGGCGAGATCCGCAACGTCGACGTGCGCTGCCGCGCGACGGTCGGCGAGGTCGGCAACGCCGAGCAGTCGAACATCAACTGGGGCAAGGCCGGCCGCAACCGCTGGAAGGGCGTCCGCCCGACCGTCCGCGGTGTGGTCATGAACCCCGTCGACCACCCGCACGGTGGTGGCGAGGGCAAGACCTCCGGTGGCCGTCACCCGGTCAACCCGAACGGCAAGCCCGAGGGCCGCACCCGCCGCCCCAACAAGGAGAGCGACAAGCTCATCGTCCGCCGTCGTCGCACCGGCAAGAACAAGCGCTAAGGAGCCTGACACATGCCACGCAGCCTGAAGAAGGGCCCTTTCGTCGATCAGCACCTTTTCCTGAAGGTCGCCAAGGAGAACGACAAGGGCACCAAGAACGTCATCAAGACGTGGTCCCGCCGCTCGATGATCGTCCCCGACATGCTCGGGCACACGATCGCCGTGCACGACGGACGCAAGCACATCCCCGTGTTCATCACCGAGTCGATGGTCGGGCACAAGCTCGGCGAGTTCGCCCCCACGCGGACCTTCCGCGGCCATGTGAAGGACGACAAGAAGGGCAAGCGCCGCTGATCCTCCGGGATCCCGCAGCGTGAGCACTTCGAGAAGACGAGAGAAGGAAAGCAATGGAAGCCAAGGCATCTGCGCGCTACATCCGCGTGACGCCTATGAAGGCCCGGCGCGTCGTCAACCTGATTCGTGGCCAACAGGCGAATGAGGCTCTGGCGATTCTGAAGTTCGCCCCCCAGGGTGCTTCGGAACCGGTGTTCAAGGTCCTCCAGTCGGCGGTCGCCAACGCGCGCCAGCTGGCCGACCGCGACGGCCTGCCGTTCAAGGAGGAGGAGCTCGTCGTGAGCGAGGCCTTCGTCGACGAGGGTCCGACCATGAAGCGGTTCCAGCCGCGGGCCCAGGGCCGCGCCTACCGCATCAACAAGCGCACGAGCCACATCACCGTGATCGTGGCGAGCCCTGACAGCGAGGAGGTCCGCTAAGTGGGACAGAAGATCAACCCGCACGGGTTCCGGCTGGGCATCACCACCGACCACGTGTCGCACTGGTACGCGGACTCCACCAAGGAGGGCCAGCGCTACAAGGACTACGTCCGCGAGGACATCAAGATCCGCAAGCTCATGTCCACGGGCATGGAGCGGGCCGGCATCTCCAAGGTCGAGATCGAGCGGACCCGGGACCGCGTGCGCGTGGACATCCACACCGCCCGCCCCGGCATCGTCATCGGCCGCCGCGGCGCCGAGGCCGACCGCATCCGCGGCGAGCTCGAGAAGCTCACCGGCAAGCAGATCCAGCTGAACATCCTCGAGGTCAAGAACCCCGAGGTGGACGCCCAGCTGGTCGCCCAGGGTGTCGCCGAGCAGCTCGCCTCCCGCGTGGCCTTCCGCCGCGCCATGAAGAAGGCCATCCAGTCGGCGCAGCGCGCCGGCGCGAAGGGCATCCGCATCCAGTGCGCCGGCCGCCTCGGCGGCGCCGAGATGAGCCGCTCGGAGTTCTACCGCGAAGGCCGTGTGCCCCTGCACACCCTGCGCGCGAACATCGACTACGGCTTCTTCGAGGCCAAGACCACCTTCGGCCGCATCGGCGTGAAGGTCTGGATCTACAAGGGCGACCTCACCGCCAAGGAACTGGCGGCCCAGCAGGCCGCCGCTCCCTCGCGCGGCCGCGGCGGCGACCGTGACCGTCGCGGCGGTCCGGGCGAGCGTCGCGGAGGCGGCGGCGGCGACCGTCGTCGTCCCGACCGTAACGACCGTGGCGGACGCCGTGAGCGCAACGACTCCGCCGCCTCCCCGGCTCCGGCCGCGGGAGCGACCAACGCAGAGGGTGGTAAGTAAATGCTCATCCCACGTCGTGTGAAGTTCCGCAAGCAGCACCACCCGAAGCGGTCGGGCGCTGCCAAGGGCGGCACCACTGTCGCCTTCGGCGAGTGGGGCATCCAGGCGCTCACGCCGGCCTACGTGACGAACCGTCAGATCGAGGCCGCCCGTATCGCCATGACCCGCCACATCAAGCGTGGCGGCAAGGTCTGGATCAACATCTACCCGGACCGCCCCCTGACCAAGAAGCCCGCCGAGACCCGCATGGGCTCCGGCAAGGGCTCCCCCGAATGGTGGGTCGCCAACGTCAAGCCCGGGCGCGTGATGTTCGAGCTCTCCGGTGTCTCCGAAGAGGTCGCCCGCGAGGCCCTGCGCCTGGCGATCCACAAGCTCCCGATGAAGGCACGCATCGTGCGTCGCGAAGGTGGTGAATGAGAATGGCTGTTGGATCCAAGGATCTGAGCATCGAGAACCTCGCGGCCCTCGACAAGGACTCTCTGGGTGAGGCGCTGCGCAAGGCCAAGGAGGAGCTGTTCAACCTCCGCTTCCAGTCCGCAACCGGTCAGCTCGAGAACAACGGCCGCCTCAAGGCCGTCAAGCGCGACATCGCGCGCATCTACACGGTGCTGCGCGAGCGCGAGCTCGGCATCCGGCCCCAGGCGGGCTCCGCCGAGACCACCGCCGAGACCACCTCCGAGGAGGACGCCAAGTGACCGAGCAGATCAACAACGAGGCCGATCAGGCCGACGAGCGCGGTGACCGCAAGAGCCGTCGTGGCTACGTGGTCTCCGACAAGATGGACAAGACCGTCGTGGTGCAGCTGCAGGACAACGTCAAGCACTCGCTGTACGGCAAGGTCATGCGCCGCTCCTCGAAGGTCAAGGCCCACGACGAGCAGAACGCCGCCGGCGTCGGCGACCTCGTCCTGATCTCCGAGACCCGCCCGCTGTCCGCGACCAAGCGGTGGCGGATCGTGGAGATCCTCGAGAAGGCCAAGTGACCCGAGCTCGCTAGAGCCGGGCACGGCCCCGACGGCCCGCCCCCTCCTCGAGGGGGCGGGCCGTCGCCCGTTCACCGCCCGCACGGACGGCGCCCCGCCTGTGCTAGGCTGGTGAGCTTGTATGGGCGGAAATCTCTGTCCGTGCAATCCACAGCTCTTCGTGCCAGCGCATAATGACCGCGTGCAGGGCGCCCCCGTGCCACCTGGTGGCGGGTTCAGATGCTCCTGGCATGGAGGGCTGGGCCCGGTCCGGCGTGCGCGCCGGGGGAGGGCACATCATCCGACAAGCTGTTCCGCAAGGCCCGCACCGTGCTCTCGATCGGTGTTGGAACCGGCGTGACGACAGGAGTAATCAGTGATTCAGCAGGAGTCGCGACTGAAGGTCGCCGACAACACGGGTGCGAAGGAAATCCTCACCATCCGTGTTCTCGGTGGATCCGGACGTCGCTACGCAGGCATCGGCGACATCATCGTCGCCACCGTCAAGGACGCGATCCCCGGCGGGAACGTGAAGAAGGGCGACGTGGTCAAGGCCGTGATCGTCCGTACCAAGAAGGAGCGCCGTCGTCCGGACGGCTCCTACATCAAGTTCGACGAGAACGCCGCAGTGATCCTGAAGAACGACGGTGACCCCCGTGGTACCCGCATCTTCGGCCCCGTGGGCCGTGAGCTGCGCGACAAGAAGTTCATGAAGATCATCTCGCTGGCCCCGGAGGTGCTCTGACCATGGCGAAGTTCAAGATCAAGACCGGCGACCTGGTGCAGGTCATCTCCGGCAGCAGGGACAACAAGGGCAAGCAGGGCAAGGTCCTGCGCGTGATCCCCGAGACCTCCCGCGTGGTCGTGGAGGGCATCAACGTGATCACCCGCCACCGCAAGGCCTCCATGCAGGGCGAAGCCGGCGGCATCGACAAGGTCGAGGCGCCGATCCACGTGTCCAACGTGGCGCTCGTGGACCCGGAGACCAACAAGCCGACCCGCGTCGGCCACCGCACCGAGACCGTGGAGCGCGACGGACGCCAGAAGACCGTCCGCGTCCGCGTCTCCAAGAGCACCGGCAAGGACCTGTGATGACCGAAACCACCGAGATCAGCGTGTCCCCGCGCTTCAAGGACAAGTACCAGGAGACCGTCGTGCCCGCGCTGCAGGAGCAGTTCGGCTACGGCAACGTCATGGAGATCCCGCGCGTCGTCAAGGTCGTCGTGAACATGGGTGTCGGTGACGCCGCGAAGGACTCGAAGCTCATCGACGGCGCCGTCCGCGACCTCACCGCCATCACGGGCCAGAAGCCGCTCGTGACCCGGGCGAAGAAGTCCATCGCGCAGTTCAAGCTCCGCGAGGGCATGCCGATCGGCGCGCACACCACGCTGCGCGGCGACCGCATGTGGGAGTTCCTCGACCGCCTGGTGACCCTGGCCCTGCCGCGCATCCGCGACTTCCGCGGTCTGTCCGACCGCCAGTTCGACGGCAACGGCAACTACACCTTCGGCCTCACCGAGCAGTCCATGTTCCACGAGATCGACCAGGACCGCATCGACCGGGTCCGCGGCATGGACATCACGGTGGTCACCACCGCGAAGACCGACGACGAGGGCCGCGCGCTGCTGAAGGCGCTCGGCTTCCCCTTCAAGACCAACTAATCTCGCTACGTTCCAGGTCCGGCCGGGCGCCCACGGGCGCCGCCAGGTGCGGAAACCGGGACGAGGAAGGGCACGTGCCCCCAAAATGACAATGACAGATCCTGTCGCGGACATGCTGACGCGTCTGCGCAACGCCAACTCCGCCTACCACGACTCCGTGAGCATGCCGTACTCGAAGCTCAAGGCTCGCGTTGCGGACATCCTCAAGGCCGAGGGCTACATCGCGGACTACAAGGAGGAGGCGGCGGAGGTCGGCAAGACCCTCACGCTCTCCCTGAAGTTCGGCCCCAACCGGGAGCGCTCCATCGCGGGCGTCCGGCGCATCTCCAAGCCGGGCCTGCGCGTCTACGCCAAGTCCACCAACCTCCCCAAGGTCCTGGGCGGCCTGGGCATCGCCATCCTGTCCACCTCTTCCGGGCTGCTGACCGACAAGCAGGCCGCGAAGAAGGGCGTGGGCGGCGAAGTCCTCGCGTACGTCTGGTAACCCGGAACAGAAAGGAAGAGAACATGTCACGTATCGGACGTCTCCCCATCTCTGTGCCGGCCGGTGTGGAGATCAAGATCGACGGCAACGTCGTCTCCGTCAAGGGCGCCAAGGGCGAGCTGCAGCACACCGTTGCCAGCCCGATCACCGTCGCGCTCGACGACAGCACCCTCACCGTCACCCGACCCGACGACGAGCGCGAGTCCCGCTCGCTGCACGGTCTCACCCGCACCCTGATCGCCAACATGATCCAGGGCGTCACCCAGGGCTACACCAAGGGCATCGAGATCGTCGGCACCGGTTACCGCGTGCAGGCCAAGGGCCAGGACCTCGAGTTCGCCCTCGGCTACAGCCACCCGATCACCTTCAAGGCGCCGGAGGGCATCTCGTTCGCCGTCGAGGGCGTCAACAAGCTCTCGGTCAACGGCATCGACAAGCAGCAGGTCGGCGAGGTCGCCGCCAAGATCCGCAAGCTCCGCGCCCCCGAGCCCTACAAGGGCAAGGGCGTGCGGTACGCCGGCGAGCAGATCCGCCGCAAGGCCGGAAAGGCTGGTAAGTAACCATGGCTCTGAAGATCAAGGGCAAGTCCAAGGCCGCCGCCCGCAGCCGCCGCCACGTCCGGGTGCGCAAGCACCTGGCCGGCACGGCCGCGCGCCCGCGCCTGGTCGTCAACCGCTCCGCCCGCCACGTGTTCGTCCAGGTCGTCGACGACACCAAGGGTGTCACCGTCGCCTCGGCCTCCACCATGGAGGCCGACCTGCGCGGCGCCGACGCGGACAAGACCGCCAAGGCCAAGCGCGTGGGTGAGCTCGTGGCCGAGCGCGCCAAGGCCGCCGGTGTCGAGTCCGTCGTGTTCGACCGCGGCGGCAACAAGTACCACGGTCGCGTGGCGGCTGTCGCCGACGGCGCCCGTGAAGGAGGTCTGGCACTGTGAGCGAGCAGAACAACGAGAAGGAAACCCAGGTGACCGAAGCCAGCACTGCCTCCACGGAGGCGACCGGGGCCCAGCAGACCACCGAGGCCAACCGCTCCCAGGACTCCCGCGGCGACCGCGGTGGCCGCGGCGAGCGCGGCGGCCGCGGTGAGCGCGGGGGCCGTGGCGAGCGCGGCGGCCGCGGTGGCCGCGGCGGCCGCGACGAGGAGAAGGACAAGTTCCTCGAGCGCGTCGTGACCATCAACCGTGTCTCCAAGGTCGTCAAGGGTGGTCGTCGCTTCAGCTTCACCGCCCTCGTCGTCGTCGGCGACGGCAACGGCATGGTCGGCGTCGGCTACGGCAAGGCCAAGGAGGTGCCGGCGGCGATCTCGAAGGGCGTCGAGGAGGCGAAGAAGAACTTCTTCCGCGTCCCGCGCATCGAGGACCGCACGATCCCGCACCGCGTGCAGGGCGAGGCCGCCGCAGGCGTCGTCATGCTGCGCCCGGCGACCCCGGGTACCGGTGTGATCGCCGGTGGTCCGGTCCGCGCGGTGCTCGAGTGCGCCGGCATCCACGACGTGCTGTCGAAGTCCCTCGGCTCGTCGAACCAGATCAACATCGTGCACGCAACCATCGAGGCGCTCCGCCAGCTCGAGGAGCCGGCGGCCGTCGCGGCCCGTCGTGGGCTCCCGATGGACGAGGTCGTCCCCGGTCCGTTGCTGCGCTCGATCCAGAAGGCAGGTGCCTGATGTCCGGCAAGCGTATCCAGCCCGACGGCACGGAGCTGCGCATCACGCAGGTCCGGTCGGTGGTCGGCCAGAAGCAGAACATGCGCAACACCCTGCGGTCCCTCGGCCTCAAGCGGCCGGGCAACGTCGTGGTCCGCAAGGCCGACGGCGTGACCGCGGGCATGGTCAACACCGTCGCCCACCTGGTCAAGGTCGAGGAGGCCAAGTAACCATGGCAGAGAACACTGCTGAGAACACCGCTCAGAGCAACGAGAAGGTGCACGCGCTCAAGGTGCACCACCTGCGTCCGGCCCCGGGCGCGAAGACCGCCAAGACCCGCGTGGGTCGCGGTGAGGGCTCCAAGGGCAAGACCGCCGGCCGCGGCACCAAGGGCACCAGTGCCCGGTACCAGGTCAAGGCGGGCTTCGCGGGCGGGCAGCTTCCGCTGCACATGCGCCTGCCCAAGCTGCGCGGGTTCAAGAACCCGTTCCGCGTGGAGTACCAGGTCGTCAACCTGGACAAGCTCACCGAGCTCTTCCCGGAGGGCGGCGAGGTGACCGTGGAGTCGCTCGTGGCCCGCGGCGCCGTGCGCAAGAACCAGCCCGTCAAGGTCCTGGGCTCCGGCGACATCGCGGTCGCGGTCGACGTGAAGGCGCACGCCTTCTCGGGCTCCGCCGCGGAGAAGATCGCCGCCGCCGGCGGCAGCACCACCGCGCTGTGAGCGCGGGCCGCGGGGCCGGGCGCACGCCCGGCCCCGCGGCACCCACGGATCAGGCCCCGTCCACGCCAGCGTGGGCGGGGCCTGATCCGTCGGCGGGCACGAGCCCGCCCCGTCGGCGCGCGCCCCCGGTGAGTCCCGGGCGGGCCGCGTTCGCTAGACTTGCCGGAGTCGCCCGCGCCCACCGGGCGCGGGGACCCCGGACCGAGCTCCCGCACCACCACACCCCCCGCCACCGGATGCCGGTCGGACCCAGTCTCTAGGAGGACATGTGCTCAGCGCTTTCGGACGGGCGTTGCGAACCCCCGACCTGCGACGCAAGCTGGGGTTCACCCTCGCCCTCATCGTGCTCTACCGCCTGGGCACGTTCATCCCGGCGCCGGGCGTCGACTACGGCAACGTGCAGCAGTGCCTGGCCCTCGGGACCACCACGGGCGGCGTGTACGACATGGTGAACCTCTTCAGCGGCGGCGCGCTGCTGCAGCTGTCGGTCTTCGCCCTGGGCGTCATGCCCTACATCACCGCGAGCATCATCGTGCAGCTGCTGCGCGTGGTCATCCCGCGCTTCCAGGAGCTGCACGAGGAGGGGGCGCAGGGGCAGACGCAGCTGACCCAGTACACCCGCTACCTCACCATCGGCCTCGCGCTGCTCAACGCCACCACGGTGGTCTCGCTCGCCCGGTCCGGCGCCCTGCTGGGGGACTGCCCCCTGCCGATCATCCCGAACGACACCTGGCTGACCGTGCTGATCATCATCATCACGATGACCGCCGGCACGGCGATCATCATGTGGCTGGGGGAGCGGATCACGGAGAAGGGCGTGGGCAACGGCATGTCGCTGCTCATCTTCACGTCCATCGCCGCGACCTTCCCCTCCGCGCTGGGCGAGATCCTCCGCACCCGCGGCTGGGGCGTGTTCCTCTCCGTGCTGGCCGTGGGGCTCGTGGTGATCACCTGCGTGGTGTTCGTGGAGCAGTCCCAGCGCCGCGTGCCCGTGCAGTACGCCAAGCGGATGGTGGGCCGGCGCACGATCGGCGGGACCACCACCTACATCCCGCTCAAGGTCAACATGGCCGGTGTCATCCCCATCATCTTCGCGTCCTCGATGCTGATGCTCCCCGGCATGCTCGCCCAGTTCGGCATGCCGGACGACGGCACGGACATCCCCGGCTGGGTCAACTGGATCAACACCTACCTCGTCACCGGCGACCACCCCGTGTACATGGCGATGTACTTCCTGATGATCGTGTTCTTCACGTACTTCTACGTGTCGATCACGTTCAACCCGGAGGAGGTCTCCAACAACATGAAGCGCTACGGCGGCTTCATCCCGGGGATCCGCGCGGGACGGCCCACCGAGAAGTACCTCGCCTACGTGCTCAGCCGGATCACGTTCCCGGGCGCCCTCTACCTGGGCATCGTGTCCATGATCCCCCTCGTGGCGCTCGTGCTGATCGACGCGAACCAGAACTTCCCCTTCGGCGGTCCGTCGCTGCTGATCATGGTGGGCGTGGGCCTGGACACGGTGAAGCAGATCGAGGCCCAGCTGCAGCAGCGCAACTACGAGGGCCTGCTGCGCTGACCCCACCCCGCCGTCCCCCGCCGGGGACGGCGGGCACGCCCCGGTAGACTGTGACCGCAGCCACCACCGACCGCAAGGAGACTTCATGACCCGCATGCTCATCATCGGACCCCCCGGCGCAGGCAAGGGCACGCAGGCCGTGCGCATCTCGGAGCGGCTCGGCATCCCGGCGATCTCCACCGGTGACATCTTCCGGGCCAACATCAAGGGCCGGACCCCTCTGGGGCAGGAGGCCAAGAGCTACATCGACGCCGGCGACCTCGTCCCGGACTCCGTGACCAACCGGATGGTCCGCGACCGCCTCGCCGAGACGGACACCGCCGACGGCTTCCTGCTCGACGGCTACCCGCGCAACGCCGCGCAGGTGGACGAGCTCGACGCCATCCTCGACGAGCTGGGGCAGGAGCTCGACGTGGTGCTGAAGCTGACCGCCGACCGCGACGAGCTCGTCCAGCGGCTCCTCGGGCGGGCCCAGAAGGAGGGGCGCACCGACGACACGGAGGCGGTCATCCGGCACCGCCTCGACGTGTACGACGCCGAGACCGCCGTGGTCGTCGACGTCTACGACCGGCGCGGCATCGTCCGCGAGGTCGACGGTCTCGGGACCGTCGACGAGGTCTCCCAGCGGATCATGACAGCGCTGTCCTGACGCACCGTCCCGCACCGCGAACGCCGTGACACCCCCGGACACCCCCGGGGGTCTCACGTTTAACCCACGACAGCCGCGAGCTCCCCGACCGGGGGAGCGGCTCGGAAGGAAGACCGCATGTTCGGCCGCCGCCGGATCGAGTACAAGACCCACGCCCAGCTGCGCACCATGCAGCGCGCCGGGGTGGTGACCTCCCGCGCCCTCGACGCCGCCGTGGCGGCCGCCGTGCCCGGCGTGACCACCGCGTCCCTCGACGACGTCTTCCGCTCCGTCCTCGACGCGCACGGGGCGAGCTCCAACTTTCTCGGCTACTTCGGCTACCCCGCCGCCGTGTGCGTGTCCGTCAACGAGGTGGTCGTCCACGGCATCCCGGGGGACCAGGTGCTGCAGGAGGGGGACATCCTCTCCGTGGACGGCGGGGCCGTGGTCGAGGGCTGGCACGGGGACTCCGCGCGCACCGTGCTCCTGGGCCGCCCGGACCCCGCGGACGCCGAGCTCTCCGACGTCACCCGCAACGCCATGTGGCACGGCATCGCGGCGGCGGCCACCGGCACGCACGTCGGCGACATCGGCGCGGCCGTGGAGGACTACGTGCGCAAGGCCTCCGGGCACCGCTTCGGGATCCTCGAGGAGTACGTGGGACACGGGATCGGGTCCAAGATGCACATGGCCCCCGACGTGCTCAACTTCCGCAGCACCGACCGCGGGCCCCGCCTGCGCGCCGGGATGGCACTGGCCATCGAGCCGATGCTCGTCCGCGGCGGGATCGGCACCCGCGTGCTCGACGACGAGTGGACCGTGGTCACCACCGACGGCGCCCGCTCCAGCCAGTGGGAGCACTCCGTGGCCCTGCACGCCGACGGCGTCTGGGTGCTCACCGCCGAGGACGGCGGGGCCTCGGAGCTCGAGCCCCTCGGCGTGCGCCCCGTCCCGATCCCGGAGGACCTGCCGTGACCGGCCGGCCCTCCACCACCCCGGACCCGCGACACCGCGAGGAGAACACCGTGGCCCAGCAGCCGCAGCAGAGCACCACCAGCACACCCGTCGAGCTCACCGTGAAACCCCGGCCCGGTCAGCTGACCTTCGCCGCGCCGCGGCGCGGCAAGCCCCCGCGCCACCTCGCCGACTTCGACATGGCGGGCCGCCGGGAGTTCCTCGCCGAAATGGGGCACCAGCCCTTCCGGGCGGGACAGCTCTCCCGCCACTACTTCGACCGGTTCGCCACGGCCCCCGAGGACATGACCGACCTGCCCGCGGCCGGCCGGGAGGAGCTCGTCTCCCAGGCCCTGCCCGCGCTGCTGACCACCGTGCGCAGCCTCGAGGCCGACCAGGGGGACACCGTCAAGAACGTGCACCGCTGCTTCGACGGCGCCACCGTGGAGTCCGTGCTCATGCGCTACACCCACCGGGTGACCATGTGCATCTCCTCCCAGGCCGGCTGCGGGATGAACTGCCCCTTCTGCGCGACCGGCCAGGCGGGCCTGACCCGCAACCTCTCCACCGCGGAGATGGTCGAGCAGGTCGTGCAGGGCGCCCGGATGCTCCGCGGCGGCAGGGTCGGCCGGGCCGAGCAGGAGCCGCTGCGCATCTCCAACATCGTGTTCATGGGCATGGGGGAGGCCCTCGCCAACTACAAGGCCTCGATCGGGGCGATCCACCGCCTCATCGACCCCTCCCCGGAGGGCCTCGGCATCTCGGCCCGCGGCATCACCATGTCCACGGTGGGCCTGGTGCCCGGGATCCGGAAGTTCACGCAGGAGAAGCTGCCGGTCACCCTGGCGCTGTCCCTGCACGCCCCGGACGACGAGCTGCGCGACGAGCTCATCCCGATCAACACCCGCTGGAAGGTCGACGAGGCCCTCGACGCCGCCTACGACTACTACCAGGCCACCGGCCGGCGGGTCTCGATCGAGTACGCCCTGATCCGCGACATCAACGACCACGGGTGGCGGGCCGACCTCCTCGGCGAGAAGCTCAACGCCCGCGGCGGGGGATGGGTGCACGTGAACCCCATCCCGCTCAACCCGACCCCCGGCTCCAAGTGGACCGCGTCCCGGCCCGGCGTGGAGCAGAACTTCGTGGAGCGGCTCCGGGCCCACGGCATCCCCACCACCGTGCGGGACACCCGCGGCTCCGACATCGACGGGGCCTGCGGGCAGCTCGCCGCGACCGTCTGAGCGCCGTCGTCCCCGGCACCGCTCCCCGGGGGCGCCTCCCGCGTTGCGGGAGGCGCCCCCGATCCCGTAGAGTGTCCTGTTGGTTGTCTGTGCTCCAGCGATTCCGCACACTTCGGACCACGCCGACCCTCACCGTGCACCACGAACGGTGATGGTGCGCGCGTACAGGTCCGCTGCGGCGTTTAACGACGATGTACACCCGAAACCCTGCTCGCCGCCCCGGCGGGGGGCACCTGAAGTTAGCGGAGGATATGGCCAAGAAAGACGGAGTCATCGAGATCGAAGGCACTGTGGTCGAGGCTCTGCCCAACGCGATGTTCCGCGTTGAGCTGAACAACGGTCACCTGGTCCTCGCCCACATCTCCGGGAAGATGCGACAGCACTACATCCGGATCCTCCCCGAGGACCGCGTGGTGGTGGAGCTGAGCCCGTACGACCTCACCCGCGGTCGTATCGTCTACCGCTACAAGTAGGACCGGCGGCCGTCCGGGCCGCACACCACTCGAGAGAACGACGCGAAGGAATGCGATGAAGGTCCAACCGAGCGTGAAGCCGATCTGCGACAAGTGCAAGGTGATCCGCCGCAACGGGCGGGTCATGGTGATCTGCGAGAACCCGCGCCACAAACAGCGTCAGGGCTGACCCGCCCCGAGCTGCCCACGCAAGTGGATCCACAAAGGCACCGCTCCCGACCGGAGAGATCCAGGCGGGCGCCCCCGGTACAGAGGCCGGGGACCGGAGGGGACATGACGTCCCCGACCGGACAGCGATGCTCCAGACCTCTGGAACACCACAAGGAGAACCGCCGATATGGCTCGTCTCGCAGGCGTCGACCTCCCCCGCGAAAAGCGGCTGGAAATTGCGCTCACCTACATCTACGGCGTGGGTCGCACCCGCGCGCTCGCCACCCTGGACGCCACCGGCATCTCGGGCGACCTGCGCGTGCGCGAACTCACCGATGCCCAGCTCGTGGAGCTGCGCGACTACATCGAGGACAACTACAAGGTCGAGGGTGACCTCCGCCGCGAGGTGGCCGCCGACATCCGCCGCAAGGTCGAGATCGGCAGCTACCAGGGCATCCGGCACCGCCGCGGCCTGCCCGTGCACGGTCAGCGCACCAAGACCAACGCCCGCACCCGCAAGGGTCCGAAGCGCACGGTCGCCGGCAAGAAGAAGTAGCCCGCTGCCGCTCGTGCGCCAGGACCCCGCGGTCCCCCGAGCGGCCCACCACCACTCTTCCCGAACTTTGTAGGAGATCTCCATGCCCCCGAAGACTCGCGCAGCGGCTGCCCGCAAGCCCCGCCGCAAGGACAAGAAGAACGTCACCCAGGGCCAGGCCCACATCAAGTCGACGTTCAACAACACCATCGTCACCATCACCGACCCCTCCGGCGCCGTCCTCTCCTGGTCGTCCGCCGGCGAGATGGGTTTCAAGGGCTCTCGCAAGTCCACCCCCTTCGCGGCCCAGATGGCCGCCGAGGCCGCCGCGAAGCGCGCGCAGGAGCACGGCATGCGCAAGGTCGACGTGTTTGTCAAGGGCCCCGGCTCCGGGCGCGAGACCGCCATCCGCTCCCTGCAGGCCACCGGCCTCGAGGTCGGCTCCATCTCGGACGTCACCCCGAGCGCGCACAACGGTTGCCGCCCGCCGAAGCGCCGCCGCGTCTGATGTGAGCACGCCCACCGGGACCCTGCGGGGTCCCGGTGCGCATGCCGACAACGGACCGGGCACCGGTCCGCACCCATCAACTGTTTTCCACCATTTGCGCGCGTCATATAGCGGATGCCCGCTGAAAGGAAACATCAGTGCTCATCGCACAGCGCCCCACCCTCTCTGAAGAGGTCGTGGCCGACAACCGGTCCCGCTTCGTGATCGAACCGCTCGAGCCCGGCTTCGGCTACACCCTCGGCAACTCCCTCCGCCGCACCCTCCTGTCCTCGATCCCCGGTGCCGCCGTGACCAGCATCCGGCTCGACGGGGTGCTCCACGAGTTCTCCACCGTGGAGGGCGTGAAGGAGGACGTCTCCGAGGTCATTCTCAACATCAAGAAGCTCGCCGTCTCCTCGGAGCAGGACGAGCCCGTCGTCGCCTACCTGCGCAAGCAGGGCCCCGGCGTCGTCACCGCCGCGGACATCACGGCCCCGGCCGGTGTGGAGATCCACAACCCGGACCTGCACATCGCGACCCTCAACGCGAAGGGCCAGCTCGAGCTCGAGCTGACCATCGAGCGCGGGCGCGGGTACGTCTCCGCCGCCCAGAACAAGGCCGGGGACGCGGAGATCGGCCGCATCCCGGTCGACTCGATCTACTCGCCCGTCCTGAAGGTGACCTTCCGCGTGGAGGCCACCCGTGTGGAGCAGCGCACCGACTTCGACAAGCTGGTCCTGGACGTGGAGACCAAGGAGGCCATCACCCCGCGTGACGCCGTGGCCTCCGCCGGCACCACCCTGGTCGAGCTGTTCGGTCTCGCCCGGGAGCTCAACACGGCCGCCGAGGGCATCGAGATCGGGCCCTCGCCGACGGACGCCGCGATGGCCGCCGACATGGCGCTGCCCATCGAGGACCTCGAGCTCACCGTGCGGTCCTACAACTGCCTCAAGCGCGAGGGCATCCACACCGTGGGTGAGCTCGTGGGCCGTTCCGAGGCGGACCTGATGGACATCCGCAACTTCGGCGCCAAGTCGATCGACGAGGTCAAGGCCAAGCTCGTCGACCTCGGGCTGTCCCTCAAGGACTCGCCCCCCGGTTTCGACCTCGCCGCTCGCGCCGCCGCGATCGACGACGAGAACCCGTTCGACGACGACGACCACTAGTCCTTCCCGCTGACGTCCCGACGGGTGCCCGCCCGGGCCGGGACACACTTCCAGGAGATCAACAACCATGCCTACTCCCACCAAGGGACCCCGCCTCGGAGGCGGACCCGCGCACGAGCGCCTGATGCTGGCGAACCTGTCGCAGCAGCTGTTCGAGCACAAGCGCATCACCACCACCGTGACCAAGGCGAAGCGGATGCGTCCCTACGCCGAGCGCCTGATCACCTTCGCCAAGCGCGGTGACCTGGCCGCCCGCCGTCGCGTGCTGGCGCAGCTGACCGACAAGTCCGTGGTGCACGAGCTGTTCACCACCATCGCCTCGGCGATGGAGGACCGCAACGGCGGCTACACCCGCATCACCAAGATCGGCAACCGCAAGGGCGACAACGCCCCCATGGCCGTCATCGAGCTCGTGATGGAGCCCGTCGCGACCAAGGCCACCGTGGCCGAGGCCGAGCGCGCCACCGAGAAGGCCGCCCCGGCCCCCGCCGCCCCGGTCGACACCCCGGCGGACACCACCGCCGGTGAGGTCGCCGCCGAGGAGATCCCCGCCGACGAGCAGGCCCCCGAGGTCGGCTCCGAGCAGGCCGCCGAGGTCGCCGCCGAGAACTCCGACGCCGAGTTCCCCGGTTCGCACGCCCCGCTCGAGTCCGGCGAGGCCCCCGAGGGCTTCGAGGTCAAGGGCAACAAGAACTCGATGAAGTACCACGTGCCCGGCTCGCGCTGGTACGCGGGCACCACCGCCGAGATCTGGTTCGACTCGCCGGCCAACGCCGAGGCCGCCGGCTTCCAGCCGGCCGGCGGCGCCGCCGCGCAGAAGCTGCGCTGACCGGACGACGCACGGACGGACACCGCGACGCCGCCGGGGACCTGGTCCCCGGCGGCGTCGTCGTGCCCGCCGCACCCCCCACCACCCCCTCCCAGGAGCTGACCATGAGCCCGTCCGACTCCCCCGTGCGCGTGCGGATCGACCTGGCCTACGACGGCGCGCCGTTCGCCGGGTGGGCCCGTCAGCCGGGCCTGCCCACCGTGCAGGGGGCCGTGGAGGACGCCCTCGCCGTGCTGGTCCGCCGGGACGTGCGGGTCGCGGTGGCCGGCCGGACGGACACCGGGGTGCACGCCCGCGGCCAGGTGGCGCACCTGGACCTGGCCCCCGCGGAGTGGACCGGTCTCGCCCGCGGCCGGGACGAGGACCCGGGACGGGCGCTCGAACGCCGCCTCACCGGGGCACTGGCCCACGTCCTGGGCCGCGGCCGCCGCGCGCAGGGCCTGCCCGAGTGCCCGGGCGCGGTGGTGGTCCGCCGCGCGGGCGCCGCCCCCGCCGGCTTCGACGCCCGCTTCTCCGCCGTCTCCCGCCGCTACAGCTACCGGATCGACGACGGCGCGGCGGGCCGGGACCCGCTGACCCGGCACCTGACGTGGTGGTCGAAGGACGTGCTCGACGTCCCTGTCATGGCCCGGGCGGCGCAGGAGCTGGTGGGGCTGCACGACTTCCTGTCCTTCTGCCGCCCCCGGGAGGGCGCCACGACGGTGCGGGAGGTCCTGGACGTGTCCGTCGAGCGGGACCGGGACGGGCTCGTGCTGCTGGGCATCGAGGCGGACGCCTTCTGCCACCACATGGTCCGCTCGGTCGTGGGCGCGGCCGCCCGCGTGGGCGCGGGCCGCGAGGACCCCGACTGGCTCGGCCGCCGGCTCGCGGAGCGGGTCCGGGACGCCAAGGCGCTGATGGCCCCGCCGCACGCCCTCGTGCTCGAGGAGGTCCGCTATCCCGGGGACGCCGCCCTGGGGGAGCGGGCCGAGCGCACCCGGGCGCGGCGCGCCCCGCTCGGCGACCCCGCCCGCGAGGAGCTCCGAGGAGATCCCCGCGACGCTCCCGGGACGCCCCGGCACGGCGGAGCGTGAGCCTCCGCGGGCCCGGGCGCCCGCGGGGAGATTGACCGCCGCACCCTCCGGGTGTATGGCCCGAGTGGTCTTTGGCCGCTCCATCCGGTACCGTGGGGTGCTGTTGTGCGTGTCCCGCCTCGGTTCACGTGTACCCGGATCCGCTGTCCCGTTGCAGGACGCCTGGCGGTCCGGTGCACCGGGGTCTCGGGCACCGGATGCAGCTCGGCCCTCACCCGAGCCCCGGACGGCACACCGAGAAACGGCGTGATCCCAACTAGCGCCACCGAGATAACCCGAACGAAGGCAAACTAACGTGCGTACGTACACCCCGAAGCCCGGTGACATCCAGCGCCAGTGGCACGTCATCGATGCCACCGACGTCGTCCTGGGTCGCCTTGCCAGCCAGACCGCAACGCTGCTGCGCGGAAAGCACAAGCCGACCTTTGCTCCCCACGTGGACGCCGGTGATTTCGTCATCATCATCAACGCCGAGAAGGTGGCCCTGACCGGCTCCAAGCTCGAGAAGAAGCGGGCCTACCGCCACTCCGGCTACCCGGGCGGGCTCAAGTCCAGCTCCTACGCCGAGCTGCTGGAGAAGCACCCGGTCCGCGCCGTGGAGAAGGCCATCCGTGGCATGCTCCCGAAGAACAAGCTGGCCGCCCAGCAGATGTCCAAGCTCAAGGTCTACGCCGGCCCGGAGCACCCCCACGGTGCCCAGCAGCCGCAGACCTTCGAGTTCACCCAGGTCGCCCAGTAACCGGGCCTACGACAGAAACGAGCGAGGAAAATCGTGGCTCAGAATACTGAAGAGCAGAACATCGTGGACGGCGAGGAGCAGCTGAGCAGCTACACCTCCGAGTCCTCCCCCGCGGAGGAGACCGAGGCCGCCGCCGAGCGCCCGGCCCTCACCGTCTCCGGCCAGGCCGTCGGCCGCCGCAAGGAGGCCGTCGCCCGCGTGCGCGTCGTCCCCGGCTCCGGCCAGTGGACCGTCAACGGCCGCACCCTGGAGAACTACTTCCCGAACAAGCTGCACCAGCAGGAGGTCAACGACCCCTTCAAGGTGCTGGAGCTCGAGGGCGCCTACGACGTCATCGCCCGCATCCACGGCGGTGGCCCCTCCGGCCAGGCCGGTGCCCTGCGCCACGGCGTGGCGCGTGCCCTGAACGAGATCGACCTCGAGAACAACCGCCCGACCCTCAAGAAGGCCGGCTTCCTGACCCGCGACCCGCGCGTCATCGAGCGCAAGAAGGCCGGTCTCAAGAAGGCCCGCAAGGCTCCGCAGTACTCGAAGCGCTGATCGGAGGGCCTCCCGGCCCGCCCCAGCGTCACGGACCCCGTCCGACCCGGTGCACACCGGTGTCGGACGGGGTCCCTTCGTTTCTGCCCGCCTGCCGGTGTCCGGGCCGCGGGGAACGTAGGATGGGGGCGATGTCTAGATTATTCGGAACGGACGGCGTGCGCGGGCTCGCGAACGACCTCCTCACAGCCAACATGACCCTGGACCTGGCCCAGGCCGCCGCGATCGTGCTCGGCCACGGCCACGCACGCGAGGGGCGGCGCCCCACGGCGGTCGTCGCCCGGGACGGGCGGGCCAGCGGGGAGTTCCTCAGCGCCGCCGTGACCGCGGGTCTCGCCGGCTCGGGCGTGGACGTCCACGACGCCGGGGTCCTGCCGACCCCCGCGCTGGCCTACCTGGTGGCGGACCTCGACGCCGACTTCGGCGTGATGATCTCCGCCTCGCACAACCCGGCCCCCGACAACGGGATCAAGTTCCTGGCCCACGGCGGGCGGAAGCTCCCGGACCGGGTGGAGGACGAGATCCAGCAGGTCTTCGAGTCCGGCGACTTCCGGCGCCCCACCGGCGCCGGGGTCGGGCGCATCCACCTGCTCACGGACGCCGAGGACCGCTACGTCCTGCACCTGGTGGGGGCCATCCCGCACCGGCTCGAGGGGATGCGCGTGGTCCTGGACTGCGCCAACGGCGCCGCCAGCGGGGTCTCGCCGGACGCCTTCCGCGGCGCGGGCGCCGAGGTGCACGTCATCGGCGCGGAGCCCGACGGCCTGAACATCAACGACGGCTGCGGCTCGACCCACCTGGAGCCCCTCCAGCGGGCCGTCGTCGAGCTCGGGGCCGACCTCGGGATCGCCCACGACGGCGACGCCGACCGCTGCCTCGCCGTGGACGCCACCGGCCGCGAGGTCGACGGGGACCAGATCATGGCGATCCTCGCCCTGGCGCTCAAGGACGCGGGCCGGCTCGTCGAGGACACGCTCGTGGCCACCGTGATGAGCAACCTCGGCCTCAAGCTGGCCCTGCGGGACGCGGGCATCGACGTTCGGGAGACCGCCGTGGGGGACCGCTACGTCCTCGAGACGATGACCGAGCACGGGTACAACCTGGGCGGCGAGCAGTCCGGCCACGTGATCATGTCCGACTACGCCACCACCGGCGACGGGCTGCTGACCGGGCTGATGCTGGCCTCGCGCGTGGCCCAGACCCGCGCACCGCTCGCGGAGCTGGCCCGCGTGATGACGCGGCTGCCGCAGGTGCTGCTCAACGTGCGCGGGGTGGACCGCACCGCGGTGGGCTCCAACCCCGGGGTGCAGGCGGCCGTCGCGGAGGTCGAGCAGCGCCTCGGCGAGACGGGCCGCGTGCTGCTGCGCCCCTCGGGGACCGAGCCGGTGGTCCGCGTGATGGTCGAGGCGGCCTCCGAGGAGATCGCCCGGGCCGAGACGGAGTTCCTCGCGTCCGTCGTGGAGCGCGAGCTGGCCCTCACCGTCTGAGCCGGTCCCGCCGGGCGCCGGAGGCCCGCACCGTGCGCACGGTGCGGGCCTCCGGCGTCCGGCGGGCCCCGCGGGCCCGGCGGGACCGGGCTACGGTGCGG